>NZ_CP162101.1:600000-1200000 GCF_040869035.1 Vibrio sp. NTOU-M3
CCATTACTGGTTCAAAGATACTGCCCATCAGAGCAAGTGCACCTGTAATTTGCAGCGCTTTGATGATCACAAATGCCATTAATACGTTAGGCACGGTTGAAGTTGTAGCGATCACCCACCCTTTCTTTGCACCTTCAACGAAGATGTCTGTCACCATTGGTTTCTTTGCTTTTACTTCGCTCATTGTGCAGCCTCTTCTTTCAGTTCTTGATTGCCTTGTGATGATTTGTCTTCTTTACCTTCAGTCATGTTGAGGTACATACGGAACAAATTCGCACCAACAAACTTGAAAACAAACATCACAGCGACAGCTAGACCGATAGAAGACGTCACCGCAAGTGAACCATCAGCCATAGTTAGTGTGAAAAGAACAGCACCTGAAGAGAAGAAGTTCACAATAGTTGCGCCTGCAGTAAACTGGAACATGGTAAACACATCAGTTTCACGCTTCGTTAAACGCCCTTCATCTTTTAGCTGACGAGTCATCGCCGCACCAGCATCGGTACTCTGTAAAGAAGCAATCAAAGCAAGGCCTGAGCTACCAGGAATACCCATTAATGGACGTAGTAAAGGGGTAAGCAGTTTGCGCGCTGCATCAAGCGCACCATAGTGCTCTAGGACATTAATCATGCCCAGTGCAAACATAACAGTCGGGATCAAAGTTAATGCGAAAAGGAAACCATCACGCGCACCGCTACCGCCTTTACCGCGTAGCGTTGTTGTTGCCGCTTCAACACCATCGGCTGTTTCGTTCACAGCATACGCGACTTTACCGAAAGAACCATTTAGAGTTGTGAAATCAAACACGCCATACCATTCATTCGATTGGAGCAGGCCAGAGAAAAAGACCACCGCGAACGCAAGGGCAACATAACAGCCCCACGTCACTTTACGTGTGGATTGGTTAGAGTTGGACATTGTAGACACCTATCTATTTTGTCATGTGGAACAGAACGCATAGGATTTTGAAGCAAATCGCAGAATAAGGTGATGATCCTAGTCAAACACTCATTTAGCTATTCACAACTCGTCATTAACCATAATATTTTGTGACAAAGCGCATGAACCGCATCGCTGATCTCACAACAAACCTAACAAACTCAACTCAACTTCTTCATCTATTCTTAAAAACCTGACGACAAATGTCGAAAAATCAATCAGATTGAATCTGCCTCACAATTCAAAAAACAAAAGCTCTCTACAATGAATCTGCATAATTCTTATAATTAAGGAGTGGGCGCATATGTTCAGACAATGGCTTGTCTTGTTACTACTTTCTCTTTTTTCTCCTCTATCCTTTGCCGCAACGGCTTCAGAAACACCACTTCCTTTAACACAATCCACCATCGGATACGCTGCTATCATCATTTTTAGCATTGCTTACGTTTTGGTGATGTTAGAGGAATATTTACAGCTCAGAAAATCGAAACCTGTGTTATTAGCGGCCGGTTTGATCTGGGCAATGATTGGCTATGTTTACCAACAGCATGGGCAAATCGAAATTGCCAAAGCGGCGTTAGAACACAACTTATTAGAATACGCCGAGCTACTGTTGTTCTTGCTTGTTGCGATGACCTACATCAGTGCGATGGAAGAGCGCCGATTATTTGATGCGTTACAAGCATGGATGACAGGGAAAGGGTTTGATTTTCGAACACTATTTTGGCTGACAGGTTTCTTATCATTCTTCATCTCACCGATAGCGGATAACCTGACAACTGCCTTGCTGATGTGTGCGGTGGTCATGAAAGTCGCTGGAGATAACCCTCGCTTCATTAATCTGGCATGCATCAATATTGTCGTCGCCGCCAATGCGGGCGGGGCATTCAGCCCATTTGGAGACATCACCACTTTAATGGTGTGGCAAGCAGGCCACGTCTCGTTCTCTGAGTTTATGCCACTGTTCTTACCATCGGTCGTTAACTATTTGGTTCCTGCACTTTTAATGTCCTTTTTTATACCAAATGCCAAACCGAACGTGATCCATCAACATGTAGAACTAAAACGCGGCGCTCGTCGTATTGTTGGCTTATTCATCCTAACGATCGCAACGGCCGTTGCGTTCCACGCGGTACTTCATTTCCCACCAGTTATGGGCATGATGATGGGGCTCGCCTACTTGCAATTTTTCGGCTTTTTCTTACGCCGCACCCTCAAGCGCTCTCTCGCGAAGAAAGCAGCAAGAGCCATTGCAAACCGTGACGATTATGCATTGAAGCGGCTTGGTTCTGTGGTTCCGTTTGACGTGTTCAAACGTGTTTCGCATGCAGAGTGGGATACATTACTGTTTTTCTATGGCGTTGTAATGTGTGTTGGAGGACTAAGCCTGCTTGGCTATCTAGCTATGATATCGGAAGTCATGTACACCCAATGGGACCCAATTTGGGCCAATGTGATGGTGGGTATTTTGTCAGCCATTGTCGATAACATTCCAGTGATGTTTGCCGTTCTGACGATGGAGCCCACAATGTCGATGGGTAACTGGTTACTTGTCACGCTTGCTGCTGGTGTGGGTGGTAGCTTACTCTCAATTGGCTCCGCAGCTGGCGTTGCGTTAATGGGGGTTGCACATGGCAAGTACACCTTCTTTGGCCATTTTAAATGGGCACCCATTATTATGGTGGGCTATGGCGTCAGCATTGCTGTCCATCTCATGCTCAATGCCCATCTGTTTTAATTTTATCGATAAGGCTTTTGCGCTAGGGTGCAAAAGCCTTCACTTTTATAGTTAACCTTAAGCACCTTCTAGTTTCAGTAACGCTTCTTTGCGTTCAACACCACCAGCATATCCCGTCAACTTCCCATTTTTACCAATCACGCGATGACACGGTACGATGATCGATACTGGGTTTTTGCCATTCGCAAGTCCCACCGCTCGGACAGCTTTAGGGTTATCGATCGCTTCTGCCAATTGCTGATAACTCCATGTTTGACCATAAGGAATGGTTCGAAGCGCTTGCCAAACCTTACGCTGAAAATCCGTACCGGAAGCGGCAACAGCCACCTCAAACGTTGTCCTTTTTCCTGCAAAATATTCCGTTAGTTCCTTCGCAGCTTGTTGCAACACAAAATGGCTTGGCGATTCAATTCCTAACTGTTCAGGCTTAGTCGTATGTGTTTCAAACCAAGTCCCCGTAATACCTTCATCACTGGCTTGCAGTGTGAGTTTTCCTAACGGCGTCGATATGATGGTGTAGTAATGTGTCATGCATGGCTCCAACAATGAAAAGTGGCATAACTCCCCCATGGAGAGACATTCTGTTTGGTTAAATGAGTAAATGTATTCAATGCTTTCTTCACAACCAAATCGTTATCTAAAAAGCAGTCTGGTTGCGAACATCCTCTTAGGTGCGCATAGCTCACCGTCCAAGGCCCGATCCCTTTTAAGCACAGCCAGTTGTCAGGATCACTTTCCGGATGCTCTATCATGTATTGAGCAAAGCGAGTCAGTGTTTCCTTGCGACTTTGTGGCATTTTAAGAAAACTTAAATCTGTCGATGCTACCTCAGCTGGAGTAGGAAAGGCTTTCACATCTTCCCCCTTAACAGTTTTGACCAAAGCATTAAGGTGCGTAATAGCTGCTTTCACCGACACTTGTTGCCCTAAAATCGCACGAACTCCCGCTTCCCAAGGGCTCCATACTCCCGGAATGCGGATTCCCTTCTGCTTTATCAGACTTGGCTCAATCGTATGAAGATGCTGCTCAATCTGTGTCGTGTTCACATCAAGATCAAAAAGGCGTCTTACTTGCTTCACAAGTTGGCGTAATTGGGTGAGTTCTTCCAGTTCAAACTCAACGGTTATACTACGTTCAGTCGTCTTTTTTGCACTGAACCACACTTGTTTTTCATCTATCTGGCTATAACGTTGATAACTGTTTGTCTCAACCGTCTCCAATCCCTTGACTACTCTCAACTGGTAAAAATCCAGCATATGTTGCCAGTCTAATTCACCATGGAAACTCAACTCAATTGAGTTGGCTAAATTGGATTTATCGTTTGAACGACGGATTTGGCGTGGGGACAATTGCAATACTTTTAGAAACGCATCATTGAATCGCCTCGTGCTATTAAATCCACTGGCATAAGCAATATCCGTAATACTTAAGGCGCTTGAATGGAGCAATTGTTTGGCAAACATCAATTGATGAGCCAATGCATATTGCTTCGGGGACATACCTAAGTATTTCTGAAACAGCTGACGTAAATAGCGATCACTGACTCCAACTCGGTTAGCCAGCTCAGCTAAAGAGCTTGTTTGCAAGCTACCTTGATCAATTAGGGTTAATGCTCGCTGAAACGTGGTTTCTGTGCCCTTCCAAGCCCAAGAGTCTTGTGCACTGTCGGGACGACAACGTAAACAAGGTCGGTAACCTGCTTGAATAGCCTGAGCTTTGTCGACAAAGTACTCTACATTGCACTCTTTAGGTAATGTGGCTGGACAGATCGGCCGACAGAAAATCCCTGTTGTTTTAACCGCAATATAAAACTGACCGTCAAAGCGTGCATCGCGACTCATTCGTGCACTTCGAAAAGCATTAAGCATCTGCTGATTCATCATTCCGACTCGGTTTTCCATTTCCAATGTCAGTTCAGTTTAATGAGACTGAACACAAAAACTAGCCATTTTCGGAACTCTATAAGATACCTTGCTGCAACTTTAACAACTAGCATTCAAAACTTGGAGGTAGAACATTTGCTTACTGCTTCATCCATTACTAAATTAGTAATGGCTAGGACAACAAATAAAAGGATGTTGGCTATGAATCTTCACACTTGCACGATCCAGTTCTCAGATGATCGTATTCTCACCTGTCAAACCGTAGAACAATCACTTGATGCTATTGAGCAGAGCGATACGAGCAGTATCAGTGAAATCACTATTGATGCAACGGATGGCCGCTCAATACGCACCTATCAAAGTAAAAGCCTTGAAGAATCGATTGAAAGCTTGATGAACTTATAACCCCAAACAAAAAAGCCCTGACTCTTTCGTCAGGGCTTTTCAATCTGCGCCGATTTATTCATCGACCGGCAAGTCAGCAAGTTGCTGCAAACTATAAGCTGTCAGCGGGTCGATATCCTTCACTAACTCTTCAACTTGTTTAATCGCGTCAACCGAAGTGCTTGCTTTACGGTAGCTCAAATAAATCGGCCGACACCATTCATCGACGCCGGAAACTTTATGCAACTGACCAGCACTGATAAATGGATCAACAAGCGAAACGGGCAAATATGCACTGCCACCCTTTTCAAGAATAAAATCCAGAGCAATACGCGCCGTTGAAGTGCGTAAATATGGCGCCGGAACCTTAGGATGACGCTCAGCATGCTCTGAAGCAAACTTGGTTCCCCAGTCAACATAAACGTATTGGTTATTAAAGACGGTATTAATGTTCTCTTGGTTTGTGGACACCAGTACCAGCACGACATCCGCGACTTTTTTACAAGATAGCTCGTCTGCCTTTATTTGATCAAAAGCGAAGGCCATATCAAGCGTACGTTCTTGCAAGCTGCGAACTAAGACTTCTCGCCCCATCACTTCAGCCATAAAGCCATAGCCACTAAATGAATCCGTCACAACACTTAAACAGTTTTGCAAATACGCATCCCACACATTGGGTGTTCCCGCCATGGTTAACTGTAGTGCCTTACCACTTTCAAGTGAAAGCTCGAGTTTAGCTTGCTGTAAAGTAGTCACCATTACTTCAGCATACCCAACTAAACGTTCGCCCGCAGAGGTCAACTTAATGTTATTTCGATCACGAATAAACAATTGAGTATCGAAGTAACTTTCAAGTTGTTTGATCCGCGCGCTGACCGCGGCCTGCGTGATATAGAGGTTCTCAGCTGCACGTCCGAAGTGCCGAACCTTTGCTAGCTCTAAAAATGTACGGAAGACCTTTACGTCCATAAAAATTCTCCTGGTATGAGTACAACCAGATTAACAATCAATATTTATCTTAACGACAGAAAGTTTTTGTTTTTCTTTTTTAGAATTTACGCCTAATTTTCGCCTTGAATCATGACTACAGGTATAGAGGCTGTGTGATATGTCTGACATCGAATTTCGTCAAGGCAAAAAACGTTTTTACGACAACACTAAATTCCCGAGAGGCTTTGCTAAGTCTGGCGATTTTACGCTTGCTGAGGAAGAAATCCTAATCTTTTATGGGGATACCATGCTATCTCTTGAAAAAGGCGAATTAGACCCAGAAAATGCTGAAGAAAAACACTTTCTAAAAGTAATGGAAAACCCAGGAAAAGCGAAAACTAAGCTAGAAAGAACTTGGTTAAAATACGCACAACTTGCACGTGGTCGTAAGCGTTTCCATACATTGAATGGTCGTAGCAAACCAGACGCAAGTGAAGACTATTCAGAAGAGTGTGCACTGGCTGAAGAAGACTAATCTTTCTCCCAAAGCCCTGTCGGTATATCAAGCAGGGCTTTGTTTTACCTGCGATATGTCTGTGTTATTTCGCTAACATGGCGACTTTTTTCAGAAAACTATCCCGCAGATGCTCTTGGTCATACTCCAAGTGATAGGTATTGTGGAAGCCAACTTTCAACTCAACACCATTTCCTCGCATGTAAACGTTATAGCCGTCGTAGTCAGAAAAAGCTTCTACGCCTTCATAAATTTTGCCATGTTCCGTAGGAGCACCATGCTCCATCACCATTTCGTAAGCCTGAAGAATTTTGTTCGGATCGAGTTCATTTTTCATGGCGACGCCCTTCTTTTTTCATGAAATCACTCTAAGTATTGGTGACAAAATGAGGTTCGCCAAATTAGAAGATGATTGTGATCAAACAAGCGTGATTGACCACAAATATCAGTGGTAATTAACTAGTTGCCGTCTTCTTTTTTTCGGAGGCTGGTTGCTCTGGTTTGGTCTCAGCGGCGCTGCGTTTAATATCCACCACCTGCTTAGCTTTCGCAGGTTGGGTTACGCCATTGAACTTGCCCCCTTGATCGATACTTAAGTCATCGGTGTACAGAGTGCCTGTCACTTGACCCTTTGCTAGGATTTCAATCTTATCTGCATGGCAATTGCCATCAAAGATACCGTTGATCACCACGCGTGTGGCAAAAATATCGCCTTTTACCGTGCCGGACTCACTAATCAACAATGAGTTGTTCACATGGACTTGACCGTCAACCAACCCATCGATTTGAATATCACTCTCCAGCTTTAGCTGTCCGGAGACGTGACAACCTTGTGCGATGAGAGTTGTAGCTGATTGCTGACTCTTAATTCGACTTTGTTTACTAAAGATTCCCATCGAATGCCTCTGATTTTACTAAAAATTGTATCGAAATTATCCACACCCCAGTCAACAAAAGGACGAGGGTCAAGTGCCCGACCAACAAAACGTACTTCGTAATGCAAATGCGGGCCCGACGATAAACCGCTATTACCGGAGTAACCGATTAAATCTCCCTTTTGAACAAACTCTCCGCGTTGCACCTTAAACTTACTCATGTGCGAGAAGGATGTCTTAAAGCCATAAGAGTGTTGAAGCTGAAGGAAATTTCCCGATCCCTTGTTACTTGGCCGCACGACTTCAACAACCCCATCAGCCGGTGCATAAATCGGGGTTCCCGTATTCACTGCGAAATCTAACCCACGGTGCATTTTGTATGATCCCGTGACCGGGTGCTTACGCTTTCCGTAGCCTGAAGATAACCGCGCATTGTGTACAGGGGGGCCACTTGGTATATGGGTCAGCATCACCATACGAACGGAAGACGTAATCGCTGCAGTATCAAGGCGCAGTTCAAGTTTGCCGTCCGCATCTCCCATGCCTAATACTCGTTCCAAATCACCCAATCGATCGGAAACTACATTAAAGCGTTCTTCACGCTCAACTAAATCGCTTTCTAAATTACTCTTCAGTGCTTTCAGTGAGGTGACTTCTTCTGTAAGAGACATGGAGCGTTGTTCAAACTCTTGGCTCTTTAAGAGCGCAAATTCTCGCTCACCCATCAGATAGTTAATCGCAATTCCAGTCGCAACGACGGCTGCGAGGCTAAACAAGCTTAGCCCTTTTAAAACACGACGAAACTTACGGCTAAAATGAAAATGTTTGGTCCCGTTTACCGAAGAAATGGAAACCAGTACGCGATCTTTCATTCTTTAAGAAATCCATTTTCACGAGGTTATTTCAATAATGCGACATGATATCAGTAACAAATAAGAGACAGGAAGTAAGAAGTTTGAACATTGCACCCAATTCACAGGGTTATTGTTCGGTTTGTGACTAAATCGAAGCTATTTTGGCAGGAAAAGCAAATAGCCAGAGCATTCACTCTGGCTATGACTCAATATCGAATTTACCACTTGAGCTTAAGTCCAAAATGTCATGGCTATCACTGTAAGGGCGCCGACACAAGCAATGTTAAGTATGATTCCCACTCGCATCATTTCACTTTGCTTGATGTGACCAGAACCAAAAACAATCGCATTGGGCGGCGTTGCGACTGGCAACATAAATGCGCAAGAAGCCGCCACAGCAATCAATACGGACAAGATCACAGGCGACATACCAAACGCTTCCGCCACACTAGCAAAAACAGGAATAAGTAGTGCAGAGCTCGCTGTGTTACTCGCAAATTCAGTTAAGAACACCACAAAGAGAGCAATAATAGCCACAATGAGCAAGATCCCCCATTGAGCGATCCACGCACTTAAACCATTGGCTAAGAATACGCTAGCACCTGTTGCTTTAAGAACATTACTTAAACAAATACCACCACCAAACAACAGCAGTACTCCCCAATCGGCGGTTTTCTCAATATCTTTCCAATGAACAACACGGGCAAAGTTCACCGCGACTATTGCGCCAAGCGCAACAAGGGTATCAAACTTAGCATAACCGCCGATCATCGCATTAATGGGTTTACTGAAGATCCAAAGCACCACCGTGACCGCAAAAATGCTTAACGTCACTACCTTGCCTTTGTCCCACTTCACTGGCTCATAATTGAGCTCAAACTCACCACTTAAATTGGGTTTTAATATTAAAAATAACACCCCAATCGCGACAGGCAGGAGAATGATTGAAGTTGGTAAGCCAAATGCCATCCAATCAGTAAAGGTTAAACCTACCTCGGCAGCAGCAATTGCATTGGGAGGACTGCCCACAATCGTGGCGATGCCACCAATGCTGGCACTGTAAGCAATACCAAGTAGAACAAATACATAAGTTTTGTGACCACTCTCGGAGTTCACTTTACTCAGTACACCAAGCACCAGTGGCAACATCATAGCCGTGGTCGCTGTGTTGCTAATCCACATAGACAGACCCGCCGTAACACCAAACAGCATAACCACCGCAACACTCATCTTACCTTTGGCAATCAATAATACTTTGTCGGCAATGACTTTATCTAACCCCTGACGATGCATTGCAGCAGCAAGCGCAAAACCGCCAAGGAAAAGAAAAATGATCGAGTTCGCGAAGTTATTTAAAGCGGTTTGGGTATCAAATACGCCAAATAGCACGGCAAGGATGGGAACTAATATCGCCGTCACCGTCACGTGAAGAGCTTCGGTTAACCACAGTACCGCGATAAATATTAGTAAGCTGATACCAAGTACGATATCACTTTCAAAAGGTAGGAATAAATAGAGAGCCAAAAACAGCGCAACATCAGCAAGGATGATGAGGCTGTTTCGGTTAAAAAACCACTCTCGGGTGTTGTTGGGCAAAGGGACACTATCGTTTCTGTTCATTATTATGCTTCCTAAATATGGCCTAATGGCACAAGCGCTACCGGCTAAAAGTTCCGACCAAGTAGCAACATGCAGCATCACACATATTCAACAATGGAGATAATAATCGATGCGAATTTGTTAACCCAATCAACATCAAAACGACATACATTAACATTATGATTACATTAATGTATTTCCCATAATTTCTATCAACCTAACTCTTAGGCTTACCCTCATTACTGCATGCCAACACTTAGGCTTTGTTTAGTCAGAATCTATTAGTGCATTAAACGCGGTAAAGACTTCGGGACATTTCATTACTCGCCCATGCCCCTGACCTTGCGTTGCGAGTAACGTTACGTTTTCCATTTCCATTGCAGCTTTCTGTGAAACTGAAAATTTCGTAAATTTATCCTCTTCGTCATGGACGATATACGTCAGTGCATGGCGTAATCCAAGCTTTTGGTACGGATCGACCGACTGAATAGGATAGCGGTACTGTTCTTCAACTTGGGAGACGATTTTGCTAAACAGTTTCATGGAGTAGCCAGAGCGGGCAACACTACTGAATAAATTATCAACATAATCCAATACTGGAGCGATGAGCAACATCGGTTTATTGATAAGCTTTTGATGATGACATTCAAGCGCAGAAGCGGTTCCCATACTATGTCCAACAAGTCCAGCAACGTCATCAACACTATCTAGAATGGCCTCTAAACCTGCAACAAATCCAGGAATATGACCATAAACGCCACCACTTTCCCCATGGGCTGGATGATCATACGCTAGCGCAGTAAAACCACGCTCGGCTATGTATTCCATAAGCGGATAATACTGACTGGCAGAGCCAGACCAACCATGCGTTAGAACCCATACAGGGCCAGAGCCCAAACGGTAAGTTTTGAGTACACCTTCCTTCGACTGCACCTCACCTTTTACCAACTCTATCGGTTCAGCATTTTTAGGTTGAGTCCGGACTGGTGTAAGCAGCAGTTTGCGCGCCGTCTTCTCCGCATGCTTAGGGGCGAGAGTATGGTGCAGCCGAGTTGTCATATTGACCAAACTTCGTTTCAAACTGAACTTGTTGGACGTATTGAAATAAATCTTCTCACTCATGGTCGCTTTCCTTAACGTAGTTCGCAAAAACGAACGACCGTACTATTTTTTAATAAAATTAATGGCAGGATCATCCTGCCTGTTAAAGCCTCAGCAATCTAACGAGCCTGTAATCGACTCATGCAACCCACATCATGCCGCTTTCCAGCTCACTAATAGCTTGTCGACACCTTGCCAAAAATGCTCGGCACTCATTTGCTCGCCATGGATGGTGTAGAACAAATTAGCACTGAGGTATAAACCATAGAGCTCAAACACCGCCTGACGTGGCGATAAGTGCTGATCGAACTCTCCGAGTTCAACCCCTTTTGCAATTTGAATTTGCAGATAATCAACCCACACCGAAATGGCTTTTCTCAGCGCTTGCTGGATCGGACATTGGTTTGTCGCCGCATCTTTCCATGCATCAAGAAACATGCAGCTGCCTTGAAAAGAGTGATTCCAGCTTAGCCAGCGTGTTAACAGCAGACGTATTTTATTCTCTTGATCCGGTGATGATGCATCTCTCGCGGGTACAATCACTTTTTCGGCAAACACTTGCTGTGCGTATTCAATAACACCAACTTGTAGGTTGTCCTTGGAATTAAAATGAGCAAACAAACCGCTTTTCGACATACCACAATGCTTCGCTAACTCACCTATCGTCAGGCTTTCGAGGCCACCTTCACTTGCCAGCGCAAACGCCTGTGCCAGTATGTTCTCGCGTGTAATTCGCCCTTTACTCATTTTCCACCAACATCCGCAGTCATTAAATTAGTTTTAGCACGGTCGTACTTTTTTGCAAGTATTAAACTCATTTAAAACGACTTTCATTGAATACCTGACCCGTATCTCAAATCCTACTTTTTACGACGTATACCATTCTACACTTTGATTTAAAACGCTATTTTCAATTTCTTCTCCTGATAGTTTGAGGCCACTTTTTCGATGATTTGCGACTCTCCGAGTCGATTTTTATTTAGGTATTTATGATGTCTGATAGGTCCAAAATCGCCAGCCTAGAGCTAGGGCGCCTCGTCGCCATGATCGCAATTATTATGTTGCATTGCCAAATGTTCCTCTCCTACTTCACTCTTGATGGAGAGCCTTGGTTTGGCTATGTTTTCAACCAATTAACGCGCTTTGCCGTTCCACTATTTTTTCTTATCGCCGGCTACCTCATCCAACCTAAATTGACCAATAAACCTTGGCAGACCGTCCTGAATTACGGCTCTCCACTGATTCGTATCTGGGCAATCTGGAGCGTGATCAGTTTGCTTATGCCATTTAACTGGGGCGTACTTTTAGAACATGGTTACTTAGCAGAAAGACAAGGTTATTGGAGCTATCTGTTGCAAACACCACTTAACTCATTGCTTGAAGGCGGTTTGGTGCACTTGTGGTTTATTCCAGCTTTACTCAGCGCCATTGTGATCATAGCGGCGTTAATAGACTTCAAGCTCAGTCGCTGGATCCTCCCGTTATCACTAGCACTGTATTGTTATGGCGTTCTTGCTGGTAGCTATGCCGTATTAACTGAGCTTCCAAGTCCATTCTTCACTCGTAACGGCCCTTTCTTTGCAACCTTGATGGTCGCAATAGGTTTTACGCTGCGACAATCTGAGTTCCAATTTTCTGCATCAAAAGCAATATGGCTTACTGGATTGGGGCTCTCTATCCACATTGTGGAGGCCTATTGGCTTCATGGAATGGGACAAATATTTAATACTAATGACTTCTTATTTGGCACCGTTTTTTGGGCAACAGGGAGCATGATGTATCTGCTAACCCATCCGGATTTAGGCAGAAACGCGATTGTTTTTTCCTTGAGTAAGCGTGTCTTGCCTGTATATGTCTGTCATCTACCCATGGTGATTGTGATGATGAATGTGGCGGGTTTCTTTGGGCTTACTCATGCTCCAAAGGATGCTATCGTATTAATAGGAACATTGGTTTTCAGTTACTTATTGGTTGTAGCGACAGAAAAAACACCGCTGAACCGTTGGTTATTTCGCTAAATTCGCAAACGGCAGGAGGCCATGATGCAGCGTCGCTTAGGATTATTATTCATTCTTTTCGCTCCGATCGTCTTCGCCTTCGGAGAAAGAGGATGGCAGTTTGCAAAAACTTACGATGGCATCACACTGCATACGCGGCCACACAGTGATGGCTTGGTTGAGATTCGCGCTCAAATGTTTATCCCCACCAGCTATTCCGCATTTTTACTGCTACTGGAAGACAGTGAGCACGTTCCCAAATGGATAGATAATGTCTCCCACAGCCGAGTTCTAAAACAGATCAGTGCGAACGAAAACATCGTTTACACCCAATTTGCCGCCCCATGGCCAGCTGCCGATCGAGATATGGTGACCTATTCACAATATCAAGTGAATGAACAAGCCTTTAAACTGGTGATCCGTGATGCTCCCGCGACGTTTCCTAAACAAGAAGGATACCTTCGTATTACTGGGGTATCTGCTGAATGGGTGTTAGAAAAATTAGATAACGGCACCACTCATATTGAATATACCGCTTTTGCCAACCCCCAAGGACAACTGCCAGATTGGTTAGTGAACAAACTTGCGACGGACAGTGCCCTAGCAACGTTTCAAGGGCTAAGACGAGAAGTGCAGCAATATCAGGGAAAACAACACCCTAATATTGAAGAGTAATCAAGAGAGTAATTAGCGTTTTCGCGCTAAGTCTCTGGCTAAGATGAGCGCCAATCCAAAAATTTGTAAAAACAGAGCAAACACTTTGTAACGTGCACTACGTTCATTTAACTCTGCCATGGTTTCGGTGATGGATAAGTTCGCTAAGTAATGGCCATCAATCCTATCTCGCTCATGTTGTTGTGCTTGATTAATTAACGTCATTAACGTCGCTAGATTATCTTGTTGGATGGGAGGAACGACTTGATTGACCCATGGAGAAAGCTGGCCTCTTAATACTTCATCAATCTCACCGGATACAATCTTGTTTTGATCCAAGTGCAGCAGCATAAATTCACGTTTTCGTTCTAAGGTTTCAACCTTATCCCACGCTAACTGAATGGCGTAACTGTTGGCATTTTTTTGCTCATCACGCGCGCTGACCTCCTGACTCAATTGATCAAGAACCACGCTCGACACCAGAATAGCCATGATATTCAGCACCAAACCAATCGCCACAAGTACCCATGCTGACGGCCATTTCATGCGCTTCCCCTTCTTGATACAGTTTGAACCTCATGAGGGAGAACGATTCATCACATAACGCTGCCTCCTCCCATCACAACAACGATGTAGTAAGCGTAGTCAAATTAAAGAAACTGGCTGATTTTTAAGTATAAAAAAAGCGCGATACCTATCGCGCTTCTAAAGAGGTTCACTTTGCTTAGTCTTGATTAATAAACTCAGCCAAGCTGGTTAGTCGACGTTTTGATTCTTTAACATACGGGTTAGCTTCATCCCATGCATAACCAGCAAGTATTGAGGAAATCATCTGCTTAATACGCGGGTTAGGATTTTGATAAAAAATTACGTCTTGCAATGTGCCTTGGTACCATCCTTCCACATACGTCCGGAAAGTATCGACACCAACCATCAGCGGATCGGCGTACTCTTTCTGCCAATCAACCGTTTCACCATTGAGCTGGCGCACCACGCAATCAACTGCAAACTGGGCCGACTTCATTGCAATGGTCACACCGGAGGAAAACACCGGATCTAAGAATTCGCCAGCATTACCAAGCAGTGCATAATGCGACGTGGCCAAATGTTTCACATTGGCAGAGTAGCCGCCGAGTTCACCTGCTGGGTTAGGATATTCCGCATTCTGTAGTAATGCCGCTAACCCTGGTTCTTCATTAGCTAATTGCTGAATTGCCGCGATCTTATCTTCCGAATATTGCTCGAAAAACTCAGGTTCACCCACAATACCAAATGAGCAAATGCCATTGGAAAATGGAATCAACCAATACCACACATCTTGGTGTTCAGGGTGCACTGAAATCAGGATTTTATTGCGATCATAATCGGTACTTTCAACATCAATGTTATCAACAATATGGGTGAAGATGGCCTTACGCGGCGGAAGACAAGATGGCTCTTCCAATTCCAGTAGTTTTGGCAGCACACGTCCAAACCCACTCGCATCCAACACATAATCAGCTTGTAAAAGGTAGTCTTCACCCCCCTCTACACCAACCTGCAAAATAGAATGCGCATCCACAAACTCGATGCTTTTCAGCTCATGTTGATATCGAATTTCAACACCTTGCTCGCTCGCAGAATCTGCCAGAACTTTATCAAAGTGCGCACGCTGAACCTGAAACGTCGTCCCCGGTCCTGCTGAAAATTTATCGGTAAAATCAAATTGGGTGTAAACCCCATTTCGCCGAAAAGCTGCGCCGTCTTTATATTGGAATCCTGCTTGATTAACAGCCTCTAACATCCCCGCCTGTTCAACCACTTCCATACATGCAGGCAGTAGGCTTTCTCCGATAGAAAACCTTGGAAACTGTGATTTTTCAATCACAACAACATCAATATTTTGGGCATGTAACAATGCCGCTGCGGTTGAGCCGGAAGGGCCAGCGCCAATCACGACCACCTGCGTTGATTGCTTCTTCATTTATTTTTGCTCATTTGGGCTAGGACACTAAGCCTTTGCTTTTAGTTTTAATAAAGTATGACCAAGACCGATATCATCGGTGCGCTCAACCACTTCCAGTTCCGCCGCTTCAACGATCTCTAAAAAGTCATCGCTACGATAGAACCGACTGTTTCCATTGGCTAAACAAGTAAAGTAAAGAGAAGTAGCATTTAAGCTGTAAGAAGCCGCCTCATATTTTTGAGAGTCCCAGAACAATTCTAGGATGTAGACATGCGAATCCGGCGTGAGCTGAGCTTTAACGCGTTGCAGAATACTTAGGATCTCCATTGGTGAAAAGCAGTCTAGAAATTGACTCATCCACCAAATATCAGCGTGCTCTGGTAAGCTCTGTTGCTTGTCTAACATGTTGGCAGGGAAAGGGTGCACTCGCTCTTGAAAGCCATTTTGCTTCGCATTTTCCATTGCCATTTCAAGCTGTTGGGGTAAGTCCACAATCGTGATTTCAACATCCGCATTGTAATTGCAGCATTGCATCGCCCATTTGCCCGTATTACCACCGATATCCACAATATGCTTTGGCTTTGCCGCAAACACTTCTTTCAACAAAATAGGGAAAGAGCGATCTGAGTAAAAGTGATCAAATTTGAACCAGCTCTCTTTGGCTTTTTCCGGTAACGTCGACAGCCCTTGGTAAATGGTCTCCCAATCCCCAAGTTCTTTTAGGCCAGCTGGTTTACCCTCTTGGATGGATTCGGTTAAATGCATCATCGCGGCGTAACAAACGTCTGCCGTAAAGTCCATGTTGGCATTCGTCATACCATCGTGGAGTAGAAAGAAACCAAGATTGGCTAGAGAATAGTTAGGTTTTTCCCAAAGAACGATATGGGCACTGATCGCCATGTCCAGTAAGACTTTTACGCCATATTCAGAGACACCGGTCTCTTGTGACAATTGTTCAGTACTCATTCCCTCTGAACCCGCTTTATCGAGTGCAGCCAGAAGGCCTAAATCCCGAAGTGTACGGGCTGTGTGAAAAACAATGGGGGCAAATGAAAGCTTTTGCGCTTCCGTTTTTGCCTCTAGAGCATTAAAAGGGTCAATATTTTGATTTAACACGAAAAAACCTAACTTAAGTTTGTATTATTATTGTGCTGCAGCTGTCAGTGACAACTGTTTTTTAATATCAACATTTAAATTGTTGATCCAGCGGTTGTAGTTACGATGAATTTTGCCATCTTCTGCGCGCAAGTTTTCTGAGCTAACGTAAAGAATTGAATAATATTTCTCGTTATACGGAATTTTTACTTCTGCAAAATGAGAGCGAACGTGAAGTTTGGCACTTAATTCACCCGGTTTAACTTCATCAACAATCCAACCGCGATTAGTAGCGGCTTGCAGAATAGCCATTTTGACTTGTTTGCTTTGAAGATTATAAGCAACTGGAGTATCCTCCACTGTCATAATAGGCTGCACGCGACCACAGCCGGCTAGTAGAAGCACTAAAAATAGTGAACTTAATAGCTTTAATGATTTCATATTATTTCCTTTTTTGAAGGTTGTGTGGAATAGGCTGCAATAGTATTTAGCTGTAAACGAAACAATTCAATATTATATGTCAAATACACAACAAATAATGTCTGTAAATATAGACGCTTGGTCCGCAAACTCATTGGGATTGCATGATTCACAAGCATGGAATAGCTGGGCTCAAGATCTTCAGTGGCCCGAAGAAGGGAAATTAGAGGTAAGTGCCATCCCACCAATGATGCGCCGCCGAATGAGTTCTCTTAGCAAAATGGCCGTTCAAACCGCAATTGAGCTACTAAACCAACACGACGTAGATTATCTGGTTTTTGCCAGTCGTCACGGAGAGCTACAAAGAAGCGCACAACTCATCAACGATATTCTTTGTGGCGAAGAGGCATCACCAATGGCCTTTTCTCAATCGGTTCACAATACAGCGGCAGGGCTTTCAACCATTGCGACAAAAAAGCCGATTCCCTTAACGTCTATCGCTGCAGCCGACAACACTTTCCAAAGTGCCCTGCTTGAAGCTTGGTTGTACTTGCAAGCAAATCCAACCGATAAAGTTCTGGTGCTTGATTTTGACGAACCACTACCTTCCCCTTATCAGCAATATGAAGAGAATCAATTTCAAGGTTACGCTATTGGCCTCGTGCTGTCTGCTGGTGAATCGGTTCAATTTGCAGCGCAACCCAATACACGTAGTCAGCAAAACGACCAAGCATTACCACAAGGCTTAGCGTTTTTGCGTCACTTCCTAACTTCACATAACCGTTGGCAAATTCATTCCAAACAACAAAGTTGGACGTGGCAACGCTAATGCTCAACTGGAATAAGTACTGGCGCGTGTTTGCCACTGGATTTTGTTTTGCTGTATTTGGACTTGGTGGGCTAATTCTTAGCTTTGTGCTTATTCCTGTGATCAGTATATTTACACGCGATTTAGCAATGCGCGAATATAAAGTTCAGGGCGTTATTCGCTATAGCTTTAATACTTTCTGCAAGCTAATGAAATATACCGGCGCTATTGACTATAAAATAACGGGGGCAGATACGCTCATTCAGGATAGAAATTGTCTGATTGTCGCCAATCACCCAAGCCTTATTGATTACGTCCTCATTGCCTCTCAATTACCACGTGTTGATTGCTTAGTGAAATCTGCTATTTGGTCGAACCCATTTATGAAACATATCGTAAAAGCGGCAGGCTATATTCCAAATGAAGCACCCGATGATTTATTAGCGCAATGCGATGAAAGATTTGAACGTGGTAATGTATTACTGGTATTTCCTGAAGGAACCCGAACCACACCTGGATTAAAATCAAAATTACAGCGCGGCGCAGCTCAAATTGCAATACGTACCGAGCGAGACCTCCGTGTAATCCATATTACGGTTTCTCCGAGCTTCTTAACAAAAGAAAAAAAATGGTATCAGGTTCCTGACACGAAACCCTTTTTCCATGTGGAAATTAAAGGTAAAGTTGACGTGAAACCCTTTATTGAAGGGGCGACAAACCCAACTTTAGCCGCTCGGCAGTTAAATCGTCATTTGGCTGAAGCTATTTTTCCATCAAATCAATAACTCAAAGTAGGTCCCAGTGGAAGTACTACACAACGATATCAAACAGTTGATCATTGATGCTCTAAACCTAGAAGACATTTCGATTGAAGACATCGAAACAGAAGCACCACTTTTCGGTGACGGTCTTGGTTTAGACTCTATCGATGCATTAGAGCTAGGCTTGGCGATTAAGAAGAAATTTAATATTGTGATTGATGCAGACGATGCAAACACACGTGAGCATTTTGCATCGGTGGTAAATCTGGCAAAATATATTTCATCTCAATCTAGCCAATAATTTATAAATTTGAACATGACAGAAGTAAATCAAGAACAAGTATTTGAACAAGTGAAAAGTGCTCTAGTAGAGCTGTTTGAAATCGATGAAGCGGATATCCAGCCGGATGCCCATCTGTATCAGGATCTCGATCTCGATAGTATCGACGCGGTAGACCTTGTTGTTCATCTACAAAAAGTCACTGGTAAAAAAATCAAGCCAGAAGAGTTTAAAGCCGTTCGCACCGTGAATGACGTTGTGGAATCCGTGACTGAACTTCTGAAAGGTAACTGATGCGTCAATTGCTGACAGCACTGTCCGCAATTGTTCTGCTCGCCTACCCCTTTGCCGTATATTTCGGTATCGATAAGTTCGGCCTGACGGTTATCGGGGGACTGCTCGTTGCGGTCTTCCTGCTGAGAATTGTTTCAGCAAGTCAGGCTAAACTCAAAGAGCTCAAACAACTTGCATGGATAAGTGGTGTGACCGGATTGGTTCTCACTGCTTTAGGGATCTGGTTTAAACAACATGGTTGGTTAACCTTTTACCCTGTTGTGGTTAACGTTTGTATGTTCACTGTATTTGCTCATAGCCTACAACAACCACAAACCATCATTGAGCGCCTCGCTCGTTTACAAGAGCCAGATCTTCCCGAGAGTGGTGTGCGTTATACACGTAACGTCACTCTGGTATGGTGTGGCTTTTTTGTTTTCAATGGTGCCATTGCTTTTTACATGTGTTTTCAAAGTATCAAAGTATGGACGTTATATAACGGTTTGATCAGCTACTTGCTTGCCGGCGGCCTATTTGCTCTGGAATGGATAGTCAGACAATTTGTGCGAAAGGATACCTAACTGATGAATCACCCCCCAATGAACTTTACCCCACTTAGAACATTGTTAGCTGCAAAGCGGCCAGACAATTATCCTGTGTCTTTTACGGGGAATCACATCAATCATTGGCAACAGTTTTTGCAAGATGTGACTCAGTTAAGCCAAGTGCTCTCGACAAAAACGGGTAACAACATTGCCCTATGTTGCGGCAATAGCTATCAGTTTGCTGTCGGTTTTTTTGCTGTTTGTGCTGCAGGAAAAGCACTCGTTCTACCGGGAAATTATCAACCAGCCGCATTGAATGAGTTAGCCATCCATTTCGACTTGCTACTCGTCGATAGCGAAGTCGAGGTACCCTCAGGCATTAATGCATTGGTCATTCATCAGCATACATTTAGTCAAGAAAGCACCGTCCCAGTAATGCTCACTCTGGCTGACATTCGCTTAACGTTATTTACCTCTGGCTCCAGCGGTACTCCAAAAGCCATTGAAAAAACGCTGACACAGCTTGAAAGTGAAATCGACATTCTACAGCGCTTATGGGGAGAGCAGTTAAGTGCGACACAAATAGAAAGTACGGTTTCACACCAGCACATTTATGGGTTGTTATTCCGTGTGCTTTGGCCACTGTGCGCTGCAAGACCGTTTGCCGCTTACAACCTTGAGTTCCCTGAACAGGTGATCTCCCACGCAGGCCCTAACACCACTCTCATCAGCAGCCCTGCATTACTTAAAAGGCTTAATGAAGAACACCAGTCAACAAAACTGCGCATGGCATTTTCTTCTGGGGGACCATTAGCAAATCAAGCGGCCAACCACGCTTGTGAGCTTTTTGGTCAATACCCTATTGAGGTCTATGGCAGTACTGAAACTGGTGGTATCGCTTTTCGACAGCAGCATAACGCTACCACGCCATGGCAGCTGTTTCCCGGTATTGAAGCGGAACTAAATGAAGAGTCCTGCCTCAAACTAAAATCTCCGCATATCGATGCCAACAACTGGTATCAAACTGCCGACGAATGCGTTTTCCATGATAAAGTGCATTTTGAGCTCAAAGGACGCACTGACCGTATTATTAAGGTCGAAGAGAAACGCGTTTCTTTGGTTGAAGTAGAACGACGCGTTGAGCAACTTAGTTGGGTAGAAGAAACCGCCGTGCTCCCAATGATGGAAGGCGACCGACTCATTTTAGTTGCAGCAATCGTCCTTAACCAACAGGGAAAGCAGCAGTTTGCGCTATCAGGAAAAGGAAAGTTCTGGCTACTGCTGCGTAATGAATTGCGTCAATGGCTTGAGCCAATTGCTGTGCCGCGACGTTTTCGAGTGATCGACGAAATTCCGTTGAACAGTCAAGGAAAACGACAAACCGCAGAAATTGAAGCTCTTTTTCAACAATAAAAATCGACATTTGTATGGCTAAACGAAAACCCACGATCATATCTACCGAAGTTCACGCTCATCAGGCGTCGCTGACATTCAAAGCAGACGCAGATATCTTGGACTTTTGCGGCCACTTCAGTCACTTTCCTCTGCTTCCGGGAGTAACTCAAATCGACTGGGCGCTGCATTATGCAGTCGAACTTCTTAACACTCCACCCGCTTTCAAAGGGATGGAAGTTATTAAGTTTCAAGAGCCGATCCTCCCAGAGGCTGAAGCGCTATTAACATTAAGTTGGGATGACGAGAAACAAAAGCTGAGCTTCAAATACACCTCACAACGAAATGGTGATCTGGTTGTTCACTCTTCAGGAAAAATGAAACTGGGTGAAGCCAGTGAGTGAGCACAACCCCTGCTTTCTTATCCCTTGTTATAACCATGGCAGTACCGTGGCTGACGTTGTTGCATCACTCGCTCCTTTTGCATACCCAGTATTACTGATTGATGACGGCAGCAACCAGCAAACCAAGCAGGCATTAGAAGACGTCGCTGAACAACCCCACGTCCACCTGCTGACTCTTGCTGAAAATCAAGGCAAAGGTGGTGCGGTAATGGCAGGCCTTCGTCATGCGCACCAACTTGGTTATTCGCACGCAATCCAAATTGATGCGGATGGACAACACGATATTGAAGCGCTACCAAAACTGCTCCTCGCTTCACAACAGCAACCTGAACATTTAATTTCTGGTCAACCTATCTACGATGAAAGCGTCCCTAAGTCTCGCTTGTATGGCCGCTATGCCACCCACATTTGGGTATGGATAGAAACCCTTTCCTTTGCTATTAAAGACAGCATGTGTGGCTTTCGTTCTTATCCTCTGACACAAACTATAGCAGTGCTGGATAAGTACGATATTGGCGCACGTATGGACTTCGATATTGAAATCTTAGTGCGTATGTATTGGGAAGGAACTGACATTGAATTTGTTGAAACACGGGTGATATATCCTGAAGGCGGCATTTCTCATTTCGATGCACTCAGCGATAACCTAAAGATCAGCTGGATGCATACCCGACTATTTTTTGGAATGATCCCAAGAATCCCAGCGTTGCTCACTCGAAAATCCAAAGCTAACAAGCAACAGCACTGGTCTAAGCATCAGGAACGAGGCACCATTCTTGGTATCAAACTCATGCTCGCAATTTACAGTATTCTGGGCAGAAAAGCCTTTAATGTGCTCCTGAAACTGGTGATGCGCTACTACCATCTGACCGGAAAGCAAGCCAGAACCGCCTCCGAACAATTCTTAGCGCAATTACACATCTATGCGGCTGAGCGAAACATCCAACTCACGCAACCACTCGACAGTTATCATCACTTGCTCTCTTTTGGTCACACCATGCTCGACAAACTCGCAGCATGGAAAGGCGATTTCTCTGTTGATAATCTGACCATTCACGGACAGGAACACTTCGAGCAAATTGTGGCTAACCAGCAAGGAGTGGTGCTCTTAGGCTCACACCTTGGGAATATCGAACTTTGTCGAGCATTAGGCAGACGCCATAAACATATCAAGATCAATGCATTAGTGTTTACAGAACACGCAGAACGTTTCAACACTGTAATGAAAGCAGTTAACCCAAATTCCGAATTAAACCTAATACAGGTAAGTTCATTGGGACCAGACACCGCGATCTTGCTACAACAGAAGATTGAACAAGGCGAATGGATTGTCATTGTCGGCGATCGAACATCCACCAGCAAAGAGAGTCGATCAGTCTGGGCAGACTTTCTTGGTAAGCCTGCGCCGTTCCCTCAAGGCCCATTTATGTTAGCCTCTATTCTCAAAGCGCCGGTGTTCCTGTTGTTCGGATTACGTGATGATACTCGCAATGAACCACATTTTAATGTCTATTTTGAGCATTTTAGCGACAAAATAGTCTTGCCACGAAAAGAGCGACAAATTGCATTGAAACGGGTTGTACAACAATACGCTGACCGTCTTGAATTTTACACCTTAAAAGCACCGCTGCAGTGGTACAACTTTTTCAACTTTTGGACTTTAAGTAACCAGCAACATGACGAAGCAAACCCCAAATAGTATTACTTTTGGCGCAGAGCGCCTGACTATAGAAGATGTTGTCGCTATCGCTCAGGGCGCAGAAGCGACAATTAACACCACACCAGAGTACACGGCTAAGATAGACCGAGGTGTTGCCTTCCTTGAACGCCTTCTGAAAGAAGAAGGCGTCATTTACGGTGTCACTACCGGTTATGGCGATTCCTGCACGGTTGCAATCCCACCAAGCCTTGTTGATGAGCTTCCTTTGCACCTTACCCGTTTCCACGGTTGTGGCCTAGGAGAAGTCCTGACACATGAACAAGCAAGAGCCGTTTTAGCAACACGCTTGTGTTCTTTGGCGCAAGGTGTTTCCGGTGTCACACACGATTTACTCAACCAAATCATTACCTTGATTAACCACGATATTTCACCCCGCATCCCTCAAGAGGGTTCAGTGGGCGCAAGTGGTGATCTTACGCCGCTCTCTTATCTTGCTGCCGCTTTAATCGGTGAACGTGATGTAATTTATAAAGGTGAGATCCGTCCAACTGCCGAGGTATACGCAGAGCTGAGTATTAAGCCAATCAAACTTAAGCCAAAAGAAGGTTTAGCATTGATGAACGGTACATCAGTGATGACCGCTCTCGCTTGTTTGGCGTACAAACGCGCAGAGTATCTTGCTCAGCTTTGTACTAAGATCACCGCGATGGTTTCTGTGGGCATGCATGGGAATGATTTCCACTTTGATGAAGCATTGTTCGCGGTCAAACCGCATCCGGGTCAACAGCAAATTGCTGCATGGCTACGAGATGATCTCAAAGCTGACCGTCCACCACGTAACAGTGACCGCTTACAAGATCGTTATTCACTACGCTGTGCGCCGCATGTCATCGGTGTCGTTCAAGACTCTCTACCATGGCTACGCCAGATGATCGAAAACGAGCTGAACAGTGCTAACGACAACCCAATTATCGATGGCGATAACGAACGCGTACTGCATGGTGGTCATTTCTACGGCGGCCACATTGCCATGGCTATGGATACATTGAAAACAGGCATCGCTAACTTAGCTGACCTACTGGACCGCCAAATGGCTCAGTTAATGGACTACAAGTTTAACAATGGCCTACCATTTAACCTCACTGGTGCAGAAGGTGAGCGCAAACCAATTAACCATGGTTTCAAAGCCGTCCAAATTGGCATCTCGGCTTGGACTGCAGAAGCACTGAAACACACCATGCCTGCAAGCGTATTTTCTCGTTCAACTGAATGTCACAACCAAGATAAAGTCAGCATGGGCACCATTGCAGCACGTGACTGTTTACGTGTTCTTGAATTGACTGAGCAGGTTGCGGCCGCTTCACTGCTTGCTGCAACACAAGCACTGGAAATTCGCCGCCACCGAAATGAGCTTGATGAGACTCACATGAGCAGTAACCTCAAAATGATTCGCGATGCAGTATTGAGTGAATTCGATTTCGTTGCAGAAGATCGCCCGCTTGAAGCCGACCTGCGCCACTTTATTGGTCGCATTCAGCAAGGTTACTGGCCGCTATATCAGGAGAATTGATGAGCGACATTCAATACCCACTAAATTCTGAGGTGACATTAGTCACCTCATTTCAAGATGCCGACCCCATGGGCGTTGTGTATCATGGCAATTATTTCCGTTTCTTCGAAGAAGCACGCCGCGTATTGATGGACAAAATTGATTATGGCTATCTGGCGATGAATGAATCTGGTTACATGTGGCCGGTGATCGATACTCGAGTCAAATACGTCAAAGCCATTCCGTTTAATCACCAAATCCGTGTGACGGCCACTTTAACCGAGTGGGAAAATCGTCTTCGAGTCGATTACATTGTTTTTGATGCGCAAACAGGTCAACGTATGTGTAAAGCACATACCACACAAGTCGCGGTCTCTATAGCAGACCAAGAAATGTGTTTTGTATCGCCCAAAGTATTCACGGATAAAGTTCTACATTGGCACCAAACAGGAGCTTGCCTCTAATGCGTCGATTGCTGCTCTCTTTGCTTTTGTCAGTATCACCAGTGTGCTTGGCTCAGGTCACCGATTTAGCCTCGCTTCAAACTCAGCTTGCCCAACACCAGTTAGTTCGTGGTGACTTCAGTCAGGAACGACATATCGAGATGTTTGAGCAACCACTGACATCTTCAGGCCGGTTTACTCTCGATAAATCAGCTGGGTTATTATGGCAACAAACTACACCATTTCCGGTCAACCTTACCTTAACCAAAGATAAGCTTCGCCAGACGTTTGCCAACCAACCAGCACAAACCATCACAGCAGAACAAAACCCAATGGCATTTTACTTTAGCCATATATTTTTAGCTGTCTTTCATGGTGACACCAAGGCATTAAGTGAACAGTTTGCGCTGGATTTCATTGAAGATAACGGTAAGTGGACACTTACTCTCACACCTAAAAAAGCCCCATTAAATGCGGTATTTCAATACATTACTTTGGTGGGGAAAGACGATATCGGTACGCTGACTTTGCAAGAAATTCGGGGCGATCAAACCCAAATCCATTTTACCAACCAAACTCATCAGCCCGAGGTATTAACTGATGCAGAGAAAGCGCAATTCTCTTTCTAAACACTGGATTGGAAGTAAAGCGGTCGCTTTTCTATGGCTTGCAGTTGTACTTAGCTGCAGCGCATTGCTGGTAAAACAGTGGGCGTTTACTGCTCACTCCCCCATTGAAACAGATATTCTAAAGCTGCTGCCAACGGATCAACAAAACCCATTGGCAGAACAAGCATTTAATAAAGTCACCGCGAATATGAGCGATAAGGTGGTGTTTGTTCTCACTGCCTCTGAGCAAGTGAAACTGCATCAAGCTGCGAGCGAGTTTGAGCTTCAATTGTCACAAAGTCAGTATTTCGACAAGGTCACGGGACGTATCTCTGAAGCACAACAACGTCTTTGGGCAAAATACTATTTCGAGCATCGATTCCAACAACTGACACCAGAGCAACGAACAAGGTTAGCGTCATCACCTCAAGAACAAGTGCAAAAGGTCATTCAGTCGTTATATAACCCATTTTCAGGTGTGACTGGGCAAGAACTCAAAAACGACCCATTCTTAATTTTTCGCGACTATCTGGCGCATATCAGTGCCACATCATCACAGTTTCAGCTCAAAGATGGCTACTTAACAACAGAGTTTGAAGGAAACACCTACCTGCTGATAACCGCAGAGCTTAAAAATTCTCCATACAGTCTATCTGCCCAGCAAGCCGTACCAATGATCGAGCAGCTTGAAAAACAGTTAGAAAACCAATACCAAGTACAAACTGCGCATACCGGTGTACTTTTTTATGCCGATTTTGGTACCCGAAGTGCAAAATCAGAAATCAGCACCATCGGGCTGTTTTCTTTGCTCGGCGTGATCTTACTCATCACCGTTGTCTTCCGCAGCATTACGCCACTCACTCTGGCATTGCTTTCTATCTCAGTTGGCTTATTGGTTGCCCTAGCGATCACTACGTGGTTATTTGGCCAAGTTCATTTATTTAGTCTCGTCTTCGGTGCCAGCCTAATTGGGGTTTCAATTGATTATGCGTTCCACTACCTCACTGACCGTCTAGCGGCAGGAAATCAGTGGCACAGCATCAAAGGGCTCAAACATATTCTAGCGGCCATCACATTAGGGTTGGTCACCAGTTTGATAGGTTATTTGGGATTGCTCATTGCCCCATTCCCTGGCCTGCAACAACTGGCGTTGTTTTCTGCGATTGGTTTGACAGCCGCCTACGCGACCGTAGTGGCTTGGTATCCCATTTTGGCAGCCTCACCAGCGAAAGCACGGTCACTTCCGGGGCAAACGTTGTGGCAGCAATGGTTTCAGTTATGGACTCGTCCTTACGTCCGAATCGGGCTGCCTAGTACCATTTTGCTGCTCAGCTTAGCCGCCCTAACTCAAGTCACCTACAATGATGATATTCGCCAGCTTCAGGCGATGCCAAGTGATCTCAAAGCGCAAGAACAGCTGATAAGTACATTGAGCGGGTTACAGCCTTCCCAGCAAATGATCGTGGTCAGTGCAGAGAACAACGAAACCTTGATGCAAAAGTTAGAACGCTTCGATCAGCAGCTACTAAGTTGGCAGCAAGACCATGTTATTTCAGGTTATCAAAGTTTGAGTCAGTATATTGGTTCGGAGCAGCGTCAGCACCAAGACCATGAGTTGATCAAAACACTGTACAACAACTTTGCGCAGCCGCTTGCCCACTCGCTCAAACTCGCAACCACACCAAAACTTGATGCAGATTACACGCCCGTTCAGTTGCAGGATTATTTGGCAAATCCCGTCTCTGAAGCTGTGCGTTTTTTGTATCTTGGACAGGTTGCGACTACGGCGGAACCACAACAAGTAGCCGCTGTTGTGCTGTTAAATAAGGTGCAAAATCCTGAGGTAATACGCGGAGTCACAGAAAAAAAACCAGATATGGCCTATCTCGATAAAGCAGCAGATATTTCAGTCTTATTTGGCCAGTACCGCATAAAAATTATGGAGCTATTGGCGATTGCGATTCTAGTGATTGGAGCACTGCTAACTAAGCGCTATGGCTTTAAACACACGATTCGTATTCTATTACCATCATTAATTGCTTGTTGCGTCGGTATTGCTATCACTGTGGTGGTTGGCTCAACGTTGAATCTGTTTAATTTATTGGCTTTGATCCTCATCATTGGCATCGGCATTGATTACACCTTATTCTTTGCCGAACAAGCTCGAAGCCATAGCACTCTACTTGCGATCACGCTGTCTGCCATGACAACCTTGCTCTCTTTTGGCTTGCTTGCGTTAAGCCAAACGCATGCTATTCACAGTTTTGGTGTCACGGTGCTGAGTGGTATTTTTATCGCTTGGCTATTATCACCTATCGCAATCGCAGCGTCACAGGAGAAAAAATGATCAAATGCACTGCTTTACGTTTTGCCGGCTTAATCGCGCTTGCCAGTTCGCTTACGGCTTGTTCGTTAGTCCCAGATTCCAGCTCAGCGAACGTACAGATTGCCGCAGACACATATGTCGAGCTCCCTCAACCAGCCGCTCTCGGTTATCAAGTCACAGCCAGTCAGCTTATTTCCGCCACTTGGCATACAGAGAAAGGCGCAAACACCCAGCAGCTACCTGTGCAACTACAAGTCAAAAATAACCAAGTGGTGCTCGCTGGTTTTTCTTCATGGGGAACCCGGATACTTTCGCTGGATTATCAAAATGAGCAGGTCAATACACAAGTGCTCAATGGCTTAGAAGGTTCACTACCTCAGCCAGAGCAAGTACTGTTCAATCTGATGATCACGCTGTGGCCGCAAAGCACTTGGGAAGCACCGTTAAATAAGGTAAGGTGGTCGATGGTAGACACCAGACAGACACGAACGGTCTACAACCAGCAGGGTAAAAAAGTTATCACTGTACGCTATGGTGCAGACAAACCATTAGACGGCGATATCTTATTTCATAACGAGCTGTTGGATTACTCGATAAAAATCCAGACGCTTAATTATCAAACCCACAATGAACAACCGTAGATAGCCATCATGCTTACACACTCTTTTTCTCCCATTTTTATTCAAGACTGTGGCTTTCATTCTGCAATGGGCAATCAAGCAATGCGTATTCATCAGAGCCTAACGCTTGGTGAAAATGCCCACATGGAGCAGGATGCAGAAATTCTCAATACGGACACGCCGACCATCATCGGTCGAGTCAAAGAAGCGCTGCCGGAGATCCCTGAGCCACTAGCCGAGTATCGTTCACGTAACAATCAACTCGCACTGTCGGCACTGCTGCAGATTGAAGATTGCATCCGCACGGCCATCGACCAATATGGTTCTGATCGTGTCGCGGTTATCGTTGGCACCAGTACCTCCGGCATCGGTGATGGTGAAATCGCCTTTGATGAAAAGCTCGCATCTGGCGAGTTCCCTTCTGATTACCACTACCGCAAACAAGAGCTAGGCAACTGCAGCGAATTTATCGCAGCCTACTTCGGTTTAACTGGCCCATGCTACGCTATTTCTACCGCCTGTTCCTCAAGCGGTCGGGTATTTATCTCAGCGAAGCAGATGCTTGAAGCAGGCCTTGTCGATGCCGTGATCGCCGGTGGAGCGGACACCATTTGCAAGCTAACATTGAATGGCTTCAATGGATTAGAAGCACTTTCTCAAACCCTTTGCCAACCATTTAGCGCTGATCGCAACGGTATCAATATCGGTGAGTCAGCAGCGTTTATGCTGCTGAGCCGAACACCGTCAGACATTGCTCTACTCGGTGCAGGCGACAGCTCAGATGCCCATCATATTTCCGCGCCGCATCCCGAAGGCAATGGCGCGGAGCAAGCCATGCGCAAAGCACTCAAAAGTGCAGGCCTTAAAGCGGAAGATATTGGTTATGTAAATGCACACGGAACAGCAACACCACTCAATGACAGCATGGAGAGCAAAGCGATTTATCGCGTCTTTGGCGATGCCGTTCCAGTTAGCTCCACCAAACCGTTGACTGGACACACACTAGGTGCTGCCAGTGCAACCGAAGCAGCCATTGCATGGCACATTCTCAAACATGATTTGCCGCTGCCGCAACAGCGCTGCACTAACAAAGCACCAGACATTGAAATTAACTTGGTTGAAGAAACAACTCATCTCAATCGCAAAGCGATATTGAGTAACTCTTTTGCTTTTGGCGGCAACAATATTAGTCTGATTTTTGGTTACATTAATGACTGACATTCCTTCAATTGATCAATTACTTCCACACGATAAGCCAATGATTCTGGTTGATCGTGCCATCGACGTTCAAGCCGACACTATCCATTGTCAGGTAGACATTGGCGATCATAACCCCTTTTTTGATCACCAAACTGGCACCATCCCCGCCTACGTGGGTATTGAATTTATGGCTCAGTCAGTTGCCGCTTGGTCGGGTTATCACTCACGCCAACAAGGCCAAGAGCCTCCTATTGGTTTTTTATTGGGTAGCCGACGTTATAACGCAAACTGTGACGTATTCCAGCAAGGACAAACACTGGATATTTATGCCCAAAAAGTCATGGAAGATAATGGCATGGCCGTTTTTTCAGCCCAACTTGAATATCAGGGCGAGCCAGTCGCATCATGTCAGTTGAATGTGTATGTGCCATCAGAAGAAAAATTAAAAGAAATGAAAATCAGGAGTCAACAATGACCCGTCAGGTCTTAGTTACAGGCGCGAGTAAAGGCATTGGCCGCGCCATTGCTATCCAGCTCGCTCAGGATGGCTTTAACATTGCCATACATTACATGGGCGATCAAAAAGGCGCCCAAAGTACATTGGACACCATCGTCGAGAACGGTGGCTCCGGTCGTCTTATTCAGTTTGATATCAGCAACCGTGAAGAATGCCGTGCGAAACTCGAAGCTGATATTGAACAACATGGCGCTTATTATGGCGTGGTGAACAACGCGGGTATCACTCGTGATACCGCTTTTCCAGCCATGACAGAAGAAGAATGGGATGGCGTGATCCATACCAACCTTGATAGCTTCTACAACGTGCTCCACCCATGTGTGATGCCTATGGTACAAAAGCGTAAAGGGGGCCGTATTGTCACGCTGGCTTCCGTCTCAGGCTTAATGGGTAACCGCGGCCAAACCAACTATTCAGCGGCAAAAGCAGGCGTAATTGGTGCTACAAAGTCACTTGCACTGGAGCTGGCGAAAAGAAAAATCACTGTAAACTGCGTCGCACCTGGGTTAATTGACACCGGTATGGTGGACGAGCACGTCAAAGAGCATGCCCTGCCACAAGTACCAATGCGTCGTATGGGCGAACCCGAAGAGGTTGCGGGCTTGGTGAGCTACTTGATGTCAGACATCGCTGCTTACGTTACGCGTCAGGTGATTTCTGTTAATGGAGGCCTAATATGAGCCGTCGAGTTGTTGTTACTGGCATGTCTGGTGTTACTGCATTTGGAAATGATTGGCAGGCGATTGAGCCTAAATTGCGTGCATGTGAAAATGCCACCCAATATATGCCAACCTATGAGCAGTATGATGGCCTCAACACCAAACTCGCCGCTCCGGTCGATCACTTTGAATTACCGAAACACTACAAGCGTAAGCAAGTACGTGGTATGGGTCGAGTCTCTAAATTGGCAACCGTTGCGACTGAAAATGCGTTGATTCAATCAGGCCTTCTTGGCAATGAAGTACTAACCAACGGCCAAACTGGTATCGCTTACGGCTCTTCAACTGGTAGTACTGATGCGATTGGTGCATTCGGTGTGATGTTGAATGAAAAAACCACCAAAGCCATCACCGCTACAACATACGTGCAGATGATGCCACATACCACAGCGGTTAACGTTGGTCTGTTCTTCGGTTTGAAAGGCCGCGTAATTCCAACCAGCAGCGCCTGTACCTCTGGTAGCCAAGCCATTGGTTACGCCTATGAAGCGATTAAACACGGTTATCAAACCGTTATGGTTGCCGGTGGTGGTGAAGAGCTTTGCCCAACAGAGTCAGCCGTATTCGATACCTTATTCGCGACCAGCTTAAAAAATAACGCACCAAAGACCACACCAAGTCCTTACGACAGTGATCGCGATGGCTTAGTTATTGGTGAAGGTGCGGGCACTTTAGTGCTTGAAGAGTACGAACACGCCAAAGCGCGCGGAGCTAAGATCTACGCTGAAATCATTGGCTTTGCTAGCAATTGCGATGCAGCCCATGTAACGCAACCTCAGATGGAAACCATGCAGATCTGCATGGAAATGGCGTTAAAAGATGCCAACTTAGCGGCAGAAAAAATTGATTATGTTTCTGCTCACGGTACAGCCACTGACCGTGGTGATATTGCAGAAAGTAATGCCACTGCCAATGCGATTGGTAAAGTGCCAATCAGCTCGCTCAAGAGCTATTTTGGTCACACCTTAGGGGCTTGTGGTGCTATCGAAGCTTGGTTAGGCCTTGAGATGATGCACAGTGGTTGGTTTAACCCAACCCTCAACCTCAACAATCTCGACCCACAATGTGGCGAGCTCGACTACATCACGGGCAGTGGTAGAGAAATGGAGGTGGAATACCTGATGAGCAATAACTTTGCTTTCGGTGGCATTAATACCTCCATCATCTTCAAAAAACTATAAGCCTATCGCTTATTAATAATCGCCCGACTCTTCCATGTGTCGGGTGATTACGTTCTCTTTCATCCCTGATACGTGCTGGCTTAATAAACGCTACTTTTCAGTAAGCAAAGACACACTGGATGCAACGTTGTTCGCCCCTTCGTAAATCTGATTCATGACTTCTGACACTTCAGACATTTTGTTCTTGCCATACTTAGCCGATTCAGACACTTGTTCAACAAGGGTACAAACCTCTTGAGCGACCAGTTGATTGCTGCTTACCACGTTATTAATGTCATTGGTCGATGTAGACGCCCTTGATGCCAACGCACGAACTTCCTCAGCCACCACAGCAAAACCTCTACCTTGATCTCCGGCCCTAGCCGCTTCAATCGCGGCATTCAGTGCTAGCAGATTGGTTTGATCCGCAATTTCTTTGATCACTTGGACAATATCAGTCACGTCTTTCGAACGTTGATTCAGTTCAAAAATCCGGCCAGAGATTTGAACCAGCGTATCTGATAGCTCTTCAGAGATACGAGCGCTTTCTTCCAAAGAAGAGTTACCTAATAAGGCAATTTTAGCAGTTTCCACAGATGTAGAGTGTGCAATATTCGCAGCATCTGAAATAGCTAATTCGTGTTCTACATTGCTCGTAATGTCTGACGCAAATTTAATTATCTTATAAACCTTACCATTGTCATCAAAAATAGGGTTGTATGTTGCTTCAATATATATAGCGCGACCATCTGACGCTTTTCTTTTAAAACGGCCAGAACGAAACTGTCCTTCTCCGAGCTCTTCCCAGAACAGTGGATTTTCAGCGTAAAAATCATTAAAGCAAAATAGTCGATGATGTTTATTCTTCACTTCTTCAAGTCGATATCCCAATACACTTAAAAAGTTATCATTTGCGGTAATTACATTACCATTTACGTCAAATTCAATTACGGCCAGAGATTTATCCAGTGCAGAAAAAATATTGTTCTTTTGTTGGCTATCAACATATGATTTTGTTATATCAGCCGCTATTTTTACTATTTTTAAAATATTATTTTTGCTATCTAAAACTGGAAAATAGGTTGCTTCAAGCATGATCAGCTCACCATGTTTATCAAATCGTTGAAACGTTCCAGTAAAACTCTTTCCTTGATTTAGGTTATACCAAAAATCTTGGTAAGCGGTTGAGTTAACATATTCTTTGTCACAAAAGATCTTATGATGCTGACCTATAACTTCATCTCTTGTATAACCGACACAGCCTAGAAACTTATCGCTTGCCTCAATCACATAGCCATTTACATCAAATTCAATAGTAGGTAAATTAGATCTTATGGCACGATAAATTAGCGTATCGTTGAGAAGTTCTGCTTCTTCTTTTTTTCTAAAAAAAAACATAGTTCGTCTCCATTTACAATGAAATATTACAGTTTACTTATAAACACTATATTACTTTTATAACCTAAAACCTATATAAAATTATATTAATGACTATTTAATATATTATAGAGTCATTAGAAAAAATAATTGAAGCCAAGATAACCAATAGTTATTAACACGTTGGCCTGATAATTAATTAGTGAAATAAAGTTAACCTTATAACTAGCTATAACTATGAAATACCAATATAGACGTGATAAACATCACTAAGGACTAATAAAACGTGACACAAAGCACATCCATACTCAAATAATATACAAAATAATCAAAATGGTATTAAAAGGTGATATTCATCACATGTAATATTAGCTATATCAAATAACATTATTAATAGGGCATATAACTAACATATTAACAATATAATATCAAACACTTAAAAAGGTAAAATATGTTGCTATTAAATGTAGATTGTAAGACTCCTATAGAGGCGATAAAAATAGCAGGAAATCTATTAGTAGATAATGGTTATTGTAATAACAATTATGTAGATAAAATGATTGAAAAATATAAGGAGTTAGGAGAATATATTGTTGTCGATAGCCAGATAGCAATGCCTCATGCTCGACCTGAAGATGGAGCTATAAAATCTGGATTTTCAATAATTACTTTGAAAAAACCAATTACGTTTGGACATGAAGAAAATGATCCTGTGTCAATAGTTTTTGGATTAGTAGCATCCTCATCATTTGAGCATATCAGAACAATACAAACATTAGCTATTCTTTGTGAATCAAAAGAATTTTTAAATAGTTTATTGAGTGGAAACAAAAATGAAATATATAAATATATAAATAAGGACTAATATTTATGCTTAAAATAATAACTGTTTGTGGTAATGGAATAGGAAGTTCTTTAATGTTAGCACAAATCATAAAAAAATTAGTTAAAGAATGGAATATAGAAGCAAATATATCATCTTCTGATTTAATGTCTGCTAAAAGTGAAACTGCAGATTTATTTATTACTGCCAATAGATTAGCATCAGAATTAGATAACAAAAATGTAGTGATTATTAGATCATATACTAATAAAACTAAGGTAATTGAAGATATAAAGGAAAAAATAGTCAATCTATCTAATCAAGGGAGATAATACTATGGATATAGTATTAAACATATTAAAGAATATTCTTTCAGAACCATCTATATTAATGGGTCTAATTGCATTTGTTGGTTTAATATTACTAAAAGAAGATAAAACTAAGATTTTAGTAGGTACTGTCAAACCGATTGCAGGATATATGATGCTTGGCGTAGGAGCGGGGGTCATCGTCTCTAATTTAGAGCCATTAGGAAAAATAATTCAATTTGCCTTTAACATTCAAGGTGTAATTCCTAACAACGAAGCAATTGTTGCGGTAGCTCAAAAAGTGCTCGGTTTCGAAACCATGTTAATTCTTATTGTAGGTTTTGCATCAAATCTTATTATCGCAAGAATTACTAAGTTTAAATATATTTTCCTTACTGGACATCATTCATTTTTTTTAGCAGCACTTCTCTCTGCTGTATTACAAGCTACAGGTATGGTTGGCAGTGAACTGGTATTAATTGGTGGCTTTCTATTAGGTGCCTGGTCTTCAATCTCTCCTGCGATTGGCCAACGTTATACAGATAAAGTCACTGACAATGATGGTATCGCCATGGGACACTTCTCGAGCCTTGGCTATTATTTGTCAGCTTTTATTGCTTCAAAATTTGGTAATGCGAAAGACTCTTTTTCTGATAATGATGTTCCTGAAAAATGGAACTTCCTATCAGATACTACTATCACTACTAGTATTATTATGGTTTTAATTTATACAATTTGTAGTTTTTTTGCTGGAAGTGATTACATAGCTACTATTTCAGATAAAGGTATTATTCTTTTTTCAGTGATGTCAGGTATTGGGTTCGCTGTAGGTGTTACTATTGTTTATAATGGAATTCGATTGATTTTAAGTGAATTGATACCAGCATTCCAAGGGATTAGTGACAAACTTATACCAAATAGCATTCCTGCGGTTGATTGTGCAGTATTCTTTACATATTCACCAACGGCAGTCATCGTAGGTTTTATATCTTCATTCCTTGGAGGTATTGTTGCTTTAATTGCTCTTGGAGGAATAGGTGCTGCTTTGATAATTCCAGGGATGGTACCACATTTTTTCTGTGGTGGTACCGCTGGTGTGTATGGAGATAAATTAGGAGGCAAAAAAGGTTGTATTGCAGGTGCTTTCATTAATGGCCTACTATTAGGGTTCCTCCCAGCACTATTACTTCCTGTTTTGGGAAATTTGGGTTTTGCAAACACTACGTTTGGTGATGTAGATTTTACTTTAATGGGTATTATCCTTGGTTATAGTAATAATTTCATCGGTCAAACTGGAATTTACCTAGTAACAATTGTTTTTGCAATAACACTTATTGTGCCTTCTTTATTTAGTAAGAAGCAAATTGTAGGAATGTCAAAAAATTAATAATATCAGTCCGTTAATTGTCAAATTGATTAACGGACTTATTTTCTTGTTGGTGATATATGTCAATTTTAACTGTTGGACTGTCGTGTTTCGATCAGTTCTTTTTCCTCGACGATTTTCCAAAAGAAAATTCGAAAAATGTAGCAATTGAGTATTTCGAAAGCGGAGGAAGTCCTACATCTAATGCAGCCTATTTATTAGGTTTATGGGGTGAAAGTTGTTACCACGTTAGCCATATTGGGTGTGATTTGTATGGAAAAAAAATATTACATGAACTAGATTCCGTCGGTGTCAATACGTCTCTTATTATCAGAGATAATAACGTACCAACACCTTTAGCTAATATAACTGTCAATATGACTACTGGTTCCAGGACAATAATTCTTCGAAATAAATTATCGAAACCAAACTTAGATTTCATTCAATTTCCTAGTGAGCTAGATTGTCAAGTCATATTAATTGATGGACATGAATTGGAATTAAGTAAAAAAGTAATAGATAACTTTCCAGACGCAAAAGTTGTTATGGATGGAGGTAGTGTAAGAGATAGTAATATAGAATTAGCAAAATTTACAGATTACATGGTAGTTAGTGAAGATTTTGCTAAACAATATAGTGGAATATCATCATTTGATAATAAGGAAAAATTATTCTGTGCTTTAGTAGAATTAAAAAAAATATGTAAAGGACATGTTATTATTACACTTGGTGAAAAAGGTAGTGCATATTTGAACTACAATGTAATGTTGTCCAATATTAGAAAAAAGAATGAAATAAAAAACATAAAAAAATATTCTGATGAGCTTGTAGTGACGATACCGAGTTATAAAACACATGCTATAGATACGACTGGAGCTGGTGATATATTCCATGGAGCTTTCACATATGGTGTATCAAAAAATTGGCCATTACATAAAATAATAGATTTTGCGTCAAAAACTGCAGCAATTTCTATAAGTAAAAAAGGAGTACGCCCAGCTATGCCTGCATTAAATATTGTAGAAAACTCAAATCTCCAGTTAAATAAATAAGGATTTATATGTTAACCTCTATGACCCCTGTAATTTTGAAAGCGTATAAAGAAAAGTATGCAATCGGCCAATTTAATATTCATAATATAGAGTGGATTACAGCTGTGCTAACAGCTGCAAAAAATCAAAATTCTCCTGCAATATTAGGAGTTTCTTCAGGAAGTATTCCTCAAATGGGAGGATTAAAAACAATTGTATCAATAGTCAAGAATATGATTGAATATTTGGATGTTACTATACCAATAGTTTTGCATCTCGATCATGGTAAAACACCTGAAATCTGTTTTGAAGCAATTGATGCTGGTTTTACATCAGTAATGTATGATGGTTCTCATTTGCCTTTTGATGAAAATTATAGATTATCAGAGCAAGTTATTAAATATGCTTATGAAAGAGACGTATCCGTTGAATTAGAACTTGGAACAATTGCTGGTTCAGAAGACGGGATCGTTAACTCCGAAGTAATATATGCAGATTTAAATGAATGTAAAATTATCGCAGAGTTAAAACCTACAGCATTTGCACCAGCTCTCGGTTCGACACACGGGTTATATAAAGGAAAAGCAAAGTTAGGCTTTAATGAAATGAAAGAAATATCAGAGCTTACCAAAATCCCCTTAGTTCTTCATGGAGGTACTGGTATTAGTGATGAAGATATAAAAAGGGCTATTGATTTAGGTACTGCAAAAATCAATGTAAATACTGAGTTTATGTATAAGTGGTGTATGAATGTAAAAAAACAATTTTTGAATAATGACACAGATATAAATGATCCCAGAAAAGTGATTAATATAGGCTGTGCAGAAGTGATGAAAGAAATCGAAAAAAAGATGGTTCTTTTTAGTTCTTCTGGTTCTTATATTCAATGACAATTGTGAATTTTTCATAATTTAACCCAACAATACTTCAGTTATAACAAAACTAGTTTTATTATAACTGAAGTATATTTCCGTAATGTCAAACTTTATTTATTTGACGCATAAAACCATGAACTAAAAAGTTACTTAAACATATTTACTCCATTGAATTTGTAAAATACCGTTGATAGTGGCGGAATACGAAGTTGTAACGACTGTGCTAATCCTTCACTTTCGATAGGCTCACTTGATACTCGCTGTGACACATTGTACCCACTGCCGTGATAAGCCAAATCATCCGTATTGAGCAGCAATTGATACTCGCCTGCTAATGGCACACCAAGACGGAACTCATCATGCGGTACTGGCGTAAAATTGGTGATCACTAAAATCCGCTCACCGTTATCGCTTAATCGTTCATGGGCAAGAACGCTTGCATCCGCCGCATCTTGGAGCCGCCACTCAAAGCCACGTGGTTCACTGTCGAGTTCATACAATGCTTTCTCACTACGATAGAGCTTATTCAGATCACGGGTTAATTTCTGAATCCCCTGATGTCGCTCGAAGTCTAGCAAATACCACTGCAACTGATCATCGTGATCCCATTCACCCGTTTGACCAAATTCTGCCCCCATAAAATTCAGCTTCTTACCCGGCTGACCATACATGTAACCATAGTAAGCACGTAAATTGGCTGTTTGCTGCCACTCATCACCCGGCATTTTGCAGTGTAACGCTCCTTTACCATAGACCACTTCATCATGTGATAACGACAACACATAATTCTCGCTATGTGCATAAACCATTGGGAATGTGATGGTATTGTGATGGTATTTGCGGTGAACTGGATCTTCTTTAATGTAAGAAAGGCTGTCGTGCATCCACCCCATGTTCCATTTAAAGCCAAAGCCAAGCCCACCCATAAATGTTGGGGCAGAAACACCGGGAAACGCCGTGGATTCTTCAGCAATCGTCATCGCATTGGGGAAGAACTTGTAAACCTCCTCATTCATCCACTTCAACGTAGCAATGGCATCATAGTTCTCATTCCCCCCGTCAACATTGGGAATCCACTGATCATGGCTGCGTGAATAATCGAGATATAACATCGATGCCACTGCATCGACCCGCAAACCATCAATATGGAATTGCTCCAACCAGTAGAGCGCATTCGACACCAAGAAACGACGTACGTGCTCCTGTCCGAGGTCGTAAATAAAGGAATTCCAATCTTGATGCCAACCACGACGAGGATCTGGATCGTGGAACAGAGGAGTGCCATCAAAATTGGCCAAACCGTGATCATCAGATGGGAAGTGGGCAGGAACCCAGTCTAATACCACACCAATATTGGCTTGGTGACAGACATCGACAAAGTATTTGAAATCATCCGGAGAGCCAAAACGGCTGGCCGGGGCAAACAAACCGACAGGCTGGTATCCCCACGAGCCATAGAACGGGTGCTCCGAAACTGGCATCAACTCTACATGGCTGTATCCCATATCCACCAAGTACGGCACCAGTTGATCCGCCAGCTCACGATAATTGAGGAAGTCGCCATTGCTGTCTCGGCGCCAAGAGCCAACGTGCAGTTCGTAAAAGGAGAGTGCGTCTTTACGCTTTTCAGTGATAGCACGCTGTTGCCAAGCGTCATCTTGCCATTGATAGCGCATGTGATCGTAAGTAACAGAAGAGAAAGAAGGGTGCTGCTCTGCATAAAAACCCCAAGGGTCCGCTTTGTGCGGTAGACCTTCACCATCTGGCCCTTTAAGCTCATATTTGTATTGAGCCCCCTCAGCCAAACCCGGAATAAAGAGTCCCCAAATGCCGTAATCTAACCGCTGCATAGGGAGGCGTCGTCCATCCCAATGGTTAAAATTACCCACTAAACTGCAAGCCGAAGCATGCGGCGCATAGACTAAAAAACGTGTACCACTGATTTTCTGGCCGTCTCGCTCTAAGGTGATGAACTGAGCCCCCATGTGGTGATACATGGTTTTTGGAGTATGCAAATCATCATATTCTGCATAAATGGTGTGATATTGATATGGGTCATCAAGAAGCTGCTCTACACCTTGCCAGTTCACGGCAAGCTGATAGTGAGTAAAGCGCAAATCGCGTGGCTGATTGAGAACAAACCCTGAAGCGTCTTCGCGCACTAGCTCGATACGCTCCTCTCCTTCAATCACCAATGAGACTTTATCCGCTCCGGGCATCCATACCCGTAAAGACACACCACTTTCGTCGATAAATGGGCCTAAAAATGCAAAAGGATCAGCAAACGAAGCGTGTGAAAGTTGGTTATAAGCCTTGGTTTTTTTATCAAGCATGGTGGTTTTCAAGCGATTATCTCCCTAACCTAACTTTCTGACTGTCCCAGTTAATTGGAACCAATATTTATAGCGAAAAGCCCGCAAACAGCGGGCTTCAAATCGCATGAGGTTACTTTACAGTATTCACGCTGCACGTAGAGTGACAGGCTCGATACTTCTCTATGTAACACTTTGTTATTAACGTTGATTACTAACTTTAGCCCGAGCTTTCGTTAACTTTTCTGCGATACGATTAACGCCCTGATGAGCAAAGATTTCATCCAAGTTCATCGACAGTTTGCGACGCCAGTTTGGGTATTCACTAACGGTTCCCGGAATGTTGACTGGTTTATCCATCTCTAACCAATCTTCCAGTTGCACACTCAGCAACGTAGAAGCACCACCAGCCACATGTTCTTGCAAAGCCTCAGCCAAATGTGAGTCCATCGGAACATATTGGGCATCTCGGCCGACACCGTCAGGCAAGTATCCGTGCCACGCCACCGAATTGAGAATACCTTGTTTACTCTCCAAACGATCGCTAAAGAGTTTTTCTAGTTGCGCTTCATCAGGGTACAAACCTAGCTCACGACCCGTTTTCAGATCGTCACAATGCCAAAAACCACGAAGAGTTGGCATGTCATGAGTGCATAGTGCCGACATCGATTGCTCTGGATAATGCTTTGGCGAGATGTAGCCACCATCCTCTTTTGATGTTTCAAAGAAAAACACCTTGTAAGAGTGCACACCCGCATCACGAAGAATCTCGACAATCTCATCCGGTACCGTGCCCAAATCTTCTCCGATCACACTGCACTGATGGCGATGGGATTCCAGTGCCAAAATCGCCAGCATGTCTTCAACCGGGTAGTAAATGTAAGCGCCTTTTGTGGCGTTCTCCCCTTTCGGTATCCACCACAAACGTAATAAACCTAGAACATGGTCAATACGCAATGCACCGCAATGTTTCATATTGGCTTGCAGGAGTTTGATATACGCATCATAACCTGTCGCTTTTAGCACTTGAGGGTTCAGTGGCGGTAACCCCCAATTTTGACCAAGCGGCCCAAGCACATCGGGCGGAGCACCAATGCTGGCATCCAGAATTAAGTTGCCTTCATCAGCCCAAGTTTCACTGCCCGAGTCTGCGACCCCAACAGCTAAATCTCGGTACAAGCCAACTTTCATGCCTTTTTCTTCTGCTAGCACTTGCGCTTCCTTGATCTGAACATCAGCCACCCATTGTAAATACATGTATAGATGAACCAGATCTTGGTTATTTTGAATGAATTTTTGTACTGCATTGCTACTGAAATGGCGATATTGCTCTGGGAAAACAGGCCAGCCCCACACTGACGAATCTTCTGCGTGCAGCGTCGCATGTAAGGCGTCAAAAGCCGCTTGATGCATTAAACTATCACCACCGACTTCCACAAAATCGAGGAACGCTTTAGCGCGATCAGTATTTTTATCCAAATGGCGCGCTTTAAACTCAGCAAACAGCAACGGCAATACGGCCATTTTTAATGCAGCAACTTCGGTATAGTTGACCCAATGAGCATCACGCGCTTGTTGCAGACGCTGCTGAAACTCTGCGCTGCCAACGGTTTGCTGCGCTTCGGCGCTCAGCGCAAACTCGGGCACAGAGCTTACATCGATGTACAAGATGTTGAGCCAGCGACGCGAGGATGGGCTGTATGGGCTGGCCCCTTCTGGGTTTGCAGGAAAGAGCGAATGAATTGGGTTTAGCCCCACAAAATCACCACCACGAGAGGCAATATCCGCCACCAACTGCTTTAGATCGCCAAAATCGCCAATCCCCCAGTTATGCTGCGTACGTAGGGTATAAAGCTGAATACTCGGCCCCCACATTTTTTTACCTTGTTCCATCGCCGGTTGTTTAAAACATGCGTTCGGTGTGACAATAAGCGTCATCTGATAAGGCGACTTACGGCGTTTTCGTACCAGCGTTAAAGTGTGATAACCCCAAGGTAGATCACTTGGCAGAGCAAACACTAAAGGGCCACCCTCACTACGCTCATCAGACACAATTTGCGATTGAAGATAGCCTTCCAGTACCTCTCCCTGCTCCGTCTCCAGACGCCAGCTAAAATCACTCTCTCGGGCACTGCTTCCTAAATATAAAGGGACATGAACAGGCTTGCTATCACGCACCACTAATACTGGGTCAATAACATCTTTTTTATGTTTTTTCTCTGCAGATTTAAGCAAAGTTTCATCATTTTTCGTGTCGTAACCTAAAGACGTCAGTAAGTGAAGGAGCGTGGACTCTTCCACTTTCGCTTCATCTCCCCACGCGCTAACGTAGCTGTCGGCAATTTTTGCCATTTCAGCGACTTGTTTTAATGCATTATCGTGTTTCATCGCTCTCTCCGAAGGACGGCTTACACCTTCAAAAATGTAGGGTTTAATTCATTAATAACAGGCAGCCAAGGCACAATGGCCTTGGCTTAATAGGATTGTGATTAACGATGAACAGCTTCCAATTTCCAGATGTTATTCACGTAATCACGGATACTGCGGTCTGAACTGAATTTACCGACCAATGCGGTATTGAGTATCGCTTTCTTGGCCCAACCTGATTGATCACGGTATTGCTTATCCATATCTTCATGCGCTTGAATGTAGGATGCAAAATCGGCCAACACCAAGTACGGGTCACCGCCATCCAACAAGCTTTCGTACGTAGCACGCAGTTTACCGACTTCACCCGGCGTAAACTCATCCGTCAGTAGCAAATCCAGAGACGCTTTCAACAATGGATCCGCATTGTAATAGTCATACGGGTTGTACCCACTGGCTTTCAGCGCTTCCACTTCATCCACTTCCAAACCGAAGATATAGATGTTGTCGTCACCCACCTCTTCACGGATCTCAACGTTGGCACCATCCATCGTACCGATCGTCAATGCACCATTCAGCGCCATCTTCATATTACCGGTACCGGAAGCTTCTTTACCCGCAGTCGAAATTTGCTCAGAAACATCCGCCGCTGGAATGATGATTTCAGCCATGCTGACGCGGTAGTCTGGGATAAACACCACTTTAAGCTTATTGCCGATACGCGGGTCGTTATTCACTTTTTCAGCAATCATGTTGATGGCATAAATGATCTCTTTGGCTAAGTGATAACCCGGTGCTGCTTTAGCCGCAAAGAACACCACACGCGGAGCCATATCAAACTCAGGGTCATTCACCAAACGATGGTACAGCGACAAAATGTGCAGCATGTTCAGGTGCTGACGTTTGTATTCATGCAAGCGCTTAATTTGCACATCAAAGATCGCATTGGTATCCAGCTCGAGCCCCATATTTTCTTGTACCCAATCGGCTAAACGCTGTTTATTCTCTTTTTTCACAGCCATGAATGACTTCTGGAATGCGGCATCCTCTGCGTATTGAGCAATGGATTCTAATTGGTCTAGATCCGCAGGCCATTCATCACCAATTTTCTCGGAAATCAACGCCGATAAACCCGGGTTACAGAACTTCAGCCAACGGCGTGGCGTAATACCATTGGTCACATTGTGTAGACGCGTTGGGTAGAGTTCATGGAATTCAGGGAAGAGATCGCGTTTCACCAGCTCTGAGTGCAATGCGGCAACGCCGTTTACTGCATAAGATCCAACCACACAAAGGTTAGCCATACGCACCATGCGGTGGAAACCATCTTGGATGATAGACAGCTTTTGCTGCTTAGCGACATCCCCCGGCCATTTAGCACGAACCTCTTCCAAGAAGCGGTGGTTGATCTCGTAGATGATTTCCATATGACGAGGCAGTAGGCGCTGGATCAGAGATTCATCCCATGTTTCAAGCGCTTCAGGTAGTAAGGTGTGGTTGGTGTAGGCGAATGTCTGTGAACAGATATGCCATGCATCATCCCAACACAGCGCTTTTTCATCCATCAGAATACGCATTAACTCTGGGATTGCGATGGTTGGATGGGTGTCATTGAGCTGAATTGTTTCGTATTTTGGTAATGAGGCTAGCGTATGACCCGTTTCTTCGTGGCGACGAAGAATATCTCGAACCGAGGCTGCACTGTGGAAATACTGTTGCATCAGGCGCAGTGTTTTGCCTTTTTCATGGTTATCATTTGGATACAGCACTTTGGTAATGTTACCAGCATCAATCAATGCATGCTGCGCTTCAAAATAGTCGCCGTTATTAAAACTGGCGAGAGAGAAAGGTGCGATGGCCTGACATTCCCATAAACGGAGCGGATAAACCGTCTCACTTTGGTAACCAACAATTGGCAGATCCCACGGCATTGCTTTTACAGCCATACCCGGAACCCAGCGGCGACGCTCTTTGCCGTTGTCTTGATAAACCTCGACATGACCATAGAAACCAATTTCCTGAGCGAGTTCAGGACGTGCTACTTCCCATGGATAACCTTCAACACCACACCATGCATCTGGCGCTTCTTGTTGCTGCCCTTTAGCAAAAGACTGCTTAAATAGGCCGTATTCATAATGCAGACCATAGCCAACCGTTGGAAACTCTTGCGCAGCGAGTGAATCCATAAAGCAAGCCGCCAGTCGGCCTAAACCACCGTTTCCTAACGAAGGATCGCGCTCTTCTTCAAGCAAATCTGTTAGATTTTGGCCTAACTCGCTCATAGCCTCGGTGATTTGTTCGTATAACCCCATACTAATCAGGTTATTACCGGTTAGACGGCCAATCAAAAACTCAAGCGAAAGGTAGTTCACACTCTTCGCGCTACGGATAGCGTCGTCTTGTTCTGTTTGCAGCATATCAAAGGTGGTCAGCTCAGCCAGAGCGCGTCCCATCGCTAAATACCATACGCGGCTAGAGGCTCGCTCTACCGTAGTAGCATAGGTTGCTGAGAGGTATTTTTTCACGCTTTCTTGGAAAGCAGCTTTATCAAAAGCAGTTTGTTGTGCAGGTTTCATTCCGAAATCTCACTTACATTTTTTTAGTTTTAATCCATCTGTGCCATATCGTGCATGGCGACAGACATCAAAACATCCTCCTACCCCAGAGGAGTATTAGGAGGAGATGTCAGGGCGTAGACGGCGTACAAACAACGGCCAGGTGATCCAACTCTCATTAACCACGACACGCAGCCAAATCCATAGTGATTAAGATCACAACGCCAACTCAAATAAAACTAGTCGTTAATGAAGACCGAGCATGGAGAGTCTCTGAGTGAATTGATAAGAATGTACGTGAGATCACACTCTGCTTTTTCGCATTCACAGAATTGCACTAATAACGGTGCAATTTTGTGCGAACAGCCTGCTTTCACACCCATCTTTAAGTAATTCAGTTCACAAATATAAGGCGTAGAAAACTACGCTTCGCGAAATAAGTAAAAAACGGGCCTCTGATCAATAACCGTAGTGATCGAGTTCCGTTACCATCCGCCCAATCCTCCGGGAATAGATTGATAACCCAAGATATAACGTGCTCATCCGAAGCACTGAAGATATTAAAGACAGGATGTAAGAAGATGTGGATTCCTTCGAAGTTAACTCGTCCTGGGCGCTTGCATAATGCGATTGTACGTCCAAGAGTACTCGACATACTCCAGCAAGCACCTTGCTACAAACTTATTTTGTTTCGCTCACCGGCTGGTTATGGCAAAACCACCATGGCAGCACAGTGGTTAGCAGATAAACCTAATGTCGGCTGGTACAGCATTGATGAAAGCGACAACGACTCATTTCGCTTTATGAACTACCTGCTTAAAGCCTTAAACAAAGCCACCAATGATGCCTGTCCAAACTCACAGAAATTAGCGGAAAAGCGCCAGTTTTCTACTCTACACTCCCTTTTCGGCGAAGTGTTTGCTGAAATGTCGCAATTTCACCAGGAGTGCTACTTAGTACTCGACGATTATCATCTGATCGCAGAAGACGATATTCACGAAGCGATGCGCTTTTTCCTTAAACATATGCCCGACAATCTCACACTGGTTGTGACCAGTCGCGCTGCACCTCCACTTGGTACAGCAAACTTACGTGTTCGTGATTTAATGATTGAGATTGGTAACGATCTCTTGGCCTTTGATACCGAAGAAACAACCCGCTTCTTCAACCAACGAGTCGCTGACGGCATTGATGATGTCACGGCAGATAGCCTGCGCCATTATGTTGAAGGTTGGCCATCCGCCTTGCAGTTAATCGCACTGCAAGCACAGCATCAAAAACGTACCCTCGCGCAATCAGCAGAATCCGTTTCCCAGTTTAATCACGGCCACTTGTGGGATTATCTGGTTGAAGAAGTGTTTGATTTGCTCGACCAAGAAACCCGCCAGTTTCTGATGCAGTGTTCCGTGCTCGACCATTTTAACGATGCATTGGTGTCAGCACTGACCAAGCGCGACGATGCACTCAGTATGATTGAGTCCCTCAACCGTTTTGGTTTGTTCATTCATCCGTTGGAAGGGGAGCAGAATTGGTTCCGATTCCACAATCTATTTGCCGAATTTCTTTCTCACGAACGATTAGCGCGTATTCCACAACAAGAACAAGAGTTACATGAGGCAGCCGCCCATGCGTGGTTGAGCCAAGCCTCACCGCATCAAGCTCTGCGCCATGCACGAAAAGCTCGCAACGGCCAACTAGTCGCGGATATCTTGACTCAATATGGCTGGAAAATGTTCAACCACGGTGAGTTGCAGACCTTGGAACGTGCCATTAACGCTTTGAAACCTGAACAGCTTTATAGCGAACCTAAATTGTGTATGTTGCAGGCATGGCTCGCACAAAGTCAGCATCGCTATGACGATGTCGGCGATCTGCTGAAAAAAGCCGATGACCAAATGAACGCGTTTAACGTCCAGCTCTCTACCAATGAGCAGGGTGAGTTCAATGCGCTGAGAGCACAGGTCGCCATTAACCAAAACGAACCAGAAAAAGCTTTAAAGCTGGCAGAGCTGGCCTTAAGCCAACTCGACAGCACAGTTTACCGCAGTCGAATCGTCGCCACTTCTGTGGTGGGCGAAGTCAATCACGTACTTGGGCAACTGAGCCGTGCACTGCCGATGATGCAGCAAACAGAGAAACTGGCGCGCCAATATCAGGTCTATCATCAAGCGCTTTGGGCCATGTTGCAGCAGAGCGAAATTTTGATCGCTCAAGGTTATGTTCAGGCAGCATATGAAGTGCAAGACAATGCCTTTCGTCTGATTGAAGAGCAGCAGTTACATCAAGTGCCATTGCATGAATTTTTGCTGCGAGTTCGCGCCCAGATCCTTTGGTGCTGGAATCGACTTGATGAAGCGGAAGAGTGTTCGTACAAAGGACTTGATGTGCTGGGTAACCACTCACCGAGTAAGCACTTACATAGCTACTCGATGTTGGCACGTATAGCCATTGGCCGAGGAGAGTTGGATAAAGCAGCCAAGTTTATCGATCAAATTGTCCATCTGCTAAAACAGTCAACCTACCATGTTGACTGGACAGCCAATGCTTCTCTGTCGTTAATTTTATACTGGCAAGCCCGTGGAGATATGGAATCCATTCAACACTGGCTCAAAACGACAACTCGACCAGAGAAAGCGTGCAACCACTTCACTCAGCTACAATGGCGCAATATTGCTCGTGCGTATATCAATTTGGGTGAGCTTGAAAAAGCCCACGAGACTCTGGATTTCTTACAACAACAAACCCAAGAAAACCAGTTGATCACCGATACCAACCGTAACTTGATTGTTGAAGCGGTATTGGCTGCCACAGAAGAAAACGAAGAAGCTGCACGAGCGTTATTAAAGCAAGCATTGGAGCTTACCAACCAAACTGGGATTTTAGGCAACTTCCTAGTAGATGGCAGCAAAATTGGTCATATTTTAGAGAAATTAAGTCACAAATCGGAGCTGGGTGATTTGGAGCGCCACCGTGCGCAGAAGCTCACCAAAGAGATTTCCACCACGCAACGCAGTCGCTCTGTCCACTTTGATGAAGAGTTTGTAGAAAAGTTAGTGAACCACCCAAACATTCCGGAATTGGTTCGCACTAGCCCACTAACTCAGCGTGAATGGCAGGTGCTTGGACTGATCTATTCTGGCTTTAGTAACGAGCAAATTGCACAAGAGCTTGATGTGGCCGGCACCACCATTAAAACTCACATTCGAAACCTCTATCAAAAGCTGAATATCGCCAATCGAAAAGAAGCAATATCAACTGCGGAAAACCTTCTTCAATTGATGGGGTACTAAACAGAAAAAGCCCTGAACACGTTCAGGGCTTTTACTCATCTGTTCTTTAATTGTATGCCCTTGCGAGCCTTCCTTGACCGCTGTAAACATAGGAATGGCTATTGTTACCGATCAATATCGAGTCACCAGTTTTCAGCGCTAATTCTTGCTCTCCTGAAGAAATCACCACATTGCCTTCAATGCAAAACAGAATTTCTGCACTACGAATGAATTGAATTTTACCGACATGATCGACCGTGATGATATCAAGGCTAAAGTCATCCACTGGGATCGGAAAACTTTGGCGATCTTCTTTCGAAACTGGGCTTACTTTTAATGCATCCGCGCACACGGGAATAAACGCGGTATTATCAATTAGCTCTGGAATATCTATAAACTTCGTAGTTAATCCTGCCCGTAACACGTTATCCGAATTGGCCATCAACTCTAACCCGGTTCCCTGAACATACGCATGCGGTGTTTCAGCATGCAAGAACATCGCCTCTCCCGGCTCAAGTTCAATCGTGTTCAAAATCAGCGGAGACAGCAACCCGATATCATCTTGATAGTGTTGCATGAACTCTCGAATATAGTGATACGCTTCTCTTAGCTGAGCAGTCTTCGCAGGCCTATTTAACGAGGTATATAGCTCCATCAATACACGTTCTTTACGTACTTCATCCAACGACATGATGGTGGTAAAGAACTGTTTTAACCCTGCGGAGTTGGGCGTCGACTCCAGCAAATTCAGCTCTGGTTCCAACGAATGCAACCCAGCCTGACGAAACAGCAATACGATCTGCGCTATCGGGCGAAAACCGTTCATCGCGCGGTAAAAGGTCAGTGCATATACCAGCTCCGGTTTATGGTTCGGATCTTTGTAACTGCGATTCGGCGCGTCCAACGGTAAACCTTGTTGGTTTTCTCGGGCAAAACCAATTTCCGCTTTTTCTTTTCTTGGATGAACCTGAATCGACAATGGCGTTTCTGCGGCCAACACTTTGAACAAGAAAGGCAATTCGCCATACCTTGCCGTCGTATAGTCCCCCAGCAGGCCCAATTTGTCGGCATTAATCACTTCAGAAATATGGCACTGCGTTTCCGATACTTTAGAGCATCCTGCCGGGTGAGCCCCCATCCAGATTTCCGCCATCGGTTCATTGGTTGGGTTCGTGATACCAAACAGCTCGGTGACGGACTGTTTGCTCCCCCACGCGTAGTGTTTAATTACATTATCAAGCTTATACAATGACATAATGCTCACTCTCTTGTTGTGGTCATTCACCATTCAACTGAGCTTGTATCGCGGCAATCAACGCCGCCACACCCGCTTCAACCTTGCTTCTTGGACATCCAAGATTTAAACGCACGTAGTCTTTTCCAACGTCGCCATACGTACTGCCCTGCATGATTGCTACATCATACTGATCAATTAACGTCCGGTTTAACGCTGCCATATCCAGCGGTAATGGAGAAAGGTCAATCCAAGCGAGATAGGTTGCTTCCGGCAGTTGATAATTGATTTGCGGTATCGCTGAATTTAGGGCCGTTTGTACATATTTGTGGTTACCAAGCACATAGTCATTTAGTGCATCCAACCACTCATGCCCTTTTTGGTAGGCAGCCATGGTTGCGAGCACACCGAGAATTGCTGGCGAAGAAAGCCCATCAACATGCTTGAGTTTAAATAAGTAATCATCACGACATTGCTGATCGGGAATGATGGCATACGCACCAGTTAGAGCTGGGATATTGAACGACTTACTCGCCGAGCTCACCAATGCCCATGGCATTTCAAGCCCAAAACCTTGCCATGGTGTGTGCGGTTTGAACGCAATATCCATATGAATTTCATCGGAGATCACGGCCACGTTGTGTCGCTGGCACAGCTTGGAAATGCGTATTAATTCTTCTTTGCTCCACACTCGCCCCGTTGGGTTATGTGGGCTGCATAATAAGAAAATCCGGTTATTTGGATCAGCCAGTTGCTGCTCAAGCTCACACCAGTTGATACTGAACTGACCATGCTCTTTGAGCAGTGAACTCGGAACACACACGCGCTGCTGGCCGGCAATCATGCGATCAAACGCATCGTAACCGGGCGCGTGGTATACCACGCCTTGTCCTGGCTTGCTCCATTGTTGGATCAAACTAGAGATGATGTAGATAACCGAAGGGCCATAAACGATCGCTTGTTCGTCAAACATGGCATCAAAACGCCGATGAAACCATGCGGTTACTGCAGATTTAAAGTCGCGGTGATTCCAGCGGCTGTAACCAAGAACCGGATGCTCCAAACGTTGTTTCAAGACATCTAGAACAACATTCGGTGCTGCGAAATCCATATCCGAGATTGTGAAAGGCAATAAACCTTCCTTACCAAATCTATCTTGCACATAGTCCCATTGCGTGCAGTAGGTCCCCGTGCGATCAATTGAGGTATCAAAGTCATACTGATGAGTCATTACTGTCTCCTCATTCCCCCTTGCATTATCGCAAGGGGGAATGCTGTTTTAGCTGGCAGTCATCAAAGACTGAATTTCATTTTTCACGAGATGGACCTGCGTTCCGATCACCACCTGTAAGTTATGCTCATCCAGTTTCACCACACCCAACGCACCGTGCGCTTTCAAGCTGGCATCGTTAACCAAGGACATATCTTTAACCGATAAGCGCAAACGGGTAATACAGTTGTCTAACGCAGTAATGTTATCTTTCCCACCAAGAGCTGCCAGTACTGCCGCACCTTTGCCTGATTCATTGATAAAACTTGCCTCAAGTTCTTTGTCAACTTCTGCGGTATCGACTTCACGGCCAGGGGTTTTGAGGTTGAATCTGAGAATCGCAAAACGGAACACACTGTAATAAACCGCAAACCAAATACCAGCAACAATAGGCACTAAGTACCACTTGGTAGCTGTCCCTTGCAGAACCCCAAAGACGAAGAAGTCAATTAGGTTACCATCGGTGTTCCCGATAGTGACTTCCAGCATACCCATGATCATGAAGCCAAGGCCAGTGAGTATCGCGTGAATGAAGTAAAGTACCGGAGCAACGAATAAGAACAGGAATTCCAATGGCTCAGTAATACCACCGACCATACACGCCACAACACCTGAAATAAGCAGTGCTTTAATTTTATGGCGACTTTCCGGCTTAGCGCAGTGGTACATCGCCAGAGCCGCACCCGGTAACCCGCCAAGGAAAGTCGGCATTTTCCCTTGTGATAAGAACGCAGTAACTTCAGGCGTAAAACTTTGCGTGGTTGGGCATGAGAGTTCCGCATAAAAAATATTCAGCGCACCAGATACCGTGTGATTACACACTTCCATTGTGCCTCCCGCTTCTGTAAAGCGGATCAACGCCACCAAAATATGGTGCAAACCAATTGGTAGTAGTAGGCGTTCACCAGTACCAAACAGCATTGGACCGAAGTCCCCAGCACCAGCAATTGCATAACCGATGCCGTTAATGCCTTTTGCAAAATATGGCCAGATAAATGGAATAAGAACACCGACGACACCTAATACGATGGCAGAGATAATCGGGACAAAACGCGCACCACCAAAGAAGGCCAGAGCATCTGGCATTTTAAAGGTGTAGTAACGTTGGTGAAGACGAGCCACAATGATGCCCACCATGACCGCACCGAGGATCCCTGTATCAATGGACTCAATACCAATAATGCTTTTGACACCGTAGGCGCTGCGCTGCGCTTCATCGGCCAGCACACCATTGACGGTTAGAAAGAAATTGATCGCTAGGTTGAACGCCGCGTATCCGACAAAACCCGAGAAAGCCGCTACCCCTTTTTCTTCACGGGCTAGACCGAGAGGGATCGCAATAGCAAACATTACTGGCAGGTAAATAAATGCGACCAAACCTATTTTGGTCATCCACATAAAGAGGTATTGCAAGATCGTATTATCGAGCAGAGGTATCGCTTCTTGAATGGCGGTGCTCGACAATGAACTCCCTACCCCAAGCAAAATACCTGAAAAGGCAAGCAGGGCGACAGGCAGCATAAATGTCTTTCCTAAACTCTGTAGAAATTCCCACATTGTGGTTTTATTAGCATTGCTGGACATAACAACTCTCCGAGGATGAGAACGTAGGGTTTTATTTTGTTTATGCAACCGAACTTACACCGCTAAAATTTTTGGTAAAACGTTTTATCAATTTATTTGTGATCCAGTTATATTTCTTTCGATTGTTATGTGATCGCCCTTTAATAATCAGGACAATACCTGTATGTTTTCCTGATGAAACGTTTCTTCAATTACTAGTAGGCTTATGTCATCCAAAAAAGTGACCATTACCGAAGTTGCGAAACACGCTGGTGTCTCTGTCACCACGGTTTCAATGGTGTTGAGCAATAAGGGACGTATCTCCCCAGACACCGCGAAAAAAGTGAATCAAGCTGTTGAAGCCCTGGGATATATTCGCAACCGTGCTGCTGCTAACTTGCGCTCCAATACCAGCGAAATCATTGGTCTTATCTTGAGAGACATTAGCGATCCTTACTATGCGGAAGTGGCGGCTGGGCTGAGTGAAGAAGCCGAAAAACAAGGCTATATGCTGTTTTTAGCGCAATGTGGCGAGAGTCAGGAAAAGTTTGATCATTGCTTGAGAACCCTTGCCCACCAAGGCGTAGGTGGGGTTGCATTTTGTCCTGTTGGTGAAAATCAGCAGTTTGATATCGACCAACTCAACACCTTTAAGCTGCCTTTGGTGTGTATTTCTCGCGCGTCTGTCGATAAACAAGTCGATTATGTTGGTCCCGACAACAGCTACGCAGCAAAACTGGCTACAGAGCACCTGATCAAACAGGGGCATCGTTGCATCGCTTATGTTGGCGGGCAAAGCAATTCACTGTCTAGAGCGGAACGGATTGGGGGCTATTGCAGTACCTTGGTACAATTTGGTTTGCCATTTAAGCCTGAATGGGTTGTAGAATGTCAGAAGACTCAAGCCTCTGCGGCGCAAACGGTACAACAGTTGTTGTCAGATCATCCTCAAGTCACCGCCATGCTTTGTCACCATTCAGCAACGGCTCTAGGTGCGGTATATGGGATCAATCGTGCAGGAAGACAGGTGGGTAAAGATCAGTTTGTCGGCGAACAAGTTTCCGTTATTGGTTTTGATGATGTGGAAGCCGCAGAGCTTATCGAACCACCACTGACTTTCGTTAATTCCAATGCCAGAGAAATGGGAAAACAAGCGGCGAGACGTTTAATTGAAAACATGAACTCCGAGCAACATCAGCCTCATAGTTTAATTCTTCCTCCAAGTCTGATCATAAGGGCCTCTGCGTAATTTCCTTGATTCCATGAAAAAAGCCAGCGTTATACGCTGGCTTTGAACAAGGTAAATACCTGCTTTAACGAATCGATGCTGGCAGCGACGCCGCTTCCATCATAATGGTTGCACCCCATGAAGGTTCGTCACGCTCTTCTTTCACAAAACCACGGTTGGTCAACCAAGACACTTTCGTGTCCGTTGTTAAAATTTCTGGATAATAAGTTTCGCTGCTGACTTTACACGCTTCTATGGTTCCAGCACCGACCGTCACTTCTTCTTTGCCAAGGTAGGTTTCTTGGTAGTCGAATACGGCTAATGACCAAATATCTGTCATGTCTGTCAGTGGCGTTTCTACCGTTACCGTTCTCACCCCTGGTCTGATTTCCAATGCAGGATAAACACTGTAATCAAACTCAGACGCCAAAGGCATATTGGTCGCACTGCCAAACAGCGCAGGTACATTCAGCAACTTTTCAGCATCTGCAATCGCCAGAGGTAGAACAGCTTTTGCCGTCCCCCAGCCAAACGAACCATCTGGATTAAACCCTTCTTGACCTAAGTAATGATCTGCTGAGCTGTAAGCATTTTCATGACCAATCACATCACCTACACTGTCTTTCATCGTGACACGCGTTTTCTCAAGTGTGCCTTGCATGTCGGTGATCCAGCTTGGCAGGCCTGTCACCAAAGTCACATCGTCTAGCCAAGAGAACGTGCTGCCTTGGAACTCAAACTCATAACTAAAGCTTTGAGGTAAGCCATCATTTGCCCATGGCACGGCACGCTGCACATCGTAGACAGTAACATCCCCAACCGCTGCTTGATAACCAGCATCAGGTAGTGAGTCTAAACACGCTTGTAGGTTTAGTGGTGTTGCTGGCTCTGGCTTAACAAAGTTATCCAGAATAAACTGTTTTGTTGCCGCATCAAAGATGTACTCTTCACTACCACGCTCTGCAGCAACGTGCCAAGTGATACGTACAAAACCATCAACCACAGCAAGATAGGTCGCGTTATCCGCACCGTAGTTTGACCATGTGGCCTGCGCTTTCACAGATGTCGGTAGTGTCACTTTGCGAAGCTGCTGACCATTGACTGTGATGTCTTCCCATGAACCTGCATCAGCAAATTTAGTAAACGGTGCACTCCAATCCCAAGAGCGTTTGTAGTAAACAACAGTACCATCAGCCAATAACTGAGCAAAAATATCACCATTGCTCATACCCGCCATCGGGATCAGATCAGCATTGTTGGTTGCACCATCGCGATCACTCTCATCCTGAGCTACGGTATCAGCCAATGTGGCTAACCATGTATCAGTCCCCTCTTTAAAGGCGCTAATACCATTACACATATTGTTGAGTGCAGCATAACGATCTGGGTTACTGGCGATACACCAATCCCCTTTATTGAATGAATAGAAGCCATCATTCACACTTTGCACGGACAACTTATACGCTACCGCATTATCAGGGAATGTCAGTGCAGTTGGCATGACTTGCCCCCATACCCCTTCATCCGCAGTTTTGTTCATGATTGAACCAACGTTCAAACCACTCACATCAACCTGCTTCGCACTCGCACGTTCATTCAGGACCGGAGTCGCCATTTCAAGTTCGATGGATGCATCATCGTTCACTTTGATGCTGACGATGGTGTCGTTTTCAGCAACCCAACCACCTTCACCCAATACCATTTGATTCGTATTGATTGGCTGTGGTTTTGATGGATAGAACTGCTCTGCAACGTAATCATAATGATGCTCAACATCAGAGACTGAATCATCCGCTTCAAGCTTTAATGTACCGTACTCTAAACGAAGATCTTGGTCAGCAACATCAGCACCACCAAACCAGTTGAGGCCATCGCCTTTCACAAGCTCGCCAAGATCAGTGACAACAGCCTGCTTATTGGCCTCATTTTCATTCACTTTGTCGGCTAGATTGCTTTCATCCAAACCAATATGATCGCGGTTGATGTCGGACGCAATCGCAGATGGGTCAAAGCTGTCACCAGCAGCATCGATGTTCGCCACTACATCCTCAAGCACACGAGTAACTTCTTCAACGATCAAAGAGGTAAGCGCTTCAACCGTGATACCCGCTCCAGCCGCTGCTTGCGTTAGCGCATCAGTGTTGTCTGCCATCACTGAAGCCGTAACTTGAGCAACGCGGTGCAAATTTGCATATTCCGCTTGTTCAGCCGCATCAAATTGGTCAGAGTTTTTCGCTTCAATGTAGTCTTGTGTGAGGTCTAACGTTGTGCCCAACTTTGCCTGAATCGCTGTTTTCGCTTCTTCTAAGGTTGAGCCTTTTTCAACTTCATTTTGTACTAAGGTAGTTAGCGGGCTAATGAATGAAGAACCCGGAGGTGCCGTCAGTTTGTAACTCTTGTTCAGAACGACATCTGGGTTATCAGTGTCAATTGTTTGACCCGCAACCACTTCTATTAACAGAACACCTTGATCGATTTGCTCTTGAGTAAGCCCATCAATCGTAAATTCACCGTCATCACCTGTTGTGGCATTCGGTTCATCATCATCACAAACTTTATTGTCATTTAAGTCCAAACACGCATTAGCCCCTACCAGATAACCATCAGCGGCCTTGGCAGTTAAAGACGTTGTAGTGGTTGACGTATCTGTACCTGAATTACCAGTATCCGTGCTATCACTACCACATGCTGCTAATCCTAGCGCGATCGCGACGGCTAAAAGTGAACGTTGAGAATTCATCTTACCTCTCCGTAATTAATCATCGATGAAAATCCATAAACCAGACATGCATTCACAAAACAACTGGTAACAACACAGCATGTTACAAATCCATTGCCTGCGGTTCACAAACATAACAGTAGAGTCAATATTCAAATATGGGCATACTGTGTTTTTGCGAGTCAGATTTTTGACATTAATATCACTTTGCGTATCACTTCCCAAAAGCAGAAAAATTAATATTTACTAACAAGAAATCAGTAGGTTGGCGATATAAAAAACTGCGACACAATCCTGCTTTGTTATATCTAGACATAAACGTTAAACCGAGCTTCAAAGATATAAAAAAGCCCAAAGATCACTTTGGGCTAAAAAGCAGTAGAATGCGTCACGCCCCCCTAATAACAAATGTCAGACTAAAAGTTATAGATAAGTGTCAGCTCAATACGTGCAATATCATCACTAATCGGTATTCAGATCGGCATAAAGCTTGTACTGATGCTCTATTTTGACAATCTCCACATGCGGCCATTCAAGTGTATGACAGAGCTTCAATTGGTTATTGCTGTGTAATATGAAAAAAGCGCCGATTGGCGCTTTTTTTAGAATTTCTTCGGAGCAAATCCGGTCATCACATTCAAATGTAGCTCTTTACCAAGCTTGGTCATTGGGTGTACTACCACGAGTCCTTTTACCGATTTCTTCAACTTTCCAAGATCCGCTTGTTCTGCTTTCGTGATCTCACGAGAAAATGGCATATCCAGTAAGCTCTTGCGCTCTTTGTTCATGTCATATTTTTGCTTACTTTTTAAAGAGTTTGCTTTCTTTTCCAGCTTTGCCAAATCATCAGTAAACTTACTGATCATCTCATTATCGCCACGAGCTTGGGCAGCATTGAGCTTGTGTCGGCAAGTATCAATGCGGTTATTCAACTGCTGGATTTCATTTTTTAAGCTCATGATTTCGACTCTTTATCGGTAAATGGGCGCGGAGTATAACACGAAGCCGCATAGCTCTCTATTTCTACAGGCATAAGCCGCTATTTTATGTCAGTATTGACGGCAAATATAAATAAACCAACGTTTATAAGGACAACTTATGCGCGTCGCCGTAACCTTACCGTTACTGATTTCAGTCTTATCGCCTGCCGCCCTTGCTCAACAAAATATTATCATCAACTACACTACCCCTCAGTCACAAGAGGAGCACAACATCAAAGTGCGCCTAAAACAGAGTGGCGTGAATGACACTGTTATAGCCCTTTCCGAGCAGTATTTTCCCTTCAATCAAACACTAACCATTCAATATGGTGGTCAAGAGGGTCCGATGTACGATCCACAAAGTCATAAAGTGCATATCCCCTATTCTTTTTACAGCGAAGCCTTAGGCCACTTCACCAAAAATAAGTACGCCGAGCGATTTGGTAAACCAGAGAAAGAAGGTGTGATAGACACCATTCTTCACACGCTTCTACATGAAGCTGGCCATGCCTATATTGCTGACCAAAATATTCCCGTTTTAGGTAAAGAAGAAGATGCAGTCGATAATTTTGCCGCCGTTTTAATGCTGCACTATGTCGACGGTGGTGCGGATGCCGCGATCAGCGCTGCCGATATGTTCGCATTTGAGTCAGAGGATCGGCCAGATTATTACGATTTTGGGGAGTATATTGACGAACATAGCTTCGATCTTCAGCGATATTTCTCCACCTTGTGCTTAGTTTATGGCAGCGCCCCAGAAAAACATCAATCGCTACTTGATGAAATCGAAAATGACTATTTGACTGAACGAAAAGAGTTTTGCATCTACCAATTTGACGCCATCAGTAGTAACTGGCATCACTACTTCAAACAAGAACAAAATACGGATTAATTTTCTAGAGGTAGCCATAAACTACCTCTTTTTGATTAGAATAGGTAAAACCATCTAAACCCATAAATTTTATACGGTTTTATACTACCCCGCCATTAGAACTAAAGTCTAATCTCATTTTCTAAACAAATAGTTCAAGATTCATCTTCATTGGTCGAAAAATTAGCTAACCTTTAGTTTATAAAATCACCTAAACCGAAGGCAAAACACAACAATCATAAATGCCATCATAAACGGCTATATAAAAAGACAGGATGTACCTATGAGTCTCACTATTAGAACCCGACTTTATGTTCTCTCGCTTGTGCCTCTACTCGTAATTGCACTAGGTATGCTCACGTTTACCTATATGAAAACGACAGAATTAAACGATCAACAAATCGAAGTGACCCGCTCTAACATGATGAACATGAAAAAAGCGGAGTTAAAAAACTATATTCAAATGGCAAAATCTGCCGTTCAGCCATTTCTGGACCGTGGTGCCACTCTGGAAGAAGCGCTACCAACATTAAAGCAACTTGAATACGGTGAATCAGGTTATGTCTTTGGTTACGACTCTAAAGGGGTACGAGTCGTTGTGGGTAAAAGTGACAAAGGCGTCGGCGACAATTTCTATAACCTTCAAGACAAGCAAGGTAATTATTTAATCCAAGATCTGTTGAAGAACGCCAAAACCGGCGATTTCACCACTTACTACTTCCCTAAGCCAGGTCAAACTGAAGCACTACCTAAATTGAGTTACTCCATTTTTGTTCCTGAATGGGATTTAATGCTGGGAACTGGTTTCTACACGGATGATATCGATGCAATCGTCAAAGAGATGGAAGATGCCACCACTGAGGCGCTACAAACCACACTGTCTGCCATCATCGTCTTTTGCTTGGTTATCGCTTTAGGGGTTGCGGCCTTCGCAGTTGCAGTAAACCGCACCATTATGCGCCCACTCGAATTATTTGATGCTTCAATCAGCTCTTTTGCCAGCGGTGATGCCGACCTAACAGCACGTATGGAGAATTTCAAAGCTCCTGAATTTGCAAAACTTAGCCAAAATTTCAATGCCTTTGTCGAAAGCCTTCAGCAGATCATTCGCCAAGTGAGCCAAGCAGGCCAGCAAGTCGTGGCTGAGACCGACAACATGTCTCACCGAGCAGCACAAGTGGATGAAATTGCTTCTGGTCAACGCTCTGAAACAGAGCAAGTGGCAACAGCAATGACCGAAATGACAACGACCGCACAAGAGATCTCAAGCAACGCCAATCAAGCCGCACAATCAGCAAGGGATGCCGATGACAACGCTAAAGATGCACAGAACATTGTGAATTCTGCTGCGAAATCCGTTGAGAGTTTAGCCAGTGAAGTATCTCAAGCTAATGACGTAGTTTCACGACTAGAAGGTGATGTACAGAATATTTCCTCTTCACTGGAGGTAATTCAAGACATTGCAGAACAGACCAACCTGCTTGCGTTAAATGCAGCCATTGAGGCCGCTCGAGCTGGTGAACAAGGCCGTGGATTTGCCGTCGTTGCCGACGAAGTTCGTAAACTTGCCAGCAGAACACAAGACAGTACTGGCGAAATTCACCAAATGATAGAGCAGTTGAAGGCCGCTTCTGATGCCGCTGTAAAAGCTATGGAATCGAGTCAAAACCGCAGTGCCAGCACCGTGGAAGAAGCCAATGCCGCCGCAGAAGCGCTGGTTAAAATTCAACAATCTATTGGTACTATCATGGACATGAACTCACTCATCGCAACTGCGACAGAGGAGCAAAGTATTGTCGGACAAGAAATCTCACAGCGTGTCGTAGTTATCTCAGACCAAAGTTCTCAATCTGCCGATCTCGCCAACGAGAACCGTGCCGGTAGCCAAAACCTCAACCATACCGCTAACGAGTTGTACGACTTGGTTGCACGATTCAAAGTTTAAACCGATATTTACACTGTAAAATATAGCCACGGTGAACACCGTGGCTTTTTTATACCGCTTCTTTTTCACATAAACTTGCCTGTAGGAGCAATAACTTGCTCAATACTGGGCAGTTTATTGCTTAACTCAACCTAACCCACTGATTATACAGCCCTTAATCCTTGGCATCCCCCTTGCTCTATCCTCTTCGTTCAATCACAAACTCAATCAACCACTCATTCAAAAATGGATTAAAGGAAGGATTACGATGCCAACTCCATGTTATATCTCTATCGAAGGTCAGGTTCAGGGCCTTATCACTGCTGGCGCATGTACTGCAGATTCTATCGGTGACTCTTACGTGGAAGGCCACGAAGATGAAATGCTGGTACAAAAATTCGACCACGTTGTGACAGTTCCAACAGACCCACAATCAGGTCAGCCAGCAGGTCAACGTGTTCACAAACCATTCCAGTTCACAGTATCACTGAACAAAGCCGTTCCTCTGCTATACAACGCACTGGCATCGGGTGAGAAGCTGTCTTCTGTTGAGCTTAAGTGGTACCGCACTTCAATCGAAGGTAAACAAGAAAACTTCTTTACTACCAAGCTTGAGAACGCCTCTATCGTTGATATCCAGTGTGAAATGCCACACTGCCAAGACCCAGCGATGTCTGACTTCACGCAAAACCTAACCGTGTCTCTGACTTACCGTAAAATTACGTGGGACCACGTGAATGCAGGTACTTCAGGCTCTGATGACTGGCGTAAGCCAGTTGAAGCGTAAGCTTTGACTTGAATTCAGTAACTCCAGCATTGCAGTGCGTTATCATTGCAATGCTGAATACTCAAGGAAAAGCCTTAAGCAAGGCGCAGCACCGCTGTTTCTTGCTTAAGGTTTTAACGCTTATAGCGGGATAAGGACAGAAGTATGGCAACGTTGAATTTCAATCTGCGCGTCGATGGGCTAGAAGACGGCACCTTAGTGGTTCGGGAATATCATGGCAGTGACTCCCTTTCTCAAAGTCGCTTGGATGATGGTAGCCTGTGTCATGGTTACCGATATGAACTGGCACTGGCCAGCCGTAAAGCCAACCTCACCGCTGACCAAGTGGTGGATAAGACCATTCAGTTGGAAATTGAACTCAACGGTCAGATTGTTCAACGGGTTCATGGTATTGCCCGTAACTTCACCAAGGGTGACACCGGCCATCATCACACCTTCTATGCCTTAACCTTAGTTCCTGCCCTTGAACGTTTATCCCTGCGCCATAACAGCCGTATCTTCCAGTTAAAAACCGTCCCTGAAATTCTCTCGGTTCTGCTTCAGGAAATGGGGATTAACGACTATGCCTTTTCCTTAAAGCGTGACTGTGCTCAGCGTGAGTTCTGTGTTCAATACCGAGAAACCGATTTAGATTTTCTGCATCGCTTAGCGGCCGAAGAAGGTTTGGTGTACAGCTTTATCCATGAAGAGGGAAAACACACCCTGTTGTTTACCGACTCCAGTGAAAGCCTCCCTCAACTTGGTTTGCCTGTCCCTTACAACGTATTAAGTGGCGGCGCCATCGATACGCCTTACATCTCTCAATTAGAAACCCACACTCAAACGGAAGTCAGTCATACCGCATTAAAAGACTACAGCTTTAAAAAGCCCGCTTATGGGTTTGAGCAACAAGCTCTTGGCACTGAGATGACTTACCAACGCACTGACGTGTATGAACACTTTGATGCACCGGGACGTTTTAAAGACGATGATAATGGCAAAGCGTTTAACCAAATCCGCTTAGACTACCTCAGACGTGATGCCCATACTGCAACCGGGAAAAGTAACCACCCGCAGCTTCAGTCTGGTTACAAGTTTGACCTGCAAGAGCACCTTGATACGGCATTAAACCGAGACTGGTTAGTGGTTCAGGTTCACCATCAAGGGACTCAGCATCAAGCTTTGGAAGAAGAAGGGGGCAACGGCACCACCACTTACACCAACCAGTTCAAACTGGTGCCCGCGAACATCACTTGGCAGGCTACGCCCCAAAGTAAACCTCAGGTGGATGGCCCGATGATTGCCACTGTCGTGGGCCCTGAAGGGGAAGAAATCTTCTGTGATGAACATGGCCGGGTCAAAATCCACTTCCCTTGGGACCGCTACTCGAATGGGGATGATAAGAGCTCATGCTGGGTACGCGTCTCACAAGGCTGGGCGGGCAGTCAATACGGCATGATGGCCATTCCTCGCATTGGTCATGAAGTCATTGTCTCATTCCTAAACGGTGACCCAGACCAGCCGATTATCACTGGCCGTACCTATCACGCGACCAACACTTCGCCTTACACATTGCCGGACAATAAAACCAAAACCGTGATACGCAGTGAAACTCATCAAGGCAGTGGTTTTAATGAAATCAGTTTTGAAGACCAAGCGGGGGTAGAGCAGGTTTACTTACATGCTCAGAAAGACTTTGACGCAGAAATCAAGAACGACCACACCACACACATTAAGCACGATAAGCACCTGACGGTGGAGAATGACAGCTTTACGCAGGTGAAGAATAACCAGCACACCACGATTGGTGCTGAAAGCCGCAACAAAGTCGGCGCAGATGCCACGGTAAACATCAATGGTTCACTGCATCAAAAAGTTGCAGCAACAACCGCAATAGATTCCGGTGAGGAAGTCCACCTCAAAGGTGGCAACAAAGTGGTGTTAGATGCCGGCAGTGAAATCACCATAAAAGCCGGCGGCGCTTTTGTGAGAGTTGATGCAGCAGGCGTACACCTTGTAGGCCCCGCCATTAATATGAACTCTGGTGGCAGCGCAGGTAGTGGCAGTGGTTACGGTGGCATAGAAGCAGCACTTCCAATGGGGTTAGAAGCGCTGGCTGCGCCAGAGGAGTTGTCTTTTGTTCAGCCTTCCGCAACGTTAATTCAACAAGTCATTGCCGATGTACGAACTGAAATGCCCATCACACAAGTATGCCAGAAAAAGGCGGATGGTAGCTGCCCTCTCAGTGACTGTCCGTGTGGGAACAATTCATGAAACTCACACTTAATCAAAGACAGCAAAAACAAAAAATCAAGTGGTTTGCATTAGTGAATCACTACGACAACATGCCTGCAGAAATCTATCAAAATATTGCAGATCACACAGTAGAACCTTTGTATTTGACTACTCCTCTCGAACCATTACTCGATCGAAGCCCACTAGTGATCTCACTCAAAAAAAATGATGCACTGATAAATTCACTTCCACAAAAAGAAACTCTCTACTTCGCAGCATCTTTAGATATCAGCTTTGAGCAAGTGTTAGATCAGTTAAGAAACCGACTGCAAGTACAGTTTGATGGAGATAGAAAAGGGCTCTTTCACTATTATGTGCCATCGGTAGCCAGCTATTTCTTTTACCGTGCAAGTCAAACAGACTCAAGCAAATGGCTTGGTTGTTTATCAGCAATCTGCTTCTATAAACAAATAAAGAGTGAAGCCAATGAATGGGTACATATCGAAGGAGAATTCAGCTTACTCAACCCCTCAATCTGGCTACTAACCCAATCTCAAGAAAAAGGCTTAAACGATAAATTTATCGAGCAAGAAATCGATCGTTGGGCACAAACTGAAAACATACAATCCTTCGATTGGAAAAATCAGAAAAGCGTCAATACTTTTTGCACACAGCATCAAATTGAAGAACCAAAACTATTGTCTAGACTGCACCACTTAGTGCATACCTATAACATATCTCTAGATAACCCATACCAAGTGGACGCAAACCAAACACCAGAAAATATTGTTAAACAGTTAGAGCAGTTGATATCTAGGGAGTATAACTATGTCTGCTAAGTTCGCATCAAACCCAGCTTGTGAAGGTAAAAAGTTTTATGTTGAAGTTACAGGCATTCAACATGGCTCAGAGCAAGACTTTGAGTTTTACGATCTCACAGACATGTCGCAACAATCTGCTCTTGAAAACAAAAAACTCATCGATCCTGAGTTAGACGACACCACTGTCTACAGTTGGGATTGGTGTGATGAAAACGAAAGCCGCAATGTTTGGCTAAAAATAGAAGCAGAAGATGGCCCGATAAAGCTACCGTTATTCCAAGACGTTACAGCTATATCCAGAAAGCAAGATGAACAAGATTATTTGGTCCATTCGGTCTTACCTTTAACTCTTCTTCCTACATATCAAGAATCATCATCTTACGATGAAAGGCTCGCTCCCATTAGAGCTGGTTTTATTTACATATTTTATAACCACAAAGCATGGCGAGAAGTGCATGTTCACCCGGAAGATGACGGCAATATGTCTCTTAGAGATGTTCATCTCTTTAAATACCGAACAGGCAAAGATAAACCATTCATAGATGAAAAACGGATTGCTACAGGGTTACCACTAAAAGAACTATGGATTCCTGCAAAAGATAATAATCATGGAGTGAAGATACACATTGCATTTTCAGAATCGCAATGGAGCTCGCAATATCTTAACTATTTGGAAGAAAACTTAGATGAGTTAACTCAACGAGCGATAGCCTTTCATAAACTCAATATTGACGGAGAAATAGATGTTCTAAGGACAAAAGATCTACCTGATATGCGAGTTCGGGAACCAGATCTTGAGTTATTTCTGGCAGAGCCTTCCAAACTCAACCGAGACCTAAGTGGAGATTGGGTTAAGAATACCTATCAGGAAATCAAAGAGGAAATATCTTCTGCGAACACAGATGGGGATCGAGCATTAGACATATTAAAATACAATAAACCTTATCAGTATGAATACGGCATAAAGCAATCTGTTTTAAAAGAAATATTAACGCCAGATCTAAAGACAGAAAACACATGGTCAACTTCACAAAGCAATGATTTCCTAGAAGATGCTAAACAAAGATATTTGAGAGCGATTGTATTAGACGATCCACTATTTGATTTACGACATCATACGTTCTTAACATTATTCGGAATGGGTTACCTGCAACAAGTATATGTTGATATGAGTAACCAAAAATACTATCAGTGTGCTGAACTAGTACAAAAAATGGTCATGCCCGAAAGCTTCGGTGAGCAAGAGAATCCATTTTATGAACACAAAGACGATATTGATAAATATTTAGGAGGACGTTTTCATCGAACACTTAGAACGCTAGAGCGCCAAATATGCTGTAGAGATACGAAAATACTCCAAGAAAAGCTAAACAACAAACTGCAAGACACACGTATCGCACGAGTGTTACGAGATATAAGCTCACTAAATGATGCGAACGCTGCGGCGGCTCATGTCATCGTAGGCAATGCTATCGGCGCATTAAGTACTAGCGTAGATCAGCTAGATCAAATGTCTAACACCACCGACATTGAACAATCTCAACATTTAGAGACTGTAAAGCAAATAATTTCTTCAAATAGCAACCATCCGTTGCATGCGATTTTATTTCCTCCTGAAGGCACAGTTACATTAGACGGAAACTACACATCACCTACGCCAAATAACCCTGGTTCAGGTTTTGCAACACCAGAATCTTTGGCTATTTGGGCACAAGAAGACTTCCTTATCGATGATGAGAAGCTGCAATTCATGGATCTAGCATTTATGTCTAAGGCTAATGATAATGAAGAAGGAGCATTCAACACCGAAAGACGTTTGGCAAATGTTACTGACGGAATACTTAAAGGTTACTTTGATGCACTGCAAGCACTAAGCAAAAACTTGACTGAACATGCCAAAGTCATTGAATTCAATAGCGCCTACGCCCCGGTATTAGGCTTAATGAAAGCAACAAACTCTAAGTTTTGGGGCGACATATTGTACACACCAGTGGGTGGTGCTGAGTATAAAGGAACGGTTGTCGGTGTACACGGCCATGGTCTTAGCTATGGGTTGAGTGCAACTGATCGTGATTACATTAAAACACGTAATAAAAAAACACCTATGGGGCGCCTCTATGATAAGTCAGGAAAACTGATTGCTTCAACAGGAAAAAGAGCATTTAAAGGCACTGATCTTATCACTGGCTATAAGGCAGATATAGGCCCTAAGCTCCCACTAAAAGTTGTTGTTGTATCAGAAAAAAACGCTATCGCTACCGCATTAAATCAGGCTAATACGAGACGAACATTAGAGGATTTAAACAAGTCGGGATTGACTGCAAGTAACGCCTACGAAAAATTCAGAGTTCCCTATTTTATCGTTGTAATAGAGATGATTAACTTAAAAATCAACTGGAAACATGTGGAAGCAACGCTAACTAAAGAAAGTTCTTACCATTCTATCGCCAATACAATTAGTGCTTTTACGGATTTAGGGATTGCGATAACGCATGCTTCCAATCTATATACCAAAAATGCGTCTTGGTTAGCGACAAACTCGCATAAAACTGCCATAGCATTTTCAGAAAGCACGGTAAGTCGACTGACTTTTCAACAAGGTAAAGTTCGACTCGTAAGTAACCTCAGCCGCTTGGGTTTTATCAGTATCGGAGCTGGTATTCTGACAGCAGGAATCGCTGCATGGGATACATTCAAACTCGCTAAAAACAATGATATTGATGCCAGTATAGCGATGGGAATGGTCGCGACTGGCACGTTAGTGACGACTATAGCGACAGGTCTATTTACGACGAGTGCACCAGTTTTATTTGGTATGGGGCCTATTGCATGGATAGGCATAGGGATTGCCGTGACTGGCTTAGCAATCTATACCTTCTTTAAAGACTCCCCAATGGAAGTTTGGCTAAAGAATGGGCCATTTGGTGCAGACCCTTCTTCGGATTACAATCACTTGCAGGATCCAAAGGTGGCATTTCAACGATTTGTTGGTTTAATATTTAGCTTATCAATCAAGCCATATCAACTAGGTACTCAAACCGTATTCTCCGAAGAGGTCACTAACAGACTAAAAACACAAGGGGTTACTCATATTATCCATCTCGATACTAATCTTGCGGCTTTATTGAACGTGAATTCCATGGATATAGAGTTTTATGCGCGGCAAGCAATTCAGCAAACAGCAGAAGTTACTTCTAGAGCAACAGCATATGGGCAAGGCCCTGATATAGAAAAAGATATTATCAATATCAGTAAACACGATCTAACCATCATTCACCAAGAGGTAGTAGAGGGCGGATATGCATTTTGTGTTCAACACGATTTGTCCATCCCTGCACCATACAGTGAATATAATATTTGGAAAGGCCGTTCTTATAAGTATAAATTCTCGCCAGCATTTATTATCCGAGCGCGATTACAAGTTGAAGGATTCTACTTACCAACGCCTTCCCTAGAAAAACAAGGTGAATCTATCCCTCCAACAGACAAGCCAAGCTTTACTTCAGACGATGAACTTTGGATAAAAACAACATTACCAGCGTAAAACTTATATTGAAGTCCAAGCATCTTCCACGACCAAGATAAGCGAATGAAAAAGAATAGGTAAATCAAATGGCTTACAACTCAGAACAATTTGAACTTCAGGCCCCAAAGGCACCTCAAGGCTTTCTGCGCCAAGTATTGACTAAAGGTCAAGGCTTCGGTTTTACTAAAGCAAACACCAGTATTGCGACGTCATTAGCGAAAGAAACTAAACCATCCTCAATGAAGACATTCGAAAAAAATCGCGACAAGCCGATGTTTTGGAATGAGAAAACATTAACTTGTGAAATACTTTCAAGTTGGTCTCAGCTTTATTTATTCATCGCGGGGATGGCTAAAACAGTGATGCTGTTTTTTTTACCATTGGCTTACATATTACTTTTGGTAGGAGTCATTTTTGGTGAAGGAGGATGGGAAACTAGGGCACACATGTTCTATGACTTTACACTTTTTGGTTTACTCCCTTGCTTGCTTATCTATGGGCATTTTAAGCTGGTTGATAGAGGGTATTTGTTTTTAGCACCTTTCTTAAAAAGTAAGATCCTTTTCGAGCTGAATAGACAAACTGGCATGGTCACTTTGTTTAAAAAGGGCAATAGAAAGCGTTTTGAGCATCCATTTATCGAGTTTGACTGTGTCCTTATCTCTGCTCCTTCTCCGCAAGGGCATCTAAACTACAACTTAATGCTAATTCATCGCTATCATGAATACTCTGTTGGCGTTCCACTACATAATTTTATCGGTACCAATCAAATGGTGTCTGAATATCATAGACTATGGAATATGATCCAAAGATATATGGACGTTAGCCAGCCAATGCCAGATATTATGATTCTCGAACCAGCTCGAGAGAAAGACCCAACCACTGCTGCGTATGATAAATCCACTAATCGTGATCCTAGATATTGGCGTAATATGACAGATGAGCAGTTTGAGAAAAAGATAGAACAAATTGAAGAAAAACAACGTTCTCAACCAGCTACAGGACCAGCTATAAACATTTTCTTGGACGAATTTGAAACGGCTAACTCTTAACCAACAAACCGCTCGATTGAGCGGTTTGTTTTTTTTATATCAAATCATCTACCAATCCAAACCTGAACATTCGAATTAGCCAAACACTTTCTACAGCTAACTACAGCTTCCATACCTTGCCATAAACATCTTGGTGGTTTCGGTGACTAAATGCGTTTTTTCTTCGCTATTTAAAGGTGCTTTTAGCTTCATCAGTTGTGGCCAGAAGGCGCTGCCTTTAATTAAGCTATGAAGCTGATCTTTTGCGAAATCTGCATCAATATCGGTGAGCTTACCGTCATTAATCGCGGCAATAATCCACGTATAAATAGCCGTTTCTTTTTTGATGAGTTTATCCAGCTCGTCTTGCAGCATTTCAGGGTTACGGAATAAAAAGTCAAACGCAACACGCGCTAAATCTAGGTAATCAGGGGAAGATAAAAACTCCAGTTCTGTTTCCACCAGCTTAGCCAATTGGCAGTGCAGTGACTGCTCTGGGTTGTACTCAACATCACTCTCAGTTGTCGCTCGGCGCCAAAGCTCGGCTAGCAAGTGCAGCACCAAAGCTTCTTTGCTGTCGAAATGGTTGTAGATGGTGCGCTTGGAAACATTCGCAAGTGTGGCCAACTTATCCATACTAGTGGCTTGCACCCCACCCTCTCGGAACGCTTTGATCGCTGCTTCGACAATGGCTTCGCGCTTTATCTGACTTCTGGTGAGTTTAATCTCAGTCATGTTTTCTCAAAAATTCGTTTCCTGCTTTTGAACGAATTTTACACTGGATAGTTTACTTTTCAAACTTTAGATATAAACTACACCGTGTAGTTTACTTTTATTGAGGTAAATATGAAATTCTGGATTCTGATTATTATTGGAGTACTTATTATGGCAATGCAGGCGAAATCTTCACCCGAATCAAACAAGTTTTATAACAGTGAAACACGCTATTCATCTAGTTTTGCCGACACGGTGAAGATCATCCAAACCTACCTCACCACCAAGCGGACTGATCCGGTCCCAGAACAACCGATTTTGGTCCATACCGTTGCCCCGGAAACATGGCACGAAGAAAGCGGTAATCACCTATATCGAATCGGCCATTCTAGTGTTCTAATGCAAATCGACCAGACTAAGATCCTCACTGACCCTGTATTCAGTGAACGCGCTTCTCCAGTTCAATGGGCAGGGCCGAAGCGCTTTCATCCCGCGCCTATCTCTGAGTCGGATCTGCCGTTTATTGATGTGGTAGTCATCAGTCATGATCACTATGACCACCTTGATAAACACACTATTCAGAAAATCAAAAACAAGGTCGGAACATTTATTACACCATTAAAAGTTGGTGACCACTTACTTAAATGGGGCGTTGCAAAAGAAAAGGTCGTTCAACTGGATTGGTGGCAATCAACCCTGATTAACGGTATTGAATTTGTCTCGACCCCTTCCCAGCATTTCTCTGGTCGTGGCTTATTCGATCGCGACCAAACTCTGTGGTCAAGCTGGGCAATTATTGGCAAAACTCAGCGCGTGTTCTTTAGTGGTGACAGTGGCTATTTCTCTGGCTTTAAAGACATCGGTGAGAAATACGGGCCGTTTGATATCACGCTAATGGAAGCTGGCGCATATAACTCGATGTGGAAAACAGTCCATATGATGCCGGAAGAGAGCATTCAGGCGCACCAAGACGTTCGAGGAAAGGTCATGGTGCCAATCCACAACAGTACCTTCGATTTAGCCATGCATGCGTGGTATGAGCCTTTAGAGCAAATCACCACACTGGCGAAGGAGCGAGATATCACCGTACTTACCCCCGCATTTGGTCAGAAAATCATGATGGACTCACCAATTTCAGCAACACAATGGTGGCAACCAAACATAGAAGAAGCCAGCTTAGACTTAGCACGAAATGAAGTGCAGCCTGAATAACCCACACAAAAAAGCCGCTCAAACGAGCGGCTTTATCTATTTAAACGATTTGATTAACGAACAATCAAACCAAGCAAAATACCGACTGCGCCAAAGTCTGCGTCACTGAAGGTGGTATTGGCGAAGCCTAAATCACCCAGAACTGGCATTAGGAATACAGGTAGAAAGGTGATCAGTAGACCTTGTGCAAAAGCACCTAGCATTGCACCTCTACGACCACCAGTGGCATTACCAAACACACCCGCTGCAGCACCAACAAAGAAGTGTGGCACAACACCAGGGATGATCACCGTTAGCCCCATCACGTAGAGCAAGAACATACCCACTAGGCCTGCTGCAAAGCTGGATAGGAAGCCAACCAATACGGCATTGGGTGCGTATGGGAAGACAACTGGACAGTCTAATGCTGGTTTTGCATTAGGTACTAATTTATCTGAGATGCCTTTAAATGCTGGCACAATCTCTGCGATCACCATGCGAACACCTTGGAGGATCACATACACCCCACCAGCAAACGTGATGGATTGCATTAACGCAAACATAAACCAGTGTTTGCCACCGCTGACTTCACGAACAAAATCACCACCTGCAAAGATACACGTCACCATAAAAATGATGCCCATGGTAAATGAGATAGCAACCGGTGTATCACGCAAGAATAAAAGGCTCTTTGGTACATTCATCTCTTCTGTCGAATGCTCTTTGTTACCAAACTTGCTGCCGATGAAACCGGCTAATACGTAGGAAAGCGTAGAGAAGTGACCAATAGCCACATCATCTGAGCCTGTTACTTGCTTCATGTAACGGTGCGCAATGGCAGGGAAGAAAACCATCACCGAACCAACGACCACTGAGCCTAAAGCGATTAAAGGCACACCCTTCATACCGCTGGAAGAAAGGATAGCGGCCACCATCATCGACATAAACAGTGTGTGGTGACCCGTTAAAAAGATGAATTTCCACGGCGTAAAGCGAGCAATCAAGATGTTCACGATCATGGCAAAGAACATGATCATCGCCATTTCTTTACCAAATGCTTCTTGTGCGATAGACACAATGGCTTCGTTGTTTGGCACCACGCCCGTAATGCCAAAAGCTTGTTGGAAAATGGTGGCAAAGTCACCCAATGAGTTCACAACAAGGCCTGCACCAGCACCAAGGATGATGAAACCAAGAATGGTTTTCACCGTACCTTTAATGCATTCAGTGACTGGTTTTTTCTGAGCAATAAGGCCAATTAAGGCTATCAGACCAACCAAAACAGCAGGTTCTGATAACACATCATTCATTAAAAAACTGAAGAATTCCATAACGCCCCCTTAAAGTGCGCCTAGCTCTTGAAGTGCCACTGATAAACGCTCTTTCATCGCATTTTTATCAACCATGTTGTCAAGACTGACGATTTTCGGCTCGACATCCAATGACTTCAATTGATCCGTAATGTCATTGGTACCAATAAAGATGTCACAATCGGTGCCTTTTGCACTGCCGAGATCGATATGATCAACCGCCGCATCTACATTCAATTCTTTCACAATGCCTTTGATGCTCATTTCCATCATCAGGCTGGTTCCAAGACCATGACCGCAAACAACCATAATTTTCATATACTTATACCTTTTGTTTTTCTATATAGGGGGGGAGGTTTCTTAGTAATTTTCGATGACCGCAAGGACATCTTCAGGAGTGCGAGCATTGCAGATTTGTTCTACATGCTCATCATTCATAAATAATTCCGCTAATTTGGAAATGGCACCGACATGACTGTCACTGTCCGTTGCCGCTAGCGTGACCAACATTTTGACTGGATCATTCCCGTCTGAATCAAAAGCCACACCTTGTTGGATCACCGTGATCGACATCGCCAAGCGGTTCACACCATCTTCAGGACGAGCGTGTGGCATCGCCATACCCGGGCCAACTACGTAGTAAGGACCCAGTTCTTCATGCGAGCGATAAATAGCTTCGACGTAACTTGGTTCAATGGCTTTTTGATCCAGTAATGCCTGACAAGATTTTTGGATCGCCTCTTTCCAGTCTGCGGCTTCTGGGTAGACTCGAATGACGTCTTTGGTAATGAGTTCACGTAACATAGATTTGATCCTGCTGATTGTTGTTGCTGGATACTTTATCGATCAAAACGTCAGAAAAACCTGAATAAGATCACAAATGATAGCGCTATCTGGTAGCGCTATCATTAATTGTGATAGCGCTACCATTTTTGGTTATCAACGGGTTTTCATATCGATATGCTTAACACTTCTACGTTATTATCCTACTCAGTATTCGGGCTGTGCTAAGATGTCGCAGCAAACAAATCCGCAACATTATTAAAAGAACCGATGAGTGAAACGCGCAAACGAAGAAGTACTGGAAAGGTAACCATCGCTGACGTAGCTAAAAAAGCCGGCGTGGGAACCATGACAGTTTCGCGAGCCCTACGCACCCCAGAATTGGTGTCTGAAAAGCTCAGAGAAAAAATACAACAGGTCGTGGATGAATTGGGTTATATCCCCAATAAAGCGGCGGGGGCACTGGCGTCTGCTGAAAGCTATTCAATCGCTCTCATCCTCCCTTCGCTTTTAGAAAAATCCTGCGCCCACTTCCTACCCAGTTTTCAGCAAGCCTTGAACAAGTCTGGCTATCAGCTATTGCTCGGCTACAGCGATTATTCGATGGAGCAAGAAGAGAGCCTGTTGGCGACCTTCTTAGAAAGTCGACCTGCTGCTGTGGTGCTATTTGGTAGTGAACACAGTGAGCGGAGCCATCAACTGCTGAGCAATGCCCAAATCCCTGTATTAGAAATAGCGGAACTGAGCCAGAATTCACGTTATATGAGTGTTGGTGCCGATCACTTTGAAATTGGAAAAACTTGTACCAAGCATTTGATTGAACAAGGTTTTCAAAACATCGGCTTTATTGGCGCGCGTGGGAACCACTCACTGCTGCAACGTAAGCTGCAAGGATGGCAAACCGCCCTAATCGATAACTACCAAGCGCCAGATCATTTCCTCACCACTCATGAAGCACCTTCAGCGCAACTTGGAGCGGAAGGATTAGCTAAGCTATTGCTTCGTGATTCAACATTGGATGCACTGGTCTGTAGCCATGAGGATGTTGCTATCGGCGCTTTGTTTGAATGCCATCGCCGTGTATTGAAAGTGCCTACCGATATCGCAATTATTTGTTTAGATGGCACAGCCACTAGCGGCCACGCTTTCCCTACCCTGTCATGTGCAGAAATTAACTATGAAGCAATGGCAGAAGCAGCGGCCTCTAAGCTGGTGGCTCAGATAAAAAGCCAAACCTTAAACAATGAAGTGATTGATCTGGGCTTTAAGCTGCAAAAACGCGCCAGCTCTCAGAGAAGTGAAAAATAGGGAGGGTATTACCTCCCTTGCTTTATCGCTTGTACACGGAAGTCATCTCATACCGTAAATTACGCCTTTGGCTGCCTAAGCAAATAAACTAAGAGTTTCAACGGTGTTTTTGCGATCACACTGTGGGGTAAATGGGCATCCATATGTATCCATGCGCCTTGTTTTACCTCTTTCACATCCTCTTCAAATGTGAGCGTTGCTTCCCCTTGCAATACTTGAATAACGGCCGGAACCGAAGCCGTGTGTTCCGACATTTCTTCACCTTCTGCAAAACCAAAAATCACCGCTCTTAATCGTTCGCCTTTCTGCACTACGCGGCTGGTGATGCCCGATGGCGGGATCTCGACTTCATCGGCTACATCATCATAAAAGGTATATTCAAACATCACATCTCATCCTTCTTTTCTGCCACCAAGGTAATGGCGGCCAGGTTCGCTTGGTAGCGGTTAAATACTTTTCTCATTGCCAATACACGCGCCCGCTCTTGAGGGTAGCGTGCAACATTCAAGGCAAATTTCAGGGCACCAGCAACTCCTTCATCTTCAATGATTCGCTTTGGCTCAAGCAAATGCATTGGTGCGACATGTTCCAATGTGGTTTCAAAGCCACTTTGCGCAAGACACGTCTTCCATTCTGCTGCGGTAATGGGCTTTGCAGGGGCTTGTATCGCCTGAGCAATGGCTTTTTGAATCTCGCGTTTCAATGCTTCATCAATATTGTCTGGCACAATGCACAGCTCATGAATGCCATAACGTCCTTTCGCTTTTAGTACTCGTGCGGCTTCATCAACAATTGCCTTTTTCTTTGCTTCAGATTGCATGGTCAACATAGCTTCACCATACACAACCGTCGCAGAGTGGTGCGCCAAGCCTGTCTCCTGCGCGTTTCCCACTAAGCAGGTTTGCGTTGGTGGCGACAAGTAATCACGTACAATCGCTGCGGCCTGTTCATTTTGCTCAATCGCGATGTATTGTTTGGGATTGTGCTGAAGACATAAACGCGCGGTAAATCCCATCCCCGGCGCAAATTCAACCACATGATCATCGAAGCCTATGTTGAGACCACCTAGCATGACTTGCGTCATTTCTCTACCACCTGGACGCAGTACTTTTTTCCCTAATTTAGCCAAAATCCAATGACCCGGCATTTTGCGTGGGTCTTTATTGGCATCTGGCATCAAAACCGATTCTGACATACGACGAACTCCTAAAATAAAAGGAACAGCAGCAGCGCGACACTCAACGCTGCCCATACAATCTTTCTGAAACAAGGGCTGATTCCATCCATCAGATTACCTATGTGCTGACCATTAATTGTTAGTGATTATCATTTACAATCTAACAGTCATTCCTCAGAGGCAAATGACAAATATCAAGAAGGGGCTTATAAACGTGTTGTCTGAAAGGGTAAGCAGGTAAGCCAGCTCATCAGGAAATGACGAGCTGGTGAGAAAAAGTGGTGATTGTTTACACTGTAAATAAGAACATTCAATAACGTTCATTGACGCCGTGAAGCAACGCGTCAATTAATAAGGTTAGAGCTCTTGGTTGATAACGACGTTCTTTGTAAACCAAATAAGCCTGACGCGCACTGCGATGGAACTGCGGTAACACCGGAACCAAATTCATTGTTTTCGATACATGGCGATAAGGTAAAGACGCTACCCCAAGCCCTTTTTCGGCAGCTTGCGCTACTGCAAGTATGTCATTGACCACTAATTTAGGTTGAATGGCGATCACTTCAATCAGGCTTTCATCTTGGTACACCGGAATATCGGTCACCCGATCCACCGAAATCCAATCTTGTTCCGCGAGTTGAGAAAGTGTTGTGATAGCCCCTGATTTCGCAATGTATTCAGGGCTAGCGTAAAAACCATGGTTCGCTTTAAACAGAGGCCGAGCAATCATCTCTTCCATCTCTGACACATCAAATGTCATTAACAGATCACGATCCGTTTGCGGAACCACTTGTTCTTGGCTTAAGACTAAATCCAGACAAACCTTTGGGTATTGTTCGAGAAACTCTGCCACCACCTTGGCCACAAAGCCTTGGTAAAAATTATGCGGCAACGCCAGTTTGATGTGTCCTGTGACTTCTGAACTTTGAGTCATCAGTTGGGTAAAGCCCAATTCGATACCTTCCATGCTGCTGCGCAGTTGTTCAAACGCTTGTTGACCACTTTGCGTTGCCACCAGCTCTCTGCCCTGCTTTTCAAGTAAGCGCAAATTCAACCGAGATTCTAACGCAGATAAGCGGCGTGACATGGTAGAAACCGGAAGACTGAGTTTCTTCGATGCCGCCAGTAGCGAGCCTTCTTCAACCACACAGCAAAACAAGTAGAGATCATCAATATTTCCAAATATGGAATCCACAGTTCTAATCCTGACTATTTTTCTCATTAGTGGATAGTTTTATTCTGATGGCGTTGAAAAGCAATCACTACTTGGAGTGTTTTATGACCCGTAAACAATTTTGGCTCACCGCCCTACTCTCATCCTTCACAATGGCAGTAATGATGTCCGGCGTATTATCAGGCTACAAACTTGGATTCAATGCCCAATGGCCAGGAGTATGGCTACAGAGCTTTACCCTAGCTTGGCCTTGCGCATTGGCTTTAAACCTCACTGTGCTGCCGCAAATTCGCAAACTCGCAGCGTGGCTCGCGCAACCCACAGCCAACGAGCACGCATAAAAAAACCGAGCAAGTGCTCGGTTTTTGTTTGTCACCTTTAGCAATTTAGCAGCTATGTTGCATAAACACCTGAATGTCATCACCACTTTGGAAATACTGTGGCTCATGTTGGTGCTTGAACAGTTTTAGAGGCGCACCAGTTGCAGTGTGATAACTTAATGCCTCCCCTTGCACCTTCAGCATTGTTCCTTCAGGAATACCCACCACAATCTCATGTGGATTCTGGATTAAAAACTCTTCGATACGTTCATCTCGAGTCTCCCCCATGTGACCTGAAATACTCGCTTCAATGTAATGCGGGTTAATTTGAAACGGCACCAAGTTAAGTGATGGCAGAATCGCCGCAGACACAATTGGCATGTCGTTAGTGGTACGAATGGTAGGACACGCAATGTTTGTCCCAGCGCTCCAGCCGATGTAAAGCTTATTGTGCTGCAAAATTGCATTTCTAAGCGGCCCAATCAGCCCTTGATCGTGCAGCATTTTATTCAGCACCCAAGTATTCCCACCGCTGACGATAAAACCATCCGCTTCTTTAACCGCTTCAACTGGGTCTTCGGCTTGATGAATACCGCTTACCGTCGCACCAAATGGTGCAACAACGTCATTCAGCTGAGCCAAACGTTCATCATACTGACCACGGATCATCGCAAATGGAATAAAAAGCAGCTTACGTGCGCCTGTACGTTCAATCGCTTCTGCTACCCATTCCACACCAAATTCGAGTAACGATGTGTTGCCCGCAACTTTGCCATTACTAAACAGCAATACATTCATGGTTTTCTCCCCGTAAACAGCAATTCTTATTTTTCACTGGTGATTCGGATGATGTCTTTAACAACATCGCTCGCCGCACGCAGTGATTTCACTGGTAAATATTCATAAATCGAGTGGAAGTTGTGTGCGCCAGTAAACAAGTTAGGGCACGGCAATCCTTTCTGCGATAAGACAGCACCATCATAACCACCACGCATCGGGACGCGCTTCATCGCAATATTATTTTTCGCATACGCTTGTTCAGCGATCTCGACCACGTAAGCCGTTTCACCCTGTAAGCTATTCGCGACATTTTCATAACGGTCACTCAACGCAATGTCGACGCCACCGCCCCAAAGATCATTACAACTTTCAGCCAATTGCTGTAAAAAGGCCATGCGTTTCTGGTAGCCCTGAATAGAAAAATCACGCACATCCATATTCAGCACGGTTTTCGCACTATTGCCTTTAAGCTCTTTGACCCAGTAATACCCTTCCCGGCCTTCAGTATATTCCGGCGCTTCACCCGGAGGCAGCATTGCGACAAATTTATGAGCCATGAGCAGTGAGTTTTTAAGCTTACCTTTGGCTGACATCGGGTGCGCAGATTGACCAGTAAAGGTCACAACGACATTGCCCGCATTCCAGTTCTCACAAACAAATTCACCGATGCCACAGCAATCGAGGGTAAAACCAAAATCTGCACCAAACGCTTCCACATCAAACGCTTTTGCTCCACGTAGCCCTTGCTCTTCATCAGGGACAAATGCCACCTTCACGGTGCCATGTGGCTCTTGCGGGTTATTGTAAAAGTGCTGCATGGCGTCCATGATCGCGGCAATGGCGGCTTTATCATCTGCACCAAGCAAGCTGGTACCATCAGTGACAATAATATCCTCGCCTCGGTATTGGGCGAGTTCAGGGAAGGCTTCTTCTGTCAGGTAAATGCCCTGCGCCTTGTTTAAACAAATCGCATCACTGTTGTGAGGCTTGATTTGCGCCTTGGTATCGGCACTTTGTTCTGCACTGGTATCTAGGTGCGCAAAAAACGAAACAATCGGCGCGTCTTTGTCCATATTCGATGGCAAGGTCGCGGTAACAATCGCAGTTTCAGCGACATTCACCTGCTCCAATCCTAGCGTGGCCAGTTCATCAGCCAGTTTTTGTGCCAGTACCATCTGCCCCGGAGAGGAGGGCATAATGCCCGCCGCTCCTTTAGCACGATCCGTCGTGGTATTGATTTCGGTATAGTTGATGAATCGTTCTACGATATCCATAAAAGCCTCTTAGATAAGAAGTTGTGACGCCGCCAATACGGTAATTAAGCCACCAGCCATTGGGATCATGGTGCGTTTCGCCAACTCAATTGGAGAGACGTTGGCCACCGCTGAACATGCAATGATCACCCCTGCCACTGGAGAAGCAGAGCGCATTAGACCGGAAGCAAGCTGCATTGGTAGTGCAACCGCTGCAATTGGAGCACCGACTTGAGCTGCAACATCTGGCGCCAGATTTGAAAAACTGAAGAAAGAAGCATTACCAGAACCAGACAATAAAGTAACTAGAGTGATGATACCCACAAGCACCAATACCATTGCTAAGTAACCAAACCCGAAGCTAGATGCAGAGTTCAGTAGCAAACCGATGAAACCAATAGAGCCAAGACCAGTTACAAAGACTTTTGCCGCAATGATCAGGCTCACAACGCTCGCAAAAACCGCGCCCATACCATCTAAATACACCTTCAGAGATGCAGCCACAGATTTACCATCACGCGTGACGATGAAATCACACACCATGGCAACAAACAACGAGATAAACATGGCAGTGACCACATCCATACGAATGCTTGTAATGGCAAACTTACTGAAGGTCAGAAGCAGCATTAACGGAAGCACAGGCAGAATCGCAAACCATTTTGGCACGTCACGTTGTTCTTTCTCTTCAAGATTGAACTCGTGTTTCACACCTTTTTCTGCATCTTTTCTATCAAAGTAGCGCTGACAAACAAAGTGCAGCATAGCGATCACTATCATTGCGGCTACCGAAACTACAAGTTGATAGCTAACGAAATACGTCGCCACATCAATACCAGACACTTCCGCGGCTTTGTTAGCAGCGGATGACGCTGGCCCTAAGTCCAAACAGCCCGTTGTTGCGACCACAGCGGCAGCCGCTGCTGGATTACACCCTACCCCAACAAGTACTGGGTACATAGCAACAAGAAGTAGTAACGCTAACCCTGTTGCACTTGGGATAAAGATGTTGATCAACTGGCCAGTAATGTAAGCCATCGCCAATACTAGGTATGGGTTTTTAATGTACGAAAGTGGCTTAGTGGCAATTTGAACCATCGCATTTGCCGCGCCAATATGGCTCATGTACTTGGAAAAGCCACCGACCGCCATGATGATCAAGCCCAATTTCGCGAGTGTTGAGGAAGCAATGACTTTAATCACCTCGAAAAAGTCGACTATCGCTGCACCCGTTGGTTTTCCGCCTTTCGGCATAAAGTCATCATGGCCGCTCATCACACCCAATGCGATCATTAATAAACCGGCTAATAATAAAACGGCTTGAGTATTGTATTTTTTAACAATGAAATATCCGACACCTAAAATAATAGGTATGGCTAAGTATGTAATCATGTTACACCTCTAAATAATTAATTCCCTTCAATAAAAGAGAGTGGTTATATTTTTATATATGTAGGTAATAAACGTTATTGGTTATCTTTAAATATATCGAACTCGTTAAATGTTCTTTCTATTCGAGTAAATCTTTTATCCTTATCTTGATTAATAGACATGCCTTTAATAAAAGCTTCAATAATCGAAAAGCCAGCGGTTCGGTTATTGAAAATACCTTCACTCTGGCTTTCTACTGCAAATTGGATATCTGAATACGAAACAAATGGGTTAACTTGCTGGTCGGTAAGAACAATGATTTTCCCACCGTGTTGATGAAACCAGCGAACACAGCGCACGGTAATATTAGAAAAGCGATGATAAGAGATAGCCAGTAGAGTGTCGTTTTCGTCCACATCCACCAACTGATGAGGCAAAGTAGACGCATCGGCTTTGAGGAGCACAACGTCCTTTCTTAGATACCGAGCCAGAAGATAAAAGTAGTTTGATAAAGCCTCGGCAGATGCACTGCCCATTACATACAACTTCCCTTTGGGGTTGAGCAGGTATTCTATGGCTTGATCAAAATCACTGTGAGAAAGTGTTTGATAGGTTTCTTCCATATTACGAATCACTTCTTGAAAGTGAGTACTTATTAACCCTTCCTGAGTTTGGGAGGAAGCGCTGCGTTGACAACGGTCAATGGGGGTTGTCAGCTCTTGAACTAAGTCTTGAGAAACCTGTTTTTTAAATTCGATAAAACCACTAAAGCCTAGGCGGTTAAGGAAGCGCCCGAGCGTCGCCTTACCCACTCCGATGTGTTTGCAGAGCTCATCCATTTTGGCAAAGGGCAACATGGGAAAATTTTTTAGAAAATAGCTCACAATCAGCTTCTCCGTTGGAGTAAGCGGACCAATGCCATTCATCGTGTCGATAAACTCTTGCTTGTTCATCTTTTTTCCCATCCATAGTGGCTGATGGGAGAATTTTCCTGCAAATTAGGTGGCACCTTCAAGGGAATATATTTTTCCCATGATTAAACTGTGATTAACGTAGTAAAAAAAATTTTCGTACCGAATGTTTATTAATATGATTATTAAAAATGTTATTGAAAGGTTTAAATTTATCGAAGTAATTATAGTCAATAAGATGAGGGAATTATTATGAGAAAAAGACGGAAGTTAATTTTCCCATCAGTTTATTCTTACATCTTAAATATGACGTATAAAAAAACCGAGCATAATACTCGGTTTTTTAGATATACGGTAATATTACAGTTCAGCGTTATGGTAAACCTGCTGCACGTCATCACAGTCATCTAGCATATCGAGGAACTTCTGGAACTTCTCAGCGTCTTCACCAGCAACCGGTGTGTGAGTCTGAGGGACAAACGTGATTTCTTCGACATCAATAGTCAGCTCAGGGAAAGCACCGTTTAGTGCTGTTTTCGTCTTGAAGAACTCAGTATGAGGTGCAAACACAGTGATCACACCATCTTCAAGCTCAACGTCCGTCACATCAACATCTTCCATCATCAGCGTTTCTAGGATGATTTCATCATCATCGCCTTTGAACTGGAACACCGCTTGGTGATCAAACATGTGAGAAACTGAACCTTCAACACCAATTTTAGCACCGCATTTAACAAAACATTGGCGAACATCTTGGAAAGTACGATTACCGTTATCAGTCAGACAGTCAACGATCACGCTTGTACCACCAGGGCCAAAGCCTTCGTAACGTGCAGGTTGGTAATCTTCACCACCACCACCACTGGCTTTGTCGATCGCTTTTTCGATAACGTGTGCTGGCACTTGGTCTTTTTTCGCTTTCGCAATCAGGTGCTTAAGCGATAGGTTCATGTCTGGGTCTGAACCACCATTTTTCGCACAAACGTAAATTTCTTTACCGTACTTGGAATAAACTTTAATTTTTGCGCCTGCAGTTTTCGCCATAGAGGCTTTGCGCACTTCAAAACTTCTTCCCATCGGGATGTTCTCTCTTATTCAATTTAACGCGGAGGATTTTAGCAAAAAGCGGAGGCTTTTCAATTTCCACTCCGCCAAGCCTTTGGGCTATGCGACACCCATCATTCGCTTATATTTGTCTACTGATTGAAGAAAGCACTCTCGCTCAGCATCATCGGTTATCTTTGCCGCTGTAGAATCAATTTCGTCAGGGCCCGCTTTCGCTTCTCTCATTTTCCAAACCAAAAAAGACGCCTGTTTATCCAGCTCAATTTTGTTTTTCTCGTCTGCAGGAAGCAAAGACAGATTAATCGACATGCGAACACTCAAATCAGTAAAAATGTGGAGACGAAATATAGCATATTCCAGAGGCAAATTGGCAAGCACGGTAAGGAATCTATCAGCTTAAGATCAATAAATGGTAGAAAATAATAAGGGTGACCCTAAAGTCACCCCAGTTCGCGTTGAGTTCGCAATCACATTTAGTGGATCAAGCCAAGCTCTCGTGCTTCTTCCATGGTTAAACCGCTTTCACGAATCTCTCGCAGTGCTTCAATACGGCGACGAGCTTCAGCAGATTTAACGCCTTTAGCTGGCTTCGGTGTCTCCACCTCTTCCGTGTAATCCCACTTATTGGTCATGCTTGTCATTTCGTCATGGTCAATTGAATTAATGGACATAAATACCTCCGAACAAACCATGCTGTAAACAAGGTAATCTGTAGCAAAGCGCCTAACCCATGTTAAGAATTTTAGCCCGAGAATGTGATTTCGCTAATATAACCTGCATGCGAGTAATAAAATGCTCAATTATTCTTTGCACCCCTGAAAAGCACACAGTACATTTAAAGGATTCACCCCAAGTTACCGACTCTGATCCAGCTCTCAGTTTTTTGGCGCTTCTGTTCTTAATTTCCTTTACTCTCTGACCACACTCAGCCTTGTTTTTCGACTCACTTCACTGTTTTTCTGTTCACTTCTTTTCTCTCGAAAAATAACAGTTAATGATAATCATTATCTTTTCTATTGGTGAGTGTCATTATGAGTTCTAAGTTACTTGAGCATGCTTTTCATGCCGACCCGATCATACGGCTGCGTAATTTGTGCGTCGATTACATTACCGACAACGGAGATTTCCAAGCGGTAAAATCCGTCAGTTTTGATATTGGCAAAGGTGAGATCTTCGGTTTAGCAGGTGAATCAGGATGCGGAAAAAGCACAATTGCCTTTGCAATAAACCGATTACATAAGCCGCCTGCATTTATTTCTGGCGGTCAAATCCATTTCGAGGGGCGTGACCTGATACGCCTTTCAGACGCGGAGCTTAATGTACTGCGCTGGAGCGAAATTGCCATGGTCTTCCAAAGTGCGATGAACTCGCTCAACCCCGTCCTGACGATACAAGAGCAATTCGCCGATGTCCTGCGTCACCACAAAGGCATGTCTAACGCTCAAGCAAAAGACCGTGCGGAAAAGCTGCTCGATCTGGTCAATATTCCACGCGAACGACTCACGGAATACCCGCACCAATTCAGCGGAGGCATGCGTCAGCGCTTAGTGATCGCCATCGCCTTATCACTCAATCCGAAATTGATCGTTATGGATGAGCCCACGACGGCATTGGATGTTGTGGTGCAACGGGAGATCTTGCAGCAAATATACCAGCTGCGTGAGGAGTTCGGTTTCTCGGTTCTGTTCATAACACATGATTTGGCTTTAATGAGCCAACTTTGCGATCGCATTGCCATCATGCGCCATGGTGAAATCGTTGAAGTGAATCACTCAAAAGCGATCCGTAATAACCCGCAGCACAGTTATACGCAAAAGCTGTGGGCTTCATTCCCCAATATCCATGAAGGTAAACACCAAGCAGAAGGAGCACTGGCATGAGTGAACCCATCATTTCATTACACAATGTGGTCAAAGAGTTCACCATCGGTGGTGGCTTTGCTTCACAAGAGCAATTTCGTGCCTTACAAGGGGTGAGCTTTAATCTGCATAAAGGTCGAACCTTAGCACTAGTCGGAGAATCCGGTTGTGGCAAAAGTACCTGTGCGCGGCTCATTACCAAAGTGTACCCTGCAACAGATGGGGAGATCTTGTTTCATGGTCGCAATATTAACGAGCTGCAAAAGCGCCGCGAGCTCCTCGATTACCGAAGCAAGGTCCAAATGGTGTTCCAAGATCCGTTTGGCTCGCTAAACCCGACTCAAACCATAGCTCACCACCTTACCCGCCCGCTTAAGATCCATAAGCAAGTCAAAAACAATCAAGCGATCCGGGCGAAACTAAACGAGCTGATCGATTTGGTGGAACTCGCCCCTGATACGCTAGAAAAGTACCCCCATGAGCTCAGTGGCGGTCAGCGACAGCGAGTGAATCTTGCACGTGCACTGGCCGTTGGAGCGGAAGTGATCTTAGCGGATGAGCCAACTTCCATGCTTGATGTTTCGATTCGCTTAGGCGTGCTGAATCTAATGCAGAGAATGAAAAAAGAACTCGGCATTGGCTTTTTGTACATCACTCACGACTTAGCCACCGCCCACTATATCGCAGAAGAAACTGCGGTGATGTACAAAGGGCAAATTGTGGAATGGGGAGACACACAAGCGATCTTAACCAATCCGCAACACCCATACACTAAGTTATTGATTTCTGCGGTCCCAGATCCGGATCTTCCATTTGGCAATCTGGTTAAAAGTGAACCAAACTATTCGATAGACGCTGATGAAATTCGTGCAACCAGCGCCGTAGTGCAGTCAGAGCATGATCAAGTAGGACCAAATCACTTTGTGAAGAAATGGGTTGAGGCAGCATAATGCAGTTAGACGCGTGGGTAGAACAAATCAGCCATTGGTATCAAAACCGGAAGCATGATCAAGATGAAACACTGCGATCATTGCTTCTCACGCCCCCTGACACCATTTGGGGACCAAGCATTACGGATCTACAAAGTAAGGCCATTGCTTGCTGGCTTGATGGCTGCCTACGTGTTTTTCATCATAACCAATATCAAAACCCAGAAACCGCTTATCAATACTTGCAGCTGGCATACGCTAAGCTACAAGCGATTGTATGTAACCCGCTAAGTGAACTGGCATTGAAAGATTGGTGCATGAAGCGAATGCAGCACCTCACGGTACTGGCGTTAGAGTTTTGCAACCAGCAAGAAACATCACAATGGCATCAAGAGTCTCATCAGTTGATCGAATCACACGTCAACTTCATGGCCACACAATCTTGGAATGAACCTCGGAACCATGATCAAGGCCATCATTCACTGCAATAAGCGAAAACATGGAAAGATGATCAAGGAGTATCCCTTGATCATCTTTCCGTAATTGGACTGTCTAAAGCTCTATTTATCAATCCGTTAACGATTCGCCATGGCTACGGATCACTTCCTGATACCAGTAGAAGCTTTTCTTGCGTTTACGCTGTAATGTACCGCTACCATCATCATGGCGATCGACATAAATGTAGCCATAGCGTTTGCTCATCTCCGCCGTTGAGTTGGCGACTAGATCAATCGGCCCCCAACTGGTGAATCCCATCAGTTCAACCCCATCAAGAATCGCCTCTCGCACTTGGACAAGGTGGTCATTGAGATAACGAATCCGATAGTCGTCGTGCACTTCGCCATCCTCATCAAGCTCATCACGTGCACCTAAACCATTTTCAACAATGAACAGCGGTTTTTGGTAACGGTCATAAAGCAGATTGAGCAAAATGCGCAGACCTTTTGGATCAATCAGCCAACCCCATTGGCTTTTCTCTAAGTAAGGGTTTGGGACGCTGTCAATGATGTTGCCAACTTCCTTTTGCTTCGGATCCGCACTGGCACAACCACTGGCGTAATAGCTAAATGAAATAAAGTCGACACTGGCACTGGCCAATTCATCTAGGTCTCCATCGACGATATCCAATTCGATACCATTTTCACGGAAATACCGCAGCATATAACCAGGATACTTACCACGCGTCTGCACATCTCCAAAAAACAACCATTTGTTGTTCTCTTGCATAGCAGCTATGACATCTGCGGGATCACAGGTATAGGGGTAGTTGATCGCACCAAGTAGCATGTTTCCAATACGTGCGTCAGGATTGATCTGATGACAGAGGTTAACCGCTCGAGCACTGGCGATCAGTTGATGGTGAATGGCTTGATAGATCTCAGCTTCACTGGCTTGTTCTGGCAGACCAACGCCTGTAAATGGTGCATGCAAAGACATGTTGATCTCATTAAAAGTAAGCCATAGCTTGACTTTATTCCGGTAGCGCTCGAACACGCATCGAGCGTAGCGTTCGAAGAAGCCAATCAGCGCGCGGCTCCCCCACCCTCCATACTTTTCTGTTAACGCGAAAGGCATTTCATAGTGAGAAAGGGTCACAAATGGGGTGATATTGTATTTCTCAAGCTCATCAAAGATATGATCGTAGTAACGAAGGCCCGCTTCATTGGGTACAGCTTCATCACCTTGAGGAAAGATCCGAGTCCATGCGATCGACAACCGCAAACAGGTAAAACCCATCTCGTTAAATAGTGCGATGTCATGAGGGTAACGATGGTAAAAGTCGATCGCGTGATCTTTGATCCCAGAAACGCGCTCAGCTCTGGGTTGATGAGGGCTTAATATCCCTTGTGGCAGCATATCTGACGTTGAAAGTCCCTTACCATCAGAATCAAAAGCCCCTTCAACCTGATTTGCAGCAATAGCGCCACCCCATAGAAAATGTTTTGGAAATGCCATTAAACTCACCGAGATAATTGATTTATTTGTGCATAGTAGCCTAAAAATAGCGCACAAAATGAGGTCAGAAACCCATTGATGCTGTTCCTGTTTTTAAGCATTGAAGATACGTTATAGAGATCGCTGAGAGGGAAATTTGGGGCAAAAAAAAGCGAGTTCAAAAGAACTCGCAAAATAATTCAGAATGAATGTAACAATATGAGCCAATCTATCAGGGATCATCAGACCCCTCATTCATCAGAAAGGACAAAAGGTTGTCTATTCGAGACTGATAATAGCAACCACCCGCGGTGCTATGTCAGTGACATGTCAACGTTATGTCGTAACTCTGTCTGTTTATGCTTCACTCATTAACTGGCTTGAGAGCTCAAACATTCATACTTTAAACGCAATACGGTGATCAAATAGCGACCTCATCTAACACGCGGAAAACCATTTCATCTAAATGCCCTTCAAATACTTGTTTACACACTTTCCGGCGCACCGCGAGGCCTGCAATCAAACGTTCAATCGACAAATGTTTACTCTCACTTTGGCTATTGTAGAGCTCGACCATCTTACTTAACGTTTCATAAGGCATCACCTCTTCACCCACTCTTAGCCAATCAAGCTTCTCTATCAGCTCGTCACACTCTTCTTTGATTGAGTTAGGGGAATGCCCTGTCATTGCCGCTAAAGCCGTTATACTGCGTTCTAGAGCCTCTGGAGAGGTATATTTAGATAGAGTGATAGTAATCTCGTCCGCATTAATTTCAACCAAGTGCTTTCTTTGCTTCACGCGGCGACCTAAGTTGCCTTTTGGCGAACGGGGTTTGCGTTGAATAGGCTCAAATTCACCATCGATGATCTGTGACAGTTCATCCAATTGCTGCTTTGTCACCATCTCATTACGCAATGGGTTTGGCAGGGTTGGCGCCATGTTACGTTTGCCCGCATTCGTTGTTCGAGCGCGAGAGTACCTCAGCACTTCTTCAGCGTCACACTTGATATCAAACTGGTAGTCTTGAACTTTGTTCTTCTCGATCATTGCGGTGATCGTCAAGTGGTAACCCCACAAGTTCACGACAAAAAACTCCTCGTTCCCTTTGCCGTCTGACAGTTTTTTCAGCTCACGGATCAAATCCATCGAGAAACGTCGCCATTCAATATTTCTTGCCAGCTTTTGGTTCAACTCACTTAACAACATAACATCAGTATGACGGCGAGACATGCGGCTACGGAAGTAAGAATACAACTGAAACACCAAGGTGTGCTGTTTTAAGATCTCTGGTGGGAACAAGAAGAAATAATCGCGAGTCAGCAGCTCTTCATAAAACGAAGGTTCCCATACTAGGATGTATAGGTTTGGTTTTATGCGTATTTCGCCGTCAGCGCCTTCTGTAGGGGCTTCTTCCGACGCGGTAATGGTTCGGGCTATAAAACGAAAACGATCGCTCTTAAAGCCTTCTGGCATGTTTTCACTTAACCAGCGGCCCGTCAGCTCATGCAATTGAAAATCGGTATACTCAATGCGATCGATACTGTCACGAATTGAGTCACGAGCAGGGCCACTGTCCTTCTTACCCCGCAGCGATAAAATATCCGTGATGTACAACGGCGTTTTGTTTGGCACCGCTTTACCATCCAGTTGGTACTCTTGCTGATGATGCTCATGGTATTGCACCGTCAAGGTGAACAATGCAAATAACGTCATCAGATCATCAACCGTCATGATGTTTTTCGATGATCGTGTCTCGATCACTGCCCTTGTGCCAGAGATCGAAACCATACTTTTTTGATAGTTCTTGCGTGTACGTGGTGGGGCTAACGCTTGGTCGATGATCCCAGCCCAATTTGTCGGAGAAACAACAAACTGATCCGCTTCATCTTTCATGGCTGGTGGCGTGTTCAAGCCATGTTCACTCAGCAAACGCTGGTTAACTTGAGTCTGAGCCAGTGCTTTTGAGCGTTTTTTCTTTTCGGTTTGCTTTACCGATTCCGTCACAAGACTGGTTGAACCAAGCACTGAAATTAATTGATTAGGATTTACGAAGCGATGCAGCATGGTTTTGCCAGCAAGTCCCTCTTCAAAACGTACAGGGATTTGGTTAAATAAACCAATGTTCACAGCCGCTCTAAGGCGCTGTTGAATCGCGGCTCTGGTCAGTTGTCCATCAGTCGCATCGATCAATTCTGTTGTTGATACCAATCCATCTTGGCTACGAAAGCCGCGCAAAGAAATTAGATTAAGAAGCTCAACGATACTTTTGGTGACGCCTTTGAAGTGTTGATATTGATCGATCCAATCAACTGCGGTTTCTGAAACTTCAAACAAATGCCCGTCTTTGTGGCTACGTGGCGCTTTAATTAATATCTTTTCTTCTGAGCTCATTTATTATGATCCGTATCACACTAGCCGTAATATCGCTATAGTTCCAGAAGAATAAAGAAAAAAAGATCATAAATAAAGAAAAAAATTGTTGTTTTAAATAACTGATCTTTTTGATTATTCTGATCTTAATTGATTATATGATCTATTGATCAGGGCAAGAGTTTGCTTTTAACTTTTTGTTTTGAAAGGGGAATTTTTTTTGGCCTTCAGAAGCATGATCATGAGATAAGCGAAAGCATGATCATTAAGTTCTTGAAAGCATGATCAAAAGTTCTCGCAACGATGATCATTAAAAAACCGAACGCATGATCAATGAAGTAACTGAAGAATGATCATGGCCCCTACACACTTTATCCACAACCCCTTGAATAACGATGGATTGTCGATAAACAAATTTACATCTCTAACTGCTTAATTTGTCCGAAACGATGATCAAGGAAACTGCATTTGTCATCGCATTTCCCTTCTTTTGATTATTAATTAAACAGAAACGAAATTGAAATACACAAAAGCGTTAAATGGCGTTCTAACGACGACTGTGTTCAGTGTTTCGAAAGCATGATCAAGTATAGGAGTGGTTTATGAATGGCAAGACGTTGCTATTTCGACTATGTCTATTATTAGATGCGCCAAGACTGAAATCCAGTATACATCTGCATTCTACCGTAATTTAGCCTCAAATTTACATGCTTCCGGAAAGAACACTTACTTGATCATTGATCCGAAAAACGATCATTTGCTATGGAATGATAGTAATGCAATGTTTGAGTTGAATTTTCCTTGATCATCGTTCCTATATTCCATTTTACCTACGAAAGCATGATCATCAGACTCTCCTTGATCATCGTTTCGAGGATTGCGTATGAACGTCACTCCTCCGTTTTTACATCATGGATTAATTTTACAAAGTGTTGTCACTTTAAGGGAAGTTTTCAGTTGAAATGACACATGCCGTAATTGGGGAAGAAAAATTAATCGTTCCGTGAAGTATTGATGTTGTTTAGGCTCAATAGTTCCATTTTACATTGTAAATGAGTGACGGTGTAACATTTTGATTCTTTGCCTGTTTGTGATGCGAAATACCGCTTCATAAACGCGATATTTTATCAACTTTTGTACTATTTCGATTCGATAACATTAATTTGCTAATAGATTTTCTATTTAATGTGATTTTAATCTATATGTGGATGTACACCTTTTTATTGTTAATAAAATTAAATGCTGTACAATCGAAATCAGTGACTAATAACGGAAATTGGCAATGAAAAGAGAACAGACAATAGAGAATCTCATCCAACTGGCTGAGCAAACTGCGCAAGTCCAGGCAGACCGTATAGAGATAGTTTTAGAAGAAAGAAGTGAAGAACATTTTCCTGCAATGTCGAAAGCATTGATGGAAACGCGTTCTGGCCTGACTCGCCGCAAGCTTGATGATGCGATAAGCAAAATGGAAGCTGAAGGGCATCAGTTTACTAAGAATAATGCGAACCATTATTCAATTTCTCTTCAAGAAGCTCATATGTTGATGGATGCGGCTGGCATGCCAAAATTCCATGAACGCAAAAAAAATTCAGACAATAAACCGTGGATTATCAATGTTCAAAACCAGAAAGGTGGAACGGGTAAATCCATGACAGCAGTACATCTTGCTGCATGTCTCGCGCTGAATCTTGAAAAGCGCTACCGTATTTGTTTAATTGACTTAGACCCTCAAGGCTCTTTACGCCTGTTCCTTAACCCACAAATCAGTGTTGCAGATCACGACAATATCTATTCCGCTGTGGATGTGATGTTGGATAACGTGCCTGAAGAGGTAGAGGTCGACAAAGAATTTTTGCAGAAGAATGTATTGCTACCAACGCAATACCCAAATCTTAAGACGGTTTCTGCATTCCCAGAAGACGCTATGTTTAATGCTGAAGCATGGCAATATTTGTCTCAGAACCAGTCACTCGACATTGTGAAACTCCTTAAAGAAAAGCTGATCGATAAGATTGCGGATGAGTTTGATGTCATCATGATTGATACTGGTCCACACGTTGACCCACTCGTATGGAATGCGATGTACGCATCAAACGCATTATTGATTCCATGTGCAGCAAAACGTTTGGACTGGGCTTCAACGGTTAACTTTTTCCAGCACTTGCCAACTGTGTATGAAATGTTCCCAGAGGATTGGAAAGGGTTGGAGTTTGTACGTTTAATGCCAACAATGTTTGAAGATGACAATAAGAAGCAGGTTTCCGTTCTTACTGAAATGAACTACCTGCTTGGCGACCAAGTTATGATGGCTACTATTCCGCGTAGTCGTGCATTTGAAACATGTGCCGACACTTACAGTACTGTCTTTGATCTCACAGTCAGTGATTTTGAAGGGGGCAAGAAAACATTGGCCACCGCTCAAGATGCAGTACAAAAGAGTGCGCTGGAATTAGAGCGTGTACTGCACAGTAACTGGTCATCACTAAATCAGGGGTAAGTAGAAAATGGCAATTAAGACGTCAGATTTAAACGCAAGACTATTTGGTAAATCGAATAAACGCCGAGCTTCTACACCTCAAGAAGCTCAGCAAGCAGCAAAAGAACAAGCTCAGTTTATTGAGCTTTCTGTAGCCGGTGAAGAGCTTGTTGCATTTGAATTAGTACGTATTCCTGCAGAGCAAGTTGCGGATCAAACCGTGGTCTTTGCAGATAACGCCCGTGAACAATCGTTCTTAAATGAGCATGCGTTGTCGGATGTGTTAGCGACACTTCGTGAGCGAGGACAGCAATATCCGGCAGTCGGTCGTAAACGTGAAGATGGCAAAATCGAAGTTCTTGATGGTAGCCGTCGTCGCATGTCCTGTATTTTAGCGGGACAAGAATTTCTTATTTACGTTGCTGAAGGCATCAATAGCGAGCATGCTAAATTCCTTTCTGATGTTGCTAACGCACATAAGCCACTTTCTTTGTATGAAAAGGGCAAGGAAATGCTCGCGAAGCTCAACAGCGGTGAAGCAGAAGATCAAAAAGCACTCGCGAAAATGTTCCAGTGCAGCGAAGCATTGGTGAGTGGAGCATTAAAAGCGGCAGATTTGCCATTAGAACTGTTGCAAGCGTATCCAAATGTCGCTGATTTAGGTCGTCCAACAATTGTGAAGCTTCACAAGCAATTTAACGAACTGAGTGACGAAAATCGCGGAAAATTGTTAGAGCGCTGCCAATCAAAAGAAGGATTTGTTTGGCAACGAAGCACTGCACAAGGTGTGGCACGTATTACTAAAGAAGTGTCTGAAACCATCGAAGATTGGATTGAAGAACTTGCACCAAGTAAACGAGCAGAAAGTGCGAAAGTCGATTTGATTAAAGGCCGAGCAACTTATACCCGTAAGGGAAATAATTTGGCTCTAACCTTGAAAAAGGTCGATGACCGAACCATGCAACAGATACTCGAGTTTGTCGAAAGCAAATTAAAGTAATCCTCTAAAAAGCCGCATCAGCGGCTTTTTTTGTCCTTTTTATCCAAGTAACCTGCGGTACCAACCATGCTTGGTTGAGTATATAATCGCATCAGTATCGTTACTTCGGATCTGACATGTCTTCCTATCAACTCTTCTTTTCTCAATTGCTTTCTGCGACCAGTAAAAACCGTCAACGTGCGGGGCTTGTGTTGAAAGGGAGCCAAGCATGGCAACAATCTCGTATTACTGAGCTGCTTGAGTTATTCAAGGAAAAAACGGTTTTTGTCATGGGGGAGTGTCATGGCGCTGGCGTGACGAAACAAGTTTCTATTAAGAAAGGGCAGTTTTTTCTTGGCCAAGAATGTCAGCTGCTTATCTGTGACTTTTCTGATGACTTTGATGCTAATAGCTTCAGTGCGGCATTAGGTGCACTTGTTGGGGGCGGAATTCTTATTGTTTTGCCTCCTCGTAATCAGATAGAAGACGGTGCACAGAAATGGATGGGGCATGCATTTTCGAAGCTTATTTCTGTTGTTGAGAATAAATCTGTCCCTGAGTTTTCGTGCATTGCAAACAATCGTGATACTCAAATTGATGCCGCTCCTTTTTCTGAACAGAAACTTGCGATTGAACATATTGTTCGGGTTGTGATCGGGCACCGGAAGCGTCCACTGGTGATGACGGCCGATCGCGGAAGAGGGAAGAGCAGTGCACTTGGTCTTGCTTCTGCAGAGCTTATGCTTAATCGAGCTATTCATATTGTTATTACTGCTCCATCTCTTGCATCTGTCACTCCAGTTTTTGAACATGCAGCTAGCACGTTATCTGTCGACGTCAAAAAGAAAGGCGTTCTTGAGTTTGGTGACTCTAAACTGGAGTTTATTGCGCCGGATGAAATAGTCCGAACAGATCCCGAATGTGATTTGCTGTTAGTGGACGAAGCGTCTTCCATTCCAATCCCGATGCTTAAAAATATGGTGGCGCGCTATCATCGTATGGTGTTTTCTACCACGATACATGGTTATGAAGGATGTGGGCGCGGCTTTTCTCTTAAATTCCAAACTTGGTTGAAAGAGAACAGAAGTGGCAGTCGTTTCTATCATTTGCAACAACCCATTCGTTGGATGGAAGGTGATTTCCTTGAGCAATGGCTTTACCAGACATTCTTATTGGATGCGGAATTAAATCCGCCATCTGCAATCGTTCCATCACAATGTACTTTTCGAGAAATAAGCAAATCAACTTTGCTTACTGACACAGGTTTATTGCGCGCTTGTTTTGCATTGTTAGTTAATGCTCATTATCAAACCTCACCAAATGACTTAATGCTGTTGCTACGCGATCCTGCCATTTCAGTCTTTATTCTTGAGTATGAAGGTCAATGTGTGGGTTGCATACTGACAGTAAAAGAAGGTGAACTGGAAGCGGAGTTAATTAATGATGTCCAGCAGGGTAGTCGCCGACCTAAGGGGCATTTAGTACCGTTGACGATTGCCAATCATCTTGGAATTAAAGAAGCCGCAACGATACGCAGTTTGCGTGTCATGCGTATCGCGGTTCATCCTGAGCTTCAACAGAGTGGTCTTGGCAGTCTTATGCTTCATCATCTTAAACATGACCATGCAGCGCCTTTCTTGTCCACAAGCTTTGGTGCGACACCAGAGTTGATTCAGTTTTGGCACAAGAATGGTTATCGAGTTATCCGTATTGGGTCACAGCGAGATCAAGCGAGTGGATGCCATTCGATTATTATGGTTCAAGGAAATCTGCATTGGATAGATGAAGCAACGAATCTATTTAGTGAAAGCCTACCATTCTTGCTGTCTGGAATATTGCAATATCTTGAATCTGACATGGTGCGTAACTTGTGGCATAAAATGGATGCTTCCGGTAGCAATCAACGACTTCCTGCTATTGTTGATAATTATCTAGACGGTGGAGCGAGTTATGATAGCGTTGCTTTTCTACTTGTCAGATTATTAAAAGCCGAACCTGTTCGTATTGTAAACGCGACCGATTTGGTGATAAGAAAACTGCTGCAGCACCATTCATGGCAAGATTGTGTCAGTGAACTTGGCTTCACCGGTCAGAAGCAAGCTGAAGCGCAATTCCGCTCAGACATCCATGCCTTAATTAGAGCTGACGGATTTACACTGTAAAACCAGCTTTATTTCATCAATTTACACTGTAAAACTCCTTTCAATTTTTACAGTGTAAATCACGCTAAACCGATAAACTTTCTATCAAGATAAGGATGACAAGAAAGTCCTATTACCTTATTTTTTTAGTCAGTTTTTATATTCTGTATAACGTTCTTTTAAGTATCTAAAACTAAACAACTTATTAGCTGTTTTTAGCAAGTGTTATGCGGTAATCCGATGAACTTTCGTATATTAGTCATTTGCTAAATAGTTATTTGTTTCTACACTCATTTTTAAGCACGGTGCTCTATATCGGCTAGGTTATAAAAATAAATGTGGACTGAAACATGGAACTTAAGCTTGCAGATTCGTTGGATATTTCTACGGTAATCGACTCTTCCAACCAGTACAAAGAATGGCTTTCAAAGGATACATCTTTAGTTATAGATGCTGCTGATGTTGCCAGAACCGATGCTGCCGGAATCCAAGCATTAACCTCTCTCTTTCTTACTGCAAAAAGTAACCAAATCGATATTCAGCTCTCGCAGCCTACTGAGTTATTGCTGGAAGGCATAAATACATTGGGTTTGCAGGACGTGTTTAACTTAACACTGGATGTTGGAGAGCTATGTAATGAAAAAGATTCTGGCAGTTGATGATTCAATTTCCATTCGTCAAATGGTGAGTCATACATTAAAAGATGCAGGTTACGACGTAGAAACAGCAAATGATGGCCGAGACGCATTAATAAAAGTCGGTTCAACTAAATTTGATGTAGTGATCTCCGATGTGAACATGCCCAATATGGGTGGGCTTGAGCTAGTGAAAGCGTTAAGAGATAAGCCTCAATACAAATTCATTCCTATACTGATGCTAACTACAGAAACCAGTGCCGAAAAAAAGAAGCAAGGAAAAGATGCTGGCGCAACTGGGTGGTTAGTAAAGCCATTTAATCCCGATACCTTATTGAAAACGCTTAAGCGCGTTATTTAAAAAATAATACTAACAACGTCAGTTTATACGGGGGCGATGTGCAATGGCTTTAGACATGGAACAACTTCGTAAAATGTTTTACGAAGAGTGTCGTGAAAATCTCGAAGTTCTTGAAGACGTATTACTTAATCTCGACATCAGTTGTGTTGACGACGAAACTATTAATATGATTTTCCGTGCAGCTCATTCAATTAAAGGCGGCGCAGCGACATTTAATCTACTCGATATCAGTGAGTTTACCCACTCAGTAGAAGCTTATTTAGATCTTGTACGGAATAAAGAGCGTCAGCTACAAAGTGACACGATCGACTTACTACTAAAAAGTGGTGATTGCATTCGCAGCATGCTGGAAGGGCATGAGCTTGGTAATGATGTTGATACAGAGCTACGCGATAGTGTCAGTCAGCAACTGCACCATTTATTGGATGAAGGTACGGAGGTTTCTTCCGCGGTTCAATCTGAACCGGCTCCAATCGAGAATGAACAAACACCAAATCACGACGCCTCAAAAGATGGTGAATACTGGTTTGTTAGCTTTGAACCACATAAAGAAATGTTCTTTAGCGGGAATGATCCGCTAAGAATACTACGCGAGGTAAAAGAGCTCGACCATCAATGTCAGATTGAAGCTTTGTTAGAAAGCCTTCCTGAGCTTGCTGAAATGGAAGCTGAGCTGTGTTATTTGAAATGGCACCTTCAGTTAAATGCAAACATCGCTAAAGAGGATATTGAGGAAATATTTGAGTGGGTTGAAGATGAGTGTGAGCTACTCATCGAAAAACGCACGCCGGAAGTTAAAGCTCAAGATTCACCAAGCACACCAGCAATGGCAGAGCCGTCCCCACAAATGCCACAAAAAGAAGAGCCTGCTCCTTCACCATCCGTTGTCAGTGAAAACAAAGCCACAAAAGTGACAAAAACAGATTCTGCAGTCAGCTCTATTCGTGTCGATATCGATAAAGTTGACGGCTTGATCAATTTAGTCGGTGAGCTTGTGATCACCCAGTCCATGCTTACCGAAATTGGCAATGACTTTACCATCGATAAGTTAGAGAAACTCAAAGCAGGTTTAGCTCAGCTATTGCAAAACAGCAAAGACTTACAAGAAAACGTACTCAACATACGCATGCTGCCGATGAGTTTTGCCTTCAGTCGTTTTCCACGATTGGTGAGAGATCTGTCTGGACGGTTAGAAAAGCAGGTTGATTTGCAAATTAAAGGTGAACAAACCGAGCTGGATAAAACCGTTTTGGAGCGAATCGTCGATCCTCTTGTTCATCTAGTAAGAAATGGCATTGATCATGGTATCGAGCAACCAGAGCAACGTTTAAATCAAGGAAAGCCCGAGCAAGGGACGATAGAGCTGAATGCATTTCATCAAGGTGGCTCTATTGTCATTGAAGTCAAGGATGATGGTGCAGGACTGAATTGTGAAACTCTTTGGAACAAAGCACTTGAAAAAGGCGTGCTGGCTCCGGACACAAGACGGGAAGAAATGACCGATAAACAAGTGATGAACTTGATTTTTGCACCGGGTTTTTCGACGGCAGAACAAGTCTCTGACATCTCAGGTCGTGGAGTCGGGATGGATGTGGTTAAACGCAATATCGAAGAGCTGGGTGGCCATATTGAAGTGAACTCTGAATTAGGGAAGGGGTGTTGTTTTACGATTAGCCTACCTTTGACATTAGCTATTCTTGATGGGCAGCTTGTTCGTGTGGCCGGTGAAGTATATGTGATTCCGCTCCTGACCATCGTTGAATCAATTCAAATAGAGCGGTCTTGCATCAAGTATGCCTCTGGTGGAGTTGAACTCTATCGCTTACGTGAAGAAAACATCCCAATTTTAAGGTTGCAAGAAGAGCTAAAAATGGGTGAAAGCGGGTCTCTAGATGACCGAATTCTCTGTTTTGTTGAAGCCGCAGGAAATCGAGTTGGCTTGCTATTGGACGAATTGCTCGATCAGCAACAAGTCGTAATTAAAAGCCTCGAATCAAACTACAGCAAAGTAGCGGGAATATCGGGAGCTACCATTCTTGGTGATGGTTCCGTGTCTTTGATTCTTGATGTTCAAGGTTTGATCACCAGTTTCCTTAATCGGAATGCTGAGGCTACGCACAAAGGTAAAGCGGCATAGGAGTGAACATGGATTCTGAACAAGAAAATATTGTCGAAATGCCTGTCGGAGTCATGAGTGATGAGGCGAATGAAAGCGCAGATTTCCTCAGTTTTCGTTTAGCAAACGAATTGTATGGCGTTGAGATTAATGATGTAGAGGAAATTCGGGTTTGGGAAAGGCCGACCCCCATTCCTCGCTCTCCCTCTTACGTAAAAGGGGTGATTAATCTACGCGGCATGATTGTCCCTGTGATCGATTTGAGAAGTCGTTTTGAAGTCAGCCAATGTGAATATTTACCGACAACTGTGGTGATTGTGTTGCGTTCCGTTAGTGATGATGAAGAACGTCTAATGGGACTGGTTGTTGACGCCGTAAGCGACGTCGTTAGTCAGGGCGAGAATGAACTCTATCCAGCGGTGGGCGAGTCATTGGTGACGCCATACTTGCAGGGACTTATCAATGTCGGCGAACACGTAATGTCGTTACTCAGCACGGAAGAACTGTTGAATATAGATCGGATACTAAGGGCGGCTTGAACATGATGACGGAAGAATTTTTAAGCTTTGTATTAGATAGTGAAGAGTATGCGGTCCCCATTCTTGATGTACGTGAAGTAAGAGGATGGACGGATGTACGTCAAGTACCGAACTCACCCGATTACATGCTGGGCGTGTTAGAAATTCGGGGGGAGTATGTTCCGATTGTTGATTTGCGTATGCGATTTGGTCTTGCACCAGCGCAGATAAGTGCGACAACGGTGGTGATTGTTTTGAACGACAAGCAACAGCATCCGCTAGGGATTATTGTTGATGCTGTATCGGAGGTTTATGACCTTCGTGATGACAGTATTAAGGAAGCACCTGCGGTGGCGCCGACAGTCGACCACAGTTATATCCGTGGCATCGCAGCTGTAGAAAATGGACATTTAATTTTAATAAACCTTGAGGCTCTATTTGATGTAGCAGGGCTGAACGAGGCGTCAGTAGAAGAAGCATTAATGTAAGAGGTGACTCATGGGATTTTTTAAACGCAGAACGGAACCTGCTACGCAACAGTTTGTAGCGCCAGCACAGGACACGCTCATGGAGCAGCCTCAAGATTCAGGGGGCATTTCCAAAGAGCAGATTTTATCGGCACTCAATGCGGCTCAAACGGCTTTGATGATGATTGACCGAGATTTTAAAATTACTTACGTCAATCAGAAATCCATTGATCTGTTGCAGCATCACGAAGTGCTATTCCAATCGATTTGGCCGAATTTTCGCGCGAATGAAGAGTTCTTGATCGGCTACTGTATTGATGGGTTTCATGCGAATCCGCAACACCAAAGACAGCTTCTTTCTAGTGTTGCAAACTTGCCGTACAAAACTGTCATCAGTGTTCAAGATGTTAAAATTGAGTTGAACGTCGGCGCCATCATTGATGCAATGGGAAATTATGTGGGGAATACGCTCGAGTGGCAAGATGTGACTGAGCAACTCAAACAACAGGATGAAATTACTCGTCTTCAAGCCGCTGTAGATCAAGCGCAAACCGCCATGGTTATGATCGATCGCGACTTCAATATTACCTATATCAACCAAGAAACCTTAACCCTGTTCGGCAAACATGAGGCAACGCTTCGTTCTGTGTGGTCGGGCTTTACGGCCAGCGAAGATTGGTTAATGGGACGTTGTATTGATGAGTTTCATCGTAATCCGGCTCATCAACGCCAACTGCTAGGTGATCCTAATAACTTACCTTATAACACTGACATCACGATTGGTGATCTGAAAATCGCACTGAATGTTGCTGCAATACGAGATACTCAAGGCAATTACATTGGTAATACGCTGGAATGGCAGGATGTGACTGAAGAGCGGGCAAAAGAAGAAGAAATAGGCCGCTTAGCGTCTGCCGTTGAAGGCATGACAACAAATCTGATGATGGCCAATAAAGATGGCATTATTACTTACCTCAATCCGTCACTTAGCAGCTTATTAAAAGAGCGAGAAAGTGATCTTCAACGCGTACTGCCAGGATTTGATGCCAGTAATCTTGTAGGCAAAAACATTGATATTTTCCATAAGAACCCAAGCCACCAGCGCAACATTATCGCCAATCCAGACCGACTCCCCTTTACGTCGGACATAAAAGTTGGTGGGTTAGAGTTCAAATTGACCTGTATTGCGATGCGTGATGCGCAAGGCAATTACATTGGCCCTGCATTGCAATGGGAAGACATCACCGAGCAACAAGATGGTCAACGTCAAGTTGAGGCGCTGATACAAAGGGCGATTGCTGGAGATTTAAATGAGCGTATTGATACCACTGTTTACAGCGGTTTTATGAAAGAGCTGGGTGATGGCATCAATAGCTTGCTTGAAACCATTGTCGAACCACTTGGGCAGTGCATTGATGTGATGAGTCAGGTTGCGGATGGTGATCTGAACCAAAACATGTCTGACAGTAATCAAGGGGAGTTTGGCCGTTTGTCTGAAGCGGTGAATACATCCATTCTCAACTTGCGCAATATGGTTGATAAAATCACCCAATCATCCGCTCGGGTTGCCACTGCATCAACGGAAATTGCAGATGGAAACAATGACTTAAGTCAACGTGTGGAAGCGCAAGCATCAAACTTAGAAGAAACGGCAGCCAGTATGGAAGAGATGACTGCAACGGTTCGTCAGAATGCAGATAACGCAAAAGGTGCCAACACGCTTGCGGATGATGCGGCGAAAAAGGCCAGCAAAGGCGGTGATGTGGTAGGTCAAGCGGTGGCTGCTATGGCTGAAATCAATACTGCAAGTAAGAAGATTGCAGACATTATCGGTGTGATCGATGAAATCGCTTTCCAAACTAACCTATTGGCATTGAATGCGGCTGTGGAAGCGGCAAGAGCCGGAGAGCAAGGCCGTGGGTTTGCAGTGGTAGCAGGCGAAGTTCGTAACCTTGCGCAGCGTAGTGCGGCGGCTGCGAAAGAAATCAAAGGCTTAATCAAAGACAGTGTTGAAAAAGTAGATGAAGGCTCTCGTTTAGTGGATGAATCGGGAGAGACTTTAAATGAGATTGTTGACGCGGTAGCGAAAGTGACAGAGCTGATTGCTCAGATTGCGTCATCCAGCCTTGAACAATCAACCGGTATTGATGAAATCAACCGTGCTGTTGCGACGATGGATGAGATGACCCAGCAAAATGCGTCATTGGTAGAAGAAACTTCGGCGGCAAGTCAGTCACTAAAAGATGAAGGTAAAGAACTGCTTAACCTGATGAATTTTTTCTCAACCGACAACAACATCACCACATTTGAAACAAAAAAGCAGACTAAAGACACTGGGCAAAAAAGTAATGTACGAGAGCTCCGTTCGACCCGAGTCGCCAACACCAACTTCAAAATGAATGAGGAAGGAGACGAATGGGAAGAGTTTTAACTCGTACGGAGCAGACGAATGTGGCATCGCAACAAGAATTTGAGCTGACAGATAAAGACTTTAAGTTCATTCAGTGGTTTATGCACAAAACTGTTGGAATTTATCTGTCAGATAGAAAGCGGGCCATGGTCTATGGCAGAGTCAGCCGTCAATTGAGGCGGCTGGGTTTGTCTCGTTTTGAGGAATATCGTGAGTATATTGAGCGAGATGAGGAGGAAAGAATCCACTTCATTAATAGCCTTACCACCAACAAAACCGAGTTCTTTCGTGAGTACCATCACTTCGAGTTCTTAGAAAAAGTTTTGCTTAGAGAGTGGCGTGAGCAAGGTGAGAAGAAGATCCAAATGTGGTCGGCTGGGTGTTCTACAGGGGAAGAACCATACAGTTTTATCGCTTCATTATATTGCTCTGGGGCATTTGACTCGATTGAAGAGTTGGACTTCTATGCCACAGACTTAGATACCGCGGTATTAACGAAAGCACAACAGGGTGTCTATGATGCAGACACGATCAGCAGTATTCCTGCTCAGTATTTAAAAAAATGCTTTGTGAAAGGAAAAGGAAGTAACGCAGATAAAATAAAAGTCATTAAGGGGTTACAGGAGTTAGTTCAATTTAGACAACTGAACTTGCTCGAAGAGTGGCCTTTTGAAAAGCAGTTCAATCTGATTTCTTGTCGAAATGTCATGATCTATTTCGATAAACCGACACAAGAAGCGCTGATCACTCGCTTCCATCAAATGCTTAAGCCTAATGGAATCTTATTCATCGGTCATTCGGAAAGTGTAGGGGTATGTGCTCCGCTGTTTCACCATCTTGGGCACACCATTTACGTTAAACAATGAGGCGTCCAGATATGATCCATAGCGCAGAGAAAACACCTTATAACAACACCCACTACAGCCGATTTTTTCATCCGGTACGAGAGACGCATATCGTAAAAGTGAATCCTGGAGGTTTGTATTGCACCTCTGAGAAAGAGCTGATTTGTACAGGTTTAGGCTCTTGTGTTGCGGCTTGCATGTGGGATGAAGAAAATCGCGTTGGAGGCATGAATCATTTTCTTCTTCCGTTTGACAACCAAAACCAAGCAAGGCACTGGCACCCGGATGAAATTGTTTCTACAGCATCACGTTATGGTAGCCATGCCATGGAACTGCTTTGTAACACGCTCATTTCAAAAGGAGCGAATCGCAGCAATCTTAAAGTAAAGCTATTTGGTGGGGCGCAGATGCTTGGTCGTTACTCAATGATAGGCGCCAAGAACGTCGAATTTATTCTCGCATACGTTGAGCAAGAGAACTTAAATGTTCAGGCTCATGATCTTGGAGGTATGGAGCCAAGAAAAATTATGTTTGATCCATTAACAGGGAAAGCATGGTTAAAACGTATTCCATTTAACGAAGTTCATCAGGTTCAGCATCAAGAAGAGAAATACGCAAGTGATTTAGACAAGGAAAGCCATCGTCCCCACGATGATGATGTGGAGTTGTTTTAATGAAAAAAATCAAAGTACTGGTTGTCGATGATTCACAAGTATTCAGGGCGTTGCTGGCCCAGTTGATCGATTCTGATCCAGAACTTGAAGTGGTCGCTACGGCTGAAGATCCCTATCAAGCGCGTGAAATGATCAAAGTACATAATCCTGATGTACTGACGCTTGATATTGAAATGCCACGCATGAATGGCGTGCAGTTTCTAAAAAACTTAATGCGTTTACGGCCCATGCCTGTGGTGATGATTTCAACATTAACTCAGCATGGTGCAGAACCAACCTTGCAGGCTTTAGAGCTCGGGGCGGTCGACTATTTTCCAAAGCCAGATGCGGATCGAACGGCAGAGATGGTGGATTATAAATCTCTTGTTATTGAAAAAATTAAAACCGCAGCAGGTGCAAACGTAGCACACAGTGAAAAAGTGGTAGCAGCACCTAAAGCCATACATGTTCCGAGTAAAACAAAAATGGAAGTGATTGCCATTGGGGCATCAACGGGAGGAACGGAAGCAATCAGGCAGGTATTGTCTGCACTGCCTGCTGGGTTACCACCTATCATTATTACTCAACATATCAGCGCTATGTTCAGTGGATCGTTCGCTCAGCGCTTAAATGAGCACAGTGCTTTCCCTGTTCAGGAGCTGACCTCACAACGTGCCCCCTTAATACAAGGTCATGCCTATTTAGCTCCAGGAGACAAACACCTAACTATTATCAGAAGAGGTAGCCATCTCTATTGCCAGCTTGATGATCGTCCCCCTGTAAATCGACACAAACCTTCCGTCGATGTCATGTTTGATGCCGTTGCTGAAACGTTAGGTGAGAACGCAGTTGCCGTGATTCTCACCGGAATGGGACAAGATGGCGCAAAAGGAATGTTACGGATGAAACAGCGTGGGGCAAAAACAATTGCTCAAGACAAGCATTCATGTGTTGTTTGGGGAATGCCAAGGGTCGCCACGGAGATTGGCGCGGTGCAGCAAGTTGTCGATCTTAATCATATACCACAAGCCATTTGTGACCTATTACAAGCAACTGATTAACGGATGGACGAGAGGCTTAATAATGAATATAAAAATGTTGGCAAAACAAAAAAGATATGCGCTCTGTCTGGGCTTACAAATTTCCTTGTTGTCATTTGGGCTGATGTATACCAGCTCAGTATGGCTAGTCATGATCATGGTTCTCGTTGCTGCAATTCCATGGTTTACCTTACCGCTCTCAAATTCAAATGCAGTTAGTGCAGAAAGCTCAACCATCGGCAGAGGAGTCGATGACACCACGGATTTTAGTGTGTTGCGTAAAACAGATCCCGTACTCAACACGCTTAATCATCAGATTGAAAGCACGTTAGATAAGCAGCGAAGTGTGGTTGATGAATCGGTAGAGACGCTCAATACCAGTTACTTTGAAATGCAAAAGCTGGCAGAAACCCAAGGGCATGTGACCTCTGTGTTGGTTGATAGCTTACTGGGTAATCAAAAAAGTGAATTCGACATAACGCAAGTACTCCCCAAGACGGAAGCCATTATTACCCAGTTTGTTGACACCCTAATCAATATTTCTGAGAAAAGTATCTCCGCAGTGCACAGCATTCACGATATGTCAGAAAAGCTCGATACGGTGTTTAAACTATTGGAACAAGTTAGGGGGTTATCAGAGCAAACGAACCTTCTTGCCTTAAATGCCGCCATTGAAGCTGCTCGTGCTGGCGATCATGGTCGAGGATTTGCTGTGGTTGCTCAAGAAGTGCGTAACCTTTCCGTTCGTGCTGAAGAGCTAAATAACCAAATAGAACATGAAATCAGCATTGCTCAAAAAACGGTGGTGGAAACCAATAAAACTGTTGGTGAAATGGCCTCGATTGATATGACTGATGCTATTGAATCAAAAGAAAAAGTAGACAACATGCTGCGTGGTGTTCAGCGCATTAATGAAGAAGTGGAAAAAGAAGTCCACAAAATCAAAGGCGTGGGGGATGAATTACACATCCATGTCGATAACGGAATTCGAGCATTACAGTTTGCCGATATTGTGGTGCAGCAGGGTGATTATGCCAAAGAATCTTTAGCCTTTTTAAGCGCTTTGAAAGAGACGGTTCAGCAGCTCGCTATGGCTGAACTTACCCCCGCAGAATTTACCTCTGCGGTAGAAGAATTGTATCAACAACTCGAAAACCGAGGTGCGCCAGCGGCCTCTCAGGTCAGTATAGAAGAAGGTGAAGTAGAACTTTTCTAAGGAGAAATTATGACAGTAGAAGCGCAAGTCGATCCGAATAAGAAGGAAGTGGTCATTGCTATAGAGGGAGCCTTTGGTTTTAGTCTGGTTCAAGATTTTCGTCGCTGCTACTCCGAGCGCCGGGATTACCGTTTTACTCTTGATCTACGTAAAGTGGACTATATCGATAGTGCAGGGCTTGGGATGTTGCTGAACATGCATAACTACCTCGATCAGGATGATGGCATGATTCGTATCACCAACACTTTACCTCAGGTAAGAAAGATCCTGTTGATATCGCGATTTGATAAAAAATTTCAAATCGAATAGTGAGGGGGCTCAATGCGCGTATTAATTATTGATGATCATGCGACCAATCGAGAGTTGTGTCGCTTTATGCTCAACCACATGGCAGACCATATTGATACGTTTGAAAATGGTGAAGGTGTGGTTGAAGCCATGAAACAGATGGAAGCCTTACCTGATGTGATTTTGCTGGATGTCATGATGCCAGTAAAAGATGGCTTTACCACTGCCCACGAAATACGTCAGGCATTCCCCGAACAACATATTCCAATCATCTTTCTCACCGTTTTAGATGACCATGATTCTTTTGAGCGTTGTTTGTCTCTTGGAGACGACTTTATTCTTAAGCCTGTTGAACGCAGTGTGCTACTGGCAAAAGTGCAGGCGCATTATCGAATTGTTCGCATGCACAATGAAGTCACCGATCAGCGTGATGAGCTGCAGCACTTCCACGAGCAGGTTCGCTACGATTATGCCATCGCAGAGTCTATTTTTACGAACCTCATGGATGAAATGAGTTCTCAGCTCAAAAAAATCTATGGCATTGAATACATCTCGACACCGTCAACCATCTTTAATGGTGATCTGATTGTTGTGGCTAACCGGCCTCATGGCGGCGTTTATGTGATGATTGCAGACGCCACAGGACATGGCCTTCCCGCCGCGATATCGGCAATTCCTGCTACTCGTGCTTTTTTCTCTATGGCGGAGAAAGGGTTGTCTCTGGGTGAGATAGTTGTGGAAATCAACAACTCATTAGTGAAGTTTCTGCCAATGGGGATGATGCTTGCCGCCAATATTTTTGAAATTCGGGCGAATGGATTTGAGGTGACATGGTGGGGTGGTGGGCTACCGGAGGCGTATATTCTCGATGCAGATGGATCGATTGTTCGCCGACTTATTTCAAACCACATGCCACTTGGCGTGCTTAAACCCGAAGAATTTGAAACCAATCTGGCTCATTTTAAATTGGAGCCGGAGCAAAAAATCATTTGTTATACCGATGGCATCATTGAAGCGATGAACACCGAAGGCGAACTATTTGGTCAAGAGCGACTGGAAAATGTATTGGTAAGTGGCAAGCCTATTATTCCAACCTTGTATGAAGCGGTCAGTAAATTTGCCAATAAATCGGTCGGGGATGATTTATCCATTCTTTCCATGCAGTTCCCGATTTCAAATGCCCATGATGCGACACCGTCGAAGGCCACCCACTATATGAGCCACATTCCTACTCAATCGACATTGCGTTTTACTGGAGCGGTACTGAAATCTGTCACCATCATGACTGAAGTGCGTCAGTTCTTAGTGGGGATTGTTAATGGTGGAGCTCATTTAGATTTAGTGTGTTCGGTTTTGTCTGAGTTATTTGCCAATGCGGTTGAGCACGGATTACTCAAACTGGATTCAAAGATAAAAGATGAGCCCGATGGATTTTTCGCTTTTTATCAGATGAGAGAAGAGCGTTTACAGGCACTCGATGATGATGTCTGGGTTTGCTTGAGTTTAGACTATCACCCAGAAACTAAGCAGCTGAAGATGACCATGGAACACAATGGTGAAGGCTTTGACTATGATAAAGTAATGAAGCTTGATAAATCCTTGACGCATGGACGTGGTATTGTTCTTGCTTCGGAACTTTGTGATTCGATAAGGTATTCAAAAGAAGGGAAACAGGTCGAGGCGATATACAGTTTTGACGCCAAACATCACTTCCCAAGCTCGATGTAACGAGTATTTTTACAGTGTAAATAGGGGAAGAGGTGACGTAGGCCTGAATTTGTTACACATATGATACTGTTATCGAAGTGATTCAAATACACTGGTACCAAAGTAGTATTTTTAGAACGAACCTCTCGAAATATGCTTGGGTATATTTACAGGATGTTGAGCCATCACAGGTAGTTGTATGTGGAAGCAAATCGTCAGTTTATCTGATAATAATCAGGCAGTTGTTGCAAAGTTATCTCCGGATATCACAGTCAATGCCAGTTTCGATGACTCAGGCTTAGCAGAAGCTCTGGGTGAGATAGGTGCTGGCGATTTTTATGTGCTTCAGGATGAACTAACTCGCTTTATTAATTTCGCTAAAGACATGAAAGGTGAAGCTTACGTCGGCCTTAACATTGCAGAAATACGCGATGCTCAAGTTGAAGTTATTCTGAGTGAACACGATATGTTAGCCAGTATGATGGTGACTGGTGCATATAAAGGTAAGCCGTTACGTGGCCCTCAAATTGTTCAAGCGCTAGCCACAGCCAGTGTAGCCAAAGGCATCAATAAACTGGCACTCAAGAAAGTGTTGGTGATGAGCCATCAACTTAAGCCCGGGGAAACGTTCACTCAACCTGTCGCAAAAGGGAAAGACCCGATTCAAGGGCAGGATTCCAAATTTATTCCTATGGTTGAAGACCCAACCAAGCAGATCCTAGCGCCAAAAGAACACGATGATGATGGCAAAGTGGATATGCTGGATTTAGGCGAAACCATCACCGTTGATATTCACCAGCCTTTAATGAAACGAGTACCTGCGACCAAAGGTGTGCCGGGAATGACGGTGCAAGGCAAAGTGATTCCACCTAAACCGGGTAAAGATCAAGTTCTCAAGGCAAGCAAAGGCTCAGTCATTTCTTCTGAAGACCCAAATATGTTGGTAGCCGCTGTTTCTGGGATGCCCGTAATCAAAGAACGTACCGTAGAAGTGGAAGATGCACTTTGTCTGCAGACGATTGGTGTTGCGACTGGTCACGTGAAATTCAAAGGCAATGTGGTTGTTCGTGGTGACATTGAGTCTGACATGGTGGTTCGCGTCACGGGGTCCTTAACCGTTGGTGGTTTTATTGAATCAGCCGATGTGCAAGTGCAGGGGGATGTCGCCGTCGCGAAAGGCATCATTGGCCATACTGTGTCGGAAGGTGATAAAAAAAGCTGTATCGTGAAATCTGGCGGTACTATTACCGCTAACTACGCGCAATATTCCGAGTTACAGGCAGCTAAAGACATTGAGTTAGCTGTCCACTGTATGAGTAATGAATTGCGCTGTGGTAATAACTTAACTGTGTGCGACAAAACAGGACGTCAGGGCACACTAAGTGGTGGCATTGCGAAGGTAGGAGGTAAGATTAGTTGCGTGAATCTCGGTGTAGAAGGAGATACCGCCACACACGTGCACGCATTTGCTCGCTATCAAACGTTAAAAGATAAGCAAGCAAAACTGAAAGAGCAGTATACGCAAGCCCAAGAAGCCACGATGAATGTTGTTCGCAAGGAATTGGAGTTTAAGAAAAAACCTAAAGCCGAGCGTACAGAAGAAGCTCAGAAGAAAATTGATGAAATGAAAGAGCAGTCCAATGCTCGCCTTGAACAAGCTAAGTTGGTTCGAGATCAAAATGATGAAGAGTTAGAACATCTGCTGATAGAGAATATCGTTGAAGCCAAAAATAAAGTGTTTACTCACGTCACAATTCAGTTTGGGGAAGAAAAAGTCATTACCAAACGGACACATGGTGCGAGCAAGTTTACCTTCAACCAATTCGAAATTAAGTGTTGCTCATTGCTTGAAGATGAAGCGTTTGATGAAGATTTGTGATCTGCCGTGTTCATCATCTATTTGAATAGAAACCGCGCATACGGCGCGGTTTTTTTGTCCTCAATTTCGAGAATGATGGTGTCGATTTGTCTCATCGACAGCAATATGAGCAATAAAAACAGAATGGTGACGCTAATGTCGAATTGGTTATCTAAACTGTTTGAAATAACTAAAACAATCAGGAGTTTAAAGATGAAAGCAACCTGGATTCCAATTGCTTTATCCGGCTTAGCGTTAAGTGGCTGTATGACCGAAGATGTCGAGAAACCAAAAGCAGTGGCGAAGCCTTTTCAAGTAACGGCGGCAGACAGCATCTATTTTGGTGGTGACATTCTGACAATGGCGGGCGATACACCGCAATACGTTGAGGCGATTGCGGTCGCTGGCGAGAAAATTGTCTATGCAGGTGGTAAAGAAGGCGCGATGGATTACAAATTCGGCAAGACTAAGCTTGTCGATATGTATGGAAAAACCATGCTTCCGGGTTTTGTTGATGCGCATAGTCATGTTTATGGTGTTGGCCTGCAAGCCATGGTTGCCAATGTATTGCCACCTCCGGATGGCCAAGTTGACACTGTTGAAAAGCTGATTGATGTGCTTAAAGCATCTCAGCAAAGTGAAAGTGCAAAGCTGTTTACGCAAAAAACAGGTTGGATCTTAGGCTTTGGTTACGATGATGCGCAATTAGATCGTTACCCGACCAAAGACGATTTAGACAAGGTGAGTAAAGATAAACCGGTACTGATCATCCATACTTCTGGTCACTTAAGCGTTGCGAATTCAAAAGCGCTGGAACTTGCAGGTATTACCGCCAAATCAGAAAACCCTCGCGGTGGCATTATTCGCCGTATGGAAGGCTCACAGGAACCAAATGGTGTTCTGGAAGAAAATGCCCATTTCGCCATGGTGTTCAATCTGTCGAAAGGCATTGATCTTGAGCTGCAAGATATGATGCTGGAAGCCTCGCAGAAAATGTATGCTCAATATGGCTATACAACGGCTCAAGAAGGTCGTGCAACGGAAGAAGGCTATCAATCGATGAAGCGAGCATCGAACGATGGTCGATTGTTGATCGATTTAGTGGCGTATGCAGATATGGTGTCTAGCAGCGGCTTTATGGACTCTGAGTACAACAGCCCAACATATACCAAACATTTCCGTATTGGAGGCGTCAAACTTAACTTTGATGGTTCGCCTCAAGGTAAAACCGCTTGGTTAACGCAGCCTTATTTCCACCCGCCTCATGGTCAGGGGAAAGACTATGCAGGCTACTCAACCTTTACGGATGAGCAAGCTTACCAGTATGTCGAAACGGCGTTTAAAAATAACTGGCAAGTGCTGACTCATGCCAATGGTGATGCGGCGATTGAGCAGTTCATTGATGCGGTAACCAAAGCAAATGAGAAACTGGGTAAGCTGGATCGTCGTCCTGTATTGATCCACGGTCAGACCATTCGTCAGGATCAAATTGATCGATTGGCAGAGCAAGGCATTTTCCCATCGTTATTCCCAATGCACACCTTCTATTGGGGCGACTGGCATGCAGAGTCAGTACTTGGGCATCCGAGAGCCGATTTTATATCGCCAACAAAAGCGGTTCGAGACGCAGGTTTGATGTTCAGCACCCACCATGATGCACCTGTTGCGCTGCCAGACTCGTTCCGAGTACTAGATGCAACGGTGAACCGTATAACCCGAACAGGCAAAGTATTGGGGCCAGATCAGCGTGTTGATGCCTATACCGCATTACAAGCTATGACGATTTGGCCAGCATATCAGCACTTTGAAGAGGACTTTAAAGGCTCTATTGAAGTGGGTAAGAACGCTGATTTGATTATTTTGGATAAAAACCCGTTGAAAGTTGAATCGAAAAATCTGAAAAAACTGAAAGTGGAGCAGACGATTAGCCGAGGAAATATGGTTTATCAGCGTTACTAATTCTGCGTTTCTTAATACGTTTAAACAGCAAGCATTTCGCTTGCTGTTTTTTTATCTTTTTCTCTAGGTGATTGTTTAATACTAAGGGGTGTCTTTTATTGTGTTTAATTCTCTCACAGTAAGAAAATGACCAATTAAATTGTTTGGTATTCTCGCTTGGTAGGAATACAGTTTGATTAGAAATATCGAATAACGATACAAAGCAGAATGAACACGATGAAGCAAAACGCCGGACAAGTTAACGAGAAAATTTTGCAGCTGCTTATGCAAGTTGCAGTGAATGATGAGCCAGTGACCGCAAAGGTTTTGAGTGAGCAGCTAGGTGTACCTATCAGCAGTTTGTACCGTCACCTGAAAATGCTCAAAGAATGGAACTTAATTGAAGAAAGTCCATACGACAAGACCTTGATCATCGGTCCGGCAGCGTTGCTATTGATGCGTAGCTATGAAACGAGCCCACACAACCTTGAAGCCGTTAAAGTCGTCCTGACTCGGTTACAGAAACAAACGGGTGAGATGGCAGCGTTCATGGTGCCAGTTGGCTATCGCGCATTGTGCGTGAGCAGACAGGAAAGCATGCAAGCACTGAGATGTAGCTATGTTGAAGGGCAGAGCCAGCCGCTTTTAAAAGGCGCATCATCTAAGGTGATGCTGGCTTACATGCCTGCGGCACGGTGCGAAAAAATCTTGCGCTATTTTGGCCAAGAAAGCCAACTGGACGTGTGGTACCAAGAGTTGGAGCAGATCCGTAACCAAGGTTATGCGGTGAGTACTTCTGAAATCGATCCAGGTGTTTCTGGTATCAGTGCTCCAGTCATGAAGGGAACTAAGCTCGTTGGCGCAATCACTATCATGGCACCCGTTCATCGTGTGGAAACCGATAAACAAAGGATCATTTTGCACGTATTACAGGCAGCTCGTGCGCTGCCTCCTGAAAGGTAATTCAACATGCTAGGCTTATTCAAACGAATCGCAACACACGGTCACGCTCCTTATCATCACCATGGCGCAGTACTATTAACCGTATGTGAGTCATATAAACCGATGACATTGGTGGAGTTTGAATTTGCCGAGCAAGCATTAGAATCAGTGGCGGATTGGTTGTATCCGGGAAAAAGCAGTCAACCCTATTGTTTGGGTACGCACTTTGTGTTGTCTGATCACCAAGCTCAACCATTACAAAATGAGCTTTCAGCGCGATTAGGTAACGGCCAGCTTCCGGTTGTTTTGACCAATGCCCATGAGACGGTCTTGCATGTGCTACCGTTGATCTCATATGCTCGGGTTGAAACTGGCATCGTCAGCATTGGTAACGATTTTCAGTTAAAACAATCGCTTGAGCCTCAGTTAGGCTCTGCCTACCATTTTGCCTTGGCGCGTTTTTCTGAGAGTCGTCTGTTTAGTTTAGGGATTGATCCTTCAAGGCAAAAAGAAATCATGTTGGAGTATGCAGAAGACCAAGGTTGTAACTGGATGACCAATGAAGAATGTAACTTCCGCCATCGGTTTCAACTGAAAAACCTACTTGGTGGGTATATTGGTCATTGTGATCAACTGATCATCGACATCGATTTAGAATCACTGCTTCCTAAAAATGGGGTAGACAGCAATCAACACCTTAATGTGCAGATGGTGCTGCGCATGATCCGCCAATGTATGATGTCGGGCAAGGTGAAGTACGTTCAATTGGTGGGTTGTAAGGACAAACACATCTACAGTCGAGCAACCAAACTGATTTTAGATAACCTAGCTACGATGATGCCAAGCCGTCCAGTTGCAGCGTGATGTGATTGGTATTATTTCTCAGCTAATTTCATGAACTTGCTGTAGGTACTTAAGCGTCCATTGATGTATTCCATGCCGCAATGGACGTTATTGTCTGCGTTTCCGACAATTTGATATTCGACAATGAACTCCCCGCTGATGACCTTAATAAACAGAAAACCCTCATTGATTTTCCATAGGCCTTGAAGCTTTTTTTCGCCAAATAAATCGACTTCAGTTAAGGTTCCATTGGGTTTGAGCTGAATCTGAGAAGAAAAGCCATCGATATTGACCTTAACCCAAGGCTGCGGGTGCACTTCATAACTGAGTATTTTTCGGCGTTTGCTGACCCATTCTTTGAGTTCCTTTTCTTGAGTCGGCGTGAGCGTCGGCAGATCTTCCATCTCGAGTAACGTGTGATGTTTTTCAAACCAGAATAGCTGTAGATGGAGAAGTTTCATTGGTATCAATGCGAGATAAGTTAAGAACAACAACGTCACTGTGCGCTATGGCCGGATTGAAGTCAACTAATGGGAGAAAAGACCACAGAATTCACTCGAGGGAATGAAATCTGTGGATTCCCCAAGCAGGGAGAATGATTTTCGCTATCGCAATAGTTTGATGTGACCGCTAGGTGGTAAAAAGCTTAGGAAGTTGCGCATTGGCGCATGCCTGATTCAGACGAACTTGTGCCATATGTATTTGTTCTAGCCAATGTTCATCTTGTGCCCACATTTCAATCACCAATGGTACAACGCAGTCTGTCTGTTTTAAGGTCTGGAAAATGGCATTAAAGTTAACGTCACCATCACCGATGACCAAATCACGGAATTGTCCTTGATAGTTTGGGGTTACGCGATACGTGTCTTTGAGATGGATCTGTGCAATATGAGGCTTGCTGAGTGCCAGTTCAGTACAGACGTCATAATTCCAACCAGAAATATTGCCGACATCGGGGTAGGCGGTAAAAAATGGTGAATTGATTTGCCGATTTAGCACTTCGAATTTACTCAAAGAGTTCAGGTAGTCGGTATCCATGATCTCAATGGCTAGCATGACACCCGCCCGCTCAGCCAGCTGCGCCGCATGCTTCATACCTTGAATAAAACGCTGGTGGGTCTCGTGGCTGGCTGCTTCGTAATAAACATCATATCCAGCTAACTGAATGGTTCGAATCCCCAGTTTATAGGCAAGTGCAATGGCTTTTTCCATGTGGATGACAGCTTGTTCACGAATCGCAGGATCGGCAGAACCAAAAGGAAATTTGCGATGTGCACTCAAGCACATGGAATGCAAAGGAAGCTCATATTGCTCGCATTGACGTCGAAGTTGGTAAATGGTCTGGTCATCCCAATCTAGGCGGCGACGGCGTTCATCGGATTCATCGATGGATATTTCAAGAAAGTCAAAGCCGAGCTCTTTGGTTGTGCGTAGTTTTTCGCTCCAACTCATGTCGTTCGGTAGTGCTTTTTCATACAAACCCACTCGGTGGCGTTGTAAGTTGTTAAACATATTGCCTCCTAGTTCCAGAAACGATGGATCTGTGCTTTTAGTGCCTCTGCCGTCTCTTTTCCTTTTTCTCCTGCTAATGCGCGTCCGGCAATAAAGGTTTTGGCTTGAATTCCTTCAAACAGATAAATATCTTCTGGGACAATACCACCAGTAATTGAAAGCTGAAGTCCCAAGGCAGACAACTGGCGCATGTTATCTAAATCATGTTCCGTCCAGCCTACTCCCGCCAGTTCGGCGTCACGCGAGCGATGGTAAATGGCTTGTGTGATGCCTAAATCAACCCAAGATTTGGCATCTTCCATAGTCCAGTTGCCGTATATCTCGATTTGGATCTCCCCATTGAATTGATCGGCGACTTTTTTACAGGCGGAGATGGTTGCAATGTGCGCAGCGGCAGATACCGTAATCCAATCGGCTCCAGCTTCGAAGGCCATTTTAGCGAGAATGGCACCACCATCGGTGGTTTTCATATCGCACACCAAAATATGATCAGGATGATTATTGCGTAGGGTGGAGACGGCGCTCATGCCTTCAGCAAACGCCAAAATCGTTCCGACTTCAATGACATCAACATAACTGTGTACGTTGCTGGCGACAGCGACTGCATCGCTGAGATTGGTTTGATCCAAAGCGATTTGGATAAGTGGTTTAGTCATGAATGTTATCCTTGAATGTTATGACGTATCACATCGGCTAAGCCGTTGCTGTTGTTATTGGTTGGACAAATGAGTTGTGCATGGGATTTGACGGTGTCATCGGCATTTTCCATGGCAACGCCGAGACTGGCGTATTGCAGCATTGAGATATCATTGTGGTTGTCGCCGACCGCCATAACATGATTAGGGTGGTATCCCAGTTCGGTTACGTATTCAGCCAGCCTTAAGCCTTTACTGTTCCCCTTGGCGGCGAAATCGATTCGGTTAGACCATGAACGCTCGCCATTGAATTTGTCACGTATCCAAGCGTTTTCTAGCAAACGTTCAACGGAGCTTGGCAGCCCTTCAACAACAAACTTCCACACATATTGAGTGCGATGAACTTCAGCGCTAAAAGAGTCCACTTTGTAGATGTTAGGCGGTATTCGGCTAGGTGAAGCTTTTGCCCATTTTTCTAGCGCTTCCATGTAGGTGATAGGGTTAAAGTTTGAATACGTCATGGCGTCGGTAATGTACATCACCAGCTTGACCTGAAACTCTTTCGCCAACGCAATGAAATTGAGTGCGTCGTTTTTGTCGATGGCATTTTGCTTTAACACTTGGTTATTCTGATAATCGTAAACATACGTCCCGTTACAGCAAATAATGGGAGTGGTTAAGCCCAGCTCGTCGTAATAAGGGCGTGCTGCGGTATGGTGACGGCCAGTCACAATCACCACATGACATTTTTGCTGTGCGTCTTGAATCGCTTGTTTGACGTCTGGATCAATGCTGTGCTCATCGGTGAGCACGGTTCCATCTAAATCTAACGCGAGTACTTTATACATGTGGATTACCTTTGGCCGTAGTACGCATTTTCACCGTGTTTGCGCAGGTAATGCTTATCAGAAAGTTCGGGCTGAATTTTGATGCCGCTATTTAGTGAGCGGGTGGCTAGCGCCATGGCAGAAATTTCTTCTAATACGACAGCATTGTTGACCGCATCATGTGCGTTTTTGCCCCACGAAAAAGGGGCATGGCCGGCGACAATAGCGCTGGGAACGGCCATTGGGTCTATCTTGCGTTGGTGGAATTCTTCCACGATGACTAATCCGGTGTTTTTCTCATATTCCCCCGCAATTTCTTCGTGAGAGAGCTTGCGAGTACAGGGGATATCACCATAAAAATAATCGGCGTGAGTGGTGCCAAGCGCCGGAATATCAATGCCAGCCTGAGCCCAGATCGTTGCGCTACGTGAGTGAGTGTGTACTACGCCGCCAACATCTGGGAATGCTTTATAGATTTCGATGTGAGTGGCAGTATCGCTTGATGGATTCAGCGTTCCTTCGACGATATTGCCGTTCAAATCGACCACTACAATGTCTTCGACGCTCATACCATCGTATTCAACCCCAGAGGGTTTGATGGCGATCACTCCTTGCTGGTGGTCAATTTCAGATACGTTGCCCCAAGTAAAGGTAACCAAACCGTACTGAGGCAGTTTTAGGTTCGCTTCAAGGACACGTTGCTTAAGTTCGCTATACATGATTTCTCCTTAGGCATGGGTTGCCAGAGCATCATCAATCACATTGAATACATCCAGAACGCTACGACAGCGTCGCAATTTATCAAGGTCGACACCGGTTTCACTCTCTTCATCATCGAGGACTTGGGTGACCTCCATCAGCCCTTCCATGTGTTCATCGGAAGAACTCCCAGCTAGCGTGATCAGTACGTCAACGGGCTCGTCTTCTCCTTCGAAATAGATAGGCGTTTCTAGTGTGACTAAGGCAAAAGCGGTTTTAATCACACCATCTTCTGGTCGAGCATGCGGCAAGGCGAGGTTTGGGGCGATGCAAATATAAGGGCCAAGCTCTTCAACACTACTGATAATGGCTTGATGGTAAGAAGGGTGTATGGCACCTGAAGCGATCAGTAAGTCGGTGCCAATCTTGATTGCCTCACGCCAGTCTTTTGCTTGAGCCTGTAATTTGATGGAATGGTTATCGATTAATGACTGTTTAAGTCCCATTGTTCTATCTCCAGTGTTGGTGCCGGCCAAACCGGCACCTGAAGGTTTATTTTGCTTCTGCGAAGTTTTTATTAATGATGTCGAGTAACTCATCACCGAATGAGTTAGGATTCAGCATGTTTTGCACCCCAAGCACAAACTTGCCTTCACCGGGCTCCATCTCTGCGGAAAGGTGTTTGGATGAAACAATGATGTCAGTGGTGGCGAGTTTCGATTTGTAATCGGAGACCGCACAAGAGTCCATGACATGAGGAATCCCTTTCTTCTCTAGGTATTTCCCTATCTTCATTTTCATCATCATTGAAGAGCCTTGACCGTTGCCACACACCGCAAGAATGCTGACAGGGCGAACGCCATCACTGGCTTGGATTGCTTGCTCAACCGCTTGAACAACTTCAGGTTCTTCGCTGATATCAACTGTTCCTTGGGCATCTTCTTCTGCTCGTAGTTTTTTCGAAGCGAAGAACATGTAGACCAAAGCGAGAGCAATCAATACAAAGAAGAACATTTTAGAGGCAGATAGCCCCTGCATAATTGGAGGGAAGACTAAGGCCCAGTCAGCCATTCCCATCCAACCGTTAAACTCGGTGCCGTATTGGTTGAAAATATGGATTGCCCATGCTGAGCCAACGACTTCGATGATGCCCATCACGAAACAAATCTTCATGACGGCTTTCCAGCCACCAAAATGGTTGGCAAAGACACCGATGGTGGCATTGGAGAAGAACATAGGAATAAAGCCAGGGATGATCATGATTGGCGCATCAAATGCCAGCATGGCAAGCACGGCGGTGAATTGCCCGAGTGCGCCCCACATAAAGCCAAATACCATTGCGTTTGGTGAAAAGGCGTAGATAGCAGCACAGTCAATTGCCAACACTGCATTGGGAATGACTCGCTCAGAAATTCCTTTGAACGCTTCAGATAGCTCAGCGACGAACATACGTACGCCCGCAACGATCACTTGAATGGCAACGGCAAACTTAAGGCCGGTTTCCAGAATGAAAATAGTCCAGTGTGTTTTTCCGGCCATTTCTTGCAAGTTATCAAGCCCGAAAGACAGCAGAATAATGCCAAAGAAAAAAGTCATGACAATCGCCGTTGCGGCAATACTGTCGTGGAAAATATGAAGCCATTTTGGTAATTGGAGGTGGTCAACACTGTCTTTCTTATCACCGAGTTTGGGCGCTACTTTTACCGCTATCCATGAGGCGATCTGTTGTTGGTGACCAATCGAAAACCCTGCGCCACCAGTTACTTCTTCTGTCGGCTTAAACATGATGTTGGAAGAAATACCCCAGTAGAGCGCCATCAATATTGCAGAGTAGATGATGGTTTCCCACATACTTGCGCCTAAGACCAAGTAGAACACCGCAATGAGCCCAGCTTGTTGGAACATGATGTGCCCGGTCAACATGATGGTGCGTATACCAGTGAAGCGACGGAATAACACCAAAAGAATGTTAATGCCGAGCGCTAAAAGGACGGCATAGCCAACCCATGAGTAGTTGTCACCCATGGTTTCCATGGTTGCCATCATCGACGTATAAGGGTCAATGACTGAACCGGTTAGGCCGTGATATTCCGACAGCTTAGCAATCACAGGTTTGAAACCTGCGACCAAAGTACCAGCCCCCACTTGAACCAACATAAAACCAACGATGGTTTTGATGGTGCCTTTCAGGATGGTGGTTTTGTCTCTTCTGAGTAGCCAATAGCCAATAAAGGTTACTAAGCCCAGCAGCAATGGGGCTTTGGTCATGACTTGGCTGTAAAAAATATAGAAAATGTCGTAAAGGAACTCCATATCTTTACCCCTAGGATTAAGTTTTATTTTGTTGTGGTGTAGGTCAGAGCGATTTCAATTGGAAGGTTGAAATTTGCTCAGTATTTGCTCACAGAACAAACCTTAACAATCAAAAGTAATCATTCAATGCTCATTTGTGATTATTTTGATATTTGTCAATTTTGTCGCTTAAAAAACCATATAAATGGTAGGTTGATCACGTTGAAAAATATAAAATTCTTATTTTTCAGTTAGTTATATATTTGTGTGATTGAGAGCAAATATTTGTTGAGAGAGAAATTGACAATCGTTTGGATGATTAATAGAATCAAATTAAGTCAAAAATAATCACTAAGTAATCACTTGATGACAGAATAGGTGATAAACATGAATGAAGTACAAAGGCATCACGGTATCTTGTCGTTGCTGGAAGAAAATCAGACCATCAACGTCGCGCATATCATCGATGCGTTTAATGTCTCACCGGCTACTGCGCGAAGAGACATTTCAAAGTTAGATGAGTTGGGGAAGCTTAAGAAAGTTCGTAACGGTGCAGAACGTATTCAGGTTAAAAAGAAGAAATGGACTCCGCTTAATATCAACAGCACCGAGCATTATGAAGAGAAGTCTCAGATCGCCTTAAGAGCTGCCGCACTGTGTAAACCTGGCGATAGTGTCGTGATTAACTGCGGTTCAACTGCGTTTTTACTTGGCCAGAAGCTGTGTGGTGAGAATGTTCAGATCGTCACAAATTATTTCCCATTAGCGAGCTATTTAATTAATGAAGATCACGATGATGTCATCATCATTGGTGGTCAATATAACCGAGCACAGAATATCTTTTTAAACCCTTCCCCTGATTCATTGGGTGGTTATGCTGGTCATTGGATGTTCACCTCAGGCAAAGGGTTAACGGAAGCTGGGTTATATAAAACCGATATGTTAACTGCGGTTGCTGAGCAGCAGATGTTAGAACAAATCGATAAGCTGGTTGTTGTCGTTGATAGTTCCAAAGTCGGGCAACGGACTGGCATGCTTTTTTGTCCAACCAACAAAATCGACATAGTGATCACTGGAAAGGACGCTGATCCGAATGTGCTGAACGCATTGCAAGCACAAGGTACTGAGATCATCTTAGTGTAGTGATTCCTTCCTCCTAACGGGTTTAAACAACAAGTAATACAGGCTCACACTTTTATTTTCGATAAAGGTGTGTGGCTTCCTACATCCAAAATTTGTGAAACAAGAAGGTGTTGCTATATGAGTAAAGTAAATGAAATCACGCGAGAGTCATGGATCTTAAATACTTTTCCTGAATGGGGGACTTGGTTAAATGAAGAGATCCAAAATACAGAGATTGAACCAAATACCTTTTCCATGTGGTGGTTAGGTTGCACAGGGATCTGGCTTAAGAGTGAAGGCAATACCAATATTTCCATCGACTTTTGGTGTGGGACTGGCAAAAAAACGCAGAAAAATGCTTTTATGAAACATCAGCATCAAATGATGCGTATGGGTGGCGTACGTGAATTACAACCTAACTTACGGACATCGATCTTCCCGATGGATCCATTTGCCATCAAAGAAATTGATGCGGTAATGGCCTCTCATGATCATGCGGATCATATTGATGTCAACGTGGCTGCAGCGGTGCTTCAAAATTGTGGTGAGCATGTGAAGTTCATCGGGCCTCAAGCATGTGTTGATCTTTGGACTGGCTGGGGCGTGCCAGAAGAGCGATGTATTGTGGCTAAAGTTGGGGACGTATTGGAAATTGGCGATGTGAAGGTTCGAGTGCTTGATTCGTTTGACCGTACCGCGTTAGTTACGCTGCCGGAAGGAACCTCGTCGTCTGACAAAGCGATCCTCGATGGTATGGATGCCCGTGCAGTGAACTACCTGATTGAAACATCGGGTGGTTCGGTTTACCACTCTGGTGACTCTCATTACTCGAACTATTACGCTAAGCACGGCAATGAATATCAAATTGATGTTGCCTTACTTTCATATGGTGAAAACCCCCGTGGTGTCACTGACAAAATGACCTCTTCTGATATTTTACGCGCGGCTGAGTCACTTGATTGTGAGGTGGTTGTGCCTTTCCACCATGACATTTGGGCGAATTTCCAGAATGATCCACGTGAAATCGAAGTGCTTTGGAAGATGAAAAAAGAGCGGTTGCAGTATGGCTTTGCTCCATTTTTCTGGCAAGTGGGGGGGAAATATACTTATCCAACAGACAAAGGCCGTATGCATTATCAACATTTCCGCGGGTTCCGCGATATATTTATCGATGAGCCAGAGCTGCCGTTTAAGGCATTTTTGTAAATTGGTGAGTAAAAAAAGGGGGACTGAGGTCCTCTTTTTTGTATCTGGTGGATTTTTGAGGATGGTTTGAATGGTTACTGGTGTCTAGATGTGCAAAAGCTGGCATTAAAGCCAGCTTCTTTTCTTGGTTTAGCTCGTTACGACTTTTTTGTCCGTGCTTTTGTGTGAGTCTTTCCAGTATTGGATACGTACACGGTGTAACTGAGCTCGTCTTACTTTTTTCATTATGTCCCTCACGTTACGATAGGGCTCACTTTGAGTGAGTAACTAGCTGTTTTTACTATTTTTTACCAAATTAATGTAGTCGTGTTCCTACAAATTATCCACGATCTACTTCACATAAATGTATTTAACAACGATCACCTACATACATTTACGTGAACTTGATAACAGTTTGCGGCCAAAGGGTCAATGGCCTCATAGGAACTTCATGCAGAATTCATTCCGATGAGACATAAATGCAATCCAATCGTCACTAAACTGTCAACTTTTATGTAGGAGTGTAGTATTGGTCACCTTTTGTGAGAAAAAGTTCCATTTTTACATCAAGATTTATTATGGATATGCCGATACTGAATAACGAATAATCGTGTCTTTGGATCGTTAGGTGGCATTGTTTTGACTATTTAGCAGCATGGTATGCGACAAATTCGACGTATATCACCGTTTCAGCTTCCTAAAATGAACTGATAGGAGCTGTTCGGTTAAAGCGCTGACTTATAGTACTTTTTGGTGATATTTTTATCATCTTTGATCTACTTTTTGTATAGAGGTTGAACTGAATAGGGGCACACGAATTGGAGGCCAACTAAAATGGACATCGATTATGATTATCATGTGTTTCGAGAGCGCGTAGAACAAACGATTTTCTTTTGCGAGCAAGATGGTGTGTGCGCGAGTTACAAGGATCTCAAGTTTGCCAGTGTGTTCCAGCCCATTTTTGACCGCAATATGAATGTGCATGGTGTTGAAGCGTTAGTACGAATCAAAGATCAACACGAACAGTATTATCGTCCTGATCTCTATTTTCGCTCGATTGAGCAAGATGATCATGAAACGCTTTTTGTTACGCTGATGTGTGCCGTGCTCCATGTCTTGAACTTTGCACGCTCGGGTTATCGAGACTCACGGATCTTCATCAATGTTGCTCCTTCGATTTTTGAATTGGTTGCCAATGATCAGGCAGCGATTGATCATTTGGTTTCAAACCTTGGTCGGCATCAGCTGACATCGGATCAAATCACATACGAGATCATGGAGCTTCAGGGGCGTGATGATGCTCAAATGGTGTCGGGGATCAGCAAGTTGGCTGAGCATGGCATTCGTATCGCTTTGGATGATTATGGTGTGCAATGTTCAACGGCTGAGCGTGCGAAAACCATTCAGCCTGATTACTTAAAGCTCGATCGCAGTATTATCATGACTGATCCGGAAAAGGTAGTAAGTAATATTTCTTGCGCGATTAAGCTTGCTGGGCAGATCAATGCCAGAACGATTGCAGAAGGGATTGAGACAAAAGAAGTGCTGGATGCCTGCATGGATAATGGGGTGGATTATTTCCAAGGGTATTGGTTAGCACGGCCCGAAAAAGCACCGCCCATAGCACAGTGACATGAGATTTGATAAAGAAGGGGAGCATTTGCTCCCCTTCTTGTTTTCTTATTTAAGCTGTTATAGCTGTTATAGCTGTTATAGCTGTTATAGCTGTGATGGCTTTTCCTTGCCACTGGCCCATGCGTACATTAGCTCAAGTGCGACAGTAGCTCCCGCTAGTGCGGTGACATCACTGTGATCATACGGTGGGGAGACTTCAACCACATCCATACCGACAATGTTCATTCCGGCTAAACCACGCAAGATCTTCAATACCTTGTCGGAGTTTAATCCCCCACAAACTGGAGTGCCGGTGCCCGGAGCAAATGCAGGATCAAGGCAGTCGATGTCGAATGTGACATAAACTGGCTTATCCGCAGTGATTTCGCGGATCTGTGCAACAATCTCTTCAGCGCTCATGTCGTTTGCTTGCATCGCATTGATCACGTTGAAGGCATGATCGCTTTGTTCGTATTCAGTACGAATGCCAATTTGCACGGAATGCTTGGCAGAAATTAAACCTTCTTTTGGCGCGTGATAGAACATGGTTCCGTGATCATAGTTGCTGCCATTAGCATAGGTATCTGTATGGGCATCGAAATGGATTAACGCCATTTCACCATGATGCTTTGCATAAGCGCGTAAAATTGGCAGCGTGATAAAATGATCACCGCCAAGGGCTAACATGGTTTTGCCACTTTTTAGAATTTCAGCTGTTGCGGCTTCTAAGCGATAGGTAAAATCTTCTGCATCACCGCAGTCGAACACCAAATCACCGGCATCAATCACGTTCATTTTTTCAAAGACGTTGAAATCCCAAGGGAATTTTTTACCTTCCCACGCTAAATTCACTGAGGCACGACGGATTGCGTCGGGGCCCATACGCGCACCCGGGCGGCCAGAGGTCGCCATATCCAGTGGTACACCAAGTACCACCAAATCGGCATCAGCAGCAACCGCATTACGTATGTATGGTCGGCGCAAAAAACTCATTGAATTTGAGTACAGCGAATAATCGGTCTTCGTAAACAAATCATTCATTTAAAAATCCTCTAGGTAGGTGTAACCACGTAAACCTTGCTCAAGCTCTTCTAATACCTGATCTTGCTCATGGCTTGCAACGCGCTGGACAACCAACTCTTGGTAATTGGTGCGGATCTTGTCTACATCAATATGAACATAACGCATCATGTCTTCTACCGAGTCCCCTTCATCGATACGTTCAATGATGGATTGCCCTTGCTGATCGACTGTCACAACCGCACTATGGGTATCACCAAACAAGTTGTGCATGTCTCCCAAGATCTCTTGGTATGCACCCACAAGGAAAAAGCCCATTAAATACGGTTTGTCTTTATTCCATGCGGGAACTGGTAACGTTGTTTCAATACCTTGACCTTCAACATAGTGCTCAACAGCACCATCTGAGTCACAGGTAATATCCAGCATCACCGCGCGGCGATCGTCTACCTCTTCTAAACCCGATAATGGCAACACAGGAAAGACCTGATCAATACCCCATGCATCTGGTAGAGACTGGAACAGAGAAAAGTTCACAAAGAACTTGTCTGCCAAACGCTCGTTTAACTCATCCAAAATTGGACGATGAAAACGGTTTTTCGTGCTCATTTGGCGGTTCAACTCATAATAAATTCTAAGTGAGAGTTGTTCTGCCCATGCACGCTGTTGCAAATTCAGCACACCCGTTGCGAATTGAGAGTGGACTTCTGCCAAATCACTTTGAGTGTCATTGTAAATCTCAATCAAAGCGCGTGCGTCACTACCATCTTGCAAGTTTTCCCAACTGCGCCACATGTTTTGTATAAGTGTTGGTGCATCGACTTCTGGTGCGATGACGGTTTCAGGATAATATGTCTCTGTACCGATCACGTTAGTGATCAACACCGCATGGTGCGCAGTAATGGAACGACCTGACTCAGAAATGATCACGGGTTTTGGCTGATCATATTGCTGACACACATCACCTACGGTGTTCACGATATTACGAGCGTATTCAATTAAGCCGTAGTTCATTGAGTTCGAGGACTGACTGCGAGTGCCATCGTAATCAACCGCTAAACCACCACCGATATCAAAGAAATCAATCTGGGCTCCCATTTCACGCAATTCACAGTAGAAGCGTGCTGATTCATTTACACCATTACGGATATCACGAATGTTCGCCATTTGTGAACCAAGGTGGAAGTGCACCAGTTGCATAGCATCCAGTTGTTGCTCGTGTTTTAGTCGTTCGATCACGGTTAATACTTGCGAAGCAGACAAACCAAATTTTGACTTCTCACCACCACTCGCTTGCCATTTTCCAGCGCCTTGAGAGGCCAAACGAATTCGTAGCCCCAAGCGCGGTTTTACGCCAAGGCTTTTTGCTTCTTTCAATACCAGATCAAGCTCAGACAGCTTCTCTAATACGATGAAAACTTTGTGGCCTAATTTTTCACCAATCAGTGCAAGACGAATGTATTCGCGATCTTTGTATCCGTTGCATACAATAACTGAGCTGGCTTTCTGTGCCAGTGCCAATACAGCGAGTAGTTCAGGTTTACTGCCTGCTTCTAACCCAAGTTGTTTGGTTTCTAGTTGTGCTTGGCTGGCAAGGATTTCGTCTACCACTTCTTTCTGCTGGTTTACTTTAATTGGGTAAACCAATAGGTAGTTATTCGAGTATTGGTACTCTTCAATCGCTTGGTTGAATGCCTGACAGATATTATGCACGCGTTGGTGCAGGATCTGCGGAAAACGGACCAATACTGGCAGGTTCAGCTGTTTTGCTTCCAGTTGGTTAACGATTTGGCTTAAAGGTACTTGGTGCGTTTTATCGCTGGTTGGAGAAACATACACTTCACCCTGATTGTCGATGCCGTAAAAGCCTTGGCTCCAGTAATGAACGTTGTAATCAGCGCGAACACGGTCTAATTTGGATGGTTGTTCCACATCTAATCTCGCTAGAACAGAGAACGATACCAATGCGTTAGAAGTAGGCAATTGGTATTAAACGTGAATCAGAAAGGCCTGAAATCACCCCTGACGCCTACAAAGATAGTGGTGTGGCGTCGGGCGCATTAACGGACAAAAAGCCAGCAGAGTCTAATGAATAAATTTTGTCGTCACGATTATTAATCGATGAGTTGTTGGATGTGCCACATCAGCGCAAGAAACGGCATTCATTCTCGCGCTCAGTGATGAAAATTAGGTTTACGCGGCGTTCAATTGCAGGGCTAGATCACGGCCATTTCCGCGGAATTTATCAATTGTGGCCGCAAAGTTTGCAGAAACATGGAGTAGGCGAGAATCCGGGTGATCGGCAATGTAATGGGCTTTTTCGCTGTCATTTTGCAGCGTATCCCACTTGTGATGGATTTCGCGGGCAAAATGCAAAACAGCGGCTAATTTGGGAGAAACCTCTGCATCTCGTGGATCATGAAAATGCTCAATGGCGTCCACCATCTTGGCTGGGAACTTCCATGTTTTTGCGAGTCTGGCACCGAGCGTAGGTGCTGAAATATCGAGCAATGCTTCTTGTACGGCTATCGGGTCAGCGCCAGCTTCCACTTGTTGCTGAATTCTGACCGCATCATCAGGTACAAGAGTGTGAATCATCAGTTCACCAATGTTATGCAAGATACCAGTGGTGAAGACTTCATTGCTGTCAGAGCCAATCTCTTCTGCTAGCTTGCTAGCAATCACTGACACTTCAAACGTATCTGTCCAGTACTGTTCTAAATCTAAGGTTCTAAGCTTAGGGAAGGAGCTGGAAAGCACAGAAGCCACCACTAATGTGCGCACTGGCCCCGTTCCTACTCGCAATAATGCTTCATTGATTGAAGAGATGGTTTTAGTGCCACCAAAGTGGGCAGAATTTGCCATGCGGAGCAGGCGGGCACTTAATACCTGATCCATCGCGATTTTATTGGTTAACTCGCCAAAATTTACATCATCCTGATTCACCATATCTAACAGCTCTTGCAGAACTTTCTGAATTCTGGGTAATTCGTTTAGACGAGAAATTAAGTCCGGGTGACTCATAATAGTCTCCATTCTTATGCTGTGTTTAGGGTCTTAAATATGGGTAAATAAACTATAGGTCAGGAAACGAAATTAATACAAAAGCATCAGAAGGGTTGATGATTCAGTCAGCTATGAAGCCGCTAGCGTATGATGAATTTGCTGCTCTATTGCGTGGAACCGATTCGGTAATTGACGGTGATTTTTTTGAATCAGATACAAAGCTTCGACGACAGGATCGGTAGGTTGGTGAACGGTTAGATCTGCTTTATCAGAAAAGTTTTCTAGGACACTTTGTGGCAGTACCGTGAATCCTAACCCTTTTGAGATAGGCAATAAGATTTGGCTCAGTTGATTGATATAACTTCGAGTGGGTATCGCATCGATGTCAGTATTCATAAGTTTTTCATCACGACACTGTGCAAAATAGCGAGTGAGATAATGGTGGGCGTCGGGATGACGAATAAGCCCAAGTTCTGTCAGTTTTTCTGGTGTGATAGCGGTTGCGTTGCAGTGTGGTGGCAAAATCAAGCATAAGGGTTCGTTGGCTAGAAAGACGACTTTCAATCTTGCATCGTCAGGTTTGTGCGTGACGACTCCCATATCCAAACTGCCTTCAATGATCCCCTTGATGATTTTATGATTGGGCGCAGCCTCTAACTCTATGATCAGATTGGGGTATTTACATTGTAAATCCAATAACGGGGCATAGAGTGATAATGCGACGGCGCCAGAGCTTGCGAGTTTACACACTCCAGCGAATGGGTCATCAAAGGCAAGCTGGGTAAATAAGGCGTGTTCAGACGCTTCGCACTGCTTGGCGTATTGATAGACTAACTTGCCTTGTTCTGTCAGCTCAAAACGTTTCTTTTCACGCTGAATCAACAGGTGGCCGCAAGCTTGTTCTAGTTTTTGGATATGTTGACTGACGCCTGGCTGCGTCATGTGTAGCGTGTCAGCGGTTTTCGTAAAATGGCCAACATCGATTAGGGTTTTAAATGTGTTGAGCCAGAGTGGATTTAGCATAGGATCTTTGATAACAAAAAATTATTAAAATCAGAATATATGATAATTTCCTGTTTGTTAACGTCTTACCTAACATAAACCTCATTCAACGGGCAATGTCGCCCTCTTGTGAACGAGGTTAAATATGTCTACAACATACCCAAGAGCATTTTCCCACATTGGTATTTCGGTGCCGGATTTAGAGGCTGCGGTTAAGTTTTATTCAGAGGTGCTGGGTTGGTACGTGATTATGCAGCCAACAGAAATTACTGAAGACGATTCAGCGATTGGTGAAATGTGCACTGACGTTTTTGGTGCAGGTTGGCAGCGTTTTCGAATTGCACATCTTTCTACTGGGGATCGCATTGGTGTGGAGCTTTTTGAATTTAAGAATCAGGAAAACCCAGAGAATAATTTTGAATATTGGAAAACCGGTGTTTTTCATTTCTGTGTTCAAGACCCTGATGTTGAAGGTCTGGCGGAAAAAATTGTAGCAGCAGGGGGTAAAAAGCGCATGAAAGCTCCGCGTTACTATTACCCAGGGGAAAAACCATATCGCATGATTTATATGGAAGACCCGTTTGGCAATATTCTTGAAATTTATAGCCACAGTTACGAGTTGCATTACGCAGCTGGCGCATACTAAGGGTGAGCTATCTTTGTTAGCATTTTAAAATAGTGTGCCTCTAGCGAGCATTTACTGATACTATCGAGCACGAATAGTCGGGGAGCCAACTGACAATGTCATTGGCTGAGATCGCACTGCGAGACCCGTTGAACCTGATTCAGTTAGCACTGACGTAGGGAACTATTGACGCGACTTTGTGTTGCGAAGTGCTTGTCATTGTTGGCGAGCCATCAGTTCTTTACGTCTTGTTGTAGGAGTAATTATGCTGCCACAAGACATGACCCCCATAGTTCTTACCATTGCCGGATCCGATAGCGGAGGTGGTGCGGGCATTCAAGCCGACATTAAAGCGATTTCTGCCTCTGGAGGGTACGCTTGTTCTGTGATCACTGCCATTACCTCTCAAAATACTCAAGGGGTGACGGCGATTCTACCAATTCCTGTTGAGCATGTTGCGAGCCAGTTAGACGCGGTATTTCAAGACTTAAATATCGTTGCTGTGAAAGTGGGCATGTTGGCCGATGCGGATATTATTCGTGTGGTGGCAAACAAAATCACTCAATATCAGCCTCACTTTGTTGTTGTTGACCCGGTGATGGTTGCGACCAGTGGCGATATGTTATTGCATGATTCAGCTATCGACACTTTGAAAAAAGAGTTGTTACCATTGGCTGATCTGATCACGCCGAATTTGCCGGAAGCCGCTGCCTTAACAGGTTTCGCTTTACCCGATAATGAAGAACAAATTGGTGAAATGATTGTGCCGCTTCGCCAATTGGGTGCGAAAGCCATTTTGCTCAAGGGCGGCCACTTTGAGCAAGATGAAAGCAGTAATGATGTGTTGATTGAGGGAGAGGCGATAGACGTACTGCGCTGCAAACGGGTTGCAACCAAAAATACCCACGGAACCGGGTGTACACTCTCTTCCGCCATCGCTTCTTATTTGGCTCAGGGAAACCGGCTGCATAAAGCCGTGTACTTGGGTAAGCAGTACATCACACAAGCGATTACGCATGCGGATGAGCTGAAAGTAGGGCAGGGACATGGCCCTGTAAACCATTTCTTTACTGGACATACCAATGTTCGTTGATTCAGTTGTAGCGCTGGTTCACAGCGCTATGAAACCTATTCTGATCTTGTTTTGGCAATCGCTTACTCGTTTTACTTATAAGTGTTTTGATCTTTCCGCGAATTGACATCGAGTTGATAATTACCTTAATACCATCCACTACCATTCGCTAATGGTTCTACTGGTGAACGTACAAGTGTAAATTCGGTTGGTGTAACGTGAATACTCTGATTAATAATAAGCGACATGGTCTGATATTACTGGGCTGTTTTCTGACATTGATAGGGCCATTGGCTCTGACTGTCAGCCACATTGATTTGCTCGATCCCGTTTCTGACTCAACCGGTTTTCTTTTTACGCTTCTTACGGATTCGGCGGGCAGTAAAGGCTTTTTGTTGACACTGGTTGTCCTGTGCACACTTTGTTTACGCTTAAACCTAACCAAGCGAGAAATCTTAAGTAAGTTACTTCAACTGGGTGTGATTTTAGTGCTGTGTTTTGCGAGCAAAACTGGCCTTAAAATGGCGACAGAGAGCCCACGTCCATACACTCAATTGTTAGTGAACCAGCTCCTTATTCCTCAGGCTTCGCACTTCTACAACCTAAGCTCGGATCAACAGAACGAAGTGATTCAAACGGTGTCGACCAAAGTGAGTCCATGGCGTACTCATCATTGGTTAGGTGAAACGGATTACTCATTCCCATCTGGCCATACGATTTTTGCATCCATTTGCGTGGCTTTCTTCGCGGGACTATTTTTGCAGCATAAACGTTATGCGAGTGCTGGTGTGATCTTGTTGTGGGCATTAGGCGTTGCGTATAGCCGTTTATGGTTAGGGATGCATCGACCGGTTGACCTCGTCGGTTCCGCAATGTTTGTGGCTTTGGTGTATGCGCTAGTGCCGGAATTCAACTTGTTAGCCGACCGAGTCATGCAAAAACTACCCAAAAACTGGTTGCATGGTCTATAAGTAGTATTAATGTCACTTTGAGATAGAATTCGATAATGAAGACAAGAGCTTCCCAAACAGGAATCACAGCCTTTTTCTGCGGGGCTCTTGCGGCATGTGCCCCCGATGTAGAGCAATCGGGACCAAAGCATGAGATATGTGAATCATATCAACAGGGTAGGCCCATTGCGATACTGGGACACAGCCCTAAGTTTGATGGCGAATGGTACGCCGACTGGTCTTATCAAATTAACCGCTTCAACCAACGCCACTCTGATATTCCCATCATCCCCGCCGACGAACTTTCCTCACTCGATATCAAAGATTACACCTTAGTTCTTGCTAAGAAAGGTGTGGGAGAATATCGCTTACAAGATAGATTAGAGACGCCATATTATGATTTTGTTATGGCAAAACTTGATGGTGAGCCGATTGAAGGGACGTTGCAGTACTTTACCTTAGAAAAAGAAAATCCCAGCCCCCTTGAAAGATACTGCCGACAGTAGCTTTCAAGGCTGAGCTTTTATCTGGTACATGATCACGTACCGATATTGTTTCCGCTTGCGATTACAAATCGCGTAATAAGGTTTCTAACTCTTCATTTGCTTCGTGGATAAGGTGGCTGAGTTCAAGCGCATCGTGATCGCTGAGCATCACCTCCCACTGAGTCGAGTTTCCCTGTCCTCTTAAGCGCGTTTTGTTCGCAATGGATTCAAATTGTAAATCGTCAAAACTAGAGCTGTGATGAACGTGGTTCTCTTTGATTTCGATATCAATGATCCCCACAGGGTTCACGGCAACGTGTGCATGCCAATGCTTGGCATTTTGAAGCAGATAGTTTCTGTGAACGGCTATCATAGCGTCCTCCTGAGTTGCAGCCACTGAAATTCAATTATTAGTGTAGAACAGCCGTATGAAATGCGGCGCGAAATAACAAGGAAGATTGATCTTTATTAATTGCTATATAAAAAGCTGCAATAAATTGCAGCTTTTTATGTTTATCTCATTAAGTTTAACCAAATTGATTTTGGCCCAATGCTGCTAAATGCTGATTATTTTCGCAGACTTTATTCTAGGTAATACTAGGGTTCAATTTATTTGGTTCTTATCAAACGGCGTATCATACCCTGCATAATCTTGAACATACTGTAGCATGTATGTGCCACTTTCATCTGCTGGGTTTTTACCATATATAAGCATGGATACTACCCCTTCAGCACCTCTCAGGTGAGCTCCTGCAAGAAGCCCTGACATTGTGATAACTACATTATTGCTTCTTCCTCCCGGTGGGGGAGTTACTGGCGGGTTTAAGCCATCCCATGTAACTTCTGTACCAAGAAAATCATCAATGGTTTTACCAAATTTGGCTAGACCAGCTTCTATTCCATTGTATTTATCGACAAAATGGTCCTTGATGATAAAGAGGTGTTTGTCTGGGTTTTTAAAGTCAGCAACAGAACTAATACCATGTTTGCCAGTAAAATTTTCATCGATGTATCGAACTGTATCGGTTACTACAGTTGGCGTGGCGACAACCCCTGGGTCAGTTTCTAAGTATTCAGTAACTCCATGCTCCCAATGTGTTACTGGTACATCAACATAATGTTTTGGATAAGTTTGTCCGTGAATGCTTTCCGTTTCAAAATTATAGTAACCTAAAACTTGTAAGTCTGATTCTTGAAATTGAAATCCGATAAAGCCTAAGTAATTTGTGACAGCCGCTTGTATCTTTTTCCAGTCGTGAGTTGGTTGTTTAGGATCATACAAGTCAGCGATCCCGATGCTAGTGAAGTATTCTTTGATGGTTAAATTTTGCTCTTGAATAGGTTCCCCTGTTTCTGGATCACGAACTACTCTGCCTGGAAAAGTGACTTTAGGATAGGAATCAACAACTTCAGTATTCCAATTTGTATCGTAATAAGCTTGTTTGGAAGGGTCGATTGATGATTCGAAAGTCCATAAAACGTCTATGAAATCTTCATATGTCTTACGGCTTTCAGCCATTGCGTTGGTTGACGTTGTTACCGCAAATATTAGCGCAGCTGATTTTGCTATTTGAGTGAGTCTCACATCATATCCTTATTTTTCTATTAAAAGTAATGCTAGAAATATTTATCTATAGTTAATATGAAATTAGTTTCACGTTATCTAGCAGTTAATAAATAGTCAAAGGCTTCTTCTCAATAGGGATTAACAAATTCTCAATGTTGTAGTTGCATATCTTGATTTGTATCAACTTGACACTGTCTTTACGTAGGTTTGACATTCTAGGGGGGCTAGTTTGTTCTCACTCAAGTGAGAGTACCGATGATAGTTTTAACTAACGTAGATCACAGTTTTATCTCTCCAATCTTTCTTGTTGATAAATTCACCACTAATATATCTTCAAAATATTGAAGATTAGAGTTGTTATGCAATACATCAGCCGTGAAGGCTCTGCTGTGATTAATGTTGCTAAGTACTTACTTTCGGCCAATGTGGGTGATCGAGTCAAAACCATTGATGCTCTGTCATCGGAGTTTGGGGTTTCGATAGGCTTTATTCAGAAAGCACTGACTACAATTGAGGAGCGTGATGCTGTACGGCTGCGTCGTCAGGGTCGCAATGGCACCATCATCGAAGCATTAAATGAACCCAAGTTAGTTCAGTTAGCGGGTATTGCGCATATGGTGTGTGCGATGCCACTGCCTTACACCAAGCACTATGAAGGCTTGGCCAGTGGAATTAAGGCGCAGATGAATGACTTTCCTGTTTTCTTTGCCCATATGCGTGGTGCGAATGTTCGTGCTGAGTGCTTGAAATTAGGAACCTATGATGTCGCGATCATGTCGCGGCTAGCTGCTAAAGAATATGCCAATGGGTTGGTTACGGCCTTGGACTTTGGCCCTTATTCTTACTCCAACCCGCATCGGCTGATCTTTCGTCAGGGTGAGTATGAAAAGATACAACGAGTCGGGGTCGACTTTGATTCTCCAGACCAAAAAGTCCTAACCGAGTTAGCGTTTGCTGGAAAAGACATCGAGTTGGTGGAAATCAGCTACAGCGAAGGTATCAACCTACTGCAAAGTAAGGCAATTGATGCAGTGGTTTGGCTTACAGAAGCTACAGATATGCAACGGCTTAAGTTAGAAGAAAAGTCATTGGATGAGTTTGAGCAGTGTGCACAGGCGTCGGAAGCGGTGATGTTAGTGAATAGTGACAGCCCACATATTCGTATTCTTTTGCGCAAGTTACTCAATATTGATGTCCTTCGTCGTCACCAACAAGCGGTGATCGATGGAGAGATCTCCCCAAGTTACTAGGTGGAACAATAATGGAACAACGATTAACCCTCTTGATGCAGAGCAAGGTGATTAGCGAACACAGCTATCAAGCGACGCTAAAAGTACTACCCGTACTGGTATCACGCTTTGGCGTGAATGAAGAAAATCAACAGTACCAGATGTTAGTGACTCACTTGGCACGGGCGGCGGACAGAGTCCTCAACAATGAGCAAATCGAAGTGGGTTTGGATGAAGAGACTTGGTTGGAGATCCAGCAAGAAGAGGGGTTTTCGGAGTTAATGGTACTCAATAATGAACTATTGGCGCTATATGGCATTGAAGCGGCGAATTCAGCAGAGACCAGTTTTCTGGTGAGTAATTTGTTTTCTTTGCAATGCGCAACCGACAGTGAGGCAGCGTCATGTTAATCGATCCGACCGGCTATACCTATTGCCATGAGCATCTGCACATCGACCTTTCACCTCAGAAAGGGAATGTCGATTGTCGGCTTGATCAATATGCGTTGATTGCCTCGGAAATGCGTGAGTTGGTGGCGTTGGGTGTTTCGAACATTATTGAAGTCACCAATTCTTTTATGGGGAGAAATCCTCAATTTATTGAAGATTTAATAAATGACACTGGGATAAATGTTTTGCTATCGACGGGTCACTACATTGAAGGCTTTTTTCCTCCAGAAGTTGAACGAGACAGCGCAAAGCAATTGGCAGCACAGATGGTGCGTGAGTTAGAGCAAGGGCTAGAAGGCAGCAAACTCAAAGCCAGTGTCATTGGTGAAGTCGGCAGCAGTGAGAACACTTTTACAGACCTTGAAAAGAAGGTCTTTGAAGCCGCCATTATTGCGCATAAAGAAACGGGAAGACCGATTTCTACGCATCAATCAATGAGCACCATGGGGCGTGAACAGGTTGCGTTTTTCCGTCGTCATCACGTTGATTTAGAGCGCGTCACTATCGGTCATTGCGATTTGAAAAGTAACTTGCAAGAGATTTTGTGGTTGATCGATCAGGGCTGCTACGTCCAGTTCGATACCATCGGGAAGAACAGCTATTTCCCGGATGAACAACGAATAGCCATGCTGGTGGAACTGTCCCAGCGTGGCCTTCTTGAACGGGTGATGCTCTCTATGGACATTACCCGACGCTCTCACCTCAAAGCCAATGGTGGCCTTGGATTTAGTTATCTGATCACTGACTTTTTACCAAGGCTTCGCAACGCAGGCATCAGTGAGAGAGAAATAGACATCATGATGAAACAAAACCCCTACCAATTATTCAAATAGGCACGGTTATGAAACGAATCGGAATCGCTGGACTTCAGCGAGAACAAATTAAACAGCAGATTGAACAGACGGCCCCCGGCCAGTTTGAGCTGCATATTCTCAACGATATGGATGCAGCAATGCAGGTCAAAGCGGGGCAGCTCGATTATTACATCGGTTGTTGTAACACCGGAGCTGGTGCAGCGCTTTCGATTGCCATTGCCATCATCGGTTTTGATAAGAGTTGCACCATTGCTAAGCCGGCTATTCAAGCGAAGCAAGATGAGGTGACACGTTTTATCGAAGAAGGTCGAGTGGCCTTTGGTTTGTCGGTGGAGCATGTTGAGCATGCGATTCCAATGCTAACTCAGTCTTTGCTCAGAGCGTAAGGATTTATTATGGACATCATGAACTTAGGATTAGTTGCTGTACTTTGTGCAATGACAGCACTGATAGCCAATATGAGTGCGGCCGTTTTCCACGATGGCATTCGCCCTATTTTACCTCAACTATTTGAGGGCAATATGACCCGCCGCGACGCAGGCTCTGTCGCTTTTGGTCTCTCCATTGGCTTTGTTGCCTCTGTCGGGATCTCATTTACCCTTTCTACCGGCCTGCTGAATCCGTGGTTGTTGTTTTTGCCCACCGACATTATCGGTGTGCTGGTTGGTAGTCGTATACTTGCCGCTGTCGGTGGTGCCATATGGGGTATTCTGGTCGTAACCTCATTGACGGCTGTGAATACAGTGCTGACAGGGCTACCGATTGACGCACTTGGTGCACTTGGTGAGCTGGGCACGCCAGTGATGTCTGCCTTTGCTCTGTTTCCTCTGCTGGCTATTTTGTACCAGTTTGGTTGGAGAGCAGGTGCCGTTGCAGCTGCCGTCGTCTTGCTATCGCGTCTACTGGTCATCAAATTTACAGGTATTTACCCTGAATCGATCCAGATCTTTGTCGGTATGTTGATGCTGATTCTTATCGCAGTGCGTAAAGATCTCAGTGATCGTAAGAATGGCATTGAGCCACCTGATATGTCTGGCATGCACAGCATTTTTGATGAGCGCACCAAACGAATTGTGAAACACTTGCCATTTTTGGCGGTAACTGGCGCTTTGATTGCTGCTGTTTCTAACGCAGGTATTTTTGCTGGCTCTGAAGTATCGATCTACTCATTGGCTGACGCGTACAAAATGACTGATCCGGCAGAACAAGATGCGGCTCTTCAACAGGTTGCTTTGTCTGAGTTTATGCGTGGCCTTGGCTTTATTCCTTTGATCGCTACTACGGCACTGGCAACCGGTGTTTATGGTGTGGTCGGAATGACGTTTGTATTTGTCGTGGGTTACTTGTCACCAAATATCGCGGTCGCTGCAACATTGGGTGCGGTCACCATTTGTATTGAAGTCATGTTACTGCGTAGCGTGGGTCGTGTGCTGGAGCAATTCCCATCTATTCGTAATGCGTCCGACAACATTCGTAATTCAATGAATACCCTGATGGAGTTTGCTCTGTTGATTGGTGGTGTCTTGGCAGTAATGAAGATGGGTTCAACCACCGGCTTCACCATTTTTGCCATGCTCTACTTCCTCAATGAAGTGATGGGCCGCCCGGTACTTAAGATAGCAGCGCCCGCTGTAGCCGCAATTTTGACCGGTATTGTGCTCAATCTACTTCATGTCGTTGGACTGTTCTCCGTTTAGATTTATCTGGCGTCGGCTTCCTCCCCCTAATTTGGAGCTGACGCCCTTTTCATTGGAATGTCGTTATGTTTGTAAACGCTTTACAAAAGCACAATCCAGCCTTGATTGATGCCGCGTTAGCTTTGCACAAGCAAGGTGAAATATTGCCAGACAGTTACGTATTGGATCTGGATGCATTTGTTAACAATGCCAGAACCATTAAAGCCAAAGCCGACAAGCACGGCATCGCGCTTTATGCCATGACCAAACAGATTGGACGAAACCCATATCTGGGACGCTTGTTGGTCGATAAGCTTGGCTATGAAGGCATTGTTTGTGTGGATTTTAAAGAAGTGCGATTGTTTGCGCGTCACGGAATTAAAATCGTCCACGTTGGTCACTTAGTGCAGCCACCGCAGGCAATGCTGGACCAACTGATGAATGAAGTCCAACCTGACGTAGTAACGGTCGTAAGCATAGAAAAAGCTCAGGCACTCTCGCAAGCGGCGCAAAAGGTCGGCCGAGTTCAGAATATCTTACTGAAATTTTATGCTCCGGGAGACATGCTTTATACCAATCAGGAAACAGGCTTTCCCCTAGATGATATTGAGTCAGTAGTTGCAACCATTCAAGCCTTACCGGGGGTGAAGATCACCGGTTTAACCCATTTCCCTTGCTTGCTGGCGGAGTATGATCAAGTTGTGCCCACATCCAATGCTCATACGGTGGCAAATGCGGCAAAACAATGTGAAGCATTGGGAATTGACCTGCAGCAGATTAACCTGCCGTCGCTGACTTGTAGTGCATCGATGGCGACGTTGGCTCAACTCGGCGCAACCCATGTGGAGCCGGGCCACGCGCTCACAGGAACAACGCCACTACATCAGTTTGAAACCGCCCAGCCAGAGCGTATCGCGATGCTCTATCTGAGTGAGATCTCCCATCACTATGAAGGGCAAAGCTATTGCTTTGGTGGTGGCTACTATCGGCGTGGTCATGCTGAGCACGCATTGATATGGCCAAAGTCCGGAGCTCCAGCTCAGAAATGCCATGTGCGAAATGATGAGCAGGCCAGTATTGACTACCACTTGCGCTTGACTGCACTGGCACCGGTTGGTTCGCCAGTCATCATGGCGTTTCGGACTCAGGTGTTTGTTACTCGCAGCGATATTGCCATTGTTGCGGGTATTCAAACTGGTCAGCCGCATTTAGTTGGGGTTTGGGATGCATTAGGTAACGAGGTGTAGCATGGCAAGATTCATTGTAGTGGTTCTCGATGGCTTTGGTGTTGGAGAAATGCCAGATGTGGCGATGGTTCGCCCACAAGACCGTGGTGCCCATACCGCAGCTAAACTGCTGGAACATTTCCCGCTGAAACGGCTGCCAACGTTAGAGCGTTTAGGGTTAATGAACCTGGTACCCGGTACCAGCAATAAGATGCAACCTAACCCAAATGCCAATATCGGTATGGCGCAGTTAGCCCATCATGGTGGTGATACCTTCATGGGGCATCAAGAGATCATGGGAACTCGTCCTGAAAAGCCACTCGAAATGCCGTTTCAACAAGCGATTGAACCTATTGAAGAAGCGCTGACGCGAGCGGGATTTATCCACCAACGTGTATGGCGTGATGGCTTAGCAGCATTGATGGTGCAAGAAGCCGCAGTTATTGGTGATAACCTTGAAGCCGATCTAGGGCAGGTTTTTAATCTGTGTGCCAATTTTGACCAACTCAGCTTTGATAAGGTTAAACAGATCGGTGCAGTCGTACGCGGTGCCAATCCTGTTGGGCGTAATATCGTCTTTGGTGGCCATATCGGTGGTGTTGACCCCATTCTAAATGCATTGGAAACCCGCTGTGACGCGAGCGGGAATCCCGCTTTTATTGGTACCAATACGCCGGATACCGGTGTGTATGAGAATGGATTTGAAGTGGTACACCTTGGCTATGGGGTCGATCGCCTAACGCAGGTGCCGTATCTGCTCGACCAACAGAATGTGCACACTTGGTTGTATGGCAAGGTGGCTGATATCGTGCAAAACCCAGATGGCACATCATATTGTTCATTGGTGGATACCAACACCTTGTTTGATTTGCTGAGTCAGGATTTAGCCAAACATCAACATGGATTTTTCTGTCTCAATGTACAAGAGACCGATCTCTCAGGGCACCAACAAGACCCAAGGCAGTATTGGAAAGTCTTGGAACGTGCAGATGCAAGGTTGGCTCAAGTGCTGGAGCAAATGAATCAAGAGGATGTTCTGGTGGTGATGGCTGACCACGGGAATGACCCATTTATTGGTCACACGCGTCATACTCGTGAACAGGTGCCCTTGTTGGTAGCTCGTCATGGCCTTAATGGGCAACGTTTAGGCCTTCGGTCAACATTGTCGGATGTTGGTGCCAGCGTCGCTGATTTCTTTGGTGCCAAATCCCCACAAAATGGCCAATCATTTATGCAACAGATCATGCCATAGCATAGGTTTAGTTGCGCGAATCTGCTTGCCATGGATACAAAAATTTAACCTTTGGTACTTCTGGCTATAGGCTGAGCTGGTTAAAAATGCCACTATGTTTCTTTTACGGAGGGCCAGTGGATGACCAAACCTGTTCAAAGTTTTCTTGCACCAGAAATTCCTAACGCATCGTTTGTTGATAGCTTTTATCGCGTGATGGAACTACCAGAAAAGGTAGAAGCGGTGGATGTGTACTTGCAATTGATGATTCGAACACCTGAGTGGGTTGAAACATTGATGTCTTGGCGTAATAGCATCGTGTCGAAGATAGGGTTAAAGCACTTAGGAAACTTGAGCGACGTTACGCCAGATTTGACCAAGTCAGAGTATCAAACTGGCGATAAAATGGGCATTTTCACCCTGCGTCACATCTCCCCTCAAGAAGTAGTGGTCGAAGACAGAGATAAGCATTTGAATGTATCGATATCACTTTATCTTGAACCACTTTTAGATGGAAAAACTCGCATTTACGTGACGACCGTGGTGCAGGTGAACAACTTGCTGGGCCACGTTTACATGTTATTTGTCGCGCCAATGCATAAATTGATTGTGCCAGCTTCACTGCGGCAGTTGCCTTCCACGTTCAGTCGCGTGCCGACAGAGAGCCCAAATCATGCCTGATATTTTTGTTTTTGGCACCTTGAAACAGGGCTTTCCTAACTTCAATTCCAATGCCGGTCAGCGCATTACTGGCCGGTATAAAACGCGGCATTGTTACCCGTTGTATTTGGTTGGTGAACGTCATTCTCCTTGGATGGTATTAGAACAAGGAAAAGGATTCTCCGTGGTGGGAGAAATTTATCAGGTAGATAAAGCGACGCTTACAGCCATGGACAAGTTAGAACGTGTTGGTGAAGCGGATGGCTATCGTAGAGTTACCATCGAAGTTACTAATATCGATAATGGAGACGTGCGGCAAGTAGATGCGTACCTCAAACCACGTGAGCAAATGCGTGATGCTGATATCCGGTTAGAGCTGGAAGGAGAATACTTGCTAGAACATGCGGCATTATACCGCAGTCGGAGCAGCGACTAGGGGGAGGTGATGAAGCATCTTTATTTGCTACTTACCTTTGTTGGAGCATGCATCCCTTATGGGGCATTTCTGCCATGGTTGTTAGAGAATGGACTGAATTTGCCATTGTTGTTTCAGCAAGCGATGTCGACACCCGTGAGTCAATTTGCATGGTTGGATGTTGCGATTGCTGGGGTCGCACTTTTGGTTTTTATATCGGTGGATGGACAGCGTCACCGCGTGCCAAAGCGTTGGCTTGCGATTGTTGCGACACTGACGGTTGGAGTCTCTTTTGGCTTGCCACTCTATTTGTATCTTCGAGAGTGCCATTACTGGAAAATAAAAAAGAGCGCATCATAGTGATGCGCTCTTTTTGTTAGTTAAGCGAATGTGTTTTAGCCGAAGATAAAGCTATACAAGAAACCAGCACCAATCGCCATGCTTAGGATGACAGTGACAAAAGCAATGATCATTTGGTTTTTGAAAATTGACTTCAACAAAATGACTTCCGTTAAGCTCGCGCCAGCACTACCAATGATGAGCGCCATGACAGAGCCAAGCGCCATGCCTTTTTTCACCAATGCCGCACTTAGTGGGATCACTGCTTCTGCACGAATATACAGAGGAATACCAATCACTGCGGCCACTGGGATGGCATACCACTTACCTGCGCCTGCGTATTGAGCAATGAGGTCCGTAGGGACAAAACCGTAGATAAAGGCACCAATTGCAATACCCAGCATGAGATATGGGAATACTTGTTTAAAATCTTTCCATGTAGATAGCCAGATCTTCATCCAACGAGAAGGTGCTTTTGGTGTTGCGACCAAGGTGGCTTCCCCAGCCGTTGAACAACAAGATACTTCAACTGTCGGCTCCGGTTTTGCTGAGCAGCAACTGGTTTGAGGCGCAGGTTTAGTGTCGCCACAGCTAGTTGGCGCGCAAGAAGATGTTTGTTTTGGTTTGCTGTCACCGCATGATGATGTGCCGCAACTGCTGGCGGAAGCCGCTTCATAGGCTTCTGGTTTAACGTAGCGTTCAAAGCCTAGCTTTTCTAGCAAGATTCCCGCAGAAATAGAAACGCCTAGTGCAACCAAGAAGTAGAATAGGGCGACTTGCCAGCCAAATGTGACCACAAAGAGCCCGATGATCACCGGGTTGAGTAGTGGGCTGGCAAACAAAAACACCATCATTGGGCCAAAGCCAGCTCTGGCACGCAATAGTCCTTTAAGGAATGGAATCGTTGAGCAAGAACAAAATGGGGTAATTGACCCCAAAAGAGCAGCCACGAAATAGCCTTTGCCGTTACGCGAGCTCAGGATAGATTGGATTTTCTCAGTGGTCAGAAACTCCTGCAATACGCCCACAATATAGCTAATGGCTAGAAACAAAATGATCAGTTCAGTGGCAAGGAATGCGAACATGCCTGCCGCTTCTTTTGCCATCAGAATAAATTCGTTACTCATAACATAACTCCAAAACTTGAGGTTCAGAATGAGCATGCTGCTCATTTCTATTATTCTCGAATTATAGAAATTATAAGATAATGATCAACTTATATTTCGACTTTTTTCGAAATGGTTTTATTTTTATATAAATTTCAAATGGTTACCTATTAATAAAGTGGCAATTGAAAATATATCATATTTCCACTATTATCGAATTATTCTTTGTTGAGGATTTTCACTATGGAATTAGAAGCCGTTGCAAAAGCGCTGAAAGAGTTAGGGCACCCAACCCGACTCTCCATTTATAAAAGTGTGGTGAAGGCAGGTTATCAAGGTATTGCTGTGGGTGGGTTACAAGATAGCCTTAGCATTCCAGGGTCTACGCTATCACATCATATTTCGAGCTTGGCATCGGCGGGTTTGATCACCCAGCGTCGTGAAGGGCGAACCTTATATTGTGTTGCTGAATATCAGTGTCTCGATAACGTGATTGGTTTCCTACAAGATGAGTGTTGTAGCGATGAAAAATGTCAATGAATCTGTCGATTTTGATTCGATCTGGAAACAATATCAGAACAACCTAAAACGATTTCTTCATTCTAAAGTCAGTAACAGCAGTGATGTGGATGATCTGTTTCAAGACATCATGCTCAAAACCCACCAGAACTTGGCAACGGTGAAAGACACAACCAGCATCAAACCTTGGCTGTACCAGATCGCCAACCGTGCCATTATTGATTTTTACCGTAAGAATGCGAGACAACAGCGTCTTGCAGATGTTGATGCATCAGAGCTGTGGTTTGAGCAAGAGCCCGAAAGTATAGAACAAGCGATGTCAGAATGTGTTGCGCCGTTTGTTCAGGCATTACCGACCCAAAGCCGTGAGTTAATGAAAGCCATAGAACTGAAAGGGCAGAGTCAAAAACAACTGGCAGACAGCCAAGGTATTCGCTATTCCACATTGAAATCGAGGGTACAAAAAAGCCGCAATGAACTTAAACAATTGTTTGAAGATTGCTGCTCGTTCTCGTTTGATCACCAAGGAAATATGATTGAATGTAACGAGAAATCAAAGGGTTGCTCAAAGTGCTAAATTTATTTTTAAAAAAATGATGCTTTTTTTCGTCTTTCTTTTTTGTTGTTCGTCTTAAGTGATGTAACCAAAGTAAAGTTGCCGAGCGGCCTTTACTGTATTCACAGAATAACGATGAGAAACCGTCATGATTAAAATTGTAAGTTTTAAAATTTGCCCATTTGTCCAACGCGTTACTGCTGCATTAGAAAGCAAACAGATCCCGTATGAAATCGAATACATTAGCCTGAGCGATAAACCGCAATGGTTCCTTGATGTGTCACCCAATGGGCAAGTGCCTCTGCTACTGACAGAGTCTGGACAAGCGCTTTTCGAATCGGATGCCATTATTGAATACATTGATGATGAATTTGGACCGCTAGAGCAGCTCAGTAACGAGCAAAAAGCGTTGGATAGAGCTTGGGCTTACTTGGGTGCTAAGCAGTATATGCCTCAATGTGGCACCATGCGTTCTAAAACCAAAGACACATTGACTGAAAAGGTCGCCAATCTTGGTAAAGCTTTTGCGAAAGCCGAAGCTCAATTAACAACTGGCCCTTTCTTTAAAGGTGAGCAGTTAAGTAAAGTGGATATCGCTTGGTTACCTGTACTACACCGCGCACACATTATTAAAGCGCATACTTGTTTTGACATGTTAGCGGGTTTCCCTAAGGTGCAGGCGTGGCAACAAGCGTTACTTGCAACTGGACTTGTTGAGAAGTCGGTAGCAGACGATTTTGAAGCGGCGTTTACGGGTTTTTATTTGTCAGATGAAACCTACCTAGGCAAAGGTGAGGACTGCAAGGAAAATCAAAGCTGTGGCACCAACTGCTGCTAATTGATGGTGATGACATAAAGTAACCAAGTGCTCCCTTTTCTCTGTGTTCTGGTAATGAAGGCGTGAGGAGAGGGAGTTTTTGTCTGGCACATTCACCAAGTTATGGTTGTTTGTCCGTAAATATCTCTGTGTTTAGCCAATTCGCAAACAGCTTGTATGTTGATCGATGCTCCATCCCTTTGACTGAGACTAACCAATAGTATTTATTCGTCAGAACGGCGTTAAACGGAGCAATCAACACGCCGGACTGGATTAAATCTTTCACTAACGTCCATCGACAAATCGCCAGCCCAATCCCTGAAGTCGCCGCAGAAATCACGCTATGAAAATCATCAACCAGAAAGTTGGTATTGTTGGTTGCAACGTGCTCTCCGTCATCTAACCACTGTATCCAATTAGATGAATTTACGTCATCGATAAGGGTTAACCCAGAAAGCTCCTTCGAATCTGAGCTCAGTCTTTTCTGTTTGGCATACTCAGGACTACAAACAGGAATGATACTTTCTCGTTTCACCTGTTGGCTGTGGAACTGATGAATTCTATCGGCATAGACAATCGCCAAATCCATCGACTCATCATTAAATGTTTGAGGCACGGTAGACGTCACGACACGCACATTTAGCTGTGGGTATTGCTCAAGAAAACGAGGGAGAGCGGGAATTAACACTCGCGATGCGAAGGAAGGGAAAGTTCCAATGCGTAATTCTCCTGAAGGGTTGGGATCTTTTAAGTCGGAGATCACATTATCGATCTCTTGATATGACTGAGTGACCGCGTTGAATAGAAGTTTCCCTTCCGGTGTTAAGGCAATTCTACGGATGTGACGAATGAACAATTTACAACCAATTTCATCTTCCAGCTGCTTGATGCGGTAGCTTACCGCGCCTTGAGTGATACCAAATCTGCGTCCTGCTTCCGTGAAACTCAAGGTTTCTGCTATCGCCAAAAATAGATAGATATTGTTGTGATTTGCACTGGTTCTTAACATATCGTCCTCCTTTCATGAATTAACTGTGTTAATTCATGAGGCTCAAAATACAATTTGATGGTTTGTTATGCAATCATAAAATTAATTCATGTCACCGAAATAGGTATTTCAACATGAATAAATTATTAAAAGTTGCTGTCATTGGCGCAGGCTCAAGCTACACCCCTGAACTGGTCGAAGGATTACTAAAGCGCCAAGATACGTTGCCGATTGGTGAGCTGTGGCTGGTTGATATCGAAGAAAGCTGGTGGAAAGCGGAGATCATCTATGGCTTAACCAAACGCATGGTTGAAAAAGTGGGTAGTCAGATGAAGGTTCATTTGACGAGTAACCGGGAAGATGCGCTAACCAATGCGGATTATGTATGTTCTCAGTTCCGTGCAGGTTGCCTTGAAAGCCGAGTTAGAGATGAAAATATTGCTGCTACTCACGGCATGATCGCGCAAGAAACCAATGGCATTGTCGGTTTAGTTAATGCTTTCCGTACGATTCCAGTGGCACTGGATATCGCTCGTGAAATGGAAGAACTGTGCCCTGATGCGTGGCTGCTCAACTTCACCAATCCATCGGGCATGGTGACCGAAGCTATCTTGCAAAACAGCACAACCAAGACCATTGGCTTATGTAATGTTCCAGTAAACATGGAACGTGGCGCAATGGAGTTACTTGACGCTGAAAGTGATGACTTCTTTATTCAGATCGCCGGGTTGAACCACCTAGTGTGGGCACGGCAGATTATCCATCACAATCAAGACAAAATGCAGTTCATCATCGATCAAGTACTTGCAGGTAATGACAAAATGCGCCCGCAGAACATTGCGCAGTTTACATGGTCTAGCGCTTTGCTGAAAAACATGAACATGCTGCCTTGCTCATACCTTCGTTATTACTACGCCAGTGAAGATATCTTGGAAAAAGAGAGTGCCACAAACAGCCAAACAAAAAATAGGGCTGATGTGGTGAAAGAGATCGAGCAAAAGCTCTTTGATGTTTATCGCAATGAAGCATTGAACGAGAAGCCGAAAGAGCTTGAACTTCGTGGTGGCCAATACTACTCAGAATCTGCCTGCAAGATCATGAATGCGATTCACAACAATACTGGCGAAATCATGCACGTGAATACCATCAATAACGGCACGATTGCTGGTTTGCCTGATGATTGTGTGGTGGAAGTCAGTTCGATAATCCGCAGCTCAGGCGCGCATCCACTGAATGTTGCTCCCTTCCCGCAAGACACCTTGCGTCTATTGCAAACAATGAAAACATTCGAGCAGCTCACCGTTCAATCTGCGATTGCGGGGGACGTATCACTGGCACTACGTGCGCTGACCATTAATCCGATTGTAGGAACTGGCCTCAAACTGGAAAGGGCGCTGAAAGATATACTGACGCAAAATACCCCTCAACTTCCTCAATTCAACCCCTCTGATTTTGACGTTCTTCAGGGGTAAACATGAAATTGATCATTAATGCCGATGATTTTGGATTAACCAAAAGCGTCAACAAAGCGATCGTGGAGGCAATGACTCATGGCGTGGTCTCCTCTACGACATTGATGGTGAATCAATCAGGGACGTTAGATGCTGTGGACTTAATTGCAACCCACCAGCTGAAAGGCGTTGGATTGCACGTTAATTTAACGTTAGGCAAACCTGTTTCAGATCCGAGTGATATCCCAACCTTGGTTGATGACTCTGGGCACTTTCATTGCCGGCAGTATCTACTGGACAATGCGGAGCGAGTTAACTCTGAACACGTCTTTCTTGAAGCGATGAATCAATACACCAAAGCGATTGAACTGGGTGTGGCGGTTGATCATGTTGATTCACATCATTTCTCTGCATTTTTGCCGAATGTCAGAGAGGGTTTTATCAAGTTCGTTAATGCGATTAATTTGCCAACAAGAAGAGCAGATTACTATGTACGTGATCTTTCCTTGTTGAAGGTAAAAACCACAGACCGATTTAGTGCTGAGTTCTTTGATGAAAAAGCCACTCTGCATGATTTAAAGCAAATCATTTCCGAATCGAAAAACGAAGGTGGAATGGAGGTGTTAGAAGTAATGGCCCATCCGGGCTATTCCGATGCTTCGCTTGCAGCGCTTTCATCATATACAGAGCGCCGTGAGCAAGAGCTTGAAATCTTACTATCCGGCGCACTGAAAGACTGGCTGTATCGAGAGCAAATAGAGTTAATCAACTTTGAAGGATTACAACAATGAAAATCAATCTGTTTGGATATCTACAAAAAGTTGGACAAGCATTGATGATCCCCATTGCAGCGCTACCCGCAGCTGCAATTTTAATGGGGATTGGATACTGGATTGATCCAACTGGGTGGGGACACGACAATCAAATCGCAGCTTTCCTGATTAAGTCAGGAGGCGCGATCCTTAAGAACATACCCATTTTGTTTGCGGTCGGCATTGCCTTTGGTATGTCGAAAGACAGAGACGGCTCTGCGGCATTGTCAGGATTGCTGTGCTGGTTGGTAGTGATGGCGCTGTTACAACCGTCGAACATGGCAATGATAAAGGGCATCAATGTTGAAGAGGTACCAGCTTCATTTAATAAGGTGAACAACCAATTTCTCGCTATTGTTGTTGGTATTGTCGTTGCTGCTATTTATAACCGTTTCTCAGAGACTCAACTTCCTAAAGCACTTTCCTTTTTTAGTGGCAAACGACTGGTTCCAATCCTGTCTTCAATTGCTGGCATCTTTATCTCTGGCTTGTTTATGGAAATTTGGGACGGTATGTTCAGCGGTATCACCAGTTTTGGTACTTGGATGTACGCCCAAGACTCAATAGGTGCAGGGCTGTTTGGTTTCTTCAACCGAATATTGATACCGACAGGACTGCATCATGCACTTAACCCCGTCTTTTGGTATGACGTTGCTGGTATCAATGACTTACCGACTTTCCTTGGCGGCGCGCAATCCATCGCAGACGGAGCTGGGCAACCCGGTGTGACTGGTCGTTATATGGCAGGCTTTTTCCCAGTAATGATGTTCGGCTTACCTGCTGCTGGTCTTGCGATGTATGTTACGGCGCATAAAAAGAACAAAACTCGTGTTGCTTCATTGGTTGTCGCTGCGTCATTTGCTTCCTTTTTTACTGGAGTGACTGAGCCTTTAGAGTTCGCATTTATGTTTGCGGCACCTGTGTTGTTTATTCTTCATGCGGTATTGATGGGATTGTCGATGTATATCGCGTCTTCAATGGAGTGGATCTCGGGGTTCGGTTTTTCCGCGGGTTTAGTGGATTTAGTTCTCCAAGCGCGCAATCCATTAGCAACAAACTGGTACATGCTGATCCCACAAGGGCTCGTTTTTGCCGTCATTTACTTTGTTACTTTCCGTTTCGCGATTCTTAAGTTTGACCTTAAAACCTTGGGTCGTGAGAGTGAATCTAAAACCACCGCAGAACCTGCGCCGCAATCTAGCCTATCTGACTTAGCTAATGGGTATATTCAGGCGTGTGGCGGTAAAGACAACTTAACGGAAATCAATGCATGCATTACCCGTTTGCGCCTTTCTGTTACGGACAAGTCATTAGTGAACGATGACGCGATTCGAGCGCTTGGTGCAATGGGCATCGTGCATGTTGGTGAGCAAAACCTGCAGATTATTGTTGGGCCTCAGGCCGAACCGATCAGCTTACTTATGAAAAAAGCGTAGGGGCGTCTATGTCTGGTAACACTTTTCTTCGGCTACCTGTAACACTGATGTCCACTGTGATGAGTGTTGCTGGACTGGCGCTTGCGATAAAAAAATCAGAAATTGACTTGCTTGACTCCGCATCGACAATGATTGCTGCGGTTGCAGTAATCCTTCTGTTATGTGTCACTCTGAGTGTTTTGATTCGTTATGTTGTTAAATCCAAACACCATATTGAAGAGATGGAAAACCTCATTAGCCGGAACTTCATGTGTTGCAGCACGATCAGCTTGTTTCTGATTTCAGGTCTGCTACACAGTTCACTGATATGGCAGTGTGGGGCGGCAATTCAGCTACCGCTGCTCATGTTTATTGTTATTCGTTGGATATACAACGACAAAAAACTGATGCCAAGTATCAATCCCACCTTTCTGATCCCACCGTTGGCCAATGTTGTGTGCTCTGTTTTTGCGCCTGTAGAGTATCGGGAGTTTGGTTTTTTTATGTTTTCTTCCGGCGTCATGATAGGGGCTTCTGTTTATCTGGTGGTGCTTCATCGGATGATGACGGGAAGCGTGATCCCTAAATTGCTTTATCCGACCTATTTTATTTTGCTTGCAACACCTTCGATGTTTTTCTTGGGATATCAAAACCTGACTTATGGCGTAACGATCTTGGGGATGGTGTTCTATGGTTGGGCGTTGGCGGCGTTATTCGGTTTAGTGCTAAATGCCAGTGCGTTTAAACAGCTTGATTTTAGTTTGGCGTTTTGGGCGTACGCATTCCCATTGGCGGCTTTCACCTCTGCCACGTATCAGTTTTTAAGCTTGGTGTCTGGTCCGAAATGGGTAGGGCATAGCGCGTTGTTGGCCACTTTTGTGGTTTATTGTTTCGTGCTGATTAAAACCAGCCAGAATAGAAAGGCATTGTTGTTGCACTAGGAACAACAATACCGAGAAGTTTGATGGAGCGAAAGATTTGTAAAAAGGTCAGTGTGTTTAACTCTTACCTTAAAAACCGCCTGCCCATTGATCAAATGCGCAGATATTATCAAGCTCTTGCTGGCTTCTTGGAGCCGGGTAGTACGGCAGTCTCAATAACTCGTCACTTGGCAGTAATTGCCAGTCTGGGCTAATTTTCCTTCGTTTTAATTTGCCGTCTATTCTCAAATACATGTAGTAGCCATCGGTGTGCGTGTTGGCGTAGCTTGCGATGGTTGCTGTGTTGCCACAAGGCAGTTTTACACGACGCCCTAGCGGGAAAAGTTGATGGAGGGCGAAGCTGACTTGTGCATCTTCCAGTATGCCTTGTTTGAATCTTGCCAACCCAATTGCGGTTGAGGTCGCTCTTGGTGACCAACCCGTTATGGCTAACCCTTTTAGTGAATCTTGAAACGGCTTCCCTTTGGCAACGCCTTCATTGCTAATGAATTGGACGGTGACAACATCGTCCGTTTGTTCAAGGATTTGCAAAAATTGTTCGCCAGTTTTGTCAGCCAGTAGACGCATAATAAGAGTTTGAGTTATCTGATGGTTGGGCTTAGTGAAACGGATTTTTATACTAAGGGGATTGATCTTCGTTAACTTGCCCTGAGATCGAAGAATCAATATTAGGTCAATCGCAACAATGAATCACTTACATTCATAGATGTCTCACTAAAACTTGCAGTCGAATTGTGAGCGAATCACATTTTGACAACTTACTCAGAATCCATGTTGTGGTGGGCTAGCGGATAGTTCATTGGCTGCTAGATTGAAACAATAATGTTTGTTGGAGCAAATCAAAGGAAGGATTTGTGAGTCAGCGATGACGTTTGGGTAAGGAGAATACAATGAACGATTTCTTTAAACAGGCACGCGGTAAGCGAAAGAAGCATCAACAACAAGAAAAGCCAATCAATCTTCAGCTACAAGCGGATTGCCAAGAGCTTGATTCAACATTTGAGGCCACTCTAACAGGGCGACAGCTTGAGAAAGAGCTCAAAACCAAACGGCGTCAAATTGAACAACTTAAACAGAGCCACCAAGAGCGAGAGCAAAAGTATTTTAAGTAGCGGCAATAAAAAAGGGGCTGCTCGGACAGCCCCATTGGGTAACACCTATAGGGGGTTGGTGTTAAAAACTAAAGCTTGCCTTCACTGCCACACATATTGATTTTGTCGATCACAACTTGTTTCATCGCGGCTTTTCCTGGCGTGATGTACTTACGTGGGTCGTTGGCACTTGGGTGCTCGGCAAAGTGTTGCTTCACCGCATCAGAAAATGCGATTTTGAGCTCGGTGGCGACATTCACTTTACACACGCCCAAATCAATACAACGTTTGACCATGTCATCGGGAACGCCGGATGCTCCGTGCAACACCAATGGAATATCCACCACCTGACGAATTTTTTCTAAACGATCAAAGTCGAGCCTAGGTTCTGCTTTGTAGAGCCCATGCGCAGTACCAATGGCAACAGCAAGTGAATCAATGTTGGTGCGACGAACAAACTCAGCCGCCGAGGCTGGGTCTGTCAAAAGTGCATCGGCAGCGTCGACAATCAAATCATCCTCTTGCCCGCCGAGGCGACCTAACTCAGCTTCAACGCTCACATCAAAACGATGACAGAAGTCCGTCACGGAGCGAACGATTTCAATATTTTGCTCAAAGGCATGATGTGAGCCATCAATCATGACTGAGCGAATGCCGTGCTCTACCTTATTTTGAATATCGCTAAGTTCTTCGTGGTGATCTAAATGCAGCACTAGCGGCATGGAATGTTTGTGAGCCGCCTCTTTACAGATACTGACCAGATAGTCAGTGCCGGCATAGTCGTAAGTGCCCGGTGTGCCAGCCAAAATGACAGGAGAGCCCATTTCAGATGCGGTTTCGACAATAACTTGAACCGTTTCAAGATTATGGATGTTAAAAGCAGGAACAGCGTAACCGCCTACCTGAGCACGTTTAAGCATTTCACGAGAAGAAATCAGATACATACAGCCTCCTGGCTTAGCGTATGGTCAGCGTCGAATACAAGATTGCCGCCCACCCAAGTTTTTAAAACAGAAAATTCAGAATTCAATGCCACCATGGAAGCGTGTTTACCCACTTCCAAAGTACCGTATTGATGCTCTAGCCCAAGAGATTGAGCTGGTGTCAACGATGCCAGCAACCATGCATCTTTAAGCGATAAACGCAGCCAGTCACGAACATTGGTCACTGCGTTGTTCAGGGTAAGGGTGCTGCCTGCTAGGCTACCCGTGTCAGTCCGGGCAATTCCGTCGTGTACCTTGACCATATATTCGCCGAGAGGGTACTCGCCATCTGGCATATGAGTGGCACACATGGAATCGGTAATGAGCGTTAAGCGGTCTTGGCAGCAGCGATAAGCCACGTCGATTGCTGCTGGATGGACGTGATGACCGTCCGCAATCATTTCGACGTAACTATTGGGGTGGCATAATCCCGCGCCCACCACACCGGGATCGCGATGGTGTAATCCGCGCATGCCGTTATAGCAATGCACAATGCCATCGGCGCCAGCATCCAGTGCTTGCGTGACTTGGTTGTAGCTGGCATCACTGTGGCCGAGCATGACCTTAATACCGCGTTGCTTTAGGTGTGAAATTGCTTCAAGCGCTCCGGGCTTTTCAGGTGCGAGTGCGACAGTAAGCAATTGGTCATCACAATAAGAAATCCAGTTATCCAGCTCTTCTGCAGACAGCTCTCTAAACCATTCTGTTGGATGTGCGCCACGATTTTTTTCGGTGAAGTAAGGGCCTTCTAAGTAAGCGCCGAGTAACTCAGCGCCATCAACGCCCTCTGCTTTGCTTTTCGCCACTTGTTGAAGTGCCGCTTTGATCTTCGCAACCGGTGCGGTAACGGTTGTTGCAACAAACGCTGTTACTCCCCGGGTTGCAAAAAAGCACGACATGGCATTGAGGCTTTGATGGCTGGCATCCATCACATCACAACCGACAGCACCGTGGACGTGGGTATCAATCATACCGGGTAGTAGTGATACGTCGCCAAGATCAATGATGTGTTGGTGACGAGAAGTACAATAGGGCTCTATCGCAGCGATGACGCCATTATTTCCCACACTCAAGATGGCATCTTGCAACCAGCGCCTACCATGTAAGATGCGAGAAGCCCGATAGTGTTTCATGTTAGATGCCATCGTCGCAGGTTTCCTGTGTCTTGCTTTGCTGCAATTCGTCGGCGAGCGAGGTCATCCCTCGGTGGCCACATTCGAGGGCTTGCTGACGAAACTCAAGTAAGTTGAGCTCATCGCGTTCAAGCAGCATTTCAGCAACCATTTGTAAATTTGTACCAGTCACGACTTCGATGTCATTTCGCTCTTGGCTGAGCAAAGAAGCGGTGCGAAAAGGCGTACCACCAAGCAGATCGGTTAAAAATACGATTCCTTCACCGTTGTCATGCAGTGAAATGGCATCGCGCATTGCACTCTCTAACTGTGGTGTGGTCATGTCGACCGGAAAATCGATGGCCTGAAATTGCGGTTGCTCACCGATGACTTGATGAATTGCCTTTTCGATGCCAGATGCAAACCCACCGTGGCCTGAAAGAATGACTGCAATCATATGTTTTCTCCCAAATATGGGGCCGACATTCCGGCCCCAGAATCTTGCTGTTTAATTAGGCGTTAAAGAAAGCCAGCAAAGCGGCCAACAATGCCTAACGCCACGGTGATACCGATGAGACGAAGTGGGCTCCAGCCACGCTTAACTAGCGCATACATGCACAAGGTGTAAACCAGTGGTAAGAAGGCTGGCATCAGCTTGTCGATCACATCAGCTTGCAACTTAACTACGGCATCACCTGCGGTGATTTCGGCGGTGGTGGATAGGCGTACATAGGTCGCGACCAAAGCACCAATGACCGTCATACCAACCATTGAAGCGGCATGGCCGACTTTTTTGGTATTGGCTTTAATGACAGGGATGGCTGCTACGCCCATACGGTAGGCGTAATGGGCTAAACCAAAACGCAAACCAAAGTGCACCACGTTAAACAGCACAATAAAGAACACTGCGCCCATGATGGAGCCTTGCAACGCGAGGTCAGCACCAATACCACCACAAATCGGCAGCAGCGTGAGCCAGAACATCGCGTCACCAATACCTCCCATTGGGGCACCAACGGCGATTTTGGTACTCTGGATACTGTTGATGTTCTGTTTAGAACGCTCCATCGCCAACACGATACCCATGACGAAAGTCACCAAGAATGGGTGGGTATTGAAGAAGCCCATGTGGCCCTGCATTGCTTTGGAAAGGTCCGCTTTATTGGTGTGGATCTTTTTCAGTGCCGGTAGTAGGCCGTACAGCCAACCGGAAGCTTGCATACGCTCAAAGTTGAAAGAGGCTTGCAGCAACAGTGAGCGCCACGCCATGCGGTTGATGTCTGATTTAGTGAGCTCGGCACCAATCTCTTTATTTTCATATTCGTCTGCGGCTACACCCGGCGCAGGTTTTACCGTTGCGTCGTTGGCCGATACTTTTAGTGCATTACTTACATTAGATTCCATCTTCTAAGTCCTCTGCTTGAGTGGCCGCTGGGGTTGGTTCTGATTTACGCATAAAGTCGATGATTGCCATGGCAGTTGCTGCTGCAGCAATCGCAAGGATTGGAAGTTCTACCCATGCCGCTGCGACAAAGCCGAGGATGAAATATGGGATGTAGGCATTCTTCATCATGATTTTCATCAGCACAGCGAAACCGATAGCAGGCATAATGCCGCCGGCAACGCCAAGGCCATCAATCAACTCTTTTGGTAGCGCTGCCACCATGGTGCCGGCGTGCTCGGCACCCAGATAAATTGGGAGGAAAGCGCAAAGGAAGTAGAAAGTGCCGAGTACTGCCAATGCCATGTAGTTCACGCGTTCAATACCATCGGTATCGGCGGCTTGTGCATACTCGTCACACTTGGACATGACCGCAGACATCAAGGAGAACAATAGGGTGATGCCCATTTGTACGGCAACGGCAAACGGAACGGCTACCCCGACCGCCACATTCGGCTCAACCTTGGTGGTGATGGCGAACGTGGTACCAACGATGGTTCCGATGATCACGTTTGGTGGCTGAGCACCTGCCAGCGGTGCCAGACCCATCCAGATGAGTTCAAGCGTACCACCGACCAAAATGCCGGTTTCTAGATCGCCCAGTATCAGTCCGACTAACGGACCCAATACCACCGGACGGTGGAAGTGGGTCAGACCGTTAAACAGATCTAAACCAGCGAAGAAGGCAAGGATGCCAAGCATTAATGCTTGTAATAGTCCTATTTCCATAGCGGTTGTCCTTATAAATTAAATGAGTGTATAGAGGTCAGTTGCACTTTCTGTTGGCACGCCCTGAACAGAACAAGTCACGCCGAGTGCTTTTAGTTTTTCAAATTCCGCCACGTCTTCGTTGTCGACCGAAACGGTTTTGGAAATTTGCTTTTTGCCGTCTGTGTAGTGCATGTTGCCAACGTTAATCTTGTCGATTGGCACGCCTGCTTCTACCAGCTTGCGAAAGTCTTCTGGGGTGCGTGCAACCAACAAGATGCGTTGTCGGTCTGCCGCCTTATGAATGGTGTCGATGGTTTTTTGCACTGACCAAAAACGGATCGCTATCCCATCAGCCAAAACCATTTCCATTAGGTGTTGTTGCATGTCGTCTTCGGCGACTTCATCGTTCACCACCACAATGATGTTGGCATCGGCAAAGCCGACCCATTGCACACCAACTTGGCCGTGAACAAGGCGCTCATCAATTCGACTCAGTACAATATTTGGCATAATCGTGTTCCTTCAATTCATTCTGAAATTTGTAATGGTTATGGCTGATAAGGGTGAATGGTGACGCCTTGCACCACGCGGTTAACTTCGCCCGTAGGGCAGGGATTATCTGGCCCGAGTCCAAGTGCTAACGACTTTTCAAAGGCCAGCATTTGGCTAAATAAGATGTATGGGAAGCACAACCAAGAATCGCCTAAATTCAGTTGGCTGAGTTCAAAGACCAATTCGCCTTCCATCGCTCCTTCGCTTAAAGCGACGTGCTGAAGGGCTTGGTTGTCGCGGCGAATTTCGTGGTATAAATCGAGATCATATTGACGGGTATAGGCTTCACTCGACAGATACTGGACAACCAAAGCTCGGTTGTTGATGGCGAATTTTGGTCCATGACGAAACCCTAATGAGGAATCAAAACTGGTCATGACTTGTCCAGCGCTGAGTTCCAGAGATTTCAAGGAAGCCTCGCGAGCCAGCCCCGCAAACCCGCCACTCCCTAGTGTGATTAAGCGTGAATAGGGCATTTGAGCCAGTTGCTTGGTGGCTTCATTCCATGGCAGCAACTTCTCTTCACAAAGCGCAGCAATGGTTTCAATGCTGTGTGTTGCTTCTCGGATGGATGTCTTGCTAAACAGCACCAAGGTAGACATCAGCATGCAGGTAAAGCTGGATGTCATTGCAAAGCTCTTGTCATTAGACTCGGTTGGCATCAATTGGCAAAACGCGTTTTCTGCCACGTTGGCATGTTGAGATAATGCGCCTTCACCATTACAGGTTAAAAATAGGTGGTAGCTCTCATCAACCAATTGATCGACCAGCTTCACGGCAGCCACACTTTCCGGGCTATTTCCTGAACGTGCAAAAGAGACGAGTAAGGTTGGTTGTCCCGGATAAAGGAATTGCGATGGATTAGAGACCAAATCCGTTGTTGGAATTGACTCGACGCGAAAGCCGCTGTCAATTTGGATAAAGGGTTTGGCAGCATCACCGACAAATGCAGAAGTGCCTGCGCCAGTGAGAATAATGCGAAGATTACGTTTATTCAGTAATGGTGCTAAAAAGGCATTCAAATCAGATTCTGCTGAGGCCAGAATATTCGCCAGTTCGCGCCAAAGCTTCGGCTGACGTGAAATTTCCTGTGCGGTATGAATTGCATTGTGCTCTTCAAGCCAAGAGAGGGTATAGCCAAGAAATGTGCTCATTTGGTGGGCTCCTTAGAGGCAACGGTATTATTGGAATAACAGGCATAGGCATAGACGTCCGTCACTTCCATCACTTTGTGGATTACAATGTCAGTTGGAGTATTACGAATCTCTTGTTGTGTGATTGCTTTTGCTTGGTTGGGCAAAAACTGACTGAGGATGGTCACAGGGACGGGTTTGTCTCGTAAATTATCAAAGAGTGTCTGTTGGGCTCGTTGTACTTCAGGGTGAGTCCAGTAGTAGCGGATGCGATCGCTTAAGCTGTATGCGCAATCAAGATAGTGTTGGTGGCCACGACTTAGATAATGTTTTTGCCAATGCTCTGGTTCTTCGTGCATGATTTGCTCAATCGTGCCGCGAAGGTGAGAAGAATGGTGTGAGCCAAGCCATTCAAGTTCTGCTCGGTCAAGCCCAAATAGTGCTTCACGCAGGGCAAAGGTTAAGGCTGGGCCAACCTTTAAGATGGCGAAATGATCGCGTACTAACTCATGATATGCGTTGTTTTTTTGGTAATCGGTTGAGTGGGCTTCAAATACCAAATAAGGTTGCATCTCGACCATTTTGGCAAGAGGTTGAGCCAATTCACTCTGATAATGGTGAATCGTGTGGTGATCAAACTCGACACCGGGTTGAACAACCAGACCGATGACACGCTCCCAAACGTACCCGAGTCCCATGTCACTAAAGGCTAAATGATGGGCGTTCAATGTTTCTTGTGCTTGGCTTGGGGTTGTGACCTCAACGCCTTCTTCTTCCAAGGATTCCAGTGCGCCGCCCGGAGTCGGTACTTCTGTGCCTATTACGTATACTGGCGCTTCACCACCGATGTCCTTCCATGTCGTTTCTGCAATGGCGCATAGGCGTGCAGCACGTTCAGCCATCAGAGTTTCACTCAAAGGTAGCTCATCATCGGCACATGGCATGGAGCAATCGAGGTGAATTTTCTTAAATCCAGCAGCGACATAATCCATGATGAGACGCTCAGACAGCTGCATCGCTTCTTCTGCTGAGAACTGTTGCCAGCAGTTTGGACCTAAATGATCACCACCAAGCACCACGTTTTGTTGTGGAAAGTCATGCTTGTCTGCCAGTTTAAAAACTTGTTCTGCAAAGCGCTCTGGTGTCATTCCGGTATAGCCACCAAACTGATTGACCTGATTGGATGTGGCTTCAATCAGCACTAATTGCTGGTCTTTTTTTGCTTGAAGAATCGCTGCTTCCAGTACGATGGGGTGTGCAGAACAAACGGAGTAAATCCCGACGTTCTGTCCTTGCTTATGGGCTTGAATAAGAGAAAGTAACAAATTCATTTTGTTGTCCTAGTTAATGATCTGATCAGCCAGCACCACGTCAACACCAAGCGATAGAAGTGCTTGATGGATATGATGGGGAATGTGGCTGTCGGTAATTAGGGTGTTGATCTGGCTGGCAGCACGGATCATGCAAAAACTTTTACGGCCAAACTTACTTGAGTCGGTTACCGCAATGATCTGACGAGAAACGTCGCACATAACTCGGTTAATCTGCGCTTCATTTGGATCGGGTGTCGTGATCCCCGCTTCTAGATCGAAACCATCAACACCAAGGAACACTTTGTCGAATAGGTAAGCGCGTAGTTGGCCCTCGCCATGTGAGCCGGTAAGTGAACAGGAAGCGGCGCGTAAACGCCCTCCGAGTACATGCAGGTCAATGTTATCCAGTAGGCTCAATTGATAGGCGGTGTTGAGTGCATTGGTCATCACCACCAAATTGCGTTTGTCTGCAAGGTATTCAGGCATTGCGGTAATGGTGGAACCGGAGTCCAGCAAAATGGCTTCGCCATCGTTAATCATGCTGGCGGCAACTTGAGCAATACTTTGCTTGATATCTCGATTGAGCTGGCCTTTACAGTGTAAAGGCTGATCGAAAGCGAAGTTTGGGTTCAGGGTTGCGCCGCCGTAACAGCGAAAAACACACCCTTGTTTCTCCAGTATATTGAGGTCGTGACGAATGGTGACGGCCGATACGTTAAACCACTTGGCAAACTCATCAACCTTACCCATCTGCTTTTGGCGTATGTGAGTCATGATCATTTGTCTACGCTCTGAACTGGTCATAAAACCCTCGCTTTAACTACAAGAAAGTTTTCTTTCGTTTTCTTTCTTTTGTTGGTTGGAGGTATTTAATCAGGCAGAGAAAAATAAAAATGAAAGGCAGATCACGGAAGGTCGACTTTCGCTTTTAAGGCCAAAAACCTTTCACTTTGAGAAAAGTGAAAGGTTTTACAGCGAGTTTTATCAAGAGAAATGACAATAATGTCCCGTAGCAAAAGTAATTTCGTCTTTGAAAGTGAAAGATTGAATAAAAACGCTGTGAAAGGTAGCTTTTGCTTTTGATGTTGATAGAGATCACAAAAATAAAAGTTGCCTGCACAAAGCGATATAAAGCGAAAGACAAAAAGAAGCTGATTAAGAGAGGGAAGTAACAATTAGCGATCCATCCATCTGGATGAATCGCATATAAACGGGAGTTTGAAGGGGTTAGGTGTTCACACTAAGATGACAGGAATTCCAAGCTTCTTTAAGCCCTGTAAATAGTTATCGGGAATGCCACTGTCTGTAATGAGTTTGTCGATACGAGAGGACTCAATGATTTTGTGCAAGCTGACTTTGCCGAACTTGGATGAGTCAGTTACCACGATGATTTCATCGGCTATTTCACACATTTTACGGTTTAACCGAGCTTCTTTCTCATTGTGTGTGGTAATGCCACGCTCTAGGTTAAAGCCGTCGACACCGAGGAATAGCTTATTAAAGTGGTAGTTGTCTAATAAGGTTTCAGCTTGAGCACCAAAGAAAGACATCGATTTACGCCTTAACTCACCACCGACTAACATGACTTCGACCCCTTCTGCTGGGAACAGTGTATTGGCAATATTTAAGCCATTGGTCATAACCACCAGATCGGTAAAGTCTTGCATCGCCTCGGCTATCTGGCAGGTAGTAGTGCCGGAATCGAGGATCACTGTATCACCACTGTCGATAAACTCGATTGCTGCCTGAGCAATTTTTTGCTTGATGTTTTGGTGGTGCAGATTTTTGTCAGTAACAGAATGTTCGGTAGGTCGGACAACGTTGTCTTGCAGGTAAGCCCCACCGTATGCGCGGGTGACAATACCCTGCTTTTCAAGGGCAGCTAAGTCGTTTCGAATCGTCACGGCAGATACAGAAAAGCGCTGTGACAAATCGCTGACTTGGACACTACCATGGCTTTTTAGCAAAGCGATAGTTTGCTCACGTCTTTCACTTGTGTTTTTCACGCATTACAGTCTCTCGTTCTTTTATCTTGTTGAATTATATCGTTATAAATAATAAATGAAAGTTAATTTCTTTCGTTACGTTTTGAAATGCTGTTTCTTTTTATATTTTAGCCATTCTTTATTTACGATTGCTTTCTATTTTGTTCTGCATCTGGTCGTTTATGAAGCATTTGGTACTTACATTTCGTTATTATTGGTACTTTTCATTCGAATGAATGCATGTTCAGAATCTATTATTACCACTACTTAAATCATAATTAAGTACCATTGTTGGTTTTTTTTAGTTTTCTTTTGCTTTATTTTTAACCAGTTTGATTTTGTTGTGTGATCTTTGTGCTTTTTTGTTCTTTCGTTTCGTTTTATTTGTGTTTGTGTACTCACAAAATACAACGGAGTGAAACCGTGAAACAAAAAATACATAAACCCTTACTACTAGCTTCTTTGATCTCGGCGGCTTTATTCAGTGGCTCGATACCCGCAGCACCGTTGGCGGCGCTGGACGTTGGCTCGTTAGAGACACAAGGGCAACAAATTCGAATGAAGACCGAAAGCGGTCAGCATTTAATTATCGATGTGATTAACCCAGCCGTTTTCCGTATTCAGGCAAGTAATAGTGATCAATTTCAAGGGGTGAAAGTTGATGCGTTGAAAGATCAATGCCGAAACTTTAAGTGTGACGACCCCAATTTTGATGCGACTGAACTACCTAATATTGTGATTGGAGGGGAGCAGGGTTTGGTCGATGTTTCTGTCACGGAACAAGGCGATCATCACCTATTACAAACGGACGAACTAGCACTGCGTATTTATCATTCTCCCTTGACTTTTGCGCTCTATAAAGCAGACAACCAGACTTTATTGTGGCAAGAAGTAAAGCCCATCGAAATTGGCGAAACCGTTGATGGGTTTGACCGGGGCGAGCTGCTACTAAGAAACAGCAACTTAAAAACAGTACAGACTCTCACTAGTGATCAAGCGGAACATTTCTATGGTGGTGGCCAGCAAAATGGTGAGTTTGAGTTTAACGGTAAAATCCTAAAAGCTTCTACTTCTGGTGGTTGGGAAGAGTTTGACCGACCAAGTCCTGCGCCATTCTATATGTCAGACAAAGGGTATGGTGTTATGCACCATACTTGGCGAAACGGTGCTCATGACTTTCGTGCCGTCGACCAAGTCGTTTCCAGTTACAATGAAGATCGTTTTGACGCCTATTACTTCGTCGGTGATTCCTTGGGGGATATCGTCAACGAATACACCAAACTTACCGGACGACCACACTTGCTCTCTCGTTGGGCTTACTACCTTGGTGATGCCGACTGCTATGAAAATAAAAAGGGTTCATACCCTGAAGGGTGGCCTGCCGACCCGGGCAGCACCATTGATGTAGTCAACCAAGTGGGTGTTCCATACAAAACCCACGATATGCCAGTGGGTTGGATTTTGCCAAATGATGGCTACGGCTGTGGTTACTCCGACTTAAAAGGCACAATTGACGAGCTTGATGAGCTCGGAATTAAAACGGGCTTATGGACTCAAAAGTCACTCGATCAGATCAAGCAAGAAGTGACTGATGGAGTGAGTGTTTATAAATTAGACGTGGCGTGGACTGGGCCTGGGAAGTTGTATTCTCTAGCGGCAAATAATGATGCGCACGTTGGTTTAATGGAGAACTCTGAAACTCGCGGAATGATCTGGACCGTCATGGGTTGGGCTGGTACCCAGCGTTATGCGGTGACTTGGACCGGTGACCAATCTGCGAGCTGGGATTACATCCGCTGGCATATTCCAACCTTTATTGGTTCAGGTTTATCTGGGCAAGCTTATGCGTCTTCTGATGTGAACGGTATCTTTGGTCATGGGGCCGAAACCTTTACTCGTGATGTTCAATTCAAAGCTTTTACCCCTGTATTGATCTCGATGTCCGGTTGGGATGGTAAAGAGCGTAAACATGCTTGGTGGCACGACGGTGAGTATAACGGTAAGAAATATCGAGATATCAATCGCCAGTACCTCATGTTGAAGTCACAACTGATGCCGTATATGTATACCTACGCTTATGAAGCGGACCGTACGGGTGCACCATTGGTGCGAGCGATGACCTGGGAGTTTCCTGACGATCCACGCCTAAAAAGTGAAGAGTTCAAGTACCAGTATATGTATGGTGAATCGCTGTTGGTGGCACCTGTGTATCAACCAATGGCGCAAAATAATGGTTGGTATAAAGGACTCTATTTACCAGAAGGGGAATGGGTTGATTTCTGGGATGGTACTCGTACAACGTCACCCGAAGGCGGTATGGAGTTAGCACATTACCCAATTACCATTGATAAAATCCCAGTACTGGTCAAAGCGGGAGCGATTGTCCCAATGTACCAAGGGGCTCGTTCTGATGCGCTGCAAGCGAAAGATCATCTGATTGTTCAGCTTTATCCTCATGGCGAATCTTCATTTACCCTATTTGAAGATGATGGTGAAACCCGTGCCTATAAAGAAAACAATGCTTACGCTGAAACAAAAATTACCGCAACCGCTCCAGTAACAGGTGAGAATGGTGACATTTCTATCACCATCAACCCAGCAACCGTTCACCAAGATTATGATGGGTTAGTGACTGAGCGTAGCTATCACTTCCAAGTGTTTTCTTTAGTGAAACCATTGGGTGTTGATGCAGGTGGCGTGACGTTAACGGAGCTTGACTCATTAGAAGCATTAGAGTCTGCGCAAGAAGGCTGGTATTTCGATGCCACCGATCGTCATGGTTTAGTGCACGTTAAAGTGGGTAAGCAGTCGGTATATCACCCTTACTCAGTCACGCTTGATATTGATGAAGGTGCTGACGTTCCACAAACTGCTGGGTACCCAGAACCTAGCTATGTGACGGAGTTTGATAAGAGTCAGGTGAAGGTTGTGAAACCGTTGCCAGAGCAGAAAGGCGAAGAGTTTTCGAATGCATTGGATGGTGATATTGAGAGCTTATATCACTCTCCGTGGAAGCAAGATTCGGACGCCGATAAAGTTCCTATGGACTTTGTGCTCCAATTAGGTGGGGCCTTTAATGTTAGCGGGTTTACTTATTTACCACGTGAGAACGCAGGCAATGGCACCATTACTGAATACCGGATTTACCTCTCAGACACCAATGGTGATTGGGGAGAGCCGGTTGCCGAAGGTGAGTGGCCGAAAAATAAAGAGCTAAAGATCGCTCAGTTTGCCGAGCAAGAAGCAAGCTTCCTTAAATTTGAGGTGGTCAAAGCGGTTGGTGATTATGTTTCTGCTCAGGAATTTGATTTGATTGCGACTAAGAAACGCACACCGATCAAGCAAGTTTCATTGACACAAGAACTGATGACTTCGAATGGTAACGTAACCATAAATAGTTCAGTGACAGGCAGTGATATGATGATGAATGGTTTGACATTCAAGTCAGGCGTTGGCATGGAAGCACCGGCCAGTGCTGAGTTTAGCCTTGATGGCACTTGGACTCGTCTGAATGCTGATGTTGGTATCGACGATAGCTGTAAAGTGGCCGACAACAAAGTCAAAGCACTCATCTATACCAATGGCGTTAAAGCTTGGGAGTACGATTTAGATGGCCCAACGGTGGTGAAACCTGATATCGATCTATTCGACATTAGAAAAGTAGCACTGCATGTGGTTAATAGCGATGACAGTGATGCAGGTGACTGTGTGAACTGGGCGAACCTCCGACTCACAGGGCCAGAAACCGCAACCTTCAATGAGTTTGACAGTAGCCAAATCACTTTTGTTGAGAAACCCAAAGCACAAAGTGGTCAAGGAATCGAAAAAGCCTTTGATGGTGATGCGAACTCCATCTATCACTCTCCTTGGTTCCCGAAAGACGATTCAGAAAAGGCACCGCAACACTTTGTGATTGAACTTGGTGATGAGTTCATGGTTAGCGGGTTTAGTTATCAGGCTCGTCCTGGTGCAGGGAATGGTGCGATTAAAGATTATCGCTTATCACTCTCTGAGGATGGCACTCAATTTACTGAAGTTGCATCGGGTGCGTTTGAGCGTCGTGATGGCGTGCAAAAGGTGTTAATCGATAGCACTAAAGCGCGTTATCTGAAGTTTGAAGCACTGAGTGGATCTGGGGACTTTGTTTCCGCAGCAGAATTTGACGTTTTTGCCCAAAGAGTGAAACCTGCTGAGCCGGATCTTCCTACCAATCCTGAGACTCCAACTAACCCTGAAACTCCGACCAACCCAGATGCGCCAAGTGCGCCGGTACCTCCAGTGAAACCAATCAGCGGGGATACCAGTACCACAACACAAGCAGATGGCGGTAGTGCGGGTGGTTTTGGCATTCTTGCACTGGCAGTGATGGGATGGTTGCGTCGTCGTCGTTAAACATGCTTCACTCATACTTGGCGCCCGCAAGGGCGTCCTTTTTAACTTAGAGCTAAGCCCACCGCAGACAGCGGTGGGCTTGTTCGTTATTCAGGAATTACAGTGAAATATTGGTGAGGCGAGGTTGGATTCTGCTATCGCTCTCTTCACCTGCTGCTTTCACCGTCAGGACCTCACCGTTGGCAGGCACGTTCATCACGTATTTGGTTTTGCTGCCATCTTGATAGCGGCTGACCAGTTTGTCACCTTCCCAGAACCACTTCTGGTTCAGTGACTGGTTACATGATTCGACCGCAACGATCAGATCGTCACGCACTGCCATACACTGGTTAGGACCAACACGGCTACGGTAACGCTCGTCGGTGTCTAACCCCCAAATCTGTGACCAGTTTCGTTCTAGGCAGCCTTGCGCCGTGACGGTAGGACCGCTTGCTGTTGCACAGGTGTTGTTGGCGTCAAGCGACTGAAGAACTACGTGTGCTTGTGCTTCAAAAGAAGGGTGCGACCAATCGATTTCAACATTTTCGACAAAGCGATAGGGTATCCAGCGTTGGCCATTTGCCATCCCAGCTTGCAGTAAGCCTGGTGGGATCACTTTTCCGTACAATACTTGTGGTTCAAACGCGGCTTCTAGTTTGAAAACAGTGGTTCCTGTTTGCTCTACTGGTGCCTCATACAGCGCTTCACCATTGGGTGTAAAGTTGGCGTAGGCAATTGGGTTGATTTTTTGCTTGTCATACACAAAACTGTTGCCCCAAAGTGCATCGTTCCAACCACAGCCATAGACGCCAGAAGCACCAATTCCCGAGTTACAAGGATTGCGGTCAAACTCAAAGGAAACGTCGAAATCCGGACCAGAAGTTCGGTTTACGATCTTGTAGTCTTTTGTGTCATACACCAGAGTACGAGAACGGGTATAAGTATAGGAAGCACTGACTTCTGCTTTTCCCTTTGGCCCTTTGTCTCCACTCTCAACACCCGCTGTGCCGGAGACACCAATATCAAATCCATCGGTATCTCGGTGTTGGTATTCACGGTTTTCGTTGTGCGGCAAGTTACGTAGCATCACAGGTTTATACCCAGCGATGGGGGAGATTTTAATTTGATAGCTTCTGGCAAAACCACCTAAATAATCGTAACGATTTGCCCAGCTTTGGAACCAAGAATGCCCTTGTTTAAGGTTATCGCTTATGTGAAAACCTGCACCGGGCTGGTCGTTGTCTATTGTAAAGTGAACGTATTTTTTGTTTCCGGTAACTTTACCGCCAGATGAGGACGGAACGGAACGCATCTGAGCCAGATTAAAACGAATATCAACGGAACCTTTACCATCGCAAAAATCGAGCTTTTCTGAATCTTCTTCGTACGCTTTTTGGATATTACAGGTTAAACCTGAACGGGTAATATAAATGCCTTTGGTGACGATAGGAACATACTGTTCGGCGACAGCTTGAGAGGTGATCAAAGCTAAGGCTACTGGGAGTAGTGTTGTTTTCATGATTATTTATCTCCAAAACCAAAACGTTTGAGTACATAGATAAACGAACGAAGCGTACTTTCTTTGATCTGTTCTTCACTCATATTTTCGCTTTCCATTTGGGTTAAAATGGCATTCACGACGGACTCTCCATTTAACTGACCAGAAACTAAATATTCTGACGTCATGCCCACTCCGGTAAGCTGTTTGCTCAATTCAGTTCGTTGTTCCTCTGCCGGAATTGAAGAGAAATCAAGCACTGCCAGTTTGTTTGTGACGAGTGCTTGTCGAAGCGTAGCGATGTCGTCATCATTCATTAAGCCGATATTGGCGTAAATGAGATCACCCGGATTAGATTGTTCTCTGTAAACCTCAATATCCTGATTTAAATAAGTGGCAAGTTCAGTAGAAATTGTATTTTCACCACCCATAATTAGTATTTGAGAATGAACAGACATAGAGAATAAACATAGTCCAATAGAGATTGTTTTTATTGTTTTAGGAAAATGTAAAAATTGACTTTTATTAAAAATATGCATAAGGGTACCTTCCCAACTGATAGGTTATTTTTAGAATAAATAAACCCTATAAGTAATATGAGAATATAAATGTTAAATTGTTTTTAATATAAAACTCACCTTGATATACAGGGAGCCTGACGTTTAATAACAAGGATCTATTTGAGTTGCGATTCCTTCTAGTTGGTTGATTTGAAAGCAGTCTATCGGATTGGATAATAATGAATTGAGATGTGCGTCACATAAAAATGTCGCATAAGCTATTGGTTAAACAATAAAATTTAATTTAGATCTTGTTAATATTTCATGAAGCATTGCTACTCTTAGATAAATCTCGGTATTTTTATTTTCTTAGACAAAAATAAATTTATTAAATAGTTTCTATTTCTTGGACTAAGTTCAACTTTTTAGTCTTAGATATATCCTTATATATATTAAGTATTTAATTGAAGGTTCATAACAAGCTAACGCTAATATTAGCTGCTATTAACTAGGCCATTATTTTAGATTTAAAGTGGCTGGATTATATTCTAGATTATGGTTGGCTATTCATTTGGATGAGGTGAACTAGGAATGGTTACGTGGGATTGGGAGAAAGCGCTGAGTGGCTAACACTCAGCACGAGTCATGTGGTTAAGCCCTTTGTTCAAAGTAACGCTTAGCATTGTTGAAACAGATATTTTCGATCAGCGGACCGAGAAGAGACATATCATTGGGGACTTCTCCATTTTCAGCCCAATGACCGACCATGTCACACAGAATACGGCGGAAATATTCATGACGGGTGTAAGACAAGAAGCTTCTAGAGTCGGTCAACATGCCGATAAATTGGCTTAGCAATCCTAACTGAGAAAGCTGTAGCAACTGTCGTTGCATGCCGTCTTTCTGATCGTTGAACCACCAACCCGATCCGAATTGGATTTTACCTGCGATTCCACCACCTTGAAAATTACCAATCATGGTCGCTATCATCTCATTATCACGAGGGTTCAGGCAGTAAAGGATAGTACGAGGTAGTTGGTTGGACTGATCCATTTCGTCGAGCAGGTGGGCAAGCTCAAAGGCAAACGAGCGGTCATCAATTGAATCAAATCCGGTGTTGGGTCCTATGAACCGATGCATGCGAGTGTTGTTATCTCGTAGCGCACCAATATGTAGCTGCATCACCCATCCAAGCTGAGCATAACGTTGACCTAACCACACCTGCACAGCCGTTGAAAACTGGGCTTGCTCATATTCTGTGAGCGGTTGATGGTTTAAACGGCGGGAGAGAATAGCATCTAAATCTTTGTCTGAGGGAATGGGTGCATAGCGCACGACCTCGATACCGTGGTCTGCGCAGCGGCAACCATATAGATTGAAGTGCAGGAGGCGTTTGTCTAAGGCCTGCCGTAAATCGTCAAACTGACGGATCTCAATATCGGCGAGTTCACCAAGCTTGTGCAGGTACTCGACAAAGCCAGCTAACTCTATCTTAAATGCGTTATCGGGCCGCCAACTTGGCAATACCTGTATGTCAAAGGTGTCATCTTGAGCAATGGCACGATGATGTTCGAGTGAGTCCAATGGATCATCGGTTGTGCCAGCCATCACCACATTCATCTGCTGCATGATGCCACGCGCACTAAATTCTGATGTGGCGAGTTGTTCATTGCACTGGTGCCAAATGTGCTCGGCAGTTTGTGGATTGAGCAAGGTGTTTGTGATGCCAAACGGTTTGCGCAGCTCTAGGTGCGTCCAGTGGTATAGCGGATTTCCTAATGTCTGAGGGACAGTTCTCGCCCACGCGCAGAACTTGTCGTAATCACTTGCTTTACCTGTTATGAAATGTTCCTCAATCCCGGCAGAACGCATACCACGCCATTTATAGTGATCCCCTTCGAGCCAGATCTGTGTCAGGTTGCCAAATTGTCGATTTTGCGCCACATCAGCAGGGTTTAGATGGCAATGGTAGTCGTAAATGGGTTGGTGACTGGCATGCTCATGATATAAGCGTTGAGCTGTTTTCGTTGAAAGCAAAAAATCTTCGCATAAAAACCGTTTCATTCTATTTTCCTTTTGCCTATGCCAAACAAAGCGTGTTGTTTTGATGGATGTATTCAGTGCTCATTGTTAGCCATATGCCAAGTTAGGGAGGAATAGCACCACATCTGGCAGGAGGATCAGCACCAGAATCAGTAAGAAAATGGCTAATAAGAAAGGCACGGACTCTTTGATATAGCTTTTTGTCGGGCAATCTAAAATTGAACAGGCGGTAAACATGGCCACACCGACCGGTGGAGTCATGCCACCAAGTGTAACGATGGTCATCATCAGAATACCGAAATGCACCGGATCGACTCCCACACCCTGAACGATTGGCAGGAAAATTGGCGTTAGAAGTAATACGTTGACGGTGGCTTCCATAAACATGCCGATGATCGCCAAGAAGGTTAATATCACGATCAGGAGAAAATACTTGTGTGTGGTGATACTCAAGATTTCTTGCGACAGATATTGGGGTATTTGATTGTTGACGATGATGTAGCCGAAGATGCCAGAAAAGGAAATGATCAACATGATCACGGCATTGTCGACAACGGTTTGTTGCAGCACTTCAACGATTTTTTGGTAATTCAGTTCCTTGTAAACAAATAACCCAATGAAAAAGGCGTAAAAAACAGCAAAAGAGCCAGCTTCTGACGGTGTGAAAATGCCAAAACGAATCGTGATGATCAGTAAGACAGGAAAGAGCAGCGCCCAGAAGCATTGAATGAAGGTTTCGAAGATTTTTTTCGGTGGTGTTCTTTCTTCCTGTTCACGGGCGTAGCCTCGTTTGTTCGCCACAATACTCACGGTGACCATCAGAAAGAGTGTCATCAGAATGCCGGGAACAATGCCAGCTAAAAATAGACGGCCAATGGAGACTTCTCCGACAAACCCATACAGAATGAGTCCAATACTTGGGGGAATGGTTGCGGTGATAAGGCCACTTAGGCCGATGGATGCCGCAACAAACCCTTTTGAGTATTTGCGCTTGAGCATGGCGGGGCCAAGGATTTTGGATTGCATCGCGACGTCAGCAACGGCTGAGCCGGACACGCCACCCATGATGGCACTCAACAATACCGTGACATGGGCAAGTCCACCAACAAGGTGAGCGGTGAGTGTGGAGCAAAACGCAATAAGGCGTCGGGTAATGCCTGCCGCATTCATTAAGTTACCGGCTAACACAAAAAATGGCACGGCGAGTAACGCAGGGTTTTGCGAAGCCAGTACCATCTTTTGTACCGGAATGATCAACGAGGAACGGCCATCCATCACGAAAAACAGCAGGCTGGCAATCGCAATGGCAAATGCCAATGGCATTCTGAGGATCAGAAATAACGCAAAGCTGATAACCAAGGCCCCCATAGGGGAGATGATTGAGCTGATGAAATCCATCATTGTTTGTTACTCCACTTAGCGATCATATGGGTCAGTTCAGTTCGAATCATCAATAGACAACCAACGGGAACGGAGGCGATTAAAAAGGCATAACTTAACGGCTCTGACGTTCTGCTTAGCTCTACGTTAATTAAGGTAAAAATAAATGTGAGGATGATGAAGAGTGCTAAAGTCAGATAAGTCCAAAGATGCTGTTTGCCGTGACGAAGAAAATCAAACAGGATGAATAGAAGTGCCGCTAGGGTTAGGCCGATAGTGAGGTTGAATTCGCTGACGATGAGGGAATCAAATTCTCTTCGGCTTCGCTGCATTAAATACCAACCATAGTAGGTAATGAAGCCTAAAAACCCAACGATAACCACTGACCAAATGTCGGCGATAGCACGTCGCCAAGCATCCGGTAATTTCTCTTCAAAAAATTCGACGCCAATGTGACGTTTGTAACTGAGCGCTAAATCGCTACCCAGAAAAATAACCCAGCCAAATAGCAGTTGGCTTAAATCGGACATCCACGCCTGTGGATGCCCGACAACACGTAATAACGCAGCAGAGAAGACTAGGAAGGCAATCAAGAACAGCGCCAGACAAGCAATGTTTCCCTCCCATCTCAGTACTTTCTGATTGAGTTTTTTTAGATACCACATACTTCCTAACCTTCTACTGGTACTACTTCAGTGCTTCTTGAAGCTGCTGATACTCTTTTTCATAGCCTAATTTTTTAAACACGGACTTTGCGTTGTTGATAAACGGTGTTTTGTCCACGGCAATGAACTTCACTTTGTAGTCTTGTTGCAGTGTGCGTTTGTAGTTTTCAATCTGTTCATTCACCATGTTCGAAGCGTAAGCCCCGGCTTTGACAGACTCTTCTTTTAAGATCATTTGGTAGTCTTTTGGCAGCGATTTGTACCACTCTTCACTGACCACCAGTGCCGTCATCAACTGAAAGTGTTCGGTTTCAGCGACATACTTAATGGTTTCTTGCAGGCTGCTGGAAATCACCGCCGGTAATTGCGCTTCGAAACCATCTACCGTACCTTGCTGCATGGCTGGGTAGGTTTCTGCCCATGGTAATGCCGTCGGAGTGGCGCCGAGTGAGCGAATGGATTCTGACCAAACAGCTGCGCCGGGAGTTCGGATGAGTAGGCCTTTTAGGTCTTCAGGTTTGTTCACTTCCTTATTAGTAAAGAAGCTGCGGCTGCCTTGGAACCAGTTAAATGAAAGTACGTGTAGTCCTTCTTTTTCCAGTTTCTTTTCCCAGCTCTTGAAGAGGTCCGTTTCGACAATGCGCTTCATTTGTTCATAGTCTTTGGCGGCATAAGCAATACCAATGACGCCAATTTCCTTAGAAAAGACACTTAAACGACCGCTATCTGTAATAGCCGCAACGTTTTCACCGAACATAGCCTGTTCTTGAACGTCTTCCATCGAACCAAGCTGACCACTTGGGTAAATTTCAATTTTGAGCTTGCCGTCGGTTCTGGATTCAACGGCTTTTTTGAGTTCGACGCTTCCAGCGTAAAGGGGATCTTTTTCACCCACTGACATCGAAATTTTTAACGTATAGTCTTTTGCCATCGTGGAGAATGGCATAGCGGCAGCAAGCAAAAAGATGCCGAGTTTCTTATTTAATCTCATGGTCCAATACCCTTTGTTTCACTTTTATTTGTGGAGCTCTGCTCATTGAGCCTACCCATGAGCCAAATGACTTCTGGGATGTACTGAATGCAGAACGTTTCCATTGGTTCTGAATTGATTGAAAACGCCGCAGACGGTGACCAGCCTTTCGATGCCTGATAGAGCCAAGGCGCTTCAACCCACTCATTCACTCTTTGGTCTTCTTATAATGAGTTGATGATATTTTAATCAGAGTGTTGGTTTGGTTCTAAGATCGAGATCTCATACCAAAAAATAATATTGGTACGGTCAATTTTTTGTGAAAGAGAATAATTGGTGTGAATCGAAACAAGATGCTGTTCTTAAATAAGGTGAATACTCGTTTGTTTTGTATTTTTTGTCTTTAAAATCAACTTATTACTATTGATATGTTATGGGGGTTTGAAGGTTTCACACTAGATATATCAGTATTATTGAAAGGAATTGTGTTAGGTTTTAGCTGTGAGAAAGCACTATCTACATATCTATTAATTTGTCAGTAGTGATGTTTGCTGAGTTGTAAAATGAGTTGGACATAAAATTGGTCTGTACAATATTTGCAGTTAAGCATCAACTAAATGGATGTCGATGCCTACTTGTGTTAACGCGTGATAGTAATCTTGAGGAATGCCACTGTCGGTGATCAGAATGTCGATTTCCTGAGTGCCAGCAATGACGCAAAAGCTTTGACGATTGAATTTTGATGAGTCGGTAACGGCAATTACCTGTTGCGCAGCTTGTACCATTTTCCGGTTGATTGCGGCTTCACTGGCATGTGGTGTCGTGATGCCTGCAAGTTTGTCAAAACCATCCACGCCAAGAAACAGTTTCTGATAGCGGTAGTTACCGAGGAAGTGCTCACCTGTTTGGCCATTTAAGGAGTACGAGTTTTCACGAATGGTGCCGCCGGAAACCATGACTTGTATATCTGGTTGATTGGCAAGTTGATAAGCAATGTGGATACCATTGGTCATCACAACCAGATTCTTTTTCCCTTTTAGATTTAAAGCAATTTGCTCTGTGGTTGAGCCTGAATCGAGAATAAGGGCGTCACCCGTTTCAATGAGGCTGGCTGCGTAGCGGCCAATGGCAGCTTTAATATCTGTGTTTAATTGTTTCTTATCTTTAAGTGGTTGTTCAAAGGCAAATTTATGATTGAGCCTTGCCCCTCCGTAGCAGCGCGTGACACAACCTTGCTTTTCTAGATGGTTGAGATCACTGCGAATGGTCACCGCTGAGATCTGAAACTCTCTGGCAAAGGCAGTGACTTCGCCAACACCGTGCGTTTGAATGTATTTGAGAATGGCGGCACGGCGTTGTTTGGTCGGGTTCATGATGACAACTCTGAATCGGGATAGATAACTGAACTAATAATTACTTATAAAATAGACTGATTTTATAAGATGAAAAGCGGTTCTGGTTGAAAATCATGGTGTGGTAACAAAAGGATTAATCGGTAGACCAAACATTGCGGATGTCGGGCCAACCCCAGTTAGTGAGGGCGACATCTTTCAGCACATCATGAAAGCGTAGGGTCTGACGGTGATGAAACAGTGGAATTAACCAATGATGGCTAACCATGGCTGTTGCGATGGGCTCTAGAGTGTCTAAATACTGTTCGAGTTCGGTCGTGCTGCGTAGCTGCTCTAAGCTTTTACGTAGCCATTGATGTGCCGATGCGCCAATACAATGATGGAGCACTGGGTTATTGTACAAACTATTAAATGCAGAAGCCTGCCGAGTATCGTCTAGATTGATATTGGTGATCACCAAGTCCTGTTCCAACTCACCATTTCTTGCGAGCTCGGTGAGCTCTCGGTAGCTGTAATTGTGGATAGCAACGGAGACACCTAAGCCCTGCAGAAGTGCTTGAATCGCAGTGGCGCAATGTACCAGTGCTGAATAGTCATACACTGCAATTGAAAGCTCAGCGGGTAATGGCACGGGTTCAATATCCGGCATTCTAATGGGGCTCCAACCAGGTAGTAGGTTATTGGCATCGACACAACTAAACAGGTTTTGTTGTTTTGTTAGCAACACGCGCACGTTACTGGGGGACAGTAGCTGAGTCATCGAGTGGCGCTGACTGGCCGTTAATGCATTAGTTTTGCTTTGGTTAAATAGCGCAAACAGGCATCCTTCCTCAACACGACATTGCTGGATGGCACTATTGGGATTGTCACCCCCAGATTGTGACAAGTAATAATTGCACTCATTGCTGGGTTGGCCATGTGGATGATTGGTTTCGATCTTTTTTGATAGTGAATCGGGTTGTTGTAAGTGCCAGATGGTGACTTTGTCGGTGAGTGCGCGGCAAGCGTAGTATCGTTCAAAAGCCTGTAGACACAAACGTGCTTCGGAGTGCTCAATCACTTCAAACACACCGCTGCCGATAACATTGTGATCGCTGTTTTGCTCAACAACTTGGGTGCTGGGTTGAATGGAGTATTTTACGCTCGTGAGCAGCCCGCCAAATCCTTTGTCTGGCATTGATAAGTGAAATACTACTTGATTAGGGCTAGGAGCACTGATTGAGGCCAAGTGGGCCAGCTCATCACAATAGTTGGGTAAATCTTTCAGTTTATTAAATAGCGCGACGATGCTTTGAGCGTCTATCAAAGTACCGTCATGAAAGGTGAGCCCCGGCCTGAGATAAAAGCTCCATTGCCAGTTTTCGTTATCGTAAAACCAATGGTGCGCCAATTCTGGTTGTAATTGCCCCTGTTCATTGCAGCTGATGAGACAACAGTAGACTTGACGCAGCAAGTAACGTTCACTGGAGCGGTGCCATAAGTGCGGTACCAAACGCTCAAATGGGCGTTTATAAGTGAGCTGTATATGCAGCTGTCCTTCTCGTATTGATGCACCTGATGTGCTTTGCAACAGACGGCCAAAAATACGTTTGTCTTGATCAAGGAGAGTCAGTGCTTTCTCATATTGTCCCGCGCGAATTCGTTCGGAAGCTAACTGCTCTTTTAAACGAGCCAGTTCAACATGCAATACCAATGTGGAGCGTTGATTTCGGCCTACTTTGGGTTGCCAGCTCAACCAGTTAAGTTGCTGCATTTCATGTAACAGGTTTCGTGCGTGGCGTGGGCTGGTAAATAATGTCTCGGCTAATGCAGATAGCGCGGTTTTGATCTCTTGGTCTACGCCTAATGGAGTGAGTCTGGCGTAGTAACGCAGCAGTTTGAGATCAGACATATCAGGGCTCCATAAACGGTCAATCTTTAATTTTATAATAAGTGATGAAGCGTAACGGAGAAAAATGTCATAAATTTTGTTCCTATTTTTCTGGATTTTATGCACATATCGGTGCTATTTGGATAAGAACAGCTTAAATAGGGTTAAGAACTGTAAAAATCTGACTGTTTTTCGCTTCCGGTTTTGACGAGATACTATGGTTACCAGCTCTTAAAATGCATTTTGATTTGATATTGAAGTGGTTGTTTTAAGAACGGTGCTAAGACAGCAGCATCTTTCTGGTTCATGCTCCATAACACCCCCGCGAACATTCCTGTTAGATGCTGCTTTTCAAACAAAAAAAAGCCAACCCGAAGGTTGGCAAAAGTAACTATGTAGCAAGTATTGTACAAAGTTAAGGACTAATTTATTTGCGCTCAGTTCGTTGCCACACTGGGTGGCCATCTTTAATGGTTGTCATGACCTGAATATTTTTAATTTCCATCGGGTCAACTTTCAGTGGATTTCTATTAAGAATGACCAAATCAGCATCTTTTCCTGTGGATATACTGCCTTTATGGTTTTCTTCAAAATTCTGATATGCCGCATTGGTGGTGATCGCTTGTAATGCCTGATAAGGCGTAACTTTTTGTTCTTCGCCAATGGTTTTGCCATTGCGAGTCACTCGGTTTACACCAGACCAAACCGTCATCATCATATCGGGGATAACAACAGGTGAATCCGTATGGAACGTAAATGGCATTTGACGACGTGCCGCTGAGCCCGCCGGGTTATTGCGTTCGCCTCGCGCTTTACCCAATACCGAGCCGATGTAATAGTCACCAAACAGGTATGGGTGTGTCATTTCAAACGATGGAATTACATTGAGCTTTTTCATCTCATCTAATTGATCTTCACGAACTGTTTGCGCGTGGATCATCACTGGGCGCCAGTCTTTAGAAGAGATATCGCCAAGTTGCTCAATCGCATTCAACATCTGATCGCCTGCGGCATCACCGTTACAATGCACAAGCAACTGCCAGTCGTTCTCCCATGCCACTTGAACCAAGTGGTTGACGGTTTTATCGTCGAATGCTGGGTATCCAGTAAACTTGCTGTCATGACCGTGAGGCGGCACATAGTAATGCTCTGAAAGATGCGCCGTTTTCCCGGGTAATGAACCGTCTAAGCTTAGTTTTACCCCACCAATACGTAGGTGGTTCTGGTAACGACTGTATTGCTCAAATTTAGGTAGCCACTCACGGTTAACCATTTCAATTGCAGGGTAGGCGACTACATCGAGATACAAACGCTCATTTTCCTGCGCAAGGTGCAGTAACTCAAAATCCATCGGCGTGGTACGGCCATCCTGAGTTGTAGTAACTCCGAAACTAGCGTAAGAGCGCTGGGCCTCGTCTAACTGCTTCAGGCGTTCCATATTGTCTGGTTGCGGCAATTTAAGCATGACTGGCCACATCGCTGACTCTTCCAAAACGCCGTTTGGTTCGCCGCGAACACCACGTTGAATTACGCCGCCTTTAGGATTTTTACTGGCGTTAGTAATGCCAGCTAATGACATCGCTTTCGAGTTAACGACACCAATATGACCCGAAGAATGAATGATCAAAATTGGGTTTTCAGTCGAGACTTCATCCAACAACTCTTTATGTGGATGGTTAGGCAAAATCGAGGTGTCATAACCTGTGCCCACCACCCATTCACCCGGTTTGATGTGGTTGTTTTTGATGTAGTCTTTGAGTGTTTGTTTTAAGTTTTCAAAAGTGTCAGACGTACCATAAGGTGGCGCAGCAAGGTTAGCGTTTGATAATGACACCGCTAACTGCGAGATATGTCCGTGTGCGTCAATGAACCCTGGCATCAGGGTCTGACCTTTTAAGTTGACCAGATTTGTTTGGCCAAATTTATAAGGCATGACGTCATCTTTCGAACCAGCAAAGAGGATCTTGCCATTTAAGGTGGCTACCGCTTCAACATAGTTTGGAGTTTCTCCATCCATGGTTAAAATATCACCACCGAAGTAAATGGTATCGGCTGCCGTTACCTGTGCAGGCGCTGCTATCGGTTTTACTGGTGGCTCGGCGTTACATCCAGCCAACAAGCCGGTAGCAATGCTTAATGCAATGATTTTTTTGTGCATTGGGTATGGCTCCTCTCTACTTTCGGGAGGCATACTTTAGGAAACAGGATGTAATTTCACCTAGTTCAAAAGTGAGACACCTTCTGGCTCAGACATAAATCTGACAATACTGACGTTGTTCGGACGGTTTGTAGGACAGCGACTACAATAACTGTTAAGTTGCTTTAGATATTATAAAAATTATCACGGAAACCGATATGGAAAGAGTCATTGATTTGAACCGTTGGCAAAGGGAACACGTAAAGAGTGAGCAAGAGCTACAACAAGTCTTTTTCGATGTTCGTTCACTGTACTACTCAGAACCATATTCAGATTATTCCTCTCGGGTAAAACGTCTCAATCGATTGAAAAAGGCATTACTGGAGTATCAAGATGATCTGGTGGAGGCGCTGACGTTAGATTATGGTTTCCGTAGTGAGTTTGACTCGCTGATTTGCGATATTCTTCCTGCCGTTAGCCACATTAATTACACCCTCAAACATTTGCGGAAGTGGATGAAGCCAAACCGTCGCCATGCCGGGTTACTGCTTGCACCATCACGCGTCAAGGTAGAGTTCCAGCCACTGGGGGTCGTTGGGGTGATTGTCCCGTGGAATTTTCCCATCGTGCTGAGTATTGCTCCGGTTGTGACGGCGATTGCGGCAGGTAACCGGGTTATGGTGAAGTTAAGTGAGTACACTCCTCGGACAAACCAAGTATTAAGTCAGATCTTTAAAGTGATTGAGCAGCATGTTCATACCATAGAAGGGGAAACTGAAATTGCGGAGTATTTTAGTCGCCTGCCGTTCAATCATCTTATTTTTACAGGGTCGACCAAAGTTGGGCGTTTGGTTGCCCAAGCCGCCGCAAATAACCTAACTCCAGTCACCTTAGAATTAGGTGGTAAATCTCCCGTTATTGTCGGGAATGATGCGGAAATTGATAAAGCCGTGGATGCTGTGATGCTCGGCAAAGCGGTGAATGCAGGGCAGATTTGTGTGGCGCCGGATTACGTGATGGTGCCCCAAGGTAAAGAACTGACATTTATTCATACTTACCTGCGCCGCTATAAGGAGCACTTTATCAAACACGACAAAGCCCATGGTGTTACCCATATCATCAACGATATCCAGTGGGCTCGGCTGCAAAACTTATTGCAGGATGCCAGAAGCAAAGGTGCCAGTATTCATACCTTGGATGATGTGATTGTTGAAGGGCGCCAAATGATGCCTCACCTTGTCACTGGCGTAACAGAAGACATGTTAGTGATGCAGGAAGAAATATTCGGCCCAATTTTGCCTGTGATGGGATATCGACAGCTAAATGAGGCGTACAACTACATCAATTTACGTCCGCATCCTTTGGCGCTTTACCTGATCAGTGATGACAAAATTACTCAGCGCCAAATCATCGAGCAAACGCACAGTGGCGGCGTGGCGATCAATGACACCTTGCTGCATGTGGCGGCAGAAGACGCTCCGTTTGGTGGGGTCGGTGAATCGGGTATTGGTCGTTACCATGGCATTGAGGGTTTCCAAACCTTTTCTCATGCAAAGACGGTGCTGGTGACACCAAGTTGGTTGCCCCGTTCAAAATGGCTGCTGCGCTTTAAAGAGTGGGCAGTTAAGGCACTCGATATCTTTTTTATTCGTTAATGCCTTGCATAAATAGCCAGAGAGTCGCTCCTCTGGCTATTTTTTTGTGAGCTCGTTTAAATATCTGGCAAATGGTTGTTTGAAGTCAGATGAAGCACTAGCGTTATCTATTCATCTTTACAGCAAGGTTACGCCATAAAAATCAAATCGTGATCGTCTTGAAGTTGAGAGCGAGTAGCAAGGAACACCGGTTGTAACGGCAAAGCGAAAGCGCAGTATTGCGCCAGTCGATAATCATTCAGGGTGTGAATCTATGATGAGGGATTGGTTAAATATCCATGACGACGTTATGTGATCATCTGCGCAACAGCTGACAGGCGCATTAGTTAACCTCTTGATGTTACTTAGGTATGGTCAATTTGACAGAAAGGAAGCCTTATGAAAATACGATTTACCTTAACGCCTTTAGCTCTCATCACTCTCAGTCTTTCTGGATGTGGTGCATTGCAACCCTCTGACTCCAATCATGAACGGCTGTATGGCTTGTTTGACTCTTATCAACAAGAGCTCAGTACGCTTGAGGGCAGCGAGTTTGGTTTGATTAATGATCAAATGGCGCTGGCGATCCAAACGCTTGATCGTGTTTATCTTGGCAAATTGGAAGAGATTAATCGCAATGCTTTGAATGATGAAGAAAAAGTCTATTACGATATTTTCCGCTTTGACCGCAAATTGGGTATCCAGGGCGCAGCTTTCCCCAATGCACGTTTCGGCAATTTTGATGTTCCGGTAACGCATTTCTATAACTACTTGGAATGGAACGCAGAAGAGGCAGGGAAGAAAATTGAGCCTAAAGAAGGAGAAGAACGAAGCCTTGCTGAGCTATATCAGTCGCAGTTGGACATTGTGCAAGAATATACGTCTTGGACGCGTAACTTACATACCCAGTACATGCAAGGGGCGCAAGAGGGGATCGAGCTGCCGAAAGTACTCATTGCTCGTTTTGTCGATAGCAGCCGAGATACCATTGCAGCAAATGATTATGCGCTGCTAAAACACGGGTTGAAGGACGTTCAGTCACACGCGGATCTTCCTGCTCAATTGGTGACCGATTACCAACAAGCGGTAGAGCAAGCGCAAGCTGCAACGCAATCGTTGCTCGAATATGTTGCAGGTGCTTACATGAAAACGGCTCGAGGTAGCGGTGAAAAAGGACAATTGACCGATACCCATATTGGTTGGGGAGATTTACCCAACGGCAAAAACTGGTACCAATGGCACCTTGACCGAAACAGTACCACAGGTAAGTCTGCGGCAGAGCTCAGTGCAATGGGCGAGCAATTAGTGGCAGATGCGAAAGCGGAGATGATCCGTGTGGCAGAGCTAGTGGTTAGCAAGCGTGGCTCTACAGTCACTGCGGATTATCGCGATCCTGTGACACGTAAAGTTGCGCCGCGCACATTCAAACTAACCCATGTGAATGGCAATATTAATCTCAATGAGTTTTTTGCTTTCCTCAATAGTGAAGCCTTCTTCTATGGCCGTGATGGGGCAAACATAACCGGAACTCAATATGAAGAGACGTGTAAAGCGGCGTCGAATCCTTCTGCCTGCGAGGCGGCACTTGGTGATTACTACTTGTTTAAAGACAATGCGAATCAGGTCGTTGGGCAATATTTTAAAGCCATAAAAACAGATTACCGCATTGAGCCATCGCCAGCGGGACGGGAAAAATACGATGGGGTAGCGTCCTATGATGACAACGTCTTCACACTCAATACCCATCCAGATTACAGCCTACAGAAATGGAATGTCTCCACGCTACTCTTGCACGAAGCGGCTCCGGGCCATCATTTCCAAAATGCCTATGCATTAGAATATCCACCAGAGAATAAGCCAGCTTACATCGAAGATGTATGGTACACCGCTTATGGAGAAGGCTGGGCACTGTATACAGAATGGCTTGGTAATGAAATGGGCATTTATGGTGAATTAGATGCTCATGGGCGTCCAACCTTTAAACAGGGCACGGGCATGTGTCTAGAAAGTAATGATTACCATACGTTTCAAGGTGGGATCTACATGGATGCAGAAGAATGTAATGCCTTACAGTACTTTGGTAGTCTGAATGAAGCGCAGCTAAGGAACATGCGTTTGGCGGTTGATACGGGCATTCATGCGAAAGGTTGGAGTATTCAGCAAGCGCGTGATTACATGAAAGCCAACTCCGCATTAGGTGAAGGAGACATCGAGTCTGAAAGTTATCGTTACGCGGCCCATGTCGGGCAGGCGGTTTCTTATAAATCAGGCTATCTGGTGATTAAAGAGATGCTGCACAAAGCGCAACAAGAACTGGGTGATGACTTTGACTACGCGGAATTTCATGATCAACTACTGAAATATGGTCAGCAACCGATGGAAGTGGTGCGAGAAAACGTCAGTAATTGGATTGCATCGAAGCAATTGTAACTTAGCCCATCTATTTGTTTTCAGGATAAGGAGGAGCGCTTGCTCCTCCTTTGTCATTAGAAAGCGACCGCTTTTGCACTTGGTAAGCCGACAGGCCACCACTCCCTTGGTTCAGTCATGGTGGATACGCCTTCGTGATCCGTTTTAAACAAGGTGATTTTGTTTTTGTAATGACAAACAAATCGATATTGATGGCCGAGTATAAAGTGTTTTCTATCCTGATATACCTTGTGTTTGATGCCGCAACAATCACATGGGACGATAAAAATATAATATAGCATTCCTAATTAACCATTTAATAAATAAAGGGAAATCCTATTGGCTACATTTAGTGAAAATGTCACGAAATCATCATAAGACGATTGGTTAAGTTAGTTTGAGAGTAGTTTGGCATTATTTATTGCTTTTATACTTAACTTTCACTGTAATTCATTCTGTTTATAGTAAATATAATTGAGTGAGTTTTGACTTTGTCGGTGAAGTCTCTAATAAGTTTCAAAGTTCTGGATAAAAATGATGGCAAACTGGTCGGATTAAATACAAACTGTTATCATTAACAATAAGGAGAAATAATGAAAACAGTCGTTATTTGGGGAGCTGCGAGTGGGCTAGGCGCGGCGATGGTTGAGCATTTTTACTCCTGTGGTTTTAACGTGATTGGCGTTGCTAGAAATCCAGATATTAACCCACGTTTGAAAGCATTAGAGATTGAAACACTGAGTTGTGATGCGACCAACTTAGTGCAAGTTAACCAAGTGGTTCAGACGTTATCCACAGAATCTTATGTGATATCAACGATGGGCAGTTCTCAAGCTGATGTGCCTGTTGATTATATTGGTCATCGTTATCTCATTGATGCGCTTGAAGCGCGCAATATAAAACGCTTTTTACTCGTGACGTCATTGGGGTGTGGTGATTCATGGCAATACCTTTCACCACGCGCCAAGCAAGGGTTTGGTGCAGCGGTAAGAGAAAAGTCTCTTGCAGAAACTTGGCTTCAAAGCAGTTCGTTAGATTACACTATTTTGCGTCCTGGAGGTTTGAAGGATGGTGAAGTAACTCAGCAAGGTGAGCTCTCCCAGTACAAGGAAGTTCATGGGCTGATTTATCGTGGGGAAGTTGCTCGGCTTGCCTATGAATTGTTGCAAGATGAGGCTTCTATTGGTCAGATTTTTCAGTGTGTTGATCCATCAATAAATTATTAGGGTCTGTTGATCTTTCGCGGTTAAATTTTGTTCGAATTCTATGTCTTTTAATCGCGACGCAAGGTGTGATGCCTAGTCATTCTAAGCAAATACCTTGCAACAAAGAGTAAAAGGCATAGAAACGAACCCTTTGGGCAGCATTTGTGGCTTATTTCTACTCCGTTATCGCTCATTGATGTAGAGCGACTACACCGAATAAGCTCTGCCTTGCATAAAGAACCCACAAATTGCTGCAAAAATCATCTCGAAAGATCAACAGACCCTAGTGTCCGTATAAAGCAATAAACCCAGCGTTGGCTGGGTTTATTGCTACTGGTCTGACTCTGGTTAATCAGGCCATCGAAACGGTAACCAATCTGGTTAAACCACCAGTTTGTCTTCGTCTTGTGAGGCGTTCTCTTTCGGATTTGCGCCGTACTCATTTGTACCAGGCACGCTGTCTTGAACAGTAAAGTACAGCAGCACAAGAATCCCAATAAGTGGGATTAAGCCAATTAGGATCCACCAACCAGAACGTCCGGTATCGTGTAATCGTCTTGCGAGCACTGCCAAGCTTGGGATCAGTATGGCAAGGCTGTAAAGGAAGCCAATAAAAGCGGTGCCGAGTAAGCCATCGATAATCCCGAGAACAAAAGAGATGATCATGTTAACTAGGAAGAACATCCAATATTCCTGACGTCGTGCTCGGCCAGAGAATACCGCGTATTGTTTTAAGACCGCTAAATACCACTCCATATATTTTTCCTTCTAATATTTATTTAGGTAAATGATGATTATCGTAATTGCGTGAGTTTGTTGTGATCAAGCTCTGATTTATATTCATTCCCCAGCCACTGATTTATTCAGTTCGGCAAGAAAATCTTTTTGTCATGTGACTGTTTTTCATGGCATCACATATAACAGTGCTTGATCGCGAATCACTCAAATCCATATTAACTTATGTGAATATATTTGTTTGAGCAAATTAGTTTTATTGTGATTTCTTCGGTGAAAACATAGGCTTCAAGCTATATTTGCTTTATGCGAGAGTGATTGCACTTTTTTAATTATTAATCGACAAAGTAGAAACTACTTTTTAGACGCAAAGTGGTTTACGTACATTCAACCTGAAAATTGGTTTGTAACGCCAATATAAAAATAATTCCCCCGATTAGGATAGTTGCTCGATGCCAATCGAAACTACAAATATAAAGGGAATTAACAATGTCAGAGCTAAAAAAATTATTAACGGAAAGTAGTACCCAACTTCAACAAATCGAAATCCGAAGTCCGAGAACAATCCCCACGAGCTACTACCCGCTCATTGGTGAATCAGAAGTGATGATTCGGGTTAAGAAACAGGTTGCTTTCGCAGCCAGTGTTGATTTCCCAGTATTTATTTCGGGAGAGTTAGGGACAGAGAAGAAAAGTGTTGCTTATAGTATTCATTGTCAGCGAGGCTTAAGAGCAGATCGTTTTGTTTATGTGCCTGCCAATATGCATAACCTACCTGCTTATATCGAATATTTGTCGGATGGGATAAAACAAGCACGAGAAGGCACTTTGTATCTTTCTGAAGTAGATTTGTTAAGTGCAGAAAAAAAAGACTATTTAATCTCACTGTTTACGCAAGAGGCTTTCCAATACGAGTTAACAAGTCGCAACGTTAACCTTGTGATATCGTGCACCGAACCACTGCTGATCGTAAATGGGAACAATCAATTTCTCGCCAAACTACTTGGCAATACCACACCACACTTAGAATTATACCTCCCGCCTCTAAAAGAACGAAAGCAAGATATACCACAGCATATTAACCATATTTTGAAAAAACTCTCGTATCACTCAAAACTTCAGTTATCACCGGATGCTATGACTTTATTGAAGGAGTATGAGTGGCCTGAAAATCTGACTCAACTGCAAAGAGCCATTATGGTAATTGCTTCATGTCGTCGAAATAATGATATTCAGATAACCGATATTCACAGCGCACAGGTGATCGATACACCAAACGACACTCGGGATATCATTGATGATATTCGTCAGAATAACTTCACTTCATATGAACATATTCACCCTTCGTTACTGAAAGCTCTACATTTCATGAGCTTGAATTATACCGAATCCATCAGCTTAGCCGATTTATCAAATGCCTCTTATACCAGTCCTTCCCACTTATCTTATTTATTTCGCGAGTTTCTAGGACACTCTTTTAAAACCATCTTAGTGCAACTACGGGTGAGAGAAGCGAAGGAGAAAATTGAGCGCAGTCCGATGTCTAAGATCACCGAAATTAGTTTTTGTTCTGGCTTTGGTGATCTCAGTCACTTTGAAAAAATGTTCAAACGTTATGTCGGCTGTACCCCACGTCAATTTCGCCAGCAAAGAAGGAATCAAGTGCGGGTAAGTTAAGGTGAATATGCGATTAACTTGATGGAAAGAGCGTATTTTTTCATGGAATTCACCAAGTTGTATGCAAGAGATCTCCCTAATATGAATGCATCAAAACAAGCAAGAGCAAGCACATGGATATTGATGTAGCAAAACTGCTTAACCAGTTCACACCTACAGCCTCGCGCAACATGGTGCTCAATATGGTGGCAGATTCATTGGGGAAGTCTTCGCAGAATGCAACACATGTTCAGCAGCAGATCCAAACCATTGTCGTGACGAATACTGCATTGAGCTCTGGGCTTATCTACTCCATAGCGGCAAAAAACGCTTGAACGGTCTCTGGGGTTTCATTGTGAAACCTCAAACCACCAAAGGAGCATGCAGATGCCAGTAAATGACGCAGTCACTGATTCAGTGACGCAAGTGAATACCAAAGTGGTCGGTGAAACACCGGCAATGGCGGGAGGGAATCTACTTTTGTCTACTAGTCAGGCAATGGGTATTTCCGCATTGAACAGCGTGGGGGCAAACCAACAAGCCACCCTTGTTCATCAAACTTCGACAGTGCAGGGCGTGAATGCTTTGCTGACGACGGGCACTGCCGTTTTAGGTCGTAGTGTCGAAATTATCATGGAATAAGCGAAAGCTAACTAACCACAACTAGGAGCATTTTATGCCAGTAAATGAACAAGTAACGGACTCTGTAACTCAGGTTAATACAAAGGTCGTTGGTGAAACACCAGCCATGGCTATGGGCAACCTGCTTATGTCTACTAGCCATGCGCTTAGCAATGCTGCGCACAATGCGACAGCCGCTCAGCAGCAAGCTCAGATCACTATGCAAGCTGCAACCGTGCAAGGTGTGAACTCGTTAATGGCCATTGGTTCGTCGGTCATTGGTCGTGGTGCAGAAAGCATCATCGAAAAAGGTTAATTCACTCATCCACCCTTAATTAAAGAAAAGGAATAACACATGCCAGTAAATGAACAAGTAACGGATTCAGTCACTCAGGTAAACACAAAGGTCGTTGGCGAAACACCAGCGATGGCAATGGGCAATTTGCTGATGTCGACGGGCCAAGCTCTAGGAACTGCCGCTCATAATGCGACAAGTGCTCAGCAGCAAGCGCAAATCACCATGCAGGCAGCAACGGTACAAGGCGTGAACTCGCTAATGTCTATCGGCAGCTCCGTTGTGGGCCGAAGTGCTGAAGGCATTATTGAGAAAGACAGCTAATGTTTTCAGGTACCTTTGCCAGGACGCTGGCGAAGGTACCGCATTTGGAGTGATACATGAAAAGCGTGAACACACCGCCAGAATCTGCTGAATCTGCATTTAACGCTGCGAACCAGTCTGTTGCTCAGTCAACTGCCGTAGCACTAGCTGATGCAACCGATAACTTGCGTAACTTAAATACCCTCAGTACCACCGCAATTGGTACGGCATTAAGCCAGCTTTTAGAAACCGGTGATCCGAAATACATCAACATCATTGAGCAGGCACAAAAGGTTGTAACCAATGGGGCAGAAAACTTTGGTGTCGTAGGCGAAAAAATTGCAACCGTACTCAATGACCGTGTCTAGTTCATCAACCATGTTTAGCCGTTGGTGAACCAATACTGCTGGTTAAGGGAGGAAAAGAGGAATTTCCATGGAAGAGCAAAATCCTGAATACAAAAATGAGTTTGAACAGCCCTTATCAAATAATGCGATAGAACAGTTTAATACATTGCAGGGGTTCTCCCCTCAGGCAACAGGTCTGTTAGAGACAACACTTGCAGATACACTAGGTCTGTCTATGCACAATGCCATCACCAACCAGCAGCAATCACAAATGACCACCGCAGCATCAGTGACCAATGCATGTGCTCGCCTTTTGCAAACTCAGGCACAGTCTTCCTCAAGTAATAACATGCCACCGCCTGCGACAGAACCAGCTATTGTAGTGAATCCAAATGATCGTTTGGGTACATCCCTAGAGACTGAACTTGTTGTGGAAGAGGCGGAAAAATCACAAAAGAAATTTAGCTTGTTCGGTTTTCTGAAAATGAAAAAAGGTGCGGAAGATGAATAGCCAGCATGTCGTTAAGTTTGATGTTCAGGAACAACTTGAACAAATCAAAACATTCACCGAGCAGCAACAGCAAGAAGTGCAACAACTCATTTCAACAACCAAAGCATTCAAAGCTGAAAGCATCACCAGCTCAGTCAATAAAATTGAAACTGAGGTTTCCGGCATGATGAGCGATATTGAATGCCAATTGGAGCAAGAAATCGACAACATTAACCAGCAGTTGCAAACGCTACTGCCTAAAGACATTCAGTAAGAGAGGCCATTATGGCAAAGAAAGTAAACGAACAAATCACAGACTCAGTAACTCAAACCAATACACAGGTGTTGGCAAGTGCACCTTCTAATGCAATGGGTAATTTATATACCGCAATGGGGTTAGCGATGTCGAATATGAACAATAATGCAACCAATGCGCAGCAACAGGCTCAAATTGGAATGCAAGCCGCGACAGTTCAAGGGGTTAACTCACTCACTGCGATGGGGACGGCAGTCCTCGGCCGAGCCACAGAAGAAGTCGTGGAAAAATAATGGACTCCATTTTGCCAAGGCGTTTGGCCAACCCAGTTTGGCCTTTTTTTTATTTTAAGGATCGGCGATGAGTGAGCCACAAGCAGGAAAAGATCTTGAACAAGTTTCGAAAATGATTGATCAACTGACTGAGTCCGCCATGTCAGACTCGATGGGTTTACATATGCAAAATGCTGTCACTATCCAACAGGGGATGCAAGCGGTGGGTAATGCCGCTACTTCAACAGCTTGTGCGTTGATTTTGAAGAAAGGCGGCTGATAGGTAGCAGTCGATGGCGAATGAGAGTACGACTGACAAGGCCAAGCAATCGGTCGCTCAATCGACGGCTATCGCGGTGCAGGATGCCGCAGACAATCTGCGTAATCTTAATACCATTAGCACAACGGCGATTGGTGTTGCTTTGTCAGAACTGCTCGCGACAGGTGACCCAAAGTATGTTCAGGTGATTGAACAAGCACAAAAAGTGATGGAGAAAGGCACGGCCAATTTTGCAGAATTAGGCAGCAAAGCGGCAGAGGTGGCAAAGAAATTTGGTTAACTGTTGTCATTTTCCTCTTAGATGGCGCATTTCCTTGGTAGAGCTTTGGTTTAAAAAAACTGCAGATGATTCTGGTTACTCATCACTATCTCTTACTTAATGACAATGGAGGTTCTATGAGATTGTACCCCTTGATTATTTTTATTTGGTTGACGTTTTTAACCTTTTATTTATTTTTCCCGCCCTTAGCGACGGTGTTCTAACCGTGTGTGTTCAATGACGATAGGCGAAAATGCCGCTTACCTGAGTAAGCGGCATCATCATTCGTTAATCGTGACAAGTTTAATCTATGACAACACCTTCCGTATAACCATGGTTAGTTTCTTCATCGTAAATTCTGTCTTGCTCACCGTAATAATTTATAATTCGGTGGGCTTCACCATTGATAGAGTCTCCAATGGTTTGGCAGGACTCGGGAGCCCAGTAGAAAATGAGTTGTTCAATCTCTTTTGCAGCCTGTACACCGAAGTTGTGGTGGTTTCTTTCGTGGGCCATCAACTTGTCAAAATACGTATCGAATTTGTGTTTAATATCGCTATTTGCACTTGAACGAAGAGACAGTTTAGGCATCACGTATTTGGTATTAACATTAACTTCAGCGGTCGCGATAGAGCAAATGCCATCGCTTTTCGCGTAGGTGTATTTCCAAGCAACGTTATAGTCAGTCCTTCCGTGTCTAGGAACTGTCGTATCATTATTTAGCGCGTGTCGAATATCTTCAGGCGAGTCAGGGTCGATAAGGTAATAATGCAGGTTTTCAGTCACACTGCTTGTTACCGTTGCCCCTAGTCCATTTTGTGTTGTTTGGGTTGATATGTTGTTTTGTTCGTCAGGAGCATCTATCGGTGATTGTGGTTCTAAATTGGTGTCAATCACACTGACCCACTTCCATGGGGTTTGCCACGGTTCATTCGAGTTAACTACCGGTGTCTCGCCAACGCCTACCCACCACTTTGCTTCATAAATATTCCCTTGATACTCAACTTGGCTTCCACCTTGATAGGATTGAGATGGATTGTATGGTGCGGCAGCAAACACATTCGTACTAAGTAGGCTGGTTGTTACGATTAGGGTGCTCAAGATGCTCATTTTCATAATGTTTCCTTTCTGGTTGTAGAGTCGTTATAGAACAAGGTGAGGATTAAGGCTCGATATTGATTTATCACTAAATAACAATAATAAATTAATATATTTAATGGTTATTTTAAGTAATTTTGGTTAAATGAACTTTTAATTGTTATTAAACTGGGTGAATATCAAGTTGAACGAAAGGTTATTGTTTAAGCAAACAAGAGAAACTTGAATTGAGATAACATCGATACTCTCTGTGTCTCTATTAGTGAGCAGGTGAAACTGTGTAAATTAAGTTAGGCAATTTTGCGTTAGGTTGATGAAGGGGGGCTGGATGGAACCTAGATAGTTTGAGTTGGGGGCTGTGCTGCCTCTATCTAGGTTGTATGGCATGGGGTTGAAGGATTATCAGACTCTCATTGCTTAATCAAATGAGACCAAAGATTCTTGCGCATTTACTTGGAAGTATACGTCATGGGCCTTTAGAGCATCTTGGTTTTCATTGCATTTAATCGTGCAAATATCGATGACTTCTTTTAATGTCGCTGCAAGCGTTAGAATGTGATCATAGTCTTGTCTAATATCATTTATCAAAACATATTCGCGTTGGCCACAAGCAACAATGTCCTGATACGCTTCTTTTAATAGGGCTTGATCCTGCTTCATCATCGCTTCCTTCATTATTTCACTGGCTACGTCATACAGCCCGGCTTGCTCAGAAATTAACATATTGAGGTTTGCTGACATGGACTCAATTGTATTTTTTATTGAGTTGCTAACGTGGCAGCTGACGTAGGTGGTTGCCAGAGCAAGATCGCTGGTATTATGACGTTTCGCATCGATGATCATCCCCTTGTATTTTTCCCACTCGTCGTCTTGCAATTTACCGACTGCCCACTCTTTCAGCTTTGAGTTTAAGAAAGCGAGAGGCTTGCCAATAAAAGGAACTTTGTTTACAAGCCACCCGGTCATGGATAACCCTGCGTTGACCACGACAGATTTAGCAGAATCTCGAAATGTGATCGACCCATTCGTAACTTTCACTAACGCTAATTTTGCTTTAGCCCAGCTTTTTATTTTGGCACTATTTGTCATATTAGGTTTTACATCATAGTGATTTTGAATCACCCATGAGTTAGGGGCTATTTGGCCTTTTTTAATCGTTCCTTTTTTTAATTGCTGAATAGCATTAATGATTTCTTCACTTTCATAATTTACTGTGTTGAGTTTTTCTAATTCAAAGTCACCCATGAGTATTTTCCCTCTAATAATATGGATATAAATATCAATGTATCGATCTGCATAGCTTTAGCTAAAGGTCGACTTTAAACAGTGGGGAACTTAATTACTCAGATGTATGAATGAGATAGGCGGGTAAATACTGGAACTCTAAAAACATCCGCCCGAGCTTTTTAACGTGAGCGGATGTATGTTTGTGTTATTCAATGATGGATTTTAGTACTACAACACCCTTAAACATTGCTCAGGTGGTAGGCTTAATAGCGTATTAGCGAAATTGATTTTTTCATTCCGCCAGCTGAGGGCAGCTTCTGGGCTCTCTTTTGATCTTCTGTCGGCGTCAAAATAACTGTGTTGTGGTAAGCCATTCGCGGGTGTCATTACCATTGATTGTTCGTTAACTCTCATGGTGAACAAGAACTGCCCTCGCTGGCCTGATTGTGCCGCTGGGTGGTGTAAGGTGGTGTCGCAGCAATAGCGTTTGTCACGAAGTGCTCGGCAGGTATATTCAAAGGCGTCCTGTGTTCCTCGCCCCGGGAAAGAGGTGTAAATACTAATACCATCACGTTGTAATGGTTCAGTCCCTGCTGCCAGCTCAACGGCATATTGGACTAATCGAAAGCCGAGTACCAATCCACCAATGCTGTTAATGCCACTAAACTGAATAGCACTGGCCAAATTCAGTTGTAGTCGGTCTTCATGTTCATACAAGTAGAGATTTGGGCTGGCCCAGTCACTTTGAGGAATCAGTAAGTTGGTAATGTCAGAGTGATCCATATTTATCTCCGCAATGGGTGTTTATCATCAGTGTAGATACTTTATGTTAATGATAATTATTATCAAATGATATTTATGGAAAGTTGAACTGTTGACGCGAAATACAGCGCAAACCAGAAGCTTATGAAGATGTACTGCTTGGAATCAGTGCCACCTTGGCGCCTTCTTTTTCACAAAAACTCATGGACACTCGTACTGGATGATTTTTCTGAAACCAGCCAGACTTTTTAGCGAAAGTAAGGTGAGGATTCTGGTCGTCTTTGTCACACCTTAGATAGGCATTAAATGTTAGGGAAAGGGATTCCAGTTTAAAAAATTGGCAAGGGCAGATGGACGCCAACGGCAATTGCTGAGTTTGGTAGCGGATACCTTGGTCAGTTACAATCGGCATTTGTACCGCAACTTCCTTAGCTTTTAATTCACCGTGTTCATCGACAGTAAAATAATCTTGAAGTGAAGCATACTTTTGTTCTTCTAAACGAATTTTGGCTTGCAACAGTTGTTGTATGACTTGTTCTGCTGCTCTGAAAGGAGAATTGTCCATCCATCTGCTCCCCTATTACAACGGGCGATTGCCGCGTTGTTGCAATCCTTTGGTACGTTGTTGATAACCGAAGTAGTCATCCAAACCTTTTTGATACACATTCTGGCTAGAGGACATTAGTGAGACCGAACTGTGGCATTGTGGGCAGGCAAAGGTAGCACCGGCTAACAATAGCTCTGGTTCAATGGTGATTTTGCTGTTTTTACCTTCTTCTTGACAGGTTGGGCATGGAATGTGAGTTTGCATAAGTACTCCTTTATAGAAATGGTCGATCCTATTTTGGGAGCGGCCAATGGTTAGCGTGGGTTATTATTGCCCGTCAGTTAGCATGATTGGCGTGATATTGTCGGTATACGCTTGGATGATCACCCCAACTCCTTCAGGTAGAGGAAGCTGTCCTGCGTGTACTTTGACGTCATATGTCGCTTTATTGCTCTTTTCATACTTCTCTGTATTCGAGCTGCTGCTCTCAGAAGATTTCGCGACGCTACCGCTGACGCTGCATGAAAATGGACCATAACCCACTTTTGCTTCAAAGCTGCCTTGAGCCGACATGCTGTCTTTTTCTGTTTGGCTCTGCTCATTGGAAAAGCTGGATTTCACTTCCATATTGAAACCAATTGAGACGTCATCGACTGCTAGCGCATTGAGAGGCAGTAGAGTGAGCAGCGGGATCGTAATGGATGATTCAACGGTGTCGGTTTCAATGCTGGTTTGGCTACCATTGCTGCCTGCCTCTTTACTGCTTTTGATGACAGGTCGTTTGAGTTTTAAATCAACCATTACGGGTTGATACTCGGTGCCATTTTCCTCTTTGCTAAAACAGGTATCGAGCATAAATTTTACCTGCGTCATTGCCATTTTGTGGTTGGCATCAGCCGCCGCCATCAGTGGAGCACCAATAAGCTCACCCATTGGTAATCCACTGAATTGTTGTGCCATAGAAACCAATCCTGGTCCTTGTGATACTGGCATAGTTACTCCTTATTGAGTGTGAGTGGTATGAGATTTTATTAACCTGGAACCTGTGCTCTGAGTGCCCGTTCGTAGCCGTCAATGATGTATTTGAGGCCGTCAGGTGTTTCCATTGCCGCAATTTTGACTTCGAGGTGCGCTTTGCCACCGTTACCCAGTTTTGCGCCTTCTTCAGCCATTTCCTGATTTTTTAACGTGAATTGAGTGAACGAACTCTTCTAAGTTAATCATGCGAATTTCCCTTCTTCTGGTTTTCGATCAGTATCTGAGAATAGGAAGCGGGAAAATCGGATCTTTCGACGGTCTATTCGGGACAAGAACGCAATATTTAAGGAGGGCTTGGGCGTGTTCTTTTCTTCAGCGTTAGTTTGGCGGTATTACTTGGTGGATGCCGCCGAGTAATGAATGGCGAACCTCTCTTAGATTAGATCCAATACGGATTACCTTAGTGAGGGGCTATGCGAAATATTGGAATACTCATCGTGCGCTGTTTGCCAGCGCTGTTCTTTTTCTCTTTAGTGATCACGTTTGTGTGGTGGCATAAAGTTGCCAACATAGAACAACAAGTGATCATGACGACACTATCTCAGTTAGAGAGTCAGGTAGATACAGAGCTCCGACAACGTGAGGCTCAAATTGATGCTTTTTTTCAACGAGCGGAACGTTCAGTCGATGCCATTGCCACAGATCTAGATCGTGAGCAGTCTGAGTATTCGCGCTTGATCCCTAAGATGTTGGAAACCATGAGTGAGCAACATTGCACCGCCATTGGGACCCACTTCGCGGATGCCTATGACAAATCTTTACTTGAACCTCATTTTTCTGATTACACCTATCGCGGAGAAAATAAGGTGCTTTATGCTCCGTTTTTTACCAAAGCGGGGCGAAGCGTCACCAGTTATCCCTACGACTACACGCTCACAGGCAATAACGCGCTCAACATTGGTTGGTACAGTGAAAAAATCGCGTCGGGCAGTTGGTTTGGGCCGTATTTTGGTCATGCGAATCAATCTTATCTGATCAGCTATCGTGCGCCGTTTGGCTGGGATGAGGAAAAGCAGCGTAATTTAGGCAATGTTGTCGCCGATTACTCTTTGGAAAGTTTGCGCGATATGCTTGCTGGTCTTCAGTTGCTCTCAAGTGGTTACGGGATCCTCTTAACCAGTGATGGAACAATTATCTCTCACCCGGTCACGGATTATCTCTCGCGCAATATCGCAGAAATAGAAAACCTAAACTTAGATCTGAATGAGATAGACGCGTTACCGGAACGTCAATTTCTCTCGCTGGCAGCGTTAAACGGCCAACCTGAAAGCAGTGATGACAAGTTTGTCTACACCCGTAGTTTTAGTGAACGTGGGTGGAAGGTGATTGCGGTGATCAAGAAACAAGATGCACTGGAATACCACTCTACGGAGGCCATTAAAGAGGGAAACGAATCTTTTTCTGCGTATCGACTTAAGCAGCAGGTGTATCTGATTCTGCTTGCTACATTGAGTGCATTTTTGTTCTGTGCAGCAGCGATCTCAACGTTGAAATTGATGAAGCGACAGCGGATCTGGCTTTGTGCCGGAGTATTTTCAGCGCTGTGTATTTTAGCCACTCTCCTGATTTGGCGGGCGCATTTGCTCACGGATCATGATCGTCAAAGTGACGATATCGTGGTGACGGATCAGACGGAATTGGAAGCCGCGCTCAATGCGATTCATCGTGCTCAAGGTCGAAAAGAGGGTAACGAACCGGCCAAAATCAAGACTGGCTTTTTTATTCAGTCGGCTCGATTTGCGTCATCGACCGATGTGTATGTCACCGGTTATGCATGGCAAAAATTACCAGAGCAATGGCAAGAACAGTTAGCAAAAGGCCAAAACTCTTCAACATTGCTTAGTTTGGTATTGCCAGAGGCGGAAAGTTCCTCTGTCGAAGTCGTGTACTCCGATAAAACCATGACCCGGTGGTATTTTGAAGCGTCATTGCGCCAAGCTTTTAACTACCTGAAATATCCATTCGATGAAGAAGAGATCTGGATACGTGCGCGATTTCGCGACTTCCATCAAAGTGACGTCATCTTGATTCCCGATCTTACTGCTTACCCTCCATTTTCGCGCAGCACGCGTTATGGCTTAGAGGAAGATCTGTTCATCGAAGGGTGGGACATCACTAATACTTCGTACTATTTTCGCAATGTCAGATATAGCAGCAACTTTGGTGATGACACACTGAATTCACAAATCCATGCGCAACCCGATCTCTTTTTCGGTATATCGGTAAAACGGGATTTTGTGGGGGTGTTGATCGCGCATATGTTGCCACTCGCCGTGATTGCCTATTTGGTATTTGCCGTGCTGATGATCCACACCCGAGACAAAGAACACAATGAGCTGCTTGGCTTTAACTCAGCCATGGTTTTAGGGTATGCCGCCAGCCTGTTCTTTGCCCTAACCTTATCCCATTTTTCATTACGTCAGACGCTTCAGGCCAAAGGGATCATCTACCTCGAATATTTCTATTTCATTCTCTACATCGCATTGGCTTTTGTGGTGGCAAATGCGTTGGCCTACACATTGAAAAAAGTACCTAAAACGTCTCGTTTGCTATGGGCACAATTCATTTACTGGCCAGCGTTACTCATCTCGCTATTGTTCTTCACAGTATTGAGGTTTAGCTAAATGAAAACAGACGCGCTAAAGAAAATACTTTTTGCCTTCTTATTCTCCTTGCCACTGTGCCTTATTAGTACCGCACAGCTGGGGCAAGAAATGGAGGAACATGCCACGGTGACCGCAGGCTGGTATCCGTGGAGTCCGTACCAATATTTGGATGACAAAGAACAGCTGACGGGGCTGGATTACGCGTTAGTCACGGCAATATTCCAAACGGCAGGAATTGAGGTGAATTATGATCCGAAAATGCCAGAAACTTGGTCTAAAAACCAAGAAGATGTCCTGAGCGGGGTTAAAGACATCGCTGCAGGTGCATTTGAAAGTGAGCAGCGGCGGCAAGTTTACCATCTGTCTAAGCCATACCGCTACGAATCGAACAGCTTGTACATTCGCCACGATTTGCAAGCAAAATTGGATGTGTACTTGTTAGAGGACCTCTTTAAATTGATCCGCCAGCACGGCTTTCGTGTGGGAGTGATTCGGGGGTACACCTATGCCAGTAACTCGCTTAACCGTTTTATCAATCAAGAGATCAACAACAAAAGTGGTTTGATAGTCGGAGCTTCAACAGAGGAAGAAAACTTCGACAATCTGATTTCTGATCGAGTGGACATTGTGGTGTCTGACCGCTTGGTTGGCGCGCAAATCGTATGGCAAAGAAAGCTGGGAGGTGTGATTGGAGAGCATCAAATCAAGCTGCCATCAAAACCGATTCACTTGCTAATACACCGAGATCCTGAAACCGAGGATGATGTGCGTGGAGAATACCTTCTTAATGCATTCAATCAAGGGGTTGATCAGCTATCACAATCTGGAGAAATAGATGCCATTATTGGTGAATATCTCTTTCCTGTATTGATGAATATTACGGTCCAGCGAGATTGGTTTTACGCCGTTGATATCCTTGGGGCGATATTTTTTGCTTTAGGTGGTTTTTTGATTGCCAAAGAACGGCAGTACGACATCTTTGGCACTTTAGTGATGATTGCGTTACTCGTCGGTGGCGGCGGCATTATCCGGGATCTGCTGGTGGGACGTACACCAGTTATCATCCGGATTCCCGATTATATCTACATCATCGTCAGCATGGCATTGATTGGTTACTTACTCAGCTTTGTGCATGAGTTTGGTAAGCAACACTCCCGTTATTACCGTCATCGGTTTTCCTGGTTCAATCACAAAGCCGATTTGATCCGAGAGCTTATTGAAGCCATTGGATTGGGGACATACACCATTGTTGGGGTCGGCGTGGCGGTTGAAGCCAAGCTGTTGCCTCTTTGGATTTGGGGGCCACTATTGGGCTGTATTACCAGTTGTGGCGGCGGCATTATTGCCAATATCTTGCGCCAACAACATCTTGAGAGCATGACAGGAAACCTCGCTCCAGAGTGCTCGCTACTCTGGGGCTCGTTCTTTTCATTTTTTATGATCTGGCAAGGTAACCGGCTAGACCCGACTGAGGTGTTTTTGGGGGTGATCGTCACTCTTGTTGGATGCACGCTCACCATGATGCTGATCCGCGGCTATAGGCTTTCATCACCCCGAATGCAAAACCGAACATTTCCACTGTCCTCAAGACGTTAATAAAGAATATTCCCAACTTCGAAGGAATTTATATGAAAAATACGAACTCAGATGGCGTTTCGTCGTGCGTCCAACACTATTTTACATTCAGTGATAACGCGCAATGGAGTGAAAAAATTGAACGACTCTCACAGGCGTTTTTATGCCAGAGCCATATCAGTCAGCAAATGGATGTAAAAGGGCTCCAACATCAATTTCAGTTTGTAGACATCCCAATGAATGGTTGTTCTGAACAGGCGTTTTTGGCGGAAATTACACAAGCCGTGTTGCCATACTCCATTAACACCGGGTCCCCTTATTTTATTGGTCATATGACGGCATTGTTACCTAATTTCATGCGTCCGCTAGCTAAGCTAAAAAGTACCTTGAATCAGAACATGGTCAAATTGGAGACGGCTAATGCCACGACCTTTTACGAAAAGCAAGCATTAGCGATGTTGCACAAGGCGATATACGATCGTCAGGCCGCCGAGTATCAACAATGGCTCAGCTCCAACCACCACCCTTTGGGGGCGATAACCTCAGGTGGCACACTGGCTAATATGATGGCGCTTCAGCTTGCTCGTGCTCGTTCATTGGCGAAATATGGTGATGTTGAAGCGCTAGGGGTTTCTGGCTTGATGCAACGAGCGGGCTATCAACGGGCAGTGGTGATTGTTTCAGAGCTTGGCCATTACTCCATCAAAAAGAGTTTAGGCATACTAGGCCTAGGGAAAAACAATCTGCTCACCATTCCTGTTGATGATCATCAGCGTATGGATATCGTCGCGTTACGCAAAGCTCTGTTGCAGTGTCAGAAAGACCGTGATCACGTGGTAGCGATTGTTGGGATCGCGGGGACGACAGAATGTGGCTCGTTTGATCCGCTGGATCAAATCGCAGCTTTAGCACAACAATTTGGTCATTATTTTCATGTAGATGGAGCATGGGGTGGGGCGTTGGTGTTGTCGAAAAAATATCGTCATTTACTCAAAGGTATCGAACAGGCTGATTCAGTGACCATTGATGGGCACAAGCAGCTCTACCTACCGATGGGGATGGGGGTACTCATGCTCAAAGAGCCGCAAAGTTCCGCTGCAATTGCCAATGAAGCGAATTATATTATTCGCCGTAACTCATTTGATTTAGGTCGTTTTTCGGTTGAAGGATCACGTCCTGCCAATGTGTTTTACCTGCAAGCTGGGTTAAAGCTGCTAGGCCGAGAAGGGTATGCTGAAGTCCTTGATGGCAATATTGACACAACAAAACAGATGGCCGCTGAGGTTGATGATTTAGCGGAATTTGAACTGCTGACCTCACCCCAATCCAACATCTTTTTATATCGCTACCTTCCGCAATCAATGAGAACAAAGAAACAGTTGTCTAAAGCTGATAATGATTTTATCGATGTGTGTAATGTTCGACTGCAAAGCGTACAGAAGTCACAAGGGAACAGTTTTGTCTCGCGAACCCTGTTTAAATATAAGGGGGGAGGAACAGTCGTAGCTCTTCGAGTTGTGATTGCCAACCCGCTGACAACGTTGGCGCATTGCCAAGCGGTGTTAAACGAACAAAAAGCGCTTGCCCATGAAGTGCAGTGCTTATTACAGCCACTTGCAGCAGAATATGATTAGGCGTCACACCTTGTGTCGCGATTAAAAGGCATAGAATTCGAACAAATTTTAACCGCAAAAGATCAACAGACCCTAGCAACAGAGGTGGATTTGGCATCAGGCATTGGATGCCAAATCCATAAGGACGTGTGTACAACATGGCTTAAAATGCAGCAAGTAAGAAGCGTTCTTTTCCTTGCTTTTGCATTTGGCTTAAACGGGCGATTTGTGTACTGCCGGTTAAGTGTGTATCTAATACATACGCGCACTGTTGGTTATTGTCCAGAGGCGAAAAAAGTTTGATGTCTTCAGAACTAAAGCTCCCCCAAAGTCCGATCAACAATACTACGTCATCATCAGGTAACGCTTTGCGTAGCGCGGCTACACGTTGGGCGTCTTCATAGAGCTTGTTACGCTCTTTTTTGTTTTCTAAATCATCTTGATGCAGAACATGAAACTCAAACCAAATTTTGTGGCCAGAGGTGGTTAGGCACAGATCCGCTTTAGAGGCATAACGTTTATCGCAAACTTCAACAAGGTCACTTTTTGGGACGTATTTCAAATAAGTTTCATCTTGTTGGTAAGGCAAGGCAAATTGGATGTGCTCTGAGTCTGAGGTGCTGGCCAAAGGTAGGCTAAGTTCTAAAGTGAGCCATGAGCGAACAAACGGTTTGGCTTGTGACATGGCGATAACTTGGTTAGCCGCGGCAAAATGATGGTGTTTGGCTAAGTGGGTCAATAACGATTGTTGGAGCATCTTCATTTCCTTATGGGGGAGGTGAGGCAGTAACGTAGAGAAATAAGCCAGCATCAAAGAAAGAGGCTGGCGCAAAAGACAATTAGGTACGTAGCCAGCTTCGTGCTTGCTCGAGATCTGGAAAACGCAAAGCCGTATGGTGAGCGGAGTTTGCAAGATCATATTCATCCATTAACTCAGCACGAAATGCCACACCCAATGCCAAGCATTGCAACTGTTGTACTGGTGGAAAGTAGCTCAAATGTTCCGACAAGCTTTTGTACAGTTCAGGCTCGGTGGCATCTGTTCGCATGAGATCGCAAAGTGATTCTACCGTGACAAACATTGGTTTTTTTTGTTGCCGTTCTCGTGTGCTGGTGGCAAAGCTTTTTTGCCATTGGAAGGTGGTACCAAACAAGTAGCAACGAATGGCATGCATCATTAGCCAGTAGAGTGAGTGAATCTCTTGGGTGGACAGTAATGCCTTGTGCTGGATGTAACTAAATAGGGCTAGGGCAAACTTGCTGAGGGCCGTTCCGTCCGTATTGGTCAGTGCGAGTAAAATTGCATGATTGAGTTTGTCTTCCTCAACCTCCAGTCGTGAGTTAGCTTTCTGGACTCGGTGCCTGATAGTCTTCAGCTGTGCTGAGTGGGACGCCGCTTGAGGCGATCGTGCGGAAAAATATCCCAAGCGTCGTCCACGCGTGTTAAGCATGCCTCCGTTGAGCCAGTCGACATGGCTCAAAGGATTAATCGGACAACGACTGACATTTGAAGGTGTAACCTTTTGAGTTTCAGTCTCAGTGTTAGCGATAGCCTGCTCTGGTTTCGTCGTACGGATGGGCAAAGAATCTGGTGGTGCATGTGTGATCTGGGCTAGCTGATATGCGAGCCTTTGTGCCACGTCAGGTTCTGCCCCGGCCATTAATGCGGCACTGAAGGCCGCATAGTACATTTGGTCTGCTCGCATATCGAATCTCCTACCAGCGTTATTCGGAAGGTGCGCCTAGCGCTTTAATGCTGCTATTAAATTGGGGCAGCGCTTCAATAAAGCGATTGATCACTTGTTGGGCAATGGCTTCTTTAACCGGTGGCTCATTGATATAAGTATCGACTTCGGTGCGAATGTGACCGCCATTCAAGGCATCGCGTTCTCGTTGGTTTACGATGGCATTCACCGCTTGTGTAAAGGCAAACCCATCCGTTTTGCTGTAGATTCGGTGCTGACAACCAACATTACCTGAGTCAGGGTAGCGTGGTGCTGCGTAAGACACCATGTAGGGCTGAGTATTCGGATCATTGCCAATCAGCTCTTCACAAGAGAACAAGACAAAGTCAGTCGAGCGGTACTTATCCATAATGTGGTTACAAATTGGTAAATCCGATTCGATGGCTAGGTTGTAGTCACAGAAAAAGACATCCACACCAGGAATTAAGCTTGAGACCATAGTATTGAAGGCATTTTGAACCCCGTCAGGCAGCTCATCTGATTCTGGCAGTTGTGGGTATTGCTGTGATTTGACGGTATAGGCTTGTCGCCAACGAGCCAGTAATTCTTTTCCTGTATCTCCATCTCGATGTTTGTAGGCAATTTTGTAGCCGCTATCAAAAAAGTCTTCCACGTCGGGTTGATCGGTTAGAAAAGCAAACATGCGGCCATCGGCAGCCTCACATAAACGAAAAAGTAGTTGTCTCATGATTATCTCCTGTTGAGTAGTCACCCAGCAGAGTAAAGCGTTAACCATGATGTTACTTGGCGAAATGCTCCAGTATATAAGGGGAATTTATGATGATTTGGCGCGTAGACAAGGGCGAACACCAGTGAGCCGACGCAAGTTAGGGGAGAGCTGTTTTGGTGTGTTATTCGTGACTGCTTTCATTTTTTTGGGAGGCGGGTGAATCGATGATATTTGCGTGTCTTCGGCCTCGTTCGATACCGTTTTCAGGGGGATAAATTGCCATGTGTAATGATAGTCAGTATCGGGGTTTATCTGCCCGCTATTTTGATAGTAAAGTGAGTACACACTTTGCCTTTTGATTTTGTTGAACAGTGCATGGTCTACCGTGAGAGTTTCCGCCTTTGATGTTTGTGGTGATATTGAGTCGGGCAATGGTGTCGTGTAATTCTTCTCTGTTTGGTGATGAGGTAGCGCTTCGCTTAGCTTGTGCGAGATTGCTCTTTTCTGGGCGTTTTTTTCTGTTGGTAACGTGGTTTGATTTGCCTTATCAGGCTGAGAGATAAAAGATTCTTTTGGCAGAGCATTCATGCATCGAGCCATATCGGCGATGTAGTTTTGATATGGGTTAAAATCAGCAGCGAAATGGCTGACGGGTGCTGATGATTGAGTGGGTATTGATGCCACTTCATGTTGCTCCGATGCTGGAGAAAGAGTGGTGTTGTCTTTCGGAGTGTTCATGGTTGTGTCACATTGTTTTTTCGATAAATTAACCGTTTTTTTCTGTTGCGAGGGCTTACGGTATCGCGGCTTAATTCGATAACCATAAGGGACCCAGATAATACGTCGTGTTACTTTCATCTACCCCTCCTCAGAATTAAGGTGGCGCTAACGCTCACCTTTATCGTTTTAAATTAATGAACTTTTCATCAGTGCAAAGGCTTTATTGACCACTTTTTGCACGTCCGCTTTCGCTGCAATTTGCCAGGTAAGCATTTCTGCTTCCACAAGCTGTTTTTCGCGCTCCATTTCTGTTTCGAACTCTGTGTCATTGAGTTCTCCATTTTGTTTTGCAAGCATTAATTCTTCGAGGCTGATTTGCTGCTCAACCGTGGTTTTTAGTGCGCCTGCTAATAAGTTTTTTGTCGGACTGTCCTCTATTTGTTCGGTGATTTGGTTAAGGACGGTTTCTATGTTTTGGTTCATAACATCTCCTGATTGGTTGGTTTAGCCATTTCACCTGCAATTAACGCATCAATAAGCCGTCTATATTGTTTGATTCGTCGCTTGATGATGAAATCGGACATGGTGTTATCCTGCTGATGTCTGCTCATATCTTGTTGCCAAAAATTGAGCAGAATGGTGGCTTGCTTAGCTGTTTCGTCATTGTGTGGTCGAAAGTGTTGTCGTCGCTTAAAACTGTTAAGTGACACTTGAACCCTGAGATAGCGAAGGGCATAGCGCTCAAATTGCCGATTGGCTTTTTCCACCATCAACATTTCCTGAAAAATGAGCTCAATGCGCTGGTCGATTTGTGTAATGGTTTCCATTGTTCCTTTGTCGTAATGGGCGACTAACTGAAGCGAACAGCCGTTAATCAATAAGGTGCAACAGAGTAACCAGATGACCCGGATGTTGTTCATGTTGACTCCTAAGTTAAGTTGAGCGGGCCTGTTTATGATGACGAATTCATTGAGGGGTTGGCTCTGACTAACGGGCGGAAATATGGGGCTATTTGCTTAGAATGACTAGGCGTCACATCTTGCGTCGCGATTAAAAGGCATATGATTCGAACAAAATTTAACCGCGGAAGATCAGCAGACCTTAATCAGGTACGCGACTTGTTGAAGTGGTAGAGTGCGACTGCTGACGCACCTGATCAATCAACCGGTCCAGTAACGTGAATAGTACTTCGATGCTGTAGCCTGCTAAAAAGGCTAGCGCCATTGGGGAGAGAGTCATTTCACCCATTTCCGGTTTCAATACCCAGCCAATGATCATGCCTGCTAAGCAACCTAAAGTAAGCCTGAGTCGGTACCCTATTTCTCGGCTTGCTGTGTAGGTTAAGCTCCGGACTTGAAGCAAAAGTGAGCGAAGTACAAAAATAAATGCCCCCAATAAGCCATAGAGTAAAGGCAGAATATAACTTTGCAGCATCTGTAAAACGGAGTGGGCCGCAATTATATTGGCAGAGTAAATAACGTTTGGTTCATCAAGGTCTGTACCATCGAGCGACAACGTTTGTCCGATCAACCAAATCTGATTCCAGCGTTTAAGCAACTCATAATTTGCTTGTTGGTTGGCGTTCTGCTGCAATGAAGCCTCAATGTCGGTTTGAGTGTATTGCGCCAAAGATTGAGTGAGAGCAAAACCGAACAGGTAATACATTTGTACACACAGTAAACAAAGAAGTGTCACGACAGTATAGCGTCGGTACCAAACTATGACTTTCGAAGCACCTGAAGCCACCTTATTGCCACGATGGTATTTCATATCAACAGCTTGAATGCTTTCCAATGTGACTGGGTAGATCTGTTTCGCAAGCTTGTCGTAACTTTGTAAGAGTTGAGTTTCCTCTTCAGCAGTCCATTGGCGAGTGCCAAGTTTACTTTTCGCTTGCTGAATACCTGACGCGATCTGAGGTTCAATGGTTAACTCCCCATGGCGAGCGACGTAATGAAGCATTAAATACCCCTCTTCGATCAAGGTTGCGATACCTTTCTCACTTAGGTTTGGTACTAATTTTTGCGGTGTATGCTCTACCATGGGGATGTCCAGAAATCAGATTTGATTAGGTCAAAAGACCCTAGTAGTGATAGACGCTGACTTCTCGGGTTTGATAATCGAGTAGTTTGGCTCCGCCTCCTTGGTTGTTCCAGATAGCGCTAGGGCTATTAAAACTGTATTCACCATCAGACAAATCTGCTTTATTGGTGTAGATCCTCAGTGAGCTTTCTGGCTTGAGAATACTCAATTCAGGGAAGGTGAAAGAGGTCTCATTTTTAGTCGCTTCAACGCGCCATTGGCTTAGATCAATGAAGTTGGCAGAGGTGTTTGAGATCTCGATATATTCATCGCCTTCGGTATGTTTTTGCTCACCATCAAAATGAATATGGCTGATGACAATGTCGTGATAGGCACCACTGCCATAGGCCCAAGCACTGACCTTTTGCCCATGATGATCGAACAAGGTCGCGAGATCGCCACGATTGTTCCAGATAGGGTGGTTGGAATTGAAACTGTGTTCGTTGCTTCCTGCGGTATCGACGACAATCGATTGATAAGGTTCAAGCGTACTGCCTTCAGGGAAAATGTACACTTGATCAGGCGAGCCGGCTTGAATGCGCCAGTTCGAAATATCGATGCTCAATCCACCACGGTTGAATAGGGTAATATTCTCATCGAGTTGGTTCGATTGGCCCCGAAAACAGACATACTGAATATCGATTTGATCGCGTATTTGCAGTAGGTTCAGGCTACGCCATATTTGGTCTAGCTCCTGTGTATTAGGCGGTGTTTCACTGGCGATTAATTCCATATGAGCCAGCAGCTGTTGGTGTACCTGACGTTGGGTATATGACATGATGAAATCCTTATTTGATTAAACTATGCGCAGTGCTTGTCATACGCAGATTGCAGTTTTTCGTCGTAGTGGTTTTCGGCATAGGCTGGGCCATTGTAATAACGAGCAAACGAAGGCCAGTCGAGAGTTTGGATGGCTTGCGTAAGTTTGCTGTTTGATTTGATGAAGTTAACAAAGGCCATTAAATGATGTCGTTCTGCCAAAAACATGTCGCGAACATAACTTTCGACGTCATCATATCCAGAGGCTTGGTGGTTAAATCCCATTATCTGGTAGCGCCCGTAAGAGGCGGATTTGAGTGCGGCCGTGCGATCAAGCTGCATCGCTTTTTGTAGGCGCTCATATTCTTTTTCTCCGCCTACATACAGTGAGCGATCCCACTTACGCGAGGAGATATCGGGATGTGATTCGTCAAAGCGATGCTGGCTGTATTTAGAGAACTGATGAGCTTCAAATAAGATTGCAGGGGCGCCATTATTAAAGAAACCACTACCCGCAGATTCCACTTCAGAGACAGCTTTTACAGCGGCAACATCACAACTTAACGCTTCAGCAGCTTGTTCAAAATCTTGTTCACTTAACCCTTTGAGCGGTTCGGGTTTAGGTAAAAACAGGCTGAATACAGGCGAAGCATCTGCTGATAATGCTGAGTCAAGGGCCTGATGACTTTTACCACCTTTATCAATACGACAGTCGGGGTGTATAAAGCCGAGCAAATGACGTTGGAACAAGCCAATGGCCTGACAAGTCGGTGATTGCTCATTGTCGTCACCAATTTGGCCGTCTTCAGTCAGTGGTGACGACAAGCTGATCTTGTCGCCGAGCTGGTTTAATGTTTTTTGAATGACGAGTACGTCGTCAGTAAGGTTTTCACCCCCATGACCGACGGATGAGGAAAGGTGGATTTGCATGATAAAACTCCGGTTATCTGTCTCAAAATAGGGTCGCGCTAAGGGCACTTCGAGAGGCATGTTGAACGAGCCTGTCTTGTGGAAGTGCCGTAGGTATATGCTAGTGAGAAGGTGGTGAAATTAATCGGTGCGAATCACGGTAAGCTCTGTCAAATCGCTCAGGATATAAGGGAAGTTGGGAATAGACACAAAAAAAGAGAGACAAAACATAGGGGATGAAATGAGTTAGTGATGAAATAGCTTATTTGGCTTGATCCAGGTGAGTCGATGGTTAGTTCTCAAGAAAAGGCCTTGCATTCGTGAGAAGGCAGGCCTTTAAATATTTGTCAGTATTACATAGTACTAAGTATTAATTTTGGTTGAGACATTTTTCTTTCTCATCAATATTTGCAACACAAATATTAACGTTATATCCACTACCTGCTATATAAGATTCGACATGGACATATTTATTTGATATTTCATGGTCTGTCTTATATGGAATAGTATTTGAATATACCGCATGTTCATGTATTGCATCAAAATCAAAATCAATACTATTGGGAGCTGTATTAATATAAGTAAGCTCAGAAAAATCTTTGTATCCTTTCATCGTAGAGACTGAATACTTGTTTGATTCTATATTCAACGTAATAACGCTTGCCATCCACGGGGAACCAGATGCAGTAAAGACGGACTGATGATCTGTTAATACTGGAGTAGTCGGTATTCTATTTGTTGTCTCTGATGTAAAGCTTGTAAGTTCAACCGGAGCATTACTAAGGTTTTTTACTGTATAGACCACCTCTCCTGATGCAGGAATAGGAATTGGTGGTAATTCCGGAATACCACGAGCTAAGACATTAGAGGAAATTAATAACATTGCGAGTGGAAACAGAGTTTTTTGTTTATCTTTCATTTTATTATCCTTTTGTTTACCTAATTAAATTTAGGCATTAGTTAAGATAATAATTTTTTCCTACAACGAAATACTGTAATTAAATTTATTAATACTAGAACCTAAAATTTAAATTTATATGCAATTGTTTTTAGGTTCATGATCTAGAAATTTGATTTTTTTACTTTAATTATTTATTTTATTCTTTGATTATAATTTAGACATTATATCAGCCTGTTATTAATAGTTATTTTGAAACCAAATTTATTAATAATAGGAGCTGGAATTTTTCTATTAAATTCTAGACCACAGATGACAAACAAAAAAAGAGAGACAAAACATAGGGGGCGTTTTGTCTCTCTGGCAGCGCACGAAGGTGCGAAACTAATTAGTTTTTTGTTGTGGCGTCGATAAACCAGCGAGTGGCAACTTCTAAACGAGTCAGTGCGGAACCGACAGTCACACACAGAGCACCACAGTCGATGGCTTCTTTGCACAGCTGTGGTGTATTAAATCGTCCCTCTGCCATGGTGTTGAAACCAAGATTGACAAAGGCTTTGAGCAATGAGAAGTCGGGTTCAATTGGAGTCTCGGCACTGGTATAACCGGACAGTGTTGTTCCAATCAACTCAATACCATGGTGGTTAGCCCAAATACCATCTTCTAAGGTGGCGCAGTCTGCCATGCCAATGCATCGAGAGTTTTTGATTACGTGAGCGATAGCATTGCGTTCTTCTGGCCGAACTCTGTCTGTTGCGTCGAAGGCAATGATGGTAGCACCTGCCTCTTCAAGTGCTTGGACATCTTTGACATAAGGAGTGATCCTGACGGGGCTGTCTTCTAGGTCGCGTTTTACAATACCGATAACGGGAATACGTACTGCTTGGCACACTTTGGTTACGCGTTCTATACCTTCTATACGTAGAGCAGGTGCTCCTGCATTTTCTGCCGCTTTTGCCATAGCGACGATGATGTTGTCATCATCAAGCGGGCTTCCTACCACAGGTTGTATGGAAACGACGATGTTATTTGCCAACTGTTTTTTGAGCTCAGAAAGATCCCACTTTTTCATGTTTCGCCTCTATACGCTATACACGTTATTAGATGTTTTTATCTCTGAGGCTAGTTATACATATAAAAATTAACTTCATCTATTTTGAAAATAATTTTTTAGTCATTGATCACAGATTTTCTCCATTTGGTTTGAAGGAAATTTTTATTTGTGGTGATAATTAAATCAACAAAGGGACGTATTCATCTGTGAATGCAAATTAACACTATAAAAAACATAAGGTTATAGGGGGATACATGAACGGTATCTTTTCTGTGTTACAAAAAATTGGGCGTGCGTTTATGTTGCCAATCGCCGTCCTTCCAATGGCTGGTATTTTGCTCGGTGTAGGCGGAGCTTTTACCAGTGGACCATTAATTGAGACGTACAATCTCACCTTCCTTGCTCCGGGGACTCTCGCTAATCAATTTTTAATTCTCTGTTTTAAAGCGGGTCTGTTTGTTTTCTTGAACTTGCCGTTGCTGTTTGCCGTCGGGGTGGCGATTGGTATGGCAAACCAAAATAAAGAAACCGCAGCACTTTCGGCAGTACTGGGCTTTTTGCTGTTTCATACCGTGATTGGCGCAGTGTTGGGCTTTCAAGGACTTACGCCAGATACAACAACAGTAGAGGCGTTGATTGCTGCGGGCGCGCAAGCCGATGAAGCGGTTGGTTTAGCTTCCTTATACACCAAAGAATTGGGTATCTTTACCCTGCAAACTGGGGTATTTGGTGGTATCGCTTGTGGTTTGTTGTCTGCATTTGTGACCAACCGTTATTCCAATGTTCAGCTTCCTGACTACTTAGCATTCTTTAGTGGTAACCGCCTAGTTCCTGTAATGACGATGCTATTCTTCATCCCACTGGCGTTTGCATTTCCATTCTTCTGGCCACCGGTATTCAAATCGATTGTATTTGCAGGTGAAGCTTTCTCTGCAATGGGCTACATCGGTACGTTTTTCTACGGCTCTTTGATGCGCTTGCTGAACGTTTTCGGTCTGCACCATGCGATTTATCCGCTATTCTGGTACACCGAGTTGGGTGGTGTTCAGGAAGTGGCAGGTCAAATGGTGTCTGGTGGACAAAAAATCTTCTTTGCTCAACTGGCGGATCCAACCACAACACACTTTAGTTCTGAAGCAACGCGTACCATGACGGGTGGCTTCTTACCTATGATGTTTGGTTTACCAGCGGCAGCATTGGCGATGTATCGTTGTGCGGATGACAAGAACAAGGCGAAAGTGAAAGGGATTTTATTCTCGGCAGCATTGACCTCTTTCTTAACTGGGATCACGGAACCGCTAGAGTTTACCTTCCTATTTGTTGCTCCTGTCTTGTACGCGATTCATGCAGTCCTTGAAGGCGTTGCCTATATGCTGATGCATATGTTGGATGTGGCAGTTGGGATCACGTTCTCACGCGGTATTATCGACTTTACATTCTTCGGTTTACTGCAAGGAACTGCGAAAACGTCGTATCAATGGATTCTGATTCTAGGTCCTGTTTATGCAGTGGTGTACTACTTCGTATTCAGCTTTATGATCCGCAAGTTTAACTACTCAACACCGGGTCGTAATGACGCTGAAAGCAAACTGTACACACGTAAGGATTACGACGGAAAAGAAAATCCATTAATCGATGAGATTGTGCAGAACTTAGGTGGTAAAGAGAACATCGCTTCGATTGATGCCTGCATTACTCGCCTAAGAATTACCGTAGTTGATGAGGCAAAACCAGCAGCAGATGACGTTTGGAAGTCACTGGGTGCCAAAGGCGTGATTCGCTCTGGTACGGGTATTCAGCTTATCTACGGTACACAAGCTGAAATTTACAAAAACCAGATTATAGAAAAATATCAATTGTAGTTAGGGTACTTGTATCACTCTTCTGTTTGGGGCCTGTCCGGCCCCTTTTTTACATTGTAAATTAGGGTCTGTTGATCTTTCACGGTTAAATTTCGTTCGAATTTAAGCTCTGACTTGTATAAAGAGCCCACAAATGGATGCAAAAATCATCTCGAAAGATCCACAGACCCTAGTCAATGCTTGAGCCCTTTTCCGCTTGATTTTGACGGAAAAGCGTCTCTGTTTTGGTTTTACGTATCACTGACTTCGGATTTTAGCTGACGCAAGTAGTGATACATAAAATCAGTGCGATGGTCTGCTTCTTCGCGCGCCGATTTCGTATTCATGGCTAACGCAAGTTTAAGTAGCTTGGTGTACATATGGTCGAGAATAAATGTGCTGTCATCGGGCTCACGCTCGGCGCAGAAGGTATCTTCCGTGTTGTACAGAGCGCGGTTTAGGGTTGCACCTACTTGAACACAGCGTGCAATACCTATGGCGCCTAAAGCATCAAGCCGATCAGCGTCTTGTACGATTTTAGCTTCCAAGGTGCGTGTCGGGACCCGTGCGCTGTAGCTGTGGGCAACAATCGCATGACGAATACCATCGAGGTACTCTTCTGGGTAGTTGATTTTTTGCAAAAACTGAATGGCTTTATTTGCGGCGATGGTTGAACTTTGGTTTCTTTCTGGATGATCTTTTTCATAGGAAAAGCAGTCATGAAGATAAGCGGCTGGCACCACGACTTCCTCAATTGCGCCTTCTTTTTCGCAGAGCATTTTAGCGGCTTTAACCACTCTCAATACATGGTTGATGTCATGGGCTAAATCTTGAGCCATCTCGGCTTGAATGAATTCGATAAATTGGGCTTCAAACTGTTCAGTTATTTTCACTCGCATCTCCTCAGGGGGTTGCCGTTTTGAACATCTTTTACTTGATACTACTGAGGCAAATCAGGCGCTTCAATGCCTAAAATCAGGGGATGTGGATACATTCAAAATTTGAAAAATAAACGATGACTCATGCTATATGTTGGTTTTCTTAATCAAAAAGATCATGGTTTAGTGTTGAGTTATATTGGCTTGGATAGTGATAATTTGTGAGTTTTTGATGTTATTAAATTCAACCAGAAGTCGCTATCCAGTGAAGTCGTCATCAGGCGCTTTAGCTATCTGGTTTGTGGCATTTTCCTGCGATAAACCTTTTTAAGTTAGCTTAATCTCAATTCAATAGATCTTGCCTCTTGTCAGCAAGAGAGAGGTTCAATATGGATGACTTTTCAAGTCGTCATTGGGCTATTTTCCAAGATTATTGGAAAAGGAATACAAGTTTGAATGGGGAAAGTGACTGCATTAATGAATGCAGTTCGCTTGGCAGGTAGTGGCTAGTTAGGTCTTGAACCAGAGCTGTTTTGTGATGTGTCAGCCAGTTGAGAGTAGAGGTGTTATTACCGTTCTTGATTTAACTGACGAGTTAAGAATTTTACTTTAACTTGTTGTAAATAATGGGTATTTCTCTTTTGTTGCGGAGGGTTGTCTCACTGTGGACGGTGTTTGGATAATAGCGCTTGGCTCTATCTTTGCGGTTAGAACTTTGCCAGTATCGATTACCATAATTGGCGCTTAGCAAATATGGTTGCTTGTCTAGATTTGCCCGAACTTAGCAAGGAGCCAAGATTGAAGTGACGATACGTGCTCGAACGTGATGGCCGATATCGCCGTATCATCAATGTATTAATAGCGCTTGTTTGAGGTGGCTCGCATAGTCGCTTGAGGCGGTTTGGTGTTGTAAAGGTTGAGTACTGTTGCACGTCTTTTATTCCAAGCCTCGATGGTAGCTCAAACAAACCAGTTTTTGCTGAATGAACATCACGCAATTTTGATGAAGCTTTGTGTTGAAAAAGTAACCAGCATCACTCTTGTCGGCAAATATAAGGGTATATTCAATTCTGTTGTTAAACTTTGGTCAGAGACTATGTTCAGCATTGATGATTCTATAGTTTGGATGACAACTAACGCTTCCAAAGGCAGAAGCGTTAGTTATCTGGGTTGTTCCATTGAGAGCTGTGTTTCAATCAATGTGATTTTAGTTTATCGAACTGAGCTTTGGCAAAATCAATAAATGCTCTGAGTCGTTTTGGTTGGTAGCGGTCTTTATGGTAAATGGCAGAAAACTCGACATGAGGGATATGCCACTGCGTAAAGACTTCTTCAAGTTGTCCTTGAGCCATTTCTTCGGTGCAATAAATGGTAGGGACGCGGATGATGCCGTTATTGGTTAATGCTCCTTTGACCAGAACACGTCCATTTTTACACTGTAAGCGACCTTTGATAGGTACATCGACTTTCTCTCCATTGTCATTGCTGACAAAACTCCATCGGGTGACAGAGCCAGTAAGACAGTGGTGCTGAGTTAAATCTCTAGGATGGGTGGGGCGACCTTGTTGTTTAAGGTAGGTTGGGCTGGCCAGTGTACTGATTTGGACATCCATGATCTTACGAGCAACAAACCCTGCATCCTCTAACTTGCCCATGCGAAAGGCAATATCGAAATCGTCTTCGATCAGATCGATGCGGTGGCTGCTAAAGTCGAGGAAAATCGAGACATCAGGATGCAGCTCCATAAAGTCTGTTGCAATTTGCGCGATGAGCTCTTCACCTAAATACCCACCGACACAGTTAATACGAATTTCTCCGCGGATCGCTTCGACATCATCAACCGCTGCCAACAATGCTTGATCAATACTATGAAGCGCTTGCTCGCACTGCTGGTAAAACGCTTTGCCAGCTTCTGTCAGCTTCAATGTCCTTGTGGTTCGGATCAGCAATGTGACCCCCATTTGTGCTTCTAAACTGCTTATCTGGCGTGAAACGTGTGATCGAGAAACACTGAGTGCTTCTGCTGCCTTAGTGAAGTTGCCCAGTTGTGCGATAAAAACAAATGAGCGGATGTCAGACAAATTGACTTGATTAAGCATAGCGATGGCCCCGAGGATAACTTTCTTTATTGTTGCACCATGACAACAGTGTTTCAACTCAAGTGATATATATCAACAAAATGGATGGGAGTAATATCTTCTCCATCGCAGCAATGGCTGCTCTAACTGAATCTTGAGGAATGAAAAGATGAAAAAACTGATTGTGATTACTGGTGCAAGTTCGGGTATTGGTGAAGCGATTGCTCGTCGTCTGAGCGATGAAGGGCACCCTCTACTTCTTTTAGCGCGCCGTGTTGAACGTTTGGAAGCATTGAACCTGCCAAACACAATGTGCGAAAAAGTTGATGTGACAGACAAAGCGACTTTTGAAGCCGCCATTGCCAAAGCAGAAGAGAAATTTGGTCCAGCTGATGCGCTAGTAAACAATGCGGGTGTAATGTTACTGGGTCAAATTGATACTCAAGATGCGGCAGAGTGGAAGTCGATGTTTGATGTTAACGTACTTGGCCTGCTAAATGGCATGCAGTCGGTACTGGCACCAATGAAAGCTCGTAATTCTGGCACCATCATCAATATCAGCTCGATTGCAGGTAAGAAAACCTTCCCTGACCATGCGGCTTACTGTGGCACTAAGTTCGCTGTTCATGCGATTTCAGAGAATGTTCGTGAAGAAGTGGCGGCATCCAATGTACGCGTCACCACGATTGCACCGGGCGCCGTTGAAACTGAATTGCTGTCTCACACCACATCACAAGCGATCAAAGATGGTTACGATTCGTGGAAAACAGACATGGGTGGCGTTTTAGCTGCCGATGATGTTGCACGTGCGGTTGTGTTTGCTTACCAACAGCCACAAAACGTCTGCATTCGTGAAATTGCCCTCGCACCAACGAAGCAACAACCATAAGCTCCAAATTACGTTCCGCGTAATAAAACCAGTCACTTGTGGCTGGTTTTACTCTCTAATGGTAAGAGATTATTGAACGGCAGTGGCATTAACATGTAACCGTCTAAGTTGGCTCAGTATTATATGGACTACAAATCTAAGTATTCGACTTTTGCGGTACTCACCGTATCCGTTATCGGCAAGAATGCGGGGTAGTGGAAGGCGTCTTGATTTCAGACCTGAAGTCTGGTGCTTCCCCTTTAATCTATACTGTATTTGACCCTACGTCTCCTTAGGTCGTTTGCCAATCAGTTTGCGCTGGTTGGCTTTTTATTGTGGGCTTAAAAACAAAAAAGCGGTGCCTTAGCACCGCTTTGTATCGTGATATTAAACGGGGTTAACCGTTCTTAGGTGGAACAAATGCCGTTAGCTCTAGCTCAGGGCCTTGGTACTTTTCAATGCGTACCAGCGCTGAGTTTGCCGCACAGCCATTGGCAAGGCGTGAGGTTGGAATGTCCAGAGTTAAGACGTTAGCACCGCCGTTTTTACACAGGCCAGTCGCTTTGTCTAGATCCGGCCAGCCACCTTCGTGGATACAAACAGAACCTTGTTTGATGCGGTCTGTGACTTCAGCGCCAACCAGTACTTGACCACGTTGGTTGAATGCACGAACCAAATCACCACTTTTAATGCCACGTGCTTTGGCGTCTTCTGGATGAATCCAGATAGGCTCACGATTCGCCACAGCATATTGCTCGCGTAATTTAGCGTAGTTGAACTGGCTATGCAGGCGATGAGCCGCATGAGCTGTCATCAATTGCAGTTCGCCTTGTTTTGCACTTCCGGTGTATTCCGTTGGTGCCATCCACGTTGGGTGCGCAGGGCAATCCTCCAGTTCGTAACCTTCGATGGTTTTCGAGAAGATTTCAATTTTGCCACTTGGTGTGCCTAGTGGGTTCATCACTGGATTTTCACGGAAGTCAGCGTAACGCACAAACTGGGCATTTTTCTCGTTCCACTTCATTTCGATAAGCTGATTGTCTTCCCAGAACTTGCTGAAGTTTGGCATTGCAACGCGTGCAGAGCGGCCACTCTTTTGCGCCGCTTTGTAGAAGCTGTAAAGCCACTCCATCTCTGTTTTGCTTTCGGTGTACACCTCACGGCCACCTTCGCCAAGCAAGCCCGCCATGTCAGCGAAAACATCAAAGTCGCTGCGAGCTTCACCTTGCGGCTCGACCACTTGTTTCATCGGCACTAAGTGCTGATTACTGTAGTCGCCAGTCATGGTCAAATCGTTACGCTCAAACGAGGTGGTGATTGGCAACACGATATCCGCGTGTTTTGCAGCGGCTGTCCAGTACGGTTCTGAAATGACAACCAATTCTGGTTTTTGCCACGCTTTGATCAAGCGGTTAGTGTCTTGGTGGTGGGTAAAGTTACCGCCACCAGCCCACCAGATCATTTTAATGTCTGGGAAGGTCAGATCATGGCCGTTATGGTGGTATGACTTACCCGGGTTCTCCAGTGCTTCAACGATACGTGCAACTGGGAAGCTTTGTACTGCGCCAGACACAGCCCAGTCGTTACCTGCAGATGAACCACCGCCAATTGAAGCTGAAATTGCAGGCAGCACACCCGCATCACGTGCAGGGTTACCACCGTTAGAGTAGTGGTATGAGAAACCAAAACCACCGCCCGGTAGGCCAATTTGACCCAACATGGCAGCGAGCACCACTAGCATCCAGTGACGTTGCTCACCATATTGCTGACGCTGCATACCCCAACCTGCCATCAGCATAGTGCGGTTTTTACTGAAAATGTCAGCCAGCAGCTCAATTTGTTTTGTTGGAACGCCACAAATGTCAGAGGCCCATTGTGCGGTTTTTTCTACGCCATCTTCTTTACCCAGTAGGTAAGTTTCAAACTTTTCGTAGCCAATGGTGTACTTGTTGATGAACTCAACATCGTGTTTGCCTTGCTTGATTAAGGTGTGCGCGATACCCATCATCATGGCAACGTCAGTCATTGGGTGCGGTGCAATCCACTGTGCATTGTCACCAAAGAACTCGATGGTTTCTGAGCGAATCGGATCGATAGCAATAACCGTCTTGCCAGATTTCTTCAACTCATGGAAGAACTCTAAGCCCTTAGTATCGCTCGAACTCCACGCAGTTTTTAGCGTGTTAATTGGGTTCAGACCCCAAAGAACAACAACATCACTGTGCTCCAGCACCATAGGGTAGGTGGTTTGTTGCTCATACACTTCGATAGAGCCAACCACGTGCGGCATGATGATCTGCGCCGCACCAGTCGAGTAATCCCCAAGGTGACCAGAATAGCCGCCCGCCATACTCATGTAGCGTTGTAACAGCGTTTGAGCTTTATGGAGCACACCACTCGAGCGCCAACCGTAAGATCCGGCAAAGACAGACGCTGGGCCGTTTTCTTTACGGATGCGCATCTGTTGCTCGTGGATCAGTTGATATGCTTGATCCCAACTTACGCGAACAAACTCGTCACTGCCACGCACGCCTTCAGGTGCGGCAGGGTTGTTCAAAAAGCCTTTGCGCACCATTGGGTATTTTACGCGAGCTTGAGTATGAACCTGATCAGGGCCAGTACTCTGCAGGCTGTTTGGAACCGTTTGTGCCAATGCATTGGTGGTCGAAACCAGTTTTCCATCTTGCACTTCACACAACAGTGGGCCCATACGACCTGCGGTAAGAATGCCTTTGCCACGTTTGTCTGAACTTGCGACAGACATCGGTGAGAAAGAGGTAAATGCCATTGCGCCAGCAGCCATGCCTGAGCCTTTCAGGAATCCACGACGTGTTAATTGAGTCATAATTATTTCTCTCTCTTAGTGACCAACCACATCTTTTGCGTGGTGCTGGAAGAACTTGGTAAGAATCTCTAGGTTCTCATCGGCAATATCGGTGCGTTCACCCATAGCTTTCGCAACCGGGCCCCATGCATTCACTGTGAAGTGATTGGCTGGGATCTTAGCGTGACAGGTTGAACAGTAAACGTTGTCCAGCTCTTGTGCGTAAGTCCAAACTGGCTCTAGATCATCCAGTACAGGCTGATTAATTTGCGCAGTCAGTGTTACTGGACGCCATTCATTGCCATAAGCATCAGCTTCGAATTCACCAGCATTCAGCGCTTTTTGACCTTGCTCGGTCAGAGTTGCAACGATTGAGCGTTTACCCAGATCCATGTACAGCACTTGTTCTGCACCTTTCATTTGGTACGCGTCTAGTTCGACAGTGCGTTCATCACCATTGGCACTTACCACTTTCAGTTCCGTTGTTGGATTGATGGTGCCCAGTTCACCCATATCGATGGCCGTCGCTGGATAAACAACTTTAGCGTCAGCTGCGGTTTGTTTAGTGAACGCCATTAAGGTGTCGAATGCTTTGCTGTCTAGCTCGGCTTCTGGAGCGAAGTGAGCCACACCTTTGTGACAATCGATACAGGTTTGATCGTTGTCTTTTGCGTATTGGTGCATCTTCGCAGCATCTGCTGATTGTTCAAACTGTTCCATGGCGCCAAAGTCGTGGCATGAACGACACGTTGCAGAGTCGTTTTCGCGGAACTGTTGCCAAACCGTTTCAGCAAGCTCTTTACGATGAGCTTCGTATTTTTCTGGCGTATCGATCTTGCCAGTAACGAACTCGTGGTAGATGTCTTTTGATGCTCTTACTTTTGTAATGAGGTAATCCATCGGATCCGATGGGATGTGGCAGTCTGAACATTCTGCACGGATACCCTTCGCATTACTAAAGTGAACAGAGCCCTGATATTCCTTATACGGGATGTCCATTGAGTGACAAGATACACAGAACTCGGTATCTGATGTGTAGTGCATTACAGCGGCGGTGCCGCCTAGGGTCAGCCAGCCGATACCCATACCAGCGGCCGCTACCAGTGCGATATAGCGTTTTTTTATTGACATAATTAGTAATATCTTTTTAAGAATGTTTACATTGCGCCGCAAATTTACTCCTTTAGAGGTAGCTTGTCTTGACTCAGATCAGACACTTCATGTCGACTAATAATATTTGTCAGAATTATTAGACTTGATCTTATAAGTTAGACAAAAGTCTTTTATCTACAAATGGTTAGGTTCATATGTGAAACATATAATATGGCATGCCAATGAATTGGCGAGGTCAATGTTTGGTGTGTGGTGCTATGTGCAATAGACTATCCGCAAGAAATAAAAAGGAATTCACCATGAAAATTGGAATTATTGGCTTAGGCGATATTGCACAGAAGGCTTATCTACCAGTTATGACGCAACTGGGTCAGGTACAGCCAGTATTTTGTACTCGCGATCCCAACACCTTAGCTGCGTTGAGTCGCCAGTATCGCTGTGAACAGATTTGTCAGGACTACAAACAATTGCTGACGATGAATGTTGATGCGGTGATGATCCACGCGGCAACCAGCATCCATTTTGAGCTGGCTTCTTTTTTCCTTAGAAATGGCATCCCTACTTTTGTTGATAAGCCGCTGGCTGATAGCGCAGAACAAGTAGAAACGCTGTATCAACTGGCACAGCAACATCATCAGCCACTGTATGTTGGGTTCAATCGACGCCATATTCCTCTGTACAATCAATACATTCCTGAATTGGCACAAGGGCAGGTGGGAGCGCTACGTGCATTACGCTGGGAAAAACATCGTTTTGATTTGCCGGGTGATTTGCGTACGTTTATTTTTGATGACTTCATCCATCCGTTGGACAGCATTAACCTCGGTGCAAAAGCCGATCTTCAAGATGTGTACATCACACATCAAAAATGCGGAGAACAACTCGCTCGCTTGGATGTGCAGTGGCAGGTCAGTGAGACCTTGTTACACGCGTCAATGAATCGCCAATTTGGTATAACGACAGAGCGTGTGTCTGCCAGCTATGAAAATCGGGCGTTGGAATTTGATTCGTTTGTAGCGGGTTGTGAATGGCAGCAAAATACAAAACGTCAGCTAGCGCTGAAAGACTGGACTCCTATGCTGACCAGTAAAGGCTTTGACACCATGATCCATGACTGGATTCGAGTGGTCGAGCAAGGGAAGCTTGCCCAATCGGTAATGGAGCGGAATATTGCTTCCCATCGTCTTGCTGAATCTGTCTTTGAACGCGTGGTAAAGCAGTTCAACTAAGTGGCTGCTCAGATATCAATAAAAAGGCAACGCCGTATTGGCGTTGCCTTTTTTAGTATCGATGAGTTTTTAGTATAGGTGAGTGTTAGCCGTTTTTCGGTGGAACAAATGCGGTTAACTCAAGTGGTGCCCCTTCATACTTCTCGACTTTGACAAGTGATGAATTGGCTGCACAGCCGTTTGCTAGGCGTGAAGTTGGAATGTCCAATGTCAGCACATTTGCCCCGCCGTTTTTACACAAACCGGTTTTCTTATCCAAATCTGGCCAGCCACCTTCATGGATACAGACTGAGCCTTGCTTGATTCCGTCTGTGACCAATGCCCCTGCCAAAACTTGTCCACGACCATTAAAGACACGCACTAAATCGCCTTGCTTAATGCCTCGGGACTTCGCATCTTCAGTGTGAATGGTGACAGGTTCGCGATCGGCAATCGCATATTGCTCACGCAACTTGGCGTAGTTGAACTGGCTGTGTAAACGGTGCGCTGCGTGCGCCGTCATCAGCTGCAATTCGCCTTGTTTGGCATTGCCAGTGTATTCAGTTGGCTCTAACCAAGTGGGGTGTGGTGGACAGTCGTCAAGTTGATAACCTTCGATGGTTTTCGAATAGATCTCGATTTTGCCACTTGGGGTTCCGAGTGGATTTAAGATCGGATCTTTTCTGAAATCGGCATGGCGAACAAACTGAGCAGCTTTCTTATTAAACTTCATCTCAATCAGTTGGTTATCATCCCAGAACTTACCAAATTTCGGCATACGGACTCGCGCCGCTCGGCCACCTTTTTGTGCCGCTGAGTAAAATCCTTTGAGCCAGTCCATCTCTGTTTTGCTTTCAGTAAACACATCACGGCCGCCAGCTTTTAGCATTTCTGCCATATCAGCAAAGACATCAAAGTCGTTACGCGCTTCGCCTTGCGGTTCCACCATTTGTTTCATCGGTACTAAGTGTTGGTTACTGTAGTCACCGGTCATGGTGAGATCGTTACGCTCAAAGGATGTCGTGATTGGTAAAACCACATCGGCGTGTTTGGCTGCTGCCGTCCAGTAGATCTCAGAAATCACAACCAGTTCAGGCTTTTGCCACGCTTTGATCAAACGGTTAGTGTCTTGGTGATGCGTAAAGTTGCCACCGCCAGCCCACCAGATCATCTTAATATCAGGGAAGGTAAGATCATGGCCATTGTGTTTGTAGGCTTTACCCGGGTTCTCCAGCGCTTCAACAATACGTGCGACAGGGAAGCTGTTAACCGCTCCTGAAACCGCCCAGTCATTCCCGGCAGATGAACCACCACCGATAGAGGCAGATATCGCAGGTAACACACCTGCATCTCGAGTTGGGTTACCGCCGTTAGAGTAGTGATATGACAGACCAAAGCCGCCACCCGGTAAACCGATTTGTCCAAGCATGGCCGCTAGTGTTACCAGCATCCAGTGGCGCTGCTCACCAAACTGTTGACGTTGAATACCCCAACCAGCCATCAACATGGTGCGATTACTGCTGAAGATCTCTGCCAACATTTCCATCTGTTTAGCAGGTACGCCAGTGATTTTTTCTGCCCACTGTGGTGTTTTCTCAACACCATCAGACTGCCCCAGTAAGTAAGCTTCAAACTTGTCGTAGCCGGTGGTGTACTTAGTGAGGAAGGCTTGGTCGTGCTTACCTTTTTTAACCAGTGAATGGGCAATACCCAGCATAAGCGCGACGTCTGTCATTGGGTTTGGCGCAATCCATTCCACTTTATCTTCAAAGAAATCAATAGTTTCAGAGCGCATTGGGTCAATGGCGATAATAGTTTTGCCTGATTTTTTCAGCTGATGGAAAAACTCTAGGCCAGTGCAGTCGGTTGATGTCCAAGCAATTTTGAGTGTATTGAGAGGGTTAATGCCCCAAAAAACAACGACATCGCTGTTTTCCAGCACCATAGGATGGGTGGTTTGTTGCTCATAAACCTCGATGGAACCCATAACATGAGGCATGATCACTTGCGCAGCCCCCGTAGAGTAATCGCCTAAGTGACCGGAATAACCGCCAGCCATACTCATGTAACGCTGTAAAAGGGTTTGTGCTTTGTGAAGTACACCGCTGGAACGCCAGCCGTAAGATCCTGCAAAAATGGCCTCGGCACTGTTTTCTTTACGGATTCGCATATGCTGCTCATGGATGAGTTTGTATGCGTCATCCCAAGAGATACGCACAAATTCGTCGTCTCCACGGGTACCTTGCGGCTTACTAGGGTTGGCGAGGAAGCCTTTGCGCACCATGGGATATTTGACCCGTGCTTTTGTGTACACTTGATCTGGCCCAGTGCTTTGCAAACTATTAGGGACGGTTTGGGCCAGCGCATTGGTGGTTGAAACGAGCGTACCCTCTTTTACTTCACATAACAGTGGCCCCATTCGGCCAGCAGTCAGTACACCTGATCCCCGTTTGTTAGACGCGTTGACAGTTAGCGGCGTGAGGGAGGTAAAGGCTAATGCCCCAGCAGTCATCCCCGTTCCTTTCAGGAAACCTCGTCTCGTGGTCGTAATATCTTTCATGTTATTGTCCTTACTCTTAGTGGCCAGCCACGTCTTTCGCGTGGTTCTGGAAAAACTTGGTCAATAGTTCAAGATCGGCAGCAGAAATATCCGTTCGTTCACCCATTCCTTTTGCAACAGGACCCCAAGCATTGACGGTGTAGTGATTGGCAGGAATTTTCGCGTGACAGGTTGAGCAGTACACGGTGTCTAACTGTTCGGTGTAATCCCAAATCGGTTGTTGAGAGTCCAGTACTGGAGCATCAATTTCAGTGGTAAGTTTGGCTGTGCGCCATTGGTTGTCGTAGTCATCAGTCTCAAACTGTCCGACCTCCAACCCGGCTTGCCCTTGTTCACTGAGCATTGCCACAATGGCACGCTTTCCTTTGTCTAAATAAAGAACTTGTTCGGCCCCTTTCATTTGATAGGCGCTAAGTTCTATTTTTCGTTTACCTTGCTCATTGGCGAGTACTTTGAGCTGGGTGGTTGGATTGATGGTTCCGATGTCATCAATGGTTACGGGCTCGATTGGATACACGAATGTCGCGTCAGGGGATGTATTTTGGGTGAAAGCAATTAAGTTATCGTACGCTTCGCTGTCCATTTCTGGTTCTGGAGCGAAATGTGCCACCCCTTTGTGGCAGTCGATACAGGTTTGCTGATTTTTCTGTGCGTACTCATGCATTTTTGCGGCATCTTCTGATTGCTCGTAGTTATCCATCGCATCAAAGGTGTGGCAAGAACGGCATGTTGCTGAGTCATTGGCGCGCAATTGTTCCCATACGGTTTCCGCCATTGCGATGCGGTGTTGTTCATATTTTTCTTCCGTGTCGATTTTTCCCGTAACGTATTCGTGGAATATGTCTTTTGAAGCGCGGATTTTAGTGACGAGATAATCGATGGGTTGGGAGGGAATATGGCAGTCGGCGCATTCAGCCCGGATGCCTTTCGCATTGCTAAAGTGAATAGAGCCCTGATATTCCTCGTAAGGAATGCTCATAGAGTGGCACGACAGGCAAAATTCGGTTTTGGAAGTGTAGTTCATGACCGTGGCACTGCCTCCAAGTGTAAACCAGCCAATAGCAACACCAGTTAGCACCAGTAATACGAGATTTCTTTTTTTTATTGTCATAAATTGCAACCATATATTTATGCATTATCTCGCAAAGCTACTCCTTTAGTGGTAGGTATTTTTGACTTAGATCATAACCATTATTTTTTTAAGGTTTTTTATGGCGAGTTTTTATTCTAGATCTCATTTATATAAAATCGATTGATTGATATAAATTTCATATGTGTAAAGGCGAGAAATTTTGCTTGTGGCTGTTGGGTGCAGGCGTCGTTATTGATACAAAAATGGCCAAAAAGCCGCACCGCTTTTTGGCCAGTAATGTCTAGGCGTCAGTGACAAAGCTATACTTTGTACTTATCGATTTCCATCTTTAATGTTTCTGCAAGCTTAGCCAGTTCTTGAGTGGAGTAACTGCTTTGCTCTGCACCTGTTGCCGTCTGATTAGAGATATCACTGATGGCAATAATGTTTTGATTAATTTCTTCAGTCACTAGGGTTTGTTGTTCGGCTGCGGTGGCAATTTGAGCGTTCATCGCGGTGATCTGATCAACGCTAGTCGTGATTTGTTGCAGTGCTTGCCCTGCCTCTCGAGCCTTTTCTACCGTCTGATTTGCGTTTTCTGCCCCGTGTTCCAAGCGAACGGTGGAATCTCGACTGCCTTGTTGCAGCCTTTGAATGGTATTTAAAATTTCTTCTGTTGATTGCTGGGTTCGACTGGCTAATGTACGGACTTCATCGGCGACCACGGCAAATCCGCGTCCTTGCTCACCTGCTCGTGCTGCTTCAATCGCTGCGTTAAGGGCAAGCAAGTTGGTTTGCTCTGATATCTCTTGAATTACATCAACCACACTGCCAATTTCTTCTGAATGCCGGGCAAGGGTTTGCATGGCCTGTACGGATTCATGCATTTCTGCAGACAATTGTTCAATCATTGTGGCGCTCTGTTCCACAATTTTCTGACCTTGAGCCGCGGCTAAATCTGCTTGCTCTGAAGCCTCTGCTGCAGAGCTGGCACTTTGTGCAACTTCATGAACGGTGGCGGTAAACTCGTTAATTGCGGTGGCAATTTGTTGGGTTTGATTTTGCTGATCTTCGACATTTTGCTTCGTTTGATCGGCTACCGCTGAGCTTTCTTCAGCAGAACGTGCGAGTTGTGCGACAGAATCACGGTTAGTTTGCACTACATGTTGGAAGCCCATAACAATGCGGTTAACCGACTGGCCGATACGCGCAAACTCATCTTCTCCCTGAATCGTAATTCGTTGGGTTAAGTCGCCCTCAGCAATAAAATTGGCGGACAGTTCAAGCTGACTCACAGCGTTGTTTACACGGCGGACGATCATCATGGAAAGCGACGTGATCACAATAAGCGCAACCCCAACAACACTTGCGACCACGAGAATAAAGTGGTCGATGTTCTGGTTGGCCTGCTGAAAATTCTGTTTACCTTCTGCGACTTGCAAGTCAAGGAACTGCTCGGTGTACTGATACGCTTCTTGAAAAAGTGGATTAATTTTTGTCAGCAATACTAAGTTGGCGGCGCGGTAATTACCTGCTTCCAATTGTTGGATCGCTGGATTAAAACCGTCTTGAGTGATTTTATCTAGGGTGACAGCGAGTGGATTAATGGTGCTGATTTCTGTGCCTGTTAATTCTGAGGTCAGAATTTGATTGTCGATAATGTCTTGCAGTGTTGTGAGTGACGTTTGGATATCTTGAATGTGTTTGCTTATCGGATGGTCATGCATGTTGGCAAATTCAGAAGATGGATCATGTTGAAATGCGAGTAATAAGGAGCTTCGGGCATTGCCGAGTTCATCAAGTACTCGGCCAGAACGAATGGTGTGCTGCATGCCTTGGGTGTACAGATCTTCAACAAAAGCTGCGGTCGTTTGCATTCCGGAAATACCTTTGTAACCCAATAGTAAAAAGGAAAGAAGGGTCAGTCCGATGATCAGCTTTAACCTGAAACTGACATTTTGTAGTTTGTCGGTAAAACGGGTGGAGGGTAACTCATGAAATCGTTGTTCTTGGGTGATTGATGTCGCCATAACTAGCCTCATTTATTATTTTAGATTTAGTTAATATAGGCGGGATGGTGTGGGAAGCGTTGAATTGAATTTGATATGGATCAAAGTGAGTATGTTTTATGAAAGACAAGACGATTTATGTTGCTTTGGTCACTATTTAGCCAGAAGTTAAGAGTAGGCCTTCTGGCTAAATGAAAGAGCGTTATTGAAAACAGACTTGTGCCCAGCGAGCTAACCCGGCGGTCACAGATCCAAAGTAGTTGCCACTGACGACAGGAATGCCGGGCAGCGCTTGTTCCACCGCCGCGCGAAGGATAGGTGAACGTGCTGAGCCACCTGTCATAAAAATCACATCAGGTTTGGTGCCACCAAGCTCAATCGCTTCAGTGACCAGTTCGGTCATTTTTGACTTAGGTACTTCGATAGCGTCGATCATCTCGCTTTGCTGAATAGTGATATTCAGCAACTCTGCCGCTACAGGAAGCTGGGCTGTCGCCATCCCTTGTTCTGATAAGGCAATTTTCACTTCCTCTGCTTTTTTCACCAAGCTATAACCTAATGTGTCTTCATAAACCTTGATTAATCGTGCCAGTTTTTCCGGTTCGCGCGCTTCTTTATGTAGGTTAATCAAATCACGACGATTTTCCCGGCCATAGAATTTACCTTGTGCACTGACGTCATTAATCGCAATAGGATTCCAAAACTGAGTCAGTGGCATGTCTAAGCCATTTAAGGTTTGGCTACCCAAACCAAAAGATTGCATCAGTGTCTTAAAGGTTAAGTGAATGTCGAGATCATTACCGCCGATCCGCTGACCACTGTGGGCAATGAGGCTTGAATTGCGATCGGCTTTGCCGCGCCAAGTCGGGCCCATTTGTATCAGTGAGCAGTCCGTGGTACCCCCGCCAATGTCGACAATTAATACGGTTTTGTCGTTAGTTAATGTTGCTTCGTACTCTAACCCAGCAGCCACTGGCTCAAATTGAAACTCAATATGCTGGAACCCAGCTCGGTTTGCCGCGCGTCGCAATATACTTTCTGCTTGTTGGTTGGAGTCATGGCCGCCTCGGCCATGGAAGTTGATTGGGCGACCAATCACGGTGTGCTTGATCTCGCCACCGCTATTATGTTCGGCTTGTGTTTTGATGTTTGCCATCATGGCGCACACCAGATCTTCGAAGAAGCTTAGCTGAACGTCGCGCAGCCCCATCGTACCTAAAAAGGATTTAGGCGATTTAACGTAATAGACTTCTTGTGGGTCGGTTAAATATTGATTTAATGCGGCTTGTCCGAAGGTGACGTCGTCAAACAGAAGTTGGATATCTTCTTCTTTATTGGCGTTAATCGAGCGTCTGAGAAGCTGCTCCCCTAAGGCATCGAACGGTTTGATATCACGGTGACGAAACAGGTGCTCTGAAACCGACTCGCGGGTGGGTGCCGCAAGTGTTGAAGGGATGTAGAAGCTTTCTCCCTCTAACGGAATGAGTTGCGGTTGGTCTCCTTGCATTCTTGCTACTGAACAATTCGCTGTTCCGTAATCAAAACCAATGTACATTGTTACCTCCGCTCGATTTTAAAAAGGCCGCAGATGCTACCTCAAGCGTTCAAGGAATACCACTGATTATGGACAAAAAAGCCGCCAAGTAGGCGGCTTGAGTTTTTACCTATGTTTCACTCTATTTATCGATATCGCGTGACACTGATGCGGCGCACGTGCCTCTTGCTATCCATTCATCTAAATTATTGTCTGGCGTGAGTTCAGTGTTTGTGACGTCCTTTATGGCGACATACACTTTGTTGTTGTACCGGACAGAGCTGTATTGAGTATACGTATCGCCTGAACGGAACGAATCAAACTGTTCACATGAAGCTCCCACGATGTTTAAAGGTTTCCACATTTCACCTTTAGTTTTAAATGGGTTCAATGCTGGGTTGCTGTCAGCAACGGCGAAGTATTCAACCCCGGCGAAATAAACAATATCACCGTATGTGTAAGATTCATTGGCTTGCCATTCTGGGGTATTTGTCTTTTTAGATAGTCCGGTGCCAATCAGAGAGAAATCAACTTCTTCTTGAGAATAGGACGTATGGTAGTTGGGATGTGTTTCATCGTATTTAACGATAACGGTGTAAGTCCCTGCTTTTGCGTTTGCAATATCGACTTTTTCAAACACATCAACATTGTTATCGCCCTGTGTTGCCGCAAAACTTGGATTTGCAGGGTCAAGTTTCCATGGCTTATGCACAATTCCTTCTGGATCAATGACTTCAATGTCCAAATCGGACGAAATTGCTGGATAATTGCATAAATCAGCACCGCCATATTCATAGATGTATTCTTCGGTGCACTTGTTGCTGGAAATGTCGTTACTTGGCCCTGGTACATCGTTCCAACTGATACTGAAGCTAACATCTTTGCCTGCAGTAACCTCAAACTCTTGGCGATATTCAGGTGAAGATTTAGAGATGGTCAGTTCTTTAATAAAGCTGTGGTGACCATTGTTGAGGATAATTTCAGCCGCCTTATCAACTTGCGCTAATCCCCAACCTGAGCTGTAGTTTGGCTTGTCATTGTTAAGGTACTTGAGAAGGCTATTTTTTGCGGTGTGTAGTAATAGGCCACGGATAGAAGCGCTATATAATGATGCTCCTTCAAAGTCTTTTGCTACCTCTTGAAGTAGCAATACACTGCCTGAAATTTGAGGACTGGCACTTGATGTTGCGCCATTATCAATCTGAAAATATGCTGGCGTATCGTCATCATCAATGGCGACTTGGCTATACATGGTTGTCACAAGGTCGGGTTTAATTCGGCCATCTTGAAGTGGTCCTTTTGCCGAGCCAAGCCATTGGATGTTCTCACCTTCTTCAGTCTTACCAGCGGCACCAACAACCAGTCCATTTTTGGTCGTATTGGCTGGGACCATCCAAAAATATGGGCGGTAACTCCCATCGGCAGTGTGTCCATCAAAGTTACCAGCGGAATGGGCATAAACATGTTTTGGAGCGGAGTAATACAAAGCATTATCATATTCCCTAGCTTGATAGGAGCCAATCTCCGCTAAAGGTATGTCCAATCCTGGACCGTAGGAATGCGAGGAAGCAAGGTTTTCTTTATCGGCGTTATTTGGATCGGTTAACCAATTTAAAAACTCTCTGGTTGTGCCATGGCCGGAGTACATCTGAGCATTTGGAGCCACACCTTCAGAAAAAGGAAACTGCTGGCTGCCTTTACCTGCTGCAAGCAGTGCCATACTTGCTGCGTGTCCTGCGCGGACTTCATCAGTTGGCTGCTTAGGGGGACCGATTAAAGTTAACCTTGAGATGCCATTTTTATCGGAGAATTCAGGATTGTCGAGTGGTACCCAGCCATCTTCCCAATGCATGCCCACGGCGTTGCTTCCATCGTACGTAAAACCAAGCCGACCCTCTTTCTTTAATGCATCAACACCAATTTGATGTTGGCCGATACGGTTATCGTAGCGCTCTGTAGCGTTCTCTTGTGTGATATCGATTGGAATGGGTTGTGAGGAAGGTGTGACTTGCTGAGCATGCGCGCAGCAAGCAAATGGAATTACCATATAAGGAAAATACTTAATCATTTGAATGCTCGTTATATCCATTGCTATTGAAATGTCATTTGCCTTGGTGCCAGAGCTTCTCGGTTAAGCAGAGGCTCTTACATCGACAAGGTTCAAATATAATATGCACTCAGTTTCATTTTATTTATAAGAGTAATCTGATTTATGTGTTCACATTTAATACAGCGCATTATTTGAACATGAAAAAAGCCGCCATATTGGCGGCTATGTCGTGTTCGGGGGAATGAATTAAGCGTGCTTAATCAAGGTCGACTTTAATCCAGACCATACGGTGATCTGATGAGATGTCTTTGCCGTTGCCATATTTGCCGATGCGACTATCGTTCATCAGCAGATGTCCAGTTTCACTGGATGCAGGCCAGTATACGCCTGACTCTTCTACATCAAGTGTGACAGAAGGGATCACGTGATCGACACGTAAACCAAATGTGCTGGTGACTCGGTCTGGGTAGGTCTTATCACTGTGTTCTTCTGCCGCGCCATTGCTGGTCGGCACCAGGTTACCCATTGTGGCTTTGCCATTGACTTTGTCGTGGTTCAATAACCCAGCAATGGTTTGTTGGAATCCATCGCCGTCCATAGGGTCGGCATTGAGATCTCCCATGATGACAAAGTGCTGATTAGCTGCTAAGCCACCACGGACATTCGCATCGTCATAAATGTAATCAGCATTGTCGATGTAATCTGCCCAAAATTGAATTTCGTCTCTGTTCTTTAATTTATTGTGTTCAGTCACGGTATCAAAAACCGGAGGAGTCGGGTGTGATAGCAAGAGGTGAATGGTCTGGTTGCCATCTTCTGTTGGCACGATGATTGGTGCGTCAACATGATTTTTGGAAGAAAGACGCACGTCATTCCATTCTGCATCACTGTACCAATTGTCACCACAAGCCATCCCTGTCGGGATTGGGTTCTGCGGATCGCTGCAGTTTGTAATGGTTGGCATTTGTGCGCTTGGCATGTCTTTCCACTTGAAGTTTTGGAAGGTACGTGTGTTGGCTTTGTCGATTTCAAACTTAGACATTAACGCAAAAGCATACTGGCCGTGGTATAAACCAAAGCCCCAAGCATCGCCAGGCATTTTGCCTGCAACACCATCATTATCTAGGTCAAGATTACTGTTTAGACCAGTGTTTGTGGCAAAGCTTTCTGCATAAGGGAATGAAATAGGCTTAAGTGTGTCGCCACCATCAATGCTATTCGGGCTTTGACCCACGCTGAGGTAGTTGTTTTGAAAACCAGTTAACGCGCGCAGATCGTTTCCATCACCACTGTTGTTGTATTCACCCATCATCAGAACGTCTGGACGATTGGTTTGGATGATTGCAGCCACGTTGCGGATCTGTATGATTTTTTCCGCTTTGCTTTTGTCACTGTCGCTCATACTGGCTTTATCGGTAACGTATTGATCGACCAGGGTTTGTTGCTCCTCTGGTGAGGTTTCCATCTCATCGACTAATTGTTCGAAAGAGCTTCTATCAAAAGAGAGGTTAAAAGCGGCGATAGTCACTTCATCGTTAGTTTCATTGGTATCATCGCATCCCATTAACAGCACAGTGGATACGGCTAAAGCAAGCGTAGTTTTGAGTAGTTTCATCGTGTTCTCTATATCATTTGATAGGGCGGCTGTAAGTGTAAAGATTCAAATAGGTGCATAAAACGATGATTGTCACGCTATCATGCAATAACTGTGTCTTGATGTTGATAATTGTGTGACTGATGCCAAATTGACTGCTGAGCTACAACGTAGGAAGTTAAGTCGATAGAAGGGTGAAAGGGAGCGTTGTCCACTATAATTATGGATGTCGCAATACAACTGAGGAAATCATATGGAATTACGTAATGAGCGCGGAGATATTGCCAATGTTGCCGATAATCTTACTCTGAAAGAGATCACTGAGATGGGGTTCTCAATCGATATTTGCGATGAGTCGTTTGATCCTTCTGAGCGATGGCATGCGAGTAGTGAAGCTCATCCCCAAAGTGCAGAGTTTCCCGAAGATTAGGGTCTGTTGATCTTTCGTGGTTAAATTTTGTTCGAATTATATGCCTTTTAATCGCGACGCAAGGTGTGACGCCTAGCATTCTAAGCAAATACCTTGCAACAAAGAGTAAAAGGCATAGAAACGAACCCTTTGGGCAGCATTTGTGGCTTATTTCTACTGCGTTATCGCTCATTGATGTAGAGCGACTACACCGAATAAGCTCTGCCTTGTATAAAGAACTCACAAATGGCTGCAAAAATCATCTCGAGAGATCAACAGGCCCTAGCTACAAGAGTCGTTATGTGCGTCTCTGAATTCCTAAGTTCTGAACTCAGAGGCGCAGTTTTGAATAAAGCGGTGGCAGATATCAATATTGCTTTACAGCATGGTGTTATGACCGATATCAAACTTCTTAGATAGAATATCCTTGGGTATTTTTCCTGCTTGTAGGCATAGCTTTTTTCTTTCTGCTTTTATTATGAGGCAAACATTTCCATTGCCGTCATCGTGAACGTAATCATAGTAGCGTTTTAACCCAAGATCATTATTTAGTTTAACATTGAGTCCTTTTATGGTTGGAGCAAATTGACCATTTTTGTATATGTAGGTGTCAGTCACGATAAATATATAATTACCAAAGAGCAGATTAAGAAAAACACCTTTATTAGCATGGTGTATCTCACCGTCAACATAAGCGATTGCTGTGTAATCAAACCCTTTGTAGCTTGATATAACAAGCCTAATTTCACCTGCATTATCATAATATGCCGTCATAGGCTGGTACGTAAAAAATGTTTTTACTATGACGTAAGTGATTAATAATATCGTCAATGATAAGTTGATAATAAAAAACTTTTTCATAACTGAAATACCTGCCAATACTTAGCTATGATTAAAAACTGAATGACTAATAATACTAAGTTTAAATAGGTAAATTTGTTTTGAAATATATTTGCCACTTTATCACGGTGAAATTGTGATGATGGCAGTGATGTTGATTCGCTTGATGGGGGAACAGGGGTTTTGATTTCAATCTCTTCGATTTTTTCCGCTAAATAGTAACCCTTGCCTCGAGAAGTCATGACGACTTCATCTGGCGTAAAGCCACGAATATGTTTGCGTATGTTGTTGATGAGTACATTTAAGGAGCTTTGTGTGACCACTCTCCCTTCCCAACATGTCATTAGCTGTTCACGGTCACAAGTCTTTGGGTATGCGTCAGATAACATTTTAAGGACATTATATTCAACTAAGTTCAAAGGAACTTGTTTTATGATGTTTTCAGAGTCAGTAAATTGCAGCTCCTGACGATTTTTAACGAGTTTCAACATACACGCCTAAACTTATTATTATCAGATGGTGATTGTATAATTATGTACCCTAATTTTGAGTAAGTGCTGATAATATCATCTAATAAAGTTTTTGTAGAGTTAATAAGTGAAATGTAAATTATTGAATTTCGTATGTATTTTTAGTTTATATAATCAAGTTCAATAACTTGAATTTCACTTTGTTGCATAATAAATCTAGTTGGTACAATCATTTTGTCATCGGCTTTATTTAGAAAATCACACAATGCACTACCTTTAGATGGTTAAACTTTATGTTGGTTCACTTGTTGGATTAAATACGACTTTGGTTTATTTGAGTGAATATGGCTATGACAGAGCTATTTGTGAAGCTACACAGATTGAAGGGGAGCCGCTTGCCTGCTGGCGTGTTTCACTTGTAAAGTTGTTAGAGCGTTAAGTAACTGCAGGAGACGTGCGATGGAAGAGTGGCCACAGCCGAGGGAGATAATGCGAAGTGGTAACTTCCCCTATATCTTCAAAATCGAAGAGGATTTCACTCAGAAAACCAATTGGAAGTTGGAGAAAGCCTTTGACTCAGAATGGTTAAATATTTCTGTCGATGGTGTGATTACCGTAAAAGCCAACCGCACGGGTTATGCATGGGATGGGTGTACCCCAAAATGGAGTATTTGTAATTTATGGGTGCTAGGGGTGCCAGATGGGCACATCGATTACCGCACCATGCGCCCTTATACCTACTATGCATCACTAGTACATGATGCGCTTTATCAATATCTTGATACCGTTCCGGTCACCAAAGAACAGATTGATTCACTGTTTTTAGAGATGTTGGGTGACTTTAAACCAAGGAAGCTTTACCACTTTGCTGTAAAGCATTTAGGGGGAAGGGGTGTTAAACAAACGGGCATTCGCTGAGGATTATCAAAGCGCTTACTATCAGTAAGCGCTTTTTTGTTGGGTTAACTAAGTAAGTTATAGATCAGTGCAGAAATAGCCACAAACCCAGTGAGTAAAATAAAGTAAGTCGCTGCAGTTTGACGATACGGTCTTAGTGCTTCAACTTTGAAAGCCGCAACCATCGGCATGATAAACAAAATCATCGCGATGACAGGCCCTGATAGGGCTTCGATCATGCCAAGAATACTTGGGTTAAGTACCGCTGCTGCCCAAATGGACAAAAATAAGAACAGCGTGGTAACAGCGTCAGATTGAATCGCAGTCAACTTGGTGTATTTGGTAAGAAGCCCATTCATGCTTTCGCGAGCCCCTAAAAAGTGCCCTAAGAATGAGGATGTTATCGCGATAAATGCAACTAAAGGCCCTAATGTTGCGATGTACGGATTATCGGTAACATTTGCTAAGTAAGAAAGCACGGAAACATTGAGGGACTTGGCTTGTTGTAGCTGCTCTGGTGATAACGCCAGCACACAAGAAAATACAAATAGCAAGACAAACGCCATCAGCATCAAACTGGTTCGCTTTAAGATCTGCTCGCTCTTTTTCTGATAGTTGTTTGGGTATTCGCGTCGTTGCTTGTTCGCAAAGCTTGAAATAGCTGGTGTGTGACTAAATGAAAAAATAATCACAGGGACCGCTAACCAAACGGTACTGATAAATTGTTGCCCATCAGGAATTGAAAGATCTGGCATTTGCCAGTTTGGGATCAAATACAGTGATAACAGCGCCAGAATTGCAACCAAAGGGTAAACCATGATGGCAAAGGCACGCAGCATTAACTTTTCCCCACCGAGCATAATCGCAATCAAGCTAAAGACAAGCGTTGCAGATAATAGCTCTCGAGGCGGTGGTGTCATTTTTGCCTGATTGACCAGAAAACTATCGACAGTGTTGGTAAGACCTACGCCATAAATCAATAAGATAGGAAAAATGGAAAAGAAATAAAGCAAGGTGATTAACCGGCCTGCATAAGAGCCGAAGTGTTCTTCGACCACATCAGTAAAATCCGCATTTTTATTCTTTGACGATAGAACAAAGCGCGCTAAACCACGATGCGCGAGATAGGTCATCGGATAAGCTAACAGGGCCATCAGAATGAGCGGCCAGAACCCACCAATACCGAGGTTGATGGGAAGAAAGAGAATGCCTGCACCAACGGCGGTGCCAAATAAACTGAGCATCCAGTGAGTATCCAGCTTTGACCAATGAGAGCTATTGGTTAATTCACTGAAATATCTTGTTTTTCTAGATTCTTGCACTTCGTTATTAACTTGTTTTGGAATTTTAGGCGGTGGATAGTAACGAAATTAGTGAGGTGGATCATTTTAGGGAGCTAGATGAATGTGCTGGATATGTAACGTGTGTTTTACGGTCTCACTAACTGAAGCTGATTTTTTAATTAATTACTCTGGATTGCTAGTGTTTGATGGATTTATATGTCGAAATTTTAATGTAATTTGGTTGTTGATAAATTAAGCTATTTTATAGAATGCTATAACTAATAGTCTCAAGAGCATTTAAAGACAACGCGGTTTTTTCCTTGTCCTTTTGCTTCATACAAAGCTTCGTCAGCTCTTGCGATAGCTTGATGGAAGTTAGAGTCGGAAAGTTCGGGTACGGTGACACCAATACTGGCCGTGCAGTGAATACGTTTACCGTTATTCTGGATATAGGTACCTTCGATTAAGGCTCTTAACGTTTCCGCAATTCTTAGCGCATTATCCTTATCGACATTTCTCAGTAGGAGCGTGAACTCTTCTCCGCCAAAGCGAGCAAAGAGATCATCTTCTCGCTTGTATTGCTCAACAACTTTAGCAATCGCCTGCAACATCTCGTCCCCTGCCATATGACCATAAGTGTCGTTGAGGTGCTTAAAGCTGTCGATGTCGATAAATAAAATGGCATTAGCCACATCATAATGGCGCGGTTGTTGGCCGATGGTTTTGGTTGCATCAAGAAATGCTCGGCGGTTTAGGATCCCGGTGAGTGGGTCTAAGTTTGCTAATAGCTGCAATTCATCCAGATGCTGCTTTTCGTAAATTTGCTTAGAAATCCATTGGCTTAAGGTTGAGAATATCAGAGCGTCATGTTGTGAGTACGCATCGGATTTATGATGCGCAATATTTAGCGTACCAAAGCACTTCTGGTTGTGTATCAGAGGGGCGTCCATACATGAAAGCAAGTTTGCACTTTCTAACCAGCGACAGTCTTTCCATTGGCATTCCCGTGTGTCAGGACAAATGGCGACTAATTTTTGCAAAAATACCTGACCGACAAAGGTTTCAGAAATGGGGATCAATGTATCTTGAGGAATGATGTTTTTGCCATCAACTTTATAAAGTCTTAAGTGTTCGCTATCAGCACTAAAAGTAATGCTGGTACGGTCTGAACGGAAAACTTGTCTTATCCAGTGTGTGGTTGTTGACAGCAGCTCTTCAAGTGAATTGGCTCGTGACAGTTCGTCGAAAAAATCGATGGGTAAGCTGACGGTGCACTGCGGTGTTGATTTACCTGACTTGCTCGGTTCCATAACGACATCCTGTCCTTGCACGATATCCTCTCATTACGTGATCACTATGATCAAAGTGTAGGGAAAGAGATTCGACAAGCTCGTCCTATTTGTGAGACTTTATAAAATATAGGCTGGAATATAATTCCAGCCTATTCATGATTTATCGTAATCGTACAACGTTCGTTTCTTGAGCGCGCTGTACATCAGAGAAGCTGCGTACAAATGGGCCTTGCGCTTGAACTTGGTTTGGCAAGCGGCTGATTGCCTGTTTTGCCTGCTCGTAGCTGCTGTAATCACCGTAAATGACCACGTACCAACTTTGTCCGTTTGAACGTGTCCAGTTTACCCAAACTGGGTCTGCGCCTGGTAAAAAGCTAAGTTGGCTGCGCAGATCTTTCTCTTTTTGTAGAGCAAGTACCTGTACGGTGTAATGTGTTGGGTTTAAGTCTGCGTAAGCTTCTTCTGATGAAACGGAGTTTTCTTCACTGATCTCAACATCTTCAGGGATGGTGTTTGTTACCAATGCTGAATCTGCCGGGTCTTGGTTATTCAGACCAGCGTCGTAATCGTAGTTGTATTCACTATCAGCGCTTGTTTCGCTTGAGCTATAGGCTTCCTGACACTGGAAATTGTCATCGCTGATCTGAGATGGTAGTAGGTAGTTTGTGCTACATGGGCTTTCTGAAGTCGCACAACCTGCAAGCAACAATGTGGCTGCAATTGCTGATGCCGCCATCTTGCGAGACATAGTTTTCATGTTGGAATCTCCGGTTAACTAAATGCTTTTTTGCGCATGGGATTCTATAGAGTTCCGACTCGAGTTGTGCGTATCTAAGTTGAGAGACTGCTTAGAAAAAAGTTTTCTGACAGTGTGCTTACATCAGGTTGAAAATAGGCTAAAAAAACTGATGTTTTTGTATACAAAATGGCTCCTTGAAAGGAGCCATATAAAAATTGCCAGTAATTACTTAAATGAAAGCGTTGCGCTGTTCAATGTACCGGCATCGTCGGCGTATTTATCTTCAATGACTAAACGCCATTGACCATTGATATCTGCCTTAGTTAAACCGGTAATACGAGTGTTAGTTTCGAATACCTTACCCGAGTCGTTGCCGTTACTCGCTTTAAGATGGAGGAACTTGTTGGTCGGGGAGTACAATTTGATGTCTAAGTCGCCAATATATTGGTGTTTAACATTAATAGAGAAAAAGACACCATTTAATTCACCGTTATATTCAACGTTAAATGGTACTTCTGTCGTGCGGGCATCCAATAGAGCAACTGGCTTAGAAATAGAGTACTCAGATTGTCCGTCAGGTTTAGGCTCTGTTGGAGGTGGAGTACCTGTATCGGTGCCGGTGCTCTCAAACATGTTAGCAATGATTGGTGCATGCAAATTGATAACACGTACTGAGTTTGCTTCGCCCTTCACGCCACAAGGCTCTTGGTCACCCGTTGGGCCACAAAGCGTATCTGGGTTGGAGAAGGTGTAAGACGGCCCATGCACACCAAATTTGAAACCGTAAGCCATGGTTGTTGCGAATTTATTTTGTGAGGCATGACCATAAGCATCAGGATAGGCACGCTGATCGATCCCTTGTGCGCGAGCATGTTGCAGACCGAAATTATGACCAAGCTCGTGGATTAAGGTATCTTCACCACACAACTCACTCATATACGAGTGACTAAACATGGTTTGTTTCGCTGGTTGTTTGAATGTGGTCCACGCAAGCCCGCAACTGAATAACCGTCTTACCGGGTCATAGTCTTGAGGCGTATTGTCTAAATCGAAATGACGCAGAAGTGCGACCATATCTGCGCCTGCTGCTTTACGATCGGCTTCTACGGTTTTAAACGCGGGATCTTGAGCAGATTTATTGGAGAAATACCCGTCAGGGGTCAAGTCACTGAGGGCTTCACTTTGCGATTTTTTACGCCCTGGTAATGAGTCATAGTTGTACTCTTTGGTTGCAACCATATTAACACGCACATCAAGACCACTACGTTTTAATATTTGGTTTCCCACATTAAAACGATGCTGCATCTCTGCAATATGATCTTTTGATTTATTTTTAAACCAATCGGCAGTCCCTTTTGTATATACTGCCATTACGTCAATATTTGTCGTTTCACTAAATGCAGGCGCAGAAATACCCGCCGCTACAGCTACAGCCAATAACGCTTTTTTCATAATAGTTTCCTAAGTGTTGTGTTTAATCTTTATTAAGTTCTATGTTTAATTTTCTGATTTAAAATAGACTTAGTTTAAATATGGAAATTAGTGAGACATACCCTCCGGGAGATCATGACTGTGATCATGAGGTTGAGGCTGTCTAGTTGGTACTTCATATATCCAAGCACTACTTCCTTTTCCTTCAACTCTAATTACGCCATTTGGGTGACCAATAAAGCCAAGAACTGAAGACTCACCAAAGGTAAACGTCACTGGGTAATTTTGTCCTTCTACATCAAAATTGCCTGACCAGGTACGAATGCCTTGATTCTGAAATTCGTTGAACTCCACCTCGACATTGATATCAGAACTATCCGGCAGATTGAGCGTGAGTGAGTCACCTTGATTGAGTGCGCGGAATTTAGAAATGTTTTCTATTTCAATGGCTTTGATGTTTTCAATTAGTGAACTCTCTGGTTTAAGGACATCGAGTTCAACGGTGGAGTTAATGTCTTGCCAAGCGCTACCTAAATTCTCGGGTGTGCGTTTTTTTTCTATAGTCATCGCTGGTTGATCCATTGACTCAGGTTCGTCAGTTTTATTAGGGATCATGGCATCTTCATTGTTGCCATCTAGCTGGGACGGCTTAGAAGTGCTGACTGCTTGACTTGGTTCTTTAATCACTTCAAATGACTCATTCTGCTTGCTGTTGGTTTTTATATTTTGTTTTGGGTTGGACGATGGTGCTTCAAAGATAAATACGAAAAGCACGCTAACCAATAGAATAAGTAGTAATGAGATGGACAGTTTATATTTCATGTATATTTCCTCATCTGTAAACTTCCAAGATTCGGACAATATAAGAATAAATTTTTTAAAATAAATAAAATTGATTTGATATAGGTTCCATATTTTGTAGAGTAATGAATCTACAAATATAGTTTTATGGGTTAGGTTCTCACTTTAAATTAACTTTTAAATTATTGTTTCTATACTGACATATTAAGAACAGCTTAATTTAGTGTTTTTATTATTAATGTCAGATTAAAAGTTGATTATTTTATTATCGTTAGAACAATTAATTTAAAAACACTATTAATTAAAAGTAATTTCAAAAAGAGAAGATATACAGGCTTACTTGCTAAATTGTTGCCGATATTGTGTTGGAGAAACACCAACAACACGGCGAAAGTGGTGGCGCATTGTGACGGCATTTTCAAAGCCAGTACGCTGCGCAAGTCGTTCCATATTTTGCTCAGCACTTTCAAGTAACCCTTTTGCTTGCTCAATTCGTTGGAGAGTCAGCCACTCTTTGGCTGAGAGATCAAAACTTGCTCTGAATTTTCGATCAAATGTACGTCGCGACATATTGGCTTGTGAGGCGAGCTGATCGATGGATATTGGTTGATCTAAATGACTTAATGCCCATTCGAGTGCTTGTGAAAACTGGTTGGGGATTTCTAATATAGGGGAGTCGACAAACTGAGCTTGTCCACCATTGCGGTGGCCAGAGACAACTAACCTTTTCGCCACTTGATTGGCGACGTGGTAACCGAAGTCGTGCCGGATCACTGCCAGCCCCAGATCTAACGCTGAAGCACTGCCGGCAGAGCAACCTATCTTTCCATCAAAAACATACAGCACGTTAGCGGTATAGCTAACTTGAGGAAAACGTTGTCTAAATTTGTCTTCGAACATCCAATGTGTTGTCGCGTTTCGATGATTAAGTAGTCCTAAATCAGCAAGCAAAAATGCACCTGAGCAAAATGAAAGGATGCGTTTATTTTGCCGTGCAAAGTGCTGAACCTGCTCTCGAATGCGGTTGGGGGTGGGATAACGTTCCGTCGGCCAACTTGGGATCACTAAGGTATCGTATGGCGCTAATGACTCAACAAACTGCGTATTAAGGCATATTTGCCCTGTACTATTGATGGCGCAATCTTCGAGGTTAACCACATCGGTTTGGTACCAAGGATTAAATTCTGGCCGTGGTAGTGCAAACAATTCGACGGCGCAGGCAAGCTCAAACAGTGACACGTGACGGTGACTTAAAATTGCTACTCGATGCATGACCTCTCCTTGGTGAGCACTTCCAGTTTTGATGTCCGATATGACATTCTTCAATTTGGCTTGATATTAACGAACCTTGTCTAATAAGCCAATTTTTGAGCAAAAGAAATATGTCCAAACTGGTTACAAAGGCATCAAGGAAAGGAAGGACATGATGAGTGCAGTTACTCGGATACCTGCTGCTAGCAGTGAAGAAGCACACGCCCATTTTTCGGCTTTACTACGTTTTGAAACGGATTGTTGGGATGTACACCATACGTTGAATAATGGGCAACAAGATTTTGTGTTAGTTGATGTTCGTGGGGAGGCGCTATTTCAACAGGGACATATTGAGGGGGCAGTGAATATTCCCCATCCGAGATTAAATGAGAGGACATTAGCAGGTTACCCCAAGGAGACCATGTTTGTTGTTTACTGCGCCGGACCTCACTGCAATGGTACGGAGAAAGCGGCAATCCGATTGGCAAAGTTACAAAGGCCAGTAAAAAAGATGATTGGCGGTATCACTGGGTGGTTGGATGAAGGTTTTGAGCTTAAAAGTGAGGCGGTGGAAGCGAAATGAATATCGGTATCTATATTTATGATGGTGCCGAGGTACTCGATTTTTCGGGACCATTTGAAGTTTTTAGTACGGCAAAACGGTTGGCAGGAAAGGATTGGAACATCCGTTTAGTGGCACAGAGCCGGCAACCCATTGCTGCACGTGGTGGTTTTCAAGTTATACCTCATCAAGATTTTAGCAATCATGAACAGTATGATTTATTGCTAATATCAGGAGGCGAACATCACGTGCAATTAGAAAATCAACAAGTGCTTCATTGGCTGAAAATGCAAGCCGAGCGAGTGACATATTTAGCGTCGGTTTGTACAGGAGGATTTTTACTTGCCGAAGCTGGGTTATTAGATGGCCTTCAAGTGACTACCCACTGGGAAGATTTAGCTGATCTCGAATCGCAATATCCTGCACTTGATGTGATAGCAAACCAGCGCTGGGTCGAGCAAGGTAATGTGCTGACTTCTGGGGGCATATCTGCTGGCATCGATATGAGCCTTGGTTTGGTCGGTAAACTGGCGTCTTGGTCACTGGCCCAACAAACAGCGAAGCAAATGGAATATGTGTGGAGTAAGAACCAATAGTCGTTTTCATGAAATGTTAATCTTTTGAACAATAGAATGTTATTAGTTAAAAGACCGTTTACTTAAGTGTAAAAATAGCTCCTGTAAAAAGGAGCTATATCATGGTTGTTCGTCAATTATTTAATATCAGTATTACAAAATTTAATGCATTAGTATTAATTTTGTATTTATTTTTCATTCTTTTGGAGGTGCTTCTATATATAAATCCATAATGCCAACTTTGATATTGAACTAGTACATGAGATATACCAATCATCATGATAATAGTTTGTTATATTTTATTGTAAGATTATTATTGTGTTTTATTTGAAATATATCAATTTTGAATTAAATGTGCAATAAAACTATAACTCAGGCTTATTTTTTGTCATTGCTACGTTGGCCTTGTTTATTTGGTACTTCATATACCCAGGCGCTCGAACCGTTGCCTTCTACTCTAATAACACGGTTTGGATGGCCAATAAAACCTAATATTGAAGATTCACCAAAGGTGAAGGTTGCTGGGTAATTTTTGCCTTCTATTTCAAAATAACCAGACCAACTTCGAATACCATGATTTTGAAAAACGCTAAATTTAATCACGATATTAATGCTGGAGTTATTTGGTAGATTGAGTATGAGTTCATCTCCTTTTTTTAATGTTCTGAATTTATCTATGTCTTTGATTTTAACTGCTTTAATGTTGTTAATAAGAGGGCTGTGTGGTTTGATTTTATCCAGTTCTGGCGTTGTGTGGATGTCTTGCCAAGCATGCCCTATAGATTCAGGTGTTCGTTGTTTTTCTATTGCTGCTCGCTCTGTTTTGTTAAGTTCATCAATTGTTGGACTTGGGAGTGTTTGTGTATTAATTGAGCTGACTTTAGAAGTGTTTTCTTCCTTAGTTGTTTTATTAACATCGGTAGATTGTTTTTCTTTTGTTTTAATACTGGTATCTGGTTCAATTATTTTTGCATTAAAGATAAATACGAAAGTAATGATAATTAAAAAAATAAACAGTATTGAAATGGATGGGCGGTACTTCAATTATATTTCCTCATCGATATATTGGTGATGCGAACAATATACGAATAACTTTATGAAATAAATTGAATGAATTGATCTTGGTTCCATTTTTTATGGAGTGATAGTTATGCAAATAAGCTTTCGTGAATTGAGATCTTATTTTGATTTATTTTTATTAACTATTGTTTTTGTTCTGACATATCTGTATTTCTTTATTGAATTCTAATATTGTCAATTTTCGGTGAAAATAATCAGTTGCTTATTATTTTTTATAATAAGACTATTAATTTTAAATTAATAGTCTTGAGGCGCTTATATTATGAGATTTCTTAATAAGTGTTGTTGTTATTTCTATAGAAAAATGAAGACAGTAAAGTAAAAACAGAGGGGATAACCAAATAGCACGCTTGTTAGAACAATCATTTAAGCTAGTTGTTTACTGTGATAGGGAAGAAATCGGGTGTTGGAGCTGCTAATCGGCTCCATCTTTTGTTTTCTTGGCAAGTGAGTTTCTCACGCATCCTGTGCTGAAAGTCCGTTAGTTTCAGAAAACCGGCTAAGTCTTGAATAAATTGATAACTGAATTGTCGTGTGATTGTTTATGATGGTAGCAAATAATAACTTGCGGTTGGTTTTATGTTTTCTGAATGGTTTACCACACCAGCGCTGATTGCTGCCTTTCTGATTTTTCTCGGCTCATTTGTCCAGACAGCAATCGGGTTTGGTTTGGCGATTGTGGCTGCTCCTTTGCTTATTCTGATCTCTCCTAGTTATGTGCCGGCACCCATTTGTCTGGTGGCCTTGTTTATTTCGATCCTTAATGCACTCAAACATCGCGCCAGTGTCTCTATTGGTGGGTTAAAAATGGCGTTGATCGGTCGAGTCCCAGGTTCTATCGCGGGTGGGGTACTATTAGTCATGGTGTCGACCGATGTATTGGCTCTATGGTTGGGTGTATTAGTGCTGTTTGCCGTTGTCGTGAGCTTGTTACCATTTCGAATTGAACCGACGCCAACGCGGATGGGGGTAGCCGGTTTCTTCTCTGGTTTCTTTGGTACGAGCAGCGCTATCGGTGGACCGCCAATGGCATTGTTACTGCAACATCAAGAAGCGAATCAACTTCGTGGCAATTTATCGGCATTCTTTGTTTTCAGCTCAATCATTTCACTGATCATTCAAATCCCGGCGGGATACTTTACGTTACACCATCTTTGGATCAGCGTTCCTTTACTGCCAGCCGCTTGGTTAGGGTATAAGTTGGCTCGTGTGACGACGCATTCACTTCCCAAGGAGAAAATACGTACGGGGGCGCTCCTGTTATGTTCAATCAGTGGTGCGACAGCAGTATGGCAGGGGCTACAACTCTAGCTTTACTATTGTTCTTTTAAGTCGCGGTATCGCATGACTTTGCTAAGATAAGCCATTGTTCATATTAGGTTAAGGGAAGATCATGATACTGGAAGTTGCAATATTGGATGTAAAGCCAGCTCAGGAAGAGGCATTTGAGCAAAACTTTGCTAAGGCGCAGACTATTATTTCCGGGATGCAAGGGTATGTTTCTCATCAACTTCAACGTTGTATGGAAATGCCCAATCGATATATTTTATTAGTGAATTGGGAAACATTGGCAGATCACGAACAAGGGTTTCGTCAGTCAGCTCAATATCAGGAATGGAAAAAACTTTTACACCATTTTTACGATCCATTCCCGAACGTAGAGCATTATGAGCGGGTTTTCTAAGGAGATACAATGCGTACATTAGGTAATATTATTTGGTTCCTGTTTGGCGGTGTCATCATGGGGCTATTGTGGTGGTTTTTCGGCTTGTTGGCTTTTATTAGCATCATTGGTATTCCATGGGGCCGAGCGTGCTTCGTGATGGGGAATTTTTCTTTCTTCCCATTTGGTCAGGAAGCGATTGGACGTGACGAGCTGACTAATGAGTCAGATATTGGTACCAGCCCGCTAGGATTCATTGGTAACGTGATTTGGTTCTTACTTGCAGGTATTTGGTTGGCAATTGGCCACATCATGTCTGCGGTTGCATGCTTTGTAACCATCATTGGTATTCCATTTGCGTTGCAGCATTTGAAACTGGCGTACATCTCTTTAGCGCCGATCGGTAAAACTGTCGTTTCAAAAGAAGAAGCGGCCGCTGCACGTTTTATGAATAATCGTTAAGAGCAAAACTTACCTCACCAAAAAAGCACTGGTTCTCACTAGTGCTTTTTTATTATCTCGTGTTGTTCCATCCTTCATTTTTCTCATATAACCAGTATCAAAAATGATACCGGTGTTTCATTGTTGATAATAGCAAAGAGTGTACGTGTCGACAGATACAGGCACCAAGTCGGTATGAATACGAAAGAAATAGAAATATTCTTCATATGTGCGCAATTATTATGATGCACTGCACGGTTATATTGTCACTATTGATTTACTTGTCACTAACGCGAGACTTTTATTAAATAATTGTAAATTGCCTCAATATCTCACTGCGTTATTTATGCTCTTACCCTGATTTTACTTTGTTCATCTCCTTAACTTATATATGAGCTGCCCAGCGTACTTTTCGGTGGTGGGAAGGTCATGTGTTTTTAAAAACTGTGGACATAACAGTTTTTCTTAAATGCCCCTCCTGCAACTGTTTCGCAATCTTCTGGGTAACTGTTTTTAGCATGACGCTTATTACGCGTTCGGTTAGCCAATAAACTCGAGGAAGATGAAATGAATTTTTCACGACGCGCCTGTCGTCAGTTGTTACTCGTTACTGTTTTAACTTCTCCTTATACCATTGCTGAGCAGGCACTCAACACAGAAAGCCCTTATCAGTGGTATATCGGAGGAAAAGTTGGAGCTGCATATTTCCAAGACGGATGTGAAGCTTGGTCGCTAAGCTGTGATCGCCATTCGGTTGCCGGAGGTGTATATGCGGGTTATCAGTTTTTACCATGGTTAAGTGTGGAAGGCGGATATACGTACTTAGGGGAAGCGGTCGCAGATTATCGCAGTGGTACTTCTGAAGGTACCATGTATTCCTATGACCTTTTTGCAAAAGCTTCTTACCCGTTGACGGAGCGTTGGTCCATATTTTCAAAAATAGGTGCGGTGCGCTGGGATGCTGAAGTCTCTCATCCACTTCAATCACGCAGTGCTGATGGTGTGGATTTAGGCGTTGGTGCTGGTTTGAGTTATCGATTAGGCTCAGATTGGCAAGCGCAAATTGAATACCAGTTTATTGATGGTGTTGGTGATGAATGGGTTGGTCAGTCGGATCATCATCAAGTCACCTTTGGTCTGGCGTATCTGTTTGGCACACAACAAGCTGTTGAACGTCATCAAGAATATGAGCCGACGATTCCTGATGAAGTGCCGCCTGAGCCTATGCCGACAGCCGTGGTTAAGTCTCATCAGACTGTGGTCGATACATCCTTATTTGCCTTTGACAGCAGTGAACTGGCTCAGACTGGTCCACTTGAAGAAGTACGTGATCTGTTGCTTCGTTATCCTCAGTCTAACGTGATCATTGCAGGCTTTACCGATAGTGTCGGTAGTGCTAGCTATAACCAACAATTGTCAGAACGACGCGCTCAGGCCATTGCCAACTACTTTATTGAATCAGGTATTACGAGTGACCGGATTACGGCGATTGGTCGTGGAGAAGCGGCTCCAGTTGCTGATAACCACACAGCGGAAGGCAGAGCCATGAATCGCCGCGTCGAAATTGTGATCCCAGAATTTGTCGTTTCACAACAAGCGGAGGATGTGCAATGAAGCTTTCGTATGTTTTTCCGGTAATTGCGCTGGGTATTTTGCAAGGTTGTGGCAATGGTGATGATGGTTTTCCTACTGACCCGGCTGGGGGGAATCATGCGCCTGAAGCTCAGAATCTTGAGATTCATAGTGCACTGGCTGATCTGTTTATTCCCGGTTTACCGGTAGTATTGAGCGGAAATTACTACGATGCAGAGGGTGATGAAGGTGATACGCACCTTTTCACTTGGCTGCGCAATGGCAATAAAATTTCCGGAGCGGATAGCTACAAGTACACGCTAACTAAAGCGGATGCGAATACCACCATTTCTGCTTGTGTGATACCGAGAGCCAAAACTGGCGTGCGGGAAGGGCAACAAGCCTGTACCGAAATTGAAGTGGCGAGTGAGATTGACTTGACGAATGCGCCAACAGCGGTTGTCACCATTGACGATACAACAGTCCCGTTTGCCGGAGAAGAGATCCGTTCATCTTATAGCTACAGTTCTCCAGTATCGGCCAATGAAGGGCAATCCCTCTTTCTATGGGTTGAGTTAACGGATAATTTCCCAACAGTACAACAGTGTGCCACTGGCGCGAATCAAGATTGTATCTTGCCAGTGCCTGATGCGCTAAATGGCAAAGTGATCGAATCGTGTGTGATCCCCGTGGATGAAAATAATCTTCCGGGTCCGTTAGTGTGTGACAAAACGTTAGGGGCGGGCATCGCATTAACGGGTGAGCTGCAATATCGCAAAGACTTGAAAGCCGATGTCTTTGGCCTACCATCTGGCTCTACATTTCACTGGAAAATGGACTTGAGTAATGATGATGGCCCGCAAGGCAATCTAACATATGCTGATCAAAGTACTGGTGCCGTCGATGGAGCCTTGTTTACCACTCAGTTTAATGTGGGCTCAATCGAGGCATTAAAAGATGAGCAATATTATATGGATGTGAATGGCAATGGCATTGTTGATGACCATGACTGGCAGTACGCCGGTGATTTAGCAATACCAGCGGCACGCGAGTACATTGGTAAAGATGTTCAGTTTTGTGTGGACATGCCAACAGGCTATACTCCAGCCCAGAAATGTCAGCTTGCATCCGAGACGCAAGCCTCTGACGGTACTCTATGTAGTGATGCAACGGCGTGTGTTGTCGGTGGTGTGTATTATGACAGTCAGGTAGGTATCACCGCTCGCGGTGTGGAGCCAACCCGAGTCGTTACGATTGAAGAACCACACGATGTGGTTGAAATTGCCGCACCGACAACGTTCCACCGTCCGATTTCAATGGCCGAGTATGAGATGAGAGACGTATTGGCTTTAGGAAATCTTCCCGAGCCAGATAACACCACGATGCAAACAGGCATCGACTGGGTGATGTACCGAAATGGTGCGCCATCGAATATGGCGGGTTCTTCGAAAGCACTGGATTTTTGCTCTAACTTAACCAGTGCGGACGCAGACAACTGGTCGCTACCTGTGACCAGTGATAGTTTCAATACTGACAGTCACGCTGGTTCAAATGGAGGTAATGCGGCGCCAACTGGGCTTGGACAAAACCTTGATACGTTTGCCGATGCAGTGATATCTGGTGGTGCAAGCCGTGATGGTGTTTCATTCACATGGGGCTGGCCGGTCGATAATCAGTACAATAGTGCAACTGTGGCAAAATCAGGGACACATCGTCCGGTGAGTTTAAATACTGGTGCAGCTCAAGGGTATGTGAGCGATTCAGCCGTATTAATGACAACATGTGTTAAGTAGGCCACTAACTAACGGGTACATACTGTACCCGTTATTACTTTCATCAGTACCATTCCCATCGATTTTCGTAATCATTCCGTCTCATTCTCTTATGTGACTCAATAAACAATGCCACCTTGAAAAGAGGAAACTCTTGGTATCCACCTAGAGTTTTTGCTTGCTGCCAGTTTAGCGATGTCGTCTTTGATGCTTAAATTAAGGTATCAATTATTTAGGAAACAACCAGCTTATGGAGCAAGCGCCTTCATCTTTACCTGACAAACGACGATCTTTAGCTTTACTGGTTGCGATTGCACTGGGTTCGTCAGTGATAACAGCGGCAAGCTATCATTATTGGCAACAGAATCGGCAAGCACAACGGCAAGTGACAGAGCAGCAAATTGAGTCTGCGGTCATGGCGATTCAAAGTGGTGATGTTGCAGAAGGGGCGTTGGCACTGGCTCGCGTGGATTTTTCTGAGCCAGATCTTGCTTATCTTCAACCTTTGGCTGATCGCTGGTCTTCTCGCTTAATCCCCGCGGAACAAGTATTGGATTATTTAAAGCCTTATCAGATTTACTCGTGGGGCTCGCGCTTTTTCTATCTTCCAGAGCAAGGAACAGCCCATTTTTTACCGGAGCGACAGGTTGTGACTTACACTCATGATGACATGGGTGACACACTTTATGTGTTGAGTCTCGATAGCCAGCAGCAATTGTGGCTTAGTATTTATCGAACGCGTGACTTCACTCTTGAAGTGGAGTATCCGTTAGATGACATTGCAACGGAGGCCCCGACATTTATTGCTTTGGCAGAGAATGACAGTGTGTTTTTAAGTGCGCATCGGATGCAACAGGGTCAGTCCAATCAATATCCAGATTTTTTCAAGGTGACACCAACCGGACTTGAACCCATGATCCGCTGGGAAGCGCAGTCGCCTAGCCAGCTTTATGCTTCAGAACAGTGCGATAGCGCGATCACGATTCAACAGAACAAAATTCACTTTCATCAACTGTCGTATGAATTGTTAACGGGTAATCTGCCGAAGGACTTTTATGACATTGGTCATGGGCCTGTACCCAGTGAAGCAGAGCTACGAAAAGCGCTGCAGGCACAAATTGATACGCAAGGGTTGATATACATTAAAGATGATGAAGGGATCTCGCTTTATAACCGCAATGTCGAGTTTGTTGGTCAATGGGTCGCGGATGGCTTAACGGATTGGTGCAGCCGAGATCAGTCGACGGAAGTACTTCGATTGCCTCAGGTACTGGCATTTGAATCTCAGTGGCAAACCACGGTTGAATCTATTACACCCCAGCAAGATTATGCGATGGAGCAGCTACAACGTGCGACACCGACTGAGTTATTGTCATTGGCTAAAAACGCACGTTGGGACTTAACAAGGTGGGGCATCGCAGGTGCTCACTTGTTAGTGGACGCGATATTAACGCAAAGTTCACCGGACAAGCCATGGCCAAAAGAAGCGGATAACCTGCGCAGAGCACGAGAGGTTTGGGCGTCGCGAACTGCAACCGGAGTGGTGCTGGGTGGTTATCAATTAATGAGTACTCAAACTGCGGAACTGACGTATTGTTTGCTGGATGAGAAACGGGACCAGATCCAGGCGTGCCATTCGCAAGTCGTATATACAGACATGCTTGATAGCAGCTTACTGTCGCCAAGTGGGCGTTGGATATTAACGCTATACGCAGGTTTTGGAGGGCAACGGCTGACGTTAATGGAATCAAACACTATGCAGGTCAAAGCCACGCAAGAGATGCCTTACCTGTATGTTAACAGCAAGAGTCATATCGCATTCAGTCCGGATGAAAGCCACTTTGCTTTGTTTGATGATGAATCGGTGTATCTCTACCAATATCACTCTGGCAAGCTCCAATTAGCGCAACAATTCAATACCGAGTTGTATGATTCGGGCTACGATCAGAGTGAGCCGCTGAGTGGTGGTTTTGTTGATGATTCGCAAAATAAAAGCTTGGTTTTTGTTGGAAACGATCGCCTGCTTTACCGGGAAAAAGACGATAGGGTGATCCTCCGAAACATACAAACAGGGCTTAGGTATTGGCAAGCGACATTGAACCTAAGTGACTATGGCGAAAGTGCGCTTTACTTCTTGCTGGATGAAGACAATGATCAAGTTGCGCTTTACACGGCCGAAGGGGTGCAGCTACTGCAATTAAGCACGGGCTACCCGCTAACACCATTTACGTATTTTATTGATATTGAGCCTCAGGATTATCTCAGTGATGATGTTTACTATCACTCGATTCAAGTTAGTTTTGAAGATAAGGCTCTAGTCGTAGTGATTGGTGCGCTAAAGCATATTTTAGAAACGCCAGCACGTTTTACGCCACTAACCAAAGAAGAGATAAAACGGATAACGCAGCTTAATACGCCTTAATCCCATATTCGCGCAGTTTAGCGGGGAGTACCTCGTCCAGATGAGCAATTTCTTCGGGGTAAATTTCAATCAAAGCAAATTGGTGCTCTTGGTAAATGGACTTCAGGTCGGCGATGGTTTTTGGATCACTTGGGCCGTGATCATCGCCCCAATATTGGAGGTAGACTTTGCCTGTTGGCAAATAAAAGTCACTGAGTACATCTTGTTCGATTGGCAGTTGTCGGTCGTACGCGTGAGCCACCCCGTTCATGTAGAGCCAATTATCGATGATCAGCTCACCAGTTGAGCGAACATAATGGCCATCAAGTGTACGATGTTTCGCTTCGAATTTTTGGCGAAAACTAGAGAGAGACTTATCGGTTGCATGAGCCTCGGAATCTTGGCCGAGAAACTCAATCACCGACTGTTTTAGCCGTTTATTGCGTACAATAGAATCATGCCAGACCACAAATTGATTATTGCTGGCTTTATCTTCACGTTGGTAAGCACCAACTTTCAGCCCTGCTTTTGTTACTTCCCAGCCTTGTCCTACTTTTATTATCCATCCTAGCTCACTGAGCAATTGATTCACTTTTTTCGCGGCGAGCTGGAAACGTTCACCAATTTGGGTAGCGCTCAGGGTTTTCCCGCTGGTGGCCTCCATATCAATTAAGAGGTTTGTCGGCCAGACAATGAATTGGCCAAATTTAGGGTGGGAGGCATATTCACCACCAAATTTAACCCCCAATTCCGTCAGCACCCAATGTTCAGCATCCCGGTTAATATATCCAGCGGTTTTTAAGTCTGTGAATAGCTGCTTTGCGTCGATATCACGCAGCTTTGCAAGCGCTGTAGTGGATAATTTATCGGCCATAATTCTCTCCTAATGATGCTCTATTGTGGTGATGGATTTGGATAGAATCAATCATTTAAATCCGGATTTCAGAGTTGTATCGGTTAGGATGAAGAGCAATAAAAAGGAGGCTAATGCCTCCTTTGTCGGTTATTTTTTGGGGAGAACGTTAATTTTAAGTGCTTTATCGATATCGATCGATTTTGCGAGCTGCTGAATATCGGCAGCGGTTACCGCTTTTAACGCGTTAGTATATTTTGTTTCGTTTTCAACCAAACCGGCTTGTGATTGCGCTACAGTCGATAGGTTCGACCAATATTGGTTGTATTGCTGATTATGGGCCAAAGACTCCAGTATTGGCTTTTTCAATTGTTCCACTTCTTCTGGTGTGAGCGTGGTAGCCTGAAGTGATTGCCAGATTTTTTTATAAGCTTGTTCGACAGCCGCAACATTTTCTGTATTTGTATTACTGTTTAGGCAGATATAACCGAAGTCGGCAAACCAATTTGATTGGTTGATGCCAGCCCATGGACTATACGACACTCCCATCTCTTCCCGAACGGTCTTGTCGAGTTTTGTTTGCAAAGCTCGTGCTAATACGGTGTATTTGACGTTGAGTTCAGGGTTTCGTCCGTCTGGAATTGGCCAATAGGCGGCGACAACAGCTTTGTCGGCCTCACCAGTATGGAACAGAGTCACTGTCTTCTTTTTGATTGGCCCCATGGTGACTGAGTATGGTTTTGCTGGTGCTTGCGCTGTGATACTCAATGCACCAAAGGTGCTGGATACCGCTTCAATGGCTTGCTCGGTTGTGATATCTCCTACCAATGAGATTTCAACAGGTCCTGCGTAAATGGCTTGCTCAAGTAAGGGTTTTAAATCCTTAACATTGAACTGATTTAATTGTTCAACGGTTGGCATTGTCCAGCGAGCATCTTGATTGAAAAGGTATGCAGACAAGTGATTGTTTAGTACCGCATTAGGGTTATTTTGAGCACTCGCAAGTTGGTGTTGGTATTGACGAATCCCAGCCTCCCAAGCTTCTTGACGGAAACCATTGTCGGTATACAGCGACGCATAGACTCGCAGCTGGTCTAGAACATCCGCGGAATCCAGCACTATCTTACTGATGTTGTGGAAATCGCCCATTGCGAGATCGAGCCCCATAGAACGACCAGTAAATAAATCCTGCAATTGATTAATGTTGTGCTGCTGCATGCCACTCATTGCGACAGCCACGCCAAATATCGTTGATAGAGGGGCACTTTCGTCGCTTAAGCCAAGGCGCCCAGTACCAAAGTTAATGTTCAGATAAACTGTATTTGGTTCGATGTCCGTTGGTTTAATATTGAGTCGTACGCCATTATCGAATTGGTATCGCTGAATATCCCCAAATTGAGTGGGTGGCAATGGTACTGCTTTACCCGCAGGGCCAAAGTCTGTGTATGCGAAGGCTGTGGCTTGCTTAGACTCATAAGGGTTTACCGCAACTTTTTGCTCGGCTTGATAGGCCAGAATCAGTTGCTGATTGATGTCTTCAGGTGCTTGACGATCAGCAAGGTAGATCCGCGCATTCTTGTTTGTCCATTGTTGTTGGAAAGTTTGGTTTATCGCATCTTGCGTGAATAGCGGTCGCGCCTCTTTGAACATCTTTTGGTATGTCATTGCTGATATTAAGGGCTCTTTCGAATCCAAGGCATTGACAACGCGATCCGATAAAACGGAATTGTTGGTATAGCTTGACTGCTCTATATCCACTTGAAGACTGTGTTCGATGATTTTGATCTGGCGGTCGATTTCTTGTTGGCTAAAGCCGTAAGTGGTTGCTTGTTTCAGCAATCGTTGAATGGTTTGTAAACCATGACGCCATTCCCCTTGCTCTGTTTCGACAGAGATATTGCGAATGCTTACCACATCGGATTCCGTTGACAGTGAGGCGCTTAGGTCCCGAAGCTTACCATCACTTTGGTTAACGAATTGTTCGAGCCGATAGTTCAGTGCTCTGATGCCGATATATTCTTTGAGGAATTCAATATGCTCGGCTTTTGAATAAGGTTTGTCTTCTTCTGGTGCAATGAAATTGAGCCCAACGGAAGCAGATTGGTTTTTGGGACTAATGTTGGCGTAAGCTTCGGTTTTATTGGGTAGTGAGTAGGTCACCGTTGGGTCAACGATTTCATGCGAGCTTGACTTGGTTTTCCAGTTGGCAAAGTACTTATCAATTTTCTGTTCAAGCTGTTTGTCTTTGATATTGCCGGATATCACCAGTGTCGTGTTCTCTGGCGTATAGTAATTTTGGTAATACGCTTTTAGGGCTGCCTGATCAATTTGATTAATGGCTTCTTTTGTACCAATAGGTAACCGTTGATACACATTGGTGTCACCAAGTAAGTACTGGATTCTTGACAGGCTGCTACGAAAATCATGGCTGTTTCGTACTCTACGTTCAGCTTGGATCACCCCACGCTCGCGTTTAATCGCTTTCGGTGCGAGTGTCAGTTCAGAGGCAGTCTCACGAAGTAAAAACAGCGCCGTATCAATTGCTTCAGGTGTTGCATTTGGTAGATCAAGCTCATAAGAGGTATAACCCAGACTGGTGGTGGCATTGGTATCCGCCCCAAAAGCAAGGCCATGCTTCTCCAGCATCGGAATCATAGCGCCTTCCGCGACATGAGTAGAACCGTTAAACGCCATGTGCTCCAAGAAGTGCGCAAGTCCGGGATAATCTTTAGGGTCTTGAAAAGAGCCTGCATCAATAAACATTTGTATCGAGAGGCCTTGTTTTGGTAAGTGGTTTTCGGTCATGACCACCCGCATACCATTACTCAGCATGGAGACTTTAAATTGCTCGTCAACCGGAATGTCACTGCTGGGGTACCAGAGTGAATTGAGAGAGGGTGCCGACAGCGCTGTGAACGACCAGCTAGCAAGCAAAAATACAGCGGCAGGCTTAATGATGTGTTTAAACATAAGTATTATTTCTTGTAGTTAATTATCATTTATAAAATTGATAGATAACAAAACTATCGTTTGGTTCCATAGAAGTCGAGCTTTTTTCTTTTGGCATTTATAAAGGGAATAAATAACAGATGTGGAATGACACGAGGAGTGATGAAGCTAAGTAATGCCTTACTTGAGGAAGAGAAACGGAGGCGATGCCTCCGTTTATGTAAAGGAAAGAGCGTTAACCTGTGAACAACTGACCATCGACCATCACGCCAGCGGTTTGATAGCGCGAGGTTAAAATTGTCGCCGCAGCGGTGGCTCCTTTTTTAAAGTGACCAAGATTATTTAGTTTTAGTGCTTGGGCAGGATAGGTTGAAGCCATTTTTAACGCTTCTGCTTCATCAATTCCCCAAGATATAACATTCGCCACGGACTCATCCATGCCAATATGAGCGCCAGCGAGGCTGCCATTGGCATTAACAAGTTTGTTGTCGACGACAGAAATGATCTCACCGTCTAATTCGAAATGAGGGCTATCACTGCCTACTGTTGCCATGGCATCGGTCACGATGATTAATTGACCCTTCGGTTTGGCTTTGTGTGCCAGCAGGACACTTTGCGGGTGTACATGAATGCCATCAGTAATGATGGAGCACCAAGCGCTGTCTTGGCTAAGTGCGCTACCGACTACGCCGGGCTCTCTACCTTCAAACGCAGACATCGCATTAAAGAGGTGAGTATATCCGTCAAGGCAATGCAGTTTCTCTTGGGTCAGTTGTTGGGTTGTTGCATTGCTGTGACCACAGGAAAGATGAATACCATGCTCTTTTAACCACCTCATTGCATTGAGTGTGTTTTTCTCGGGAGCCAGTGTGACTAATGTGTTGCCATTTTTTAACCACGGCATGGCTTCAAGTTGCTCAACATTAGGGGCGTAGAAACGTGTTTCGTCATGGGCCCCCTTTTTGTCAGGGTTGAGCCAAGGTCCTTCTAAATGAACACCGAGTACGCCGGGAATACCGAGTTCGATTGCTCTCTCTGTATTGTTTAACGCGTGGTTAAGTTGAGTTGGTGTTTCACTGATCAAAGTGGGTAGTAGATAGGCGGTGCCGTGGCGGCGGTGTGCTTTACAGATCGCATCGATCGCTTCAACGCTGGTGTCGCTATTAAACATCACGCCACCACCGCCATTAACTTGAAGATCAATGAAACCTGGAGCGATCAGCGCATCGTCAAAGTGTTGGTGTTCGGCATGAGGCGGAACGTCTAAAATGGGGACGATGGCTTCGATCTGACCGTTGCTCCAAAGTAAAGCAGAGTCGGTATGGTAGTGCTCTCCGTCAAAAATTCTAGGGGCAGAGATTGCTTTCAACATCTTGGTTACTCCTGAAACTGCTGCGCAGCACCATATAAACAGGCATCATAATCACCTTTGGCTCTGATGATGGGTACCTGAAATACGGCAGGCTTTTGTGAGATATGGTGTTCGACACGTTGTAAGTAGCGTTTAGCAAGCCCGATCCCTCCGCCTAATACCACTACGTCCAGATCCAGCGACGCTTTGAGATTACAGCATAAGGTGGCAATTGCGGCGGCGCTTTGACAAATTAAGTGATCGGCAGCGAGGTCTTTTTCTGCCAATTCGAACAGCTCAATATTAGAGATTGTTTCATCGAACACTTCGAGAGCGGCTTTGTGAATAGCCGTGCCCGAAGCCATCGCCTCAACACAGCCACGTTGGCCGCAGCCACATTCAGGACCAGAAAGGCTAAGCACCGTATGGCCAACATGTCCCGCTAAATTACTTGCGCCTTTCAGCAGTTTTCCATCAAGGACAATGCCGCCGCCGACACCGGTTGAGACAGTAATGTAAGCAATATTTTGATAGCGATTCTGTAGCTGGCGATACTCAAACCATGCAGCGGCTTGTGCGTCGTTGAGCATTTCAACCGGCTTTTGGGTAATGGCGTTTAATGCGGTATGCAGAGGGAAGGGAGTAGGAAAGTCTAGTGTATCAGGGTTGATCGCACTGATGCCCTCTGGCGTGACTAACCCAGTGGTCGAGATGCCAATATTGTCGACCACTTCGAGCCAGTCTTGGCAGTGCTCGAGAATTTCTTCTGCAAATATGATGGTGTTGGTTGCAATTGGTGTCGCGAGTTGGCGACGGCTTCTCATTTTTCCGTCTTCAAATAATCCGAGTGCGATCTTCGTGCCGCCGATATCAATAGCGAGAGTATGCATTAGTGAGCTCCTGCGGCTTGAGTGGCTGAGTTAAACCATTGAGTGACGACTTCTAGTCGAGTAAGAGCAGAGCCGACGGTGACGGCAACGGCACCATGTCGAATTGCTTCAGCTGCCAGTTCGGGGGTGTTGTAACGGCCTTCCGCCATGGTAAAGAAACCGGCATCAGCAAATTGCTTGACGAGCTGAAGATCTGGCTCCGTTGGCTCTGGGCCACCTACATAGCCAGAAAGGGTTGAGCCAATAATGTCGACACCACTTAAGTTCGCCCACGCACCATCTTCAAAGCAGCTGCAGTCAGCCATCGCAAAACAGCCTGATTGTTGGATTGCAGTAACAATCACGTCTCTCGGCTCTGGGCGAGGTCGATTGGTTGCGTCAAAAGCAATAATGGTTGCTCCTGCGTTAGCGAGTGCTTGAACATCGGTAATGAAAGGGGAGATCCGTACATCACTGTCTTCCAAATCGTGTTTTACAATACCAATTACCGGAATAGTGACCGCTTGCGTAACCGCGCGAACGTTTAACACTCCTTCGATTCTAAGAGCTTTTGCACCGGCTTGCTGCGCGGCAAGGGCCATGGCCACGATAAACTCCGTTTTCTCCAAAGGGCTCCCGGTAACAGGTTGAATAGATACGACGGTTTGACCTGCAAGCGACTTTCTTAAGTCATTAATATTTAAATAATTATTCTTCACATTGAGCCTCTTTTAAATGGGCCTTCCAGTCGGGTAAGGCTTAAAGCTGGCCTAACGTTATAGCAAGCTATTTACTGCTTTTAACGATAAAGGCTGGCGAATATTTGTACGTGATCACATTTCATTACCACATGGTTTGAAAATAATCTTCATGGGCATAATAATCCAAAACGAAGATTTTTTTCAAATTAAATAAAAAATTTTTCGTATAACGTGAAATACAGATAAATAAAGGGAACATTATGAAAGCCATAAACAAAATTACGCTTGCATTGCTGACTGTTGGATTTGCTGTTTCAGCTCAAGCTGCAACCACTTTAAAAATGGGGATGCAGGCATCAGTAGGCTCGGTTGAATATACCTCTGCGAAGATGATGGCAGACACCGTTGAGCAGATGAGTAATGGTGAACTGAAAATTGCAATTTACCCAAGTGCACAATTGGGTGATGACCGCGCCATGCTGCAACAATTGAGCTTAGGTGATCTGGATATTACGTATGCGGAGTTTGGTCGTATGGGGCTTTGGATTCCGCGAGCAGAAGCGGTGACCTTACCTTATGTTGCCCGCGATTTTGACCATTTACGTCGTATGTTCGATTCTGACTTTGGGCAAGGCGTTCGTGATGAAATGCTGAAGAAGTTTAACTGGCGCGCATTGGACACTTGGTACAATGGTACGCGTGAAACCACGTCGAACCGTCCGTTAAACAGCATCAAAGATTTCAAAGGTTTGAAACTGCGTGTACCAAATGCCAAACCAAACCTAAATTACGCCAAACTTTCAGGGGCATCACCAACACCAATGGCATTCTCTGAAGTTTACCTAGCACTGCAAACCAATGCGGTTGATGGTCAGGAAAACCCATTGCCAACAATTAAGACCATGAAGTTTTACGAAGTTCAGAGCAACCTTGCTATGACGAATCACATTGTGAACGACCAAATGGTGATCATTTCAGAAACGACATGGCAGAAATTGTCTGACAAAGAACGCGATGTCATCAACAAAGCCGTTCATAAAGCCGGTGAGGCACATACTGCTTCAGTGAAAAAACAAGAGCAAGAGTTGGTGTCGTTCTTTAAAGAGCAAGGGGTGAACGTTACTTATCCTGACTTAGCACCGTTCCGCGATGCCATGGCGCCACTGTATAAAGAATTTGAAGACAAAATTGGTGAGCCAATCGTGAAGAAATTGGCTGCAATGTAATTCAATTCCATTCTCTCGGCTGGCCAATATTGGCCAGCCTTGGAGCTTAAGATGTTACGTAAGATTTATGATAATTTTGAAGAGATCCTAACGGTGCCATTAATGGCGGCTTTGCTGGTTGTCCTTACTTGGCAAATTGGAACCCGTTGGTTATTAAATGATCCTTCCCTCTGGAGCGAAGAGCTTGCTCGCGTTCTGTTCATGTATATGTCGTTAATTGGATGTGCGATTGCGGTGAAACGCAGTACGCACGTCAACATCACTTTCTTTTCTGACAAATTGCCAGAAAAACTTCGCCTTGTGTTGGTGTTTTCATTGGAAGCGGCGGTACTCGTTTCTATTGTTGCGATTATCTATCTCGGATATCAGCACGTACAGAGAACCGCATTTTTTGAGCTGATCACCTTAGGGATCTCAAGCCAATGGATGAACTACAGCCTGCCGCTGGGTGGGGTATTTATGTTGCTCCGTCAGGCAGAAAAAATGTGGGGTATTGCCAAGCAGTGGCACCACTGCGGTAAAACATCGGATTCATCATCACAGGTTGCCCAGCGCTAAGGAGTTGTCATGGCAGGTTCAATATTTGGCTGGCTAGCGCTGCTATTTGCAGGGATGCCAGTGGGTTTCTCACTCATTTTTGTTGCTCTGGTCTTTTTGTTACTCACGCAAAGTACAGGCATTAACTTTGCCGCTCAGCAAATGCTGGGAGGTATCAATAACTTTACGCTACTAGCGGTCCCATTTTTCGTACTAACTGGACACTTAATGAACAGTGCCGGTATTACTGAACGTATTTTCAATTTTGCTAAATCTATGGTCGGTCATATCACAGGCAGCTTAGGTCATGTAAACATCATGGCAAGTCTTCTGTTCTCTGGTATGTCAGGCTCTGCTCTGGCAGATGCAGGTGGCTTAGGACAGTTGGAAATTAAATCAATGCGCGATGCCAAATACCATGATGACTTTGCTGGTGGTTTAACCGCAGCGTCTTGCATCATTGGCCCGTTGGTTCCACCTTCAGTTCCATTGGTTATTTATGGTGTGGTGTCTAATACATCCATCGGGGCGCTGTTCCTTGCTGGTGCTATTCCAGGGCTGCTTTGCTGCGTTGCATTGATGGTAATGAGCTACTTCATTTGTAAAAAACGTGGTTACATGACGCTACCTAAAGCGACGCGCGGTGAGCAGTTCAAATCGTTTAAAGAAGCGTTTCTTTCGTTGCTCACGCCTGTGATCATCATTGGTGGTATTTTTTCAGGCAAGTTCACCCCAACAGAAGCGGCGGTCGTCTCTTCACTCTATGCACTGTTTTTAGGTACGGTCGTGTACAAGCAACTGACTTTTTCAGGCTTTGTTGACATCCTAAAAGAAACAGTCAACACCACCGCAGTTGTTGCTTTGATGGTGATGGGTGTAACTGTATTTGGTTGGATTGTCGCACGTGAACAGCTACCGCAAATGCTGGCTGATTACTTCCTCACAATCAGTGAAAACCCATTGGTATTGCTGCTACTCATCAACCTATTGTTGCTTTTCCTTGGAACTTTCATTGAGTCGCTCGCCTTACTACTACTGTTAGTGCCATTTTTAGTCCCGGTTGCGGGTGCGGTTGGCATTGACCCGGTTCACTTCGGTGTGATGGCTATCTTGAACCTGATGATCGGCATTCTTACACCACCAATGGGTATGGCGCTTTATGTGGTTTCTCGTGTTGGAGATATTCCATTCCACACATTGACCCGCGGTGTTATCCCGCTGCTGGTTCCATTATTCATCGTACTCATTTTAGTTGCTGTTTTCCCTCAATTTACGCTACTGCTTCCTGAGCTAATGCTGGGTTACGGACAATAATTTACAGGTGACCAACAACGTTGGTCACCCCTTATCGCAGGACAAAAAAATGCAAAAACTAACAGGCTTGATCGCTGCACCTCACACGCCTTTTGATCGCAATAATAACGTCAACCTTGCCGTGATTGATCAGATTGCACAATTGCTGATCGAGCAAGGTGTGAAAGGGGCTTACATTTGCGGTACAACCGGTGAAGGGATCCACTGTAGCGTTGAAGAACGTAAAGCAATCGCAGAACGCTGGGTAAAAGCCAGTAACGGTAAATTGGATTTAATTGTACACACCGGAGCGTTGAGCATTGTCGATACGTTAGAACTCACGCGTCATGCTGAAACGCTCGATATTCTTGCTACATCGGCCATTGGTCCATGTTTCTTTAAACCCGGCAGTGTGGATGATTTGGTTGAGTATTGCGCTCAGATCGCAGCAACAGCGCCATCCAAAGGCTTTTACTACTATCACTCAGGAATGTCGGGGGTAAATCTCGATTTGGAGCAGTTCCTGATCAAAGGTGAACAACGTATCCCGAATTTATTGGGCGCCAAATTCAACAACATGGATCTGTATGAATATCAGCGTTGTGTGCGGGTTGCCAATGGTAAGTTTGATGTTCCGTTTGGTGTGGATGAATTTCTGCCTGCAGGTTTAGCCGTCGGAGCCGTTGGCGCTGTCGGCAGTACATACAATTATGCCGCTCCTCTGTATTTGAAGATCATTGATGCTTTCCATGCTGGCGACCACGCTTTAGTTGCCTCTTTGATGGATAAAGTTATCGCCATTATTCGTGTGCTTGTAGCGTACGGCGGTGTCGCTGCGGGTAAAGCGGCGATGCAGCTGCATGGGATTGATGTTGGTGACCCGCGAACTCCAATTCGTGCATTAACCGCAGAGCAAAAAGAAGACGTACTCACCAAGTTACGTGACGCAGATTTTCTGTAACTAGGAGGTAAGATGAAAGGGATATATTTACCTTTAATGACACCGTTTGACCACCAAGGGAATATCGAGTTTGGTAAGTTAGCAGCGATGTTTGAACACCACTTGAACCAAGGTGTGCATGGCTTTTATATCGGTGGTAGCTCATCAGAATGCTTTATGATGAGCTTGGTTGAGCGTAAAGATGTGCTCAAAGCGATTGCAGAGATCAATGGTGGACGAGTGCCACTGATTGCTCATGTTGGTGCTATTTCACTATTTGAAACCAAACAACTGGCAGACGTTGCAAGTGATTGGGGCTATCAGGCAATTTCAGCGACGCCGCCTTTTTACTACGGCTTTTCTAAATCGGAAATCGAGCATTATTATCGTGAACTCAGTGCATACTCCGCACTGCCGTTGTTGCTCTATAACATTCCGGGTACGACAGGGGTGAACTTTTCGCACAGTGAATTGCTTGAGCTGTCATCAATGCCTAATGTGATTGGGATTAAACATACCACGACCGATATGTTCTTTATCGAGCGTTTACGCAATGCCGATGCAAACCAAGTCATTTTTCACGGTGAAGACACCATGTTGGTCAATGGGCTACAAATGGGAGCAAGTGGTGGTATCGGTAGTACGTATAACCTGATGTCTGGCCAGTATGTCGCAATATATAATGCGATGGAACAGGGCCGACTTGAAGAAGCTATGCGTCTTCAACATCAGGTGAATCGAGTCACGGAGCAACTACTGGATTGCGGGTTATATCAAAGCATCAAATTTGCCATGACAGAGCTGGGTGTGGATTACGGGGTGTGCCGAGAGCCGTTTTTACCGCTGAGCCAAACCCATAAGCAAAAGTTTGAAAAAATATTGGAAAATATTCACTTTTGCTAATAACAAAAGCCGTCTTACCAGTATCAAAGTGTCAATGAGTTTGATACTTTTAGCACACATTCGAGAGTCATAAGGGGCCAGAGTGAGCTCGCGTAAAAATTTATTGGTTCGATTAAGGTCGAACATTGAACCTCTCAGTAAAAAATTGCGTATTGTCGCAGACTATATTCTGGAAAATGCCAATGACGTGCAGTTCCAGACCATCACCGACTTAGCACGCAATACGGAAACCAGTGAGGCAACCGTTGTACGCCTATGTCGTGATTTAGGGTACAAAGGCTATTCCGATTTTCGTATGGCGCTGGCAGTAGACTTAAGCCAAAACGCGGGTCAACAAGCACAAAATATCGAAGGTGATATTTGCGAAGTGTCTGCTCAAAGTGCGGTAGCCAGTTTGCAAGATACGGCTAAATTGATTGATCGTAAGTCGCTGCAACGCATTTGTGAGTTGGTCCATAACGCGAGTTACATCAGTTGTTTGGGGATCGGTGCTTCCAGTATTGTCGGTCGCTACCTAGCGTATCGTCTGCTGCGCATTGGTAAGAAAGTGACCATGTTTGAAGATACCCACATGGCAGCCATGAATGCAGTAAAAAGCAGCGAAGGTGATCTATGGTTCGTGGTTTCCAGCTCTGGTTCGACGAAGGAAGTGCTCCACGCAGCGACCCAAGCTTCAAAGCGCAATACCCCTGTTGTAGCTTTAACCAATATCAGTCATAGCCCACTAACGTCAGTCTCTACGGAGCTTTTAGTGGCTGCTAGGCCAGAAGGCCCACTGACTGGAGGGGCGTTTGCCTCAAAGGTAGGTGCGTTGCTTTTGGTGGATGTCTTAGTCAATAACTTGCTAGAACAATACCCGCAATATTCTGAAGCGGTGGTAGAGACTGCGGAAGTGGTGATGCCACTCATGGGCTAAGTTACTGGTGGAAATTAAAAAGCCTGTCTTTCGACAGGCTTTTTTGTGTGCTAAAACGTATTGAGTACTACCTGATTGCGGCCCAACCCTTTTGCTTGAAAGAGCGCCTTATCTGCCCGGCCGATAGTGGCATGCTGACTCTCTTCAGCTGATGTAATCCCGATGCTGATGGTGAATTTTACTTCTTCATTCTCGTGTTCAATGATCGCTTTCTCTGCCAAGTGGCGCAGCATCTCACACTGTTCATAGGCATCGTTTTCATCATTCGCATGAAATAACACACAGAACTCCTCGCCGCCGTAGCGAGCCAAACTCAGTGCGCCTGGTTTGGTGAAACATTTCTGCATCAGATCAGCAGTATGTAGGATCACGTGATCACCGCACTGATGACCATGGTTGTCATTAATGCGTTTAAAGTGGTCAATATCAATCAGAGCAAAATAGACTTGCTCAGTATGCAAATGTTGTTCAAGCACATCACGTATTGTCAGCTTATTATCGAGATGAGTCATGACGTCTTTGGAGCGAAGCTGCTTATGAAGCAAAAGGTTCGATAAGGCCACTTCGGAATAGTTACGAACCATAGTTAAAATGCTTCGGTAGGTCGGGAATATCGCCTTCATGTAGAGCACGGCGATCAATCGGTCATTATCGAATAATGGGATAGAGTAGTGGCGTCCCTTTACTTTTAATGTTTTGGCCAGTGGGTCTGCATCCTGTTTGCCAAGGTAGTTAAAGCTGTGTGGTGTGAAGCGTTTGGCTAAGTCTGGGTTAGTCAGCACAACCTTGGTATTACCGTGGTAGTCAACCGTGCTGAAGTGGCCATAATCCGCATCATAAAGACAAAACTGAATGCCATCATGATGGCAAAAACGGTCAAGAATTGTTTTTAAATGAAGTTTAAAATCCGCAACGTTCTCTTTTTGGTTCAACATAACTAAGGACAAGTTGAGTTGATAAGTAAGGTAGTTAAACACCACCGCAAGGAACAATAGAGACGCAATCACAATGGCAGTCAATGAAAACTGATAAGACGTTGCGAGAATATCAGAGCGATCCGTACCAGAAATAAATACCCAGTTAAGCTGATTGTCTGCATCAAAAGCTGAAATCTTGAACTGATCTTTGTAATAGTACTCTTGGGTACCAAATTTACGACCTGAATCAACCAGTTCGCTGATCCCGCCATGGTAACTGATGGAAGGTGTCCCGATTCGTTCAGGATTTGGGTGGAATACCAAACGTCCCGTGGTTTTATCGACCACAAATACATATCCGTGATTGAGTGTTTTTAACCCTCGCATATTTTGTGTTGCGTGGAATAAGTCAAACTCAATCCATATTTGGTACATAGAATCTGGTGTATAGCGAACTGCAACCGCCCAATCTCCCGGTTGTTTTTCGTAAATAGAAGAGAGCTCTAATTTTGGCGAAAGCTTTGACAGAGAATTCCAGACTACAGCATTTAATGTATCGGAATTTAAGGGTTGGTTGGCCATCGACTGTATTTTTTGTTTTGTTTTGTCGAAATAGTAAATATCCGAATAAACCGAAGTGTGTTTGAGAAAGCGTTGTGCTGTCGTAACAAAATCGGAATAATTTTCACTTTCATCCAGCAAATAAAGCTTGCTGGCGGCAGCTTCAATTTGGGCAGAAATTAACTGTGAAGATGTTTTTAAGTTGGCGAAAGATTGCTGATACGCATTTTGTTCTGAAGACTTAAATTGTTGGTAAGCGAGATATACCATTCCGACAACAAGCAATATCAAATATGGCTTAAGAATGCGGAGTAGTATTTTAGGTAATGCCATGATTAGAGCCAACTGTATGATTTATAGTAGTTGGTCGCGTATCTTAAACTTGTTCGTCATGCACATCAAATTATATTAGTCCAGAGTTAATAATACATAAAATTAACAAATTGGACTCTAGGTCTATATTTGGGCAGGAAAAACCAAACTATTACCACTATTATTGCGATGGGCTGCAAATTTATATTCTGTGCTTATGTCGTTCGAGCTATAAATTAGTCTTTTGTATAGCAAATATTAATTGATATTATTGATAAATGAGCTTGATTGACTATTAAATCGCCATTTTTCGTCTCAATAGTGACAATTTACAGTTCAGCCAGATGTTTAATTTGAGGTTTGTGTCGAATTAACAAAATTAGTGGATGCACACAAGCAGAAGTATTCTATAACTAACATATTGTCTTTCATTAAATTTATAGAATGCCTTATGCAATTTTGTATATTAAATACCCACTGTGATTGTTGTGAAAAGAAACATAAAGTCTACATGGACGGACATTGTTTCATCGTTGATAAGCGTTATCAGTTCTTATGTCACTATACTGGCAAGATAACAACATTTCGTTGTGGAGAAACGGAAGATAGGATGAAAGGAATCATCACTATTACTGAACCCCGAGAGTGGTGGCCTGTTGGCGTTCCTACGTCAAAAGCGATTTTGTACAAGGATGATAAAGAGGTTCAGTATACTGTCTGAGCATCATTAATTGGAGAGCCAGTATCGTTTGATACTGGCGAAATCCTACGCGTTCCCATTTCCAAAATTAACCTCCGTAGAATCTTTTAAACCCACCTAAAACTGTAAATTCATTACAGTCTATCCTTTTTGTAAATAATGTTTTTCGATGGAATTATAGTGACTTGATTATATTTTTTATCAAGATGATATGTTGATGGAATTAATTAATTTAGAGCAATTAGTCTGCAAGTTAATTAACTATTATTAATTTGAATTACAGTCACAAAACACAATCGATATATAGTAATTAATAATTAAAAAATAAAAACAATCATTATTTCTAAGATTTAACAAGTAATTGATTTTTATGTAATTTTTTGCGTTCCTCTCTAATTTGGTATTTTTCTGAGTTATTATTTGTCCCTGTATTATTTTTGTCGTGGATTTTTTTTAATATTTTCGACATGTTAGTTTTTTGTCGGCTAAATGGGAAATAAATAACAGATGAGATAAAAATGAAAAAAATACCTATTTCAGTATCCATGATGGTACTTGCAGCTGGTAGTTCTTTTAGCGCGTCGGCTGAGGTTATGATTGTTTCAGGAGTTAAGGGGGATTTAATTCCACCCAACCTCCTTTCTAGACACTGGAACAATTATAAAATCGTATTAACAAACACTTCTGACACTACTTTAGAACTTCATGATCAAACTTTTAGTTTCACAACTCCTATCGCTCTGACGGCGGCACCATGGGGTTTAGGCATTGGCTCACTACAGCTTGAACCGACTACGTCAGAAGGTGAAGGTTATCGAAATAATTTTCTGTTTAAAGCGTTTGATGGCGTATCAATGGTGTTGCAGCCGGGCGCTGCTATCACAATGGAGTTTGGTTACGGTCAATCGCTGGATGAGCAGCTTGTTGAATCTTCATTCCGCCTATTTGGTGAAGGAGGAGGTAACATAAGTAACGCTCCTTCAGTGACATTGCTCAAGCCCGAAACGGATCTGACGATTGTTTCTGGTGAGCCATTATTATTACAAGCCAATGCTGATGATGTTGACGGCGATCTCCAAGGTGTGAAGTTTTTTGCCAATGATCACTTGCTTGTGGATGACCAAAATGAACCCTACGAGCTGTCTGTTTCCTCACTAGAAGTCGGTACTCATTCTGTTTATGTCAAAGCCTATGACGCTGATGGCAATACGACTCAAAGTGCGGTGAGAAAAATTACGGTGGAAGCTGACAAAGGTAGCGTGCCAGAAGTTGCGCTAACGGCTCCGACCGGAAATGTTGAGATTGAACTGGGTGATTCAGTTCTGATTGCCGCGAACGCTATCGATGTTGATGGTGATTTAAAAGCTGTCGAGCTTTATGTTGATGGCTATAAAATGCAGACCATCAACCAAGCACCTTACCAATTTCAATTTACACCAATTAATGAGGGCGTTTTTGCCATTCACGTGGTAGCGGTTGATGCTGCTGGAAACCAAGCGTCTTCAACTTCGTATTCTATCAAGGTGGCTAAACCTAGTGTGGAATCAATCCCACCAGTTGTATCACTACAATCTCCTGCTGGAAACATCGTCACGTTAGTTAATGAGCAAATCCCACTTATCGCTCAGGCTTCAGATGCCGACGGTGATTTAAAATCAGTCCGATTTTTTGCTAATGGAGCGCTAATTGCTGAAATGACTCAGCCGCCTTATGCGACCTCCATGACGGCTAAGGAAGGAGAAACCGCTGTCTATGTTGAAGCGGAAGATTATGCGGGTAACGTGACTCGTTCAGGGAGCATTTCTGTCGTAGCCAACACCTTGTCCGAAGGAACCGGTAGCGGTGAAGGTGGAGCATGTGATGTGCCTCAGTATGTTAATGGAACCGCATATGTAGTGGGTGACAAAGTACAAAATAACGGTTCGATTTACGTATGTAAGCAATTTGGTTGGTGTGGCCAAGCACCATATGAACCGGGTGTTAATTGGCAAGGTGCCGAATTTTGGAAAGATGCATGGATGCTTGAAGGCGCTTGTGACGCAAAAGCGAATAACGCGCCTACTATTGCGCTAACGGCTCCAGAAGTCACAGACAGTGCTCCTTTCCATATTACAGCTGCAACCAATGATGACGATGGCAGTGTTGTTGGCGTAGACTATTACATTTCTGGTGCACTATACCGTTCAGTGACAACACCACCTTTTACACTTGAGCATGAAGGGTTAGTTCAAGGTGAGTATGCCATTTTTGCCGTTGCGACCGATGATCTAGGTGCTCAAACACGCTCAGAAACGCTGACTTTGAATGTCGCAGCTGGCTTTGAAGGCAATCGCCTGACACTGACCTTCCCAGCATTTGAGCATAAAGATCTATTAGACCCACCAGCAGAGCTGCAAAATCAGGTTTTGACGGGTTCGTTATATTGTCCGGAGGACGGCAGTCGAACGCCAGTTCAGGGCTCTTGGGGAGAAACGGTTCACCTTGATGGATTGAGTGAGTGCCAATATCAATTGAACTTGGATGGTTTCAGTGGTTATGTTGCTCGCTTTTCACCGTGGGTGATCGATTTTAGTAAGACAGAAGAGCGTCAAATTGCAATTGATGCTTTGTATCGTGCTCCTATTGACACTGACGCCCTGTTTCCGCTTGGAGGAGTTCAGGTTGAAACTTACCTAGAAGGTATTTATCAACCGCGCTCAATGGCAATGGGCGACAACATGCTGTTTGTTGGGTCCTCTTCAATCATGCTTGATAATGAGCCTTTGAGTGGCACGGTTTACGCTGTTGAGTTGGATCCTCAAACCAAGAAACCAGTGGGCACTTATATTGTTGCCGAAGGCGAAGAACCTCATGGCGTTGCCTATAGGGATGGAACACTTTATTACAGTACGGTTGGCGCTTTATATAAAATTGAAAATATAAAAGAGAGCTTTAAGAATCGTCCTAAGGCTGAAAAGATCTTCACTTATCCTGCTGATGGTGAAAAAACACCAATTCCTAGCGAGCAATGGTGGACGCGGATGCAGCACCAGAAGCACCCACTGAAATTTAACACGGCTGATCCAACCGATAAGAAGCTTTATACCGCGGCAGGCCTTCCTTGTAATATTTGTACTACGCCGGAAGAGGAGCTCTACGGAACAATTTTCTCGATTGACCTAGAGACGGGCCAATATGACATCTTGGCCAATGGTATTCGAAATGCCGTTGGTTTTGATTGGCACCCTAAAACGGGTGAAATCTGGTTTAGTGATAACAACCGTCAGCAATTTGATAACCCAGATGAAATTAACCACATTTCTAATCCGGGTAACCAAAACTTTGGTGCGCCAATTTTCTTTGGTAAAGACACGCGAGGACTCACCGATGAAGAAATGGCGAATTGGGAAGACTTGTTGCTCGGTGGTGAAGGCAGTGTGGGTTATCCAATTATCCCGCCAAAAGCCATTTTGCCGCAAATTGATTATGACGTTGTAAAACCGACAGATTTTGCCGGTGCTGCTTTTGATATCTTCACGAACAGTGCACCGCTAGGGGTTAAGTTCTGGAATGCTTTTTCAAAATCTGACAACGTGCAGCATCTGGTGTATGCCACGCATGGTAACAGCAAGCCGGAGCATCCGGGTTTAGAGCTTCGCATGGTGACCATTGAAAATGGCAACAAGATCATTCACGAGCGTCCATTGGTTACAGGCTGGATGCGTGATCGCAATGCAGTGGAATCTTACGCATGTTTGACGGATGCTTGTATTGGCCGCCCCGTTGAATTCTTAGAAATGCCAGACGGTTCAATGTTGGTTTCAGATGATAAAGCCAGCGTGATTTACCGTGTTGCCTATGACGCAACACTAGCCAATATCAAGCAAGTTACATTTACGACGACAGAAGCGCCAGATGTGTCGGTTCAAGATGAAATGGTATCCGGTGCGTTGATCCATCCTAATGGCCATGAAAGCAAGTTCCATGTTGCATGGGGCGCGTCCGACATGATCATTGATGGGCTGAAGAACGGCACTTACAAAGTTCGCCTGAATGATATTGGGGACTATATCCCAGAGCAGCGTAACTCGGATATTGTCATTTCAGATGCCGCGCCTAAGGCGACGGTTGCGCTGAAATACATTGATAAACCCGTCGATCTTCAAGGCACAGTTTCATTTACAGCACCAAGTAAACCAACGGGTGCAACGGAGTCAGGACTGTTGCTGACAATTGTTAATCAGGCTGATCACACATCCATTGAACGTCAAGTGGCATGGGGTGAAACGTTAGAAGCGCAGCTAGGCTATGGTTCTTACGAAATTCTATACCCATACCTTAAAGGCTTTTATCCAAGCCCACTGAAAGAAAACATCAATATTAACGAGTCCAGTTTAGAGCATAACTTGAACGTTTCTTATGTTGGGTATAGCTCTGGTGCCGATTTGATGAAGCAAAACTGTACCGCTTGCCACTCAACCGATTTCTTTGATAACGCCAATAAAGCCAACACTTGGCAGAACGCCGGTTATGAGGCTCTGATCAACAAGATCATGTCGATGCCAGTTGCCGGTCATTGCGATCGCCAATGTGCAGAGGAAATCGCAGATTACCTGTTTGATGAAGTGTGGGACGAGTATTTGAACGTCGGTGATTCATTTGGCTCACGTCAAGTACGACTCTTGAGCTCTTTGGAGTACGCCAACAGTATCAAAGACCTATTTGGCCTTGATATCGACAAGAATAAGCTCCCTAAAGACAAATACAGCCGTGAATTCAAGTTTGCAGGGCAATCAAGCCTAGGGGTGGTTCTCACGGAAGATATGAAGAAATACCACGCAATGGCCGTAGACATTTCCCAGCGTATTGATGAAGACAAACTGGGTTACAGCAATGGCATTAATAAGGCGCAGTACATCAATGAGATGGGGCTTAAGGTCTACCGTCGTCCATTGACGGCCGATGAAGTCACTCGCTTTACTGGCTTTATTGATCAATATGGCGCTCGCGATATGTTGGCGGCAATGCTGTTATCCCCTAACTTCCTGTATCGCTCTGAACTTGGTGAGCAAACCGCTGAAGCGAATGTGTATGAGCTGACACCGTATGAATTAGCAACGGCGCTGTCTTATAGCTTCTTAGGCACAACGCCTAGCTCATCTCTACTGGCAAAAGCAGAACGTGGCGAGTTAGCAACCAACGAACAAGTCGCTGCTGAAGTCGCTGCAATGATCCAGAGCCCACGGGGTATTCAGCGATTTACTGACTTCGTTGGTTACTACGTTCACACGCAAGTTCAAGAGTTGCCAGTGAAGCCGGGGCTAAGTAACGAACTGGTTGAACGCTATGGCTCAGGAGCAAGCGGAGTTTATTCGTTACTTCTTAACAGAAGGAAAGGGCACAGTTCAAGAGCTGTTCAATGCAAACTTCACCTTTGTGAATGGTGCTCTGGCTAACCACTACGGCATTGGCGGAGTCAGTGGCGATGAGTTCCAAAAGATTACCGTCACAAATGGTCAACGAGGTGGTTTGTTGCACCAAGGCCTGACACAGGTAGTGAACTCAGATTACGCTGCGACGTCACTCGTTAAACGAGGTTTGATGATCAGACAAAACCTGTTATGTCGTACCATTGGTGTGCCAGTTGATGTGGATCCTGATTCAATTGAATTGCCACATACTCCAATTACAACCCGGGAGCGCTGGGACACCATTAACGGTGAGTTTGCGTCAGCAGGTCAATGTTGGGAGTGTCACCAGTTCATGAATGACACGGGTGCTTCACTTGAGAACTACGACCAAACAGGTAAATGGAGAACAGAAGAACCTGCGTTTAATGAGCCTTCAGTCATGCTGCCGATTGATGCCTCTGGTCCTTTAACGGATAACACCGGAATGCATACCATGTTGGAGTTCAATAACGCGCGTGATATTTCCGCCAACTTCCCAACCAATGTAACGGTTCTACAGTGTTTAGCCGATAGCTACTTCCGTTATGCCATGGGATATGAAGTGGACAGTTCAGCCATATCGAGTGTTCAAAACATGACCAAGGAGCTTGAAAACAGTGGCTCTATTAAGGAGATGTTAGAGAAGCTTGCCACATCTCATATGTTCAAGTTTAAAAAGGAGAGTAACTGATGCCTTTTCTAAAAAGTCGTAGACGATTTCTTCAAGCTGCTGCTGGGGCGAGTGTGCTTGCTCCGCTTTCTTTACCTGGGTTGACGAGAGTTGCGCAAGCCGCCACTACCGGACATGCGAAAACTAAAGTTGTGTTTTTTGTGGTACCGGATGGATTTGCGACCGATAGCTTCCATTCTGGCTTTAACCAAGGTCTCTGGTTTCCAAAAATGGAAACGCCGAATGCGGTAGATACGGGGGCATTTACACTCAATGAAGTCAGTCAGGAGCTTGCAGCCTATAAAAACCAGTCGCTGTATCTACAGGGTATGATTTTGGGGGAAGGTAATGCGGGTCATGGTGGTTGGGCAGAAGTACTGCGCGATCGCGCTAAATCTCAAACTTCCATCGATGTTTTACTTGGTCAGGTGATGTCGGGAACAGACCCGTCTCAACGAGCTATTTTTGCAGGGCCGCATGCTACAGACAGTGTGAATTGGTACGTCTCTTGGAACGGTGCCAATAAACGAGTCCCACAGGGCAATCCGAAGTTGCTGTTTGAGAATATTTTCGGTACGGCGTATAGCCGGACACAAACAAGAACTACGGCGAACAATGGTGGAACACACTTGTTTGATCCGATTAATCAGGACATTCAAACCTTACGTTCCAAACTTTCAGGGCGAGAGCGACAGAAACTTGATACTCACCTCGACTCGATGGAACAAGTGATTTCAGACATGGAAAATACTATTCCAGTTACCGCAGAATGTCGTCCTGTGATGCCTGAGAACAATCCAATTATGTCTCCGGATTTTCGTAATCAAGTTCAGGCAAGTCATCACCAAGTAGTTGCGACAGCATTAAGCTGTGGCATCTCGCGAGTGGCGACAGTGCAAGTCGGACGTTCAGCAGACCAAGTGGTGATCAAAGACGCCAGTACCAATGCAAATCCCCATGACCTTGCTCACCGTTATAAGAGTGAAGCGGAATGGAAAGCCAGTCGTAAATGGTATGCACGCCAAGCTAAGTTATTTCTGGATGAATTGTCCCGACACGCCGATCCAGATGTGCCGTCTGACTCATTGCTGGATCATACATTAGTGGTGATCACCTCTGAAATGTCAGATGGAGCGCCGGAGCATCAATACAACATGCCTATGTTGATGGTCGGCGGGGCATCAGGTTTGCTCAATAATGGTAGTGGTCAGGGCCGGTACTACAACATTGCCCAACATGGTGACAGAAACCACTGGGCAGCAGGAAAACAAGTCGATATGCAGCGGATCTGGGCTACGGTGGCTCAAGCTGTGGGTGGTACGACTGTTCCATATGGAGGAAATATCAGTACAGTTCCTGGAATATTTAATAATATTACATAGTCATTTAACTTTTATAAGTAATAAGGAGGAAGGTTGCTTCCCCCTATATCAGGAATAACAGTGTGAAAATTAACGTATCTGGAATTTTATTATCAGTATTGGCGCTTTTAGGTTTATTTGGTTGCGAGCAACAAAATAATAAACCACAAGTAACAAAAGACCCTATGGTTAAAACAGAGAACAAAGATGTCGTGATCACAGGCTTTATTAAGCCAAAAAATAGAAATATTCCATTTGTTGAAGTGCCGGCAAAGGTCACGCTAGAAGAGATGAATCGTGGCGGCGATCATAAAGTACTGGCATCTACGATAGTGAAAGCCAGTTATGATACTGGTTTTCTAGCACAGTATACGCTGGATTATAATCAAGCTCAGCTAAACAAGAAGTCAAAGTACTTTGTTCGTGTTGAAGCAAAAGAAGGCAGCACATTGCTATGGCACAATAATATATTAGCCTCTGGTGTAAAAAATCCGTTTGAAGATAGTCAGATTAATATAACGATTCAATAAATTGATTTACTCTCTTTTTATATATAAAAGAGAGTAGTCATGAATATATGATTAATTCTATTTTGGGAGGTTTGTAAATACTTAAGATAGATATGTAAAGCAGTACATCAAAATCTTGATTGATTCAGGAAGAATAAAAATATTTTTAATCAATATCAGTGTCTAGGTTTATTCAAACTTCTGGACTAACTCTGTACGTATAATAAAAGGGAAAGTAATGAAAGTTAACTTTATATCTCAGTCTCTATTATTCGCTCTATCTACAACGTCTTCTTTTATTTCAGTAGCGGCTGAACCAAGTCGGGAAGTGACGGTTGAACAACGTTGGAACTCGGAACGCTATTACCAAGAACAAAGACGTTTAATGAAGACGCATCCCATTCAATCTTCAGGTTTTTGGGCGGATGCCAACGATGAGTTGGTGATTAGCTACGAGTATCAAGGGATAGATATCAAAGACAAGCCTCAGGTTTGGATTGTGCCAATTCAGTACCGAGATCAAATCAAGTCATCACCACAGAAAGTGACATTGAAGCCGGGACAAAACACCATTAAGGTTCGAGAGAAAGGCGTCATTTATTATGCACCGATGAGTCCGCCTTCTGATCGTTCACTGACGTTAAAGATGGAAAGTGGTGGTCGAGAAATGCCACGTTTTATTTTGAACAGAGATACGGATGCCGAGTGGCAAAATATGCTGTCTCGTTATAACAGTTCCCCATATGGTGAGCTTGTTGGTGAGCGAATGATATTGACGCTTCCAATGTCTCACATGAACAAAATCTCAAACCCGACAGAGATCATGGCAACGTGGGACCGTATTGTTTCTTTGGCTGAAGAACAATATGGCTTAGATGAACAAAACAACCCACCTAACTCAGGCACCAAGCTGCAGTATATGTTTCAGTCGAAACCGGATGATACTCCGGGGTACATGTCGGCCTCGCATTTCTGGTTGGGCACCAATGAGCGTGGTTTCTATGATGTGACGACTGAGCTCTCTAATTCATGGGGACCATGGCATGAACTCGGACATCACTATCAAATGCCATTTATGACTTGGAATGGCTTAACTGAAGTAACGGTGAACCTGACGTCATTGTATGTGCAGCGTGAGTTGCAAGGTGTATCGCGGCTCAACGATGTTTGGCCGCGCGCTCAGACCTTTTTCAATACGACTGAAAAGTATAATGATTCCAATGACCTGTTCATGAAAGTAGGGATGTTTTGGCAGTTAGATCTTGCGTTTGGTAAAGATTTCTATGCACGTTTAGGCCGACATATTCGCTCGCTTGAAAATGCGACGTTCCCATATGCCCATGACCAGCGTCAGCAAGCTTTCATTTTAGAGAGTAGCCGAGTCTCTGGTTTCGACCTCACTCCCTTCTTTGAAAAGTGGAAACTGGAAGTTACGCCTGAAACGAAGCAGCAGATCTTAGCTCTGAATCTCGCCAAGCTTGATAAACCAATTTGGAACAATACGGACGAAAATAAAGCGTACGTTTATCCATTGTCTCAACAAAATATCAATGCAGAAATCGTATTACCCAAATCAGTCAGTGTCGGTGAAACCTTCACGGTCACGGCTAACGTCACCAACCGTACCCAAGCGGATGAGCTTGACTATCAGTTTGAGGTACCGACTGGCTTTGAGTTACTGTCTCAGCAAGGTAACAGTGTGATATTAAAAGCACCAGAAAGTGGGTTGGTACACAATGCGATTTCTATGGTTAGGGTGAATGTGAGTGATGGGGTTCGAACGTTTCCTGCCGCCAACGGAACCCGCGTGTTCTTGCCAAATCGTCATCAATCAAACGACAGCTATCTGATTGATTTAATGAAAAGCAAATATGAGGTTAGTGATATCAAAGAGTGGGATCACGCCGACTCTATTTGGGGCGATAGACAAACAGCCAAAGTTGGTGAGATCTACAAATACGCTCGAGGAAGTGGGTTGTATTTCTATCAGTTGGTGAAGTCCCCTTATTACTACTTCCCATTTGAAGCATCATCGGATCCGAACAATAGCTGGTGGAAAGAAGTTGGTCGATTTGACCTTCGTACCCATTATGACAAGAGTGAGATATCGGTTAATAACAAGCCTGTAGCCATGGCTGGTGATGATATGACGGTGACAACCCCAGCGGAAGTCGTGTTATCAGGGGAGAAGTCATATGATCCGGATGGAGACTCATTAACCTATTTGTGGCAACAGGTTTCTGGCGAGAAAGTGACACTATCTAATCCAACCGCACCAAGGATGACCGTGCAGCTACCGGAACTGTCGAGTGACCAACAATATGTCTTTTCGCTAGCAGTCTCTGATGGCTCCGCAACGAGCCGTGATGAGGTTGTGATTACAGCGAAAAGCGCTGCAGAGGTTAACCAACCTCCGCAAGTTTCACTGAATCCGCTACCGGATGTCAAAGCTGGCGAATCTGTAGAGATTATGGCCACTGCGAGTGATGCAGATGGTGATCAACTTGAGTATCAGTGGCAAACATCTGGCTTGGTATATACATCATTGGCGAAAGATAAAATCCGTATTATGGCACCGACAGTGGAGGCCGACACGGATTACACCATTTCGGTCACGGTGACCGATGGGAAGGGGGGAACGCATTCATCTTCAACCCGCCTAAATGTTTTAACCAGCAATGACAGTTGTAGCGTGAGTGACCCTGCGGCCGGTTCCTATGAGAGCTGGAGTGTAAGTAAAACGTACAACACCGGGGATATAGTGAGTTACAACCAGTTAGTCTGGCAAGCACAATACTGGACCAAAGGCAATCAACCAGACACAAGTGATGCATGGGCATTACTAAGTGATGTTGCACTGCCTTGGGATGCATCGACTGCATATTCTGGAGGTGATGAAGTGACTTATGAGGGCCATCAATATCAAGCGCAATGGTGGACCCGAGGTGAGGTTCCGGGAAGTGCCCCAGTGTGGACCAAAACGGGCAACGCCTGCCAATAAAAATGCAAAACGGCCACGTTATCGTGGCCGTTTTTTTAATGTATGTTACAGCTCAGTGGGTTGGTAATACAAAATGCTCATCGACATCGGAAGCTGAAGCACTTGTTTATGTGCTTGTCCGGTTAACACACTGGTTTGATTGGTGTCGCAGATCACTAGCCAATCTTGCTCCCTATCGCTCGGAAGGGTAAAGCGTGCGGGGGCATTGGTTTGATTGATCAAGTAAAGCAGCTCTTGCCCCTTTTCGTTAATGCCTAGATGTAATGACACCGCACTAAGTTGGTTCCAGTCATCATGCTCCATCACTGTGCCATCAATTCTGCGCCAAACAATACGATTAAAATTACGCTGTTTACCACTGAACGCCTTGATAAAAGGCACCATAAATTCCTGCCTAGCAGCGACCATATCAGAAAGCCATGTGCGGAATGTGTGTTTTAATGGTGCTTGTTGCCAATTGAGCCAGCTGATGGCGTTGTCTTGGCAATAGGCGTTGTTATTACCTTTTTGGCTGTGAGAGAGTACATCAGCCATTAAAATATGGGGAATACCAAAGGCAAACAGTAAGCTGGCCATGAAGTTGCGTTTCTGTCGCTCGCGTTTACTTTGAATGGTGATACTGGTCGTGAGGCCTTCGTGGCCATAGTTGTCGGAGCGGTTATCTCCATGACCATCACGATTTTGTTCGCCGTTAGCCTCGTTGTGTTTATGCTTGTAAGACACCAGATCTTGCAAAGAGAAGCCATCATGGTAGGTGATATAATTCACCGTCATTCGATAGGGCCAATTGGCGGCGCTGTAAAGATCGCGAGAGCCCATTAATCGGGTCGCAAACTCTTTTAAATAACCTTTATCACCACGCCAGAAACTTCGTGTGATATCGCGAAGGCGATCATTACATTCGTTCCAACCAAACGGGAAATGACCTACCTGATAACCATTGGGGCCTATATCCCAAGGTTCTGCAATCAGCTTTACCTCTCGTAAGATGGGATCTTGAGCAACGGCTTTAAAAAAAGCGCTGCCAGAATTGAAGTTATCTCCCTCTCGCCCCAGTGTGGCCGCTAAGTCAAAACGAAAGCCATCAATATGGAACTCTTTCACCCAGTAGCGCAGTGTGTCCATAACCAAATTGAGAGAGGCTTGATGCGATAAGTCGACGGTATTGCCACACCCCGTGTAGTTGGCGTAATGGTGTCCGTGTTTGAGGTAATACTTATGATCTAATGCTTTTAAGTTGAAAGTAGGACCTCCTTCTCCCCCTTCAGCCGTATGGTTGTAGACCACATCCATGATCACTTCAATGCCATGTCGATGCAGTTCACGAATTGTGGTTTTCAATTCAGTCACCGCATCGTGCTCTGCATAGCGAGGGTCAGGTACCATGAACAAATACGGGTTGTATCCCCAATAGTTGGTTTTGTGCATTTCCAGCAGGTGTGGTTCATGCATACAAGCGGTAATTGGCAGTAGCTGTAAGGTATTGATATTTTGCTGACGATAGAAGCTGAGCATGCTTTCGCTGATTAAGCCAAGGTACTTACCACGGCAGGCTTCTTCCACCTGTGGATTGAGCATAGTGACGCCTTTCACATGCGTTTCAAAAAGGATCATTTCATTTCTGCAACGCTTAGGAGCCACAACGTTTTGCCAGTCGAAATCGTCTTTGATCACCACACATTTGGCTAAGGTAAAACTGGTGTCCGCGGTAAAAGGCAGCTTATACGTCAGTGGTTGGTCGAGCGATTTGGCATAGGGGTCGGAAATATAATGGGTTAGGTCTGCAACAGTGCAGAGATAGCCATAACGTTGCCCGGCTTGAATACCTTCGATATGAGTATAACGGACTCCCGCTTGTTCATTACCCAGCGGGTGGGTTGTGTAACCACCTTGATCGTCAAAGAGCGCCAACTGGAGGTCTTGGCTGTCTGGGGCATAAATCGAAAAGTTGCACCCCGTTTCATCGAGTGTGGCTCCAAGTGGATACGGGCGAGAATTCGTCACTGTCATTGTTCAATATTATTTTTGTATTTCTGAATCTTAAGTAAATGTCTTTGTCTTTCTTTGGTCAAGCGCCCTAGGGCAATTAATTTAAGTGTAATTTATTTTCATTTTGATGACGCTCAAAGGTAAAAAAGTGAGCGGCTTGGCGTTTTGTTCTGATTTTTTTGATCGGTCAGCAAATATCTCCACCCAAATATTGTGACACGCGGCAATAAAATCGTGTTCTGTAAATTTTCTCCTCCTTACTCATCCCCCTGAAATAAACAAGAGGTGGAGGAAGTGCACTTTCTCCTCCTTAGGTAACCTTTCTCACAGTTGAAACGAATGGGGGCTTGCCCCGTCTTACCTCTCTTCTCGATGTCGCCTATTTCTGCCTTTATGGGTTCTGTCGGGAAGAGACTAAAAAACAAAACCCTAAATGGAGTTAATAATGAAAAAAGTAAGTGTAATTGCTGCTGCAGTGGCTGCGACTCTCGCTGCAAGTTCGGCGTTTGCAGTCGACTTTAACGGCTATTTCCGCGCTGGAACAGGAATCAGTGGTCAGGGCAATGGTGATATCTCTGTAGACAAAAATGGTGTGGGTCGTTTGGGTAATGAAAACGACAACTACTATGAGTTTGGTTTTGCTGAAGAGCTAAAAACAGGTGAGCAAACTTGGCGTTTAGAGTCGATGATCGCTTCAGGTACGCAAGGTGCAAACGGCTGGGAAGACAGTGACTTCAACGTTGCTCAGTTTGCGGTGAAAGCGAAAGGTTTGATTGCCGGTGATGATAGCGCTGAAATCTGGGCTGGTAAGACATACTACCAACGTAAAGACATTCACATCACAGACTTTTACTTTTTGAACACATCAGGTACCGGTGGTGGTATCCAAAACCTTTCTGTTGGTGATCAGAAACTATCTGTTGCGTTGATCCAAGATGGTAGCCACGATGATTCAACGGGTTATATCTTTGACGCACGTTTGGCAAACATTGGTTTGTGGCAAGATGCGAGCCTTGAGCTAGCACTGGCTTACAACTTTGCGACTGATAAAGGTGATGCAACAGAAGCAGCAAAAGATGGCGTTTTAGGTTCTGCAATTGTTCACCAAAATATGTCAATGGGCTTTAACCAAACTGTACTGCAATACGGTACGAATGGTTATGGTGTTCAAGCGGCTAACCTATGGGGCGCTGGCTCTTACTACAACCGTGGTAACGCAGATCAAAACGACGCAACAGGTTACCGTTTAATTAACTGGGGTGTGGTTAACCTTGGTGAATCATGGGAAATGGGTCACCAGCTTGCTTACTTAGCTGGTTCTGATATCGGTGCGAGCAAGCTAGATATTGACCAATACTCGATTGTGGCGCGTCCAATGTATAAGTGGAACGACACCATGCGCACAGTATTTGAAGCAGGTTACAACGCAGGTGAGCGTGTGGATGGCACGGGTGCTGCAACAGAAGATTTCGGTCTAAGTAAGTTCACGGTAGCTCAGTCTTGGGCGATGGGTAACGGCTTCTGGGCTCGTCCAGAACTACGTGTCTACGGTTCATACTTGCTTGATACTGAAAACGATAACGCGTTCGGTACTAACGAAGATACCGAGTACGTGGTTGGTATCCAAGTAGAAGCTTGGTGGTAAACCCAGCTTTGTCCTAACTGTATTAAGTCATTACTAGCCGGCGTTTTCCGTCGGCTATTTTTTTAAGCCCTCTTCCCCCGAGGATTTAAAAAAATAACCAGAAGGATGAATCGCTTATGTATTTCCGTGCTTTGATTTTAAGTGGTTGTGTTGCCCTGACCGGCTGTCAAACAACGCAAGTTGTTGAACAAGTGCCCGCTGCAAGTGCTCAAATGGCCAGCTCGATTGAAGGCTTAAGTAAGTTGCCTGTGACGTTGCCAAGTTCCGTGGTGGTCGACATCACTCAAGGCAGCCAGATCCTAACCATGAATGGCATTGAGAGCCCGGTTGCGGCGTTTGAGATCCCTGCAAATCGTGGTGAGTTAGACATTACCATTACGTCTTTGATTGAAGATTCGGTGTTTTATCCATCGGCAGTGATCATGAGCAAAAGCGGCAAAATTCTTGATTCTTACCAAGGTGCGGATTTTGAATACCGAAAGCCACGTTTGAATCTGGGTGATCGCATTGAAGCTGAAAAGCGTTTTTTTCCTCCCTATGGTGAAGAGAGTGTGTACTTAATCGTCTACACCACAAAGGAAGCATTGAAAGGAACGACAGGGGTGATCCATCCCGCTCGTTTGGATGCGGAGGCTCGTGGTAACTATCTACCAGAGATCAAGGACATCCCTAAACCCCATGCCAACACAGGTCGAATTGAAGTTGCCGTAAAAGGGGCTGGCTTTATTCGGATTGGTACTGAGGCGGAAAAAACTGATACACCACCTGCTAAACGTATCGCTGCACCACAACCAGAGACACAAACGTTTTACCACAATGCCATTCGAGCGGCTGTTGAAGCCAATGACCTCAATAAAGCCCTCAGCTTACTTGAAGAAGCCAAAGCCCTGAATATCGAAGGTGCGCAGCAGATCTTTGTTCAGGCCGTGAATAAGAAATAGAGACGTTTAGCAAGAATTAAAACGCTATCGCATGACTGCGATAGCGTTTTTTTAATTGGATAATTCAAGAAAGCGTGCTGACAAAGGAGGCAAATCAAGCTGCATAGTAGCTGATGATGGAGTGACGATCAGCTCAAAGCATTGCTGTGAAAGTTTGTCGAGTACCGTATATACGCCGGGTTTTAACTGCCAGTGGTGGATGAGCGCCTGAGGCAAAGTGAGATCGATGGTTTGACCCTCTTGCTTGCTGAAATTAGTAGCCAAGATGAGCTTTTGGCGCTTGCTGCTTCTGGCAAAAGCATAGAGCTGGTGTTGCATTGGAGCAAAGTTCTTATGGTTTTCTGCGTAAAGATCATGATATTCCCCAAGCAATGCAGGGCTGTTTAAGCAGAGATTCAATAATTGTTGGTAGAACTGTCGCAGCGCCTTTTCGTGCGGGTTAAGCTGACCGCCATCAAATCTGCCATGGTTCATCCAGCGTTGGTGATGGGGAACGCCAATGTAGTCAAAAATCGATGTTCTTGATGGTTGGCCAAATCCTGCGATTTCGTTGGCAGGTTCACCAACTTCTTGGCCAAAGTAGATCAGTGTCGGCGCTGAGGATAAGCAAGCTGATACCAACATGGCAGGTTTAGCCGCTTCAGCTAAGCCAGCAAACTCGGGAGAAGCAATGCGTTGCTCATCATGGTTTTCGAGAAAATGCAGCATATGCTGCTCAATATCGCGCATTTCCCATTCGATACGGCCAATATCGCTGGTGGAGCCGTTTCCTTGCATGATGGCTTTGAGTTGATCATAGAGATCCACTTTGTCATACAGGTAATCCATTTTCCCAAGCTGGATATAATCTCGATATAACGAAGGTTGATAGACTTCAGCCATCAAGAATGCTTCTGGGTAGTGATGTTTAATGGTGGCATTGAGAAAGCTCCAGAATTCAACAGGCACCATTTCGGCCATGTCATAACGAAACCCATCAACCCCTTTGCTTAGCCAAAACAAAGCAATATCACGAAATTTATACCAAGAGTCAGGTAGGTTGTGTGCTTGCCAGTATTGATAGTGCTGCGCATGATTCTTGTCTCGGAACCCTTGCGGAAGTGTCGGGAAGTCCTTGCTACCATCAGGTTTGATACCGTAATTAATTTTAACGGTTTCGTACCAATCATCGGCTTGTGGTTTGGCAAGCCGTGAGCCATTACCCGTCCATTTTGCTGGGTATTCTACATACGGATTTTCTTGCATTGAGGGCTGTTGGTCTCCTAATGGCTGCATATGAGGGGGAAGATCCGGTGTTTTAAATGCGTGATCAGGGATGTAATAAAAGTTGTTGTCTCGAGCGTAAGCCACTTTGTTGTTGTCGTTTTCACCGAAATCTTGAACATCTTTGGGATTATTCAGCCCTTGGTAATGGCGAGCAACATGGTTAGGAACAATATCAATGATCACTTTCATTCCGGCCTCATGGGTCCGTTTGATTAACGCCTCGAACTCTTGGTTTCGTTGTGCTGGGTCATCAGCCAAGTCTGGGTTGACGGAGTAATAATCTTTGACGGCGTAAGGAGAGCCTGCGCGACCTTTGACGATATCTGGGTGATCTACCGCGATCCCAAATTCGGAATAATCGGTGAGAAGCGCATGATGCGGCACGCCGGTATACCAGATGTGTGTGATACCGAGCTGGCGAATGGCGCTTAACGCTTCGGGTGTGAAATCAGAAAACTTACCCACGCCATTTTGCTGCATGGTGCCCCACGCTTGATTGGTGGTATTGCCAAAGAGGCGGGTAAAAACCTGATAAATATTGAATTTGCTCATGACTAACGCTGTGAAAGTGATTTCATTCTAGCGTAGAAGAGCACGGAGGATTTTCCCTCATCCTCTGCTTGCGTTAAGGGGGCGTAGATAACTTTTTTGTGAGTGTGATAGAAAAAACGCCGCATCGAAATGCGGCGTTGGTTTAGTAGGAAATGGTTCTGTTCAACAAGATTACTTACGATCTTGGTCGAAGTCGCCATGGAAGTGGTCGTGATCTGACACACTGTCTGCGGCTTTCAGCTTCTCACCGATACGCAGTTTTTCTGCCGGCGCTTCGTAGCTCAATGAACGAGCCATACGTGGTGCTGCTTCTTCCGCTGGGAACAGATCTTTGCTAAACGCGTAGTAAGTGGTGACATAAGCAAGAGCTTGAGTGTTGACGTACAGCGCTTGCTGGCTCACGTTTGTGAGATCATCACACGCTTGGTGGTAACACTTGTCGTACGCGACATCGATTTCACCGCCAAACTGAGCCACTTCTTCCGCTGATTTCACTTTCTCTGCACCGGTAAACAGGCCACCAAATGCCACGCCCCAATCCGCAAAGCCTGCGTAGTCAGAACGCTTAGATAGTGCTTGAGGTACGGTCGATTCAGATTTCGAAGTAAAGAACTCATTGAAAATGGACTCGATATCTGATGTACCGTGTGGTGGCTCAAAATCACCAGTGTAGGCGTTGTCTGGGCTGTCTTTGGTATCAGACAAGTCACCATCCATTACACCGTAGATGTAGTTTGGAGAGCCAATCATATCGAAGTTTAGGTACAACTTAACTTTGTTTAGCTTGTTGTAACGTGCTTCAACCATATCCACTTGCTCTGGTGTCAATGCATTTGGATCGGTAATTTCTAGCTCCGCCATGATCTCAGTTTGTGCTTGATCGTACAACGGACCAAACAATTCATTGGTGTAGTACTCAGAGCCAACAAGACCTGCTTCTTCTGCTGCCCACCAAGCGAAACGGACTTTGTTTTTCACTGGTGCTTTTGTTTCTGCCAGTGCAACTGCGTATTCAAGTAGACCAGCAGTACCGGTACCGTTATCGTTGATACCCGGGCCTTCCGGTACCGAATCTAAGTGCGCACCTAACATCACAACCTGATTCGGGTTACCGCGCTTGGTTTCTGCAAGAATGTTTTGTGTTACGACCATTTCATCCTGAACGTTCGCAGTAAGCTTCACCGGAACGCTTTGCCCTTGTTCCACCAGAGTTCGCCATTCAGCTCCCAGATCGAAACGTGCACCCATGGCAGGAATGGTCACTTTGGTATCACTGCCTAAAGTACCGTTAACCACAGACTTACGGCCTTCGTTATTACCTTGGTTAAAGACGATAACCGCTTTCGCGCCTGCGTTTTGAGCGTTCATCACTTTCGCATCAAAAGTACAGCCACCACGCTGGATAGCCGCGATCTTACCTGCGACATCTTTGCCTTCAAAGTCTGATGCTTCACAGCCATCCGTACTGTCGTAATCTGCTGCGTCAAAACGAAAATCTGGTGTCACAAATGCTACTTCACCAGTAATTTCGCCATTTGAACTACCTGAGTAGGACATGACTGCGTAGTCAGGATCCACGCCTTCACCTGCTTCTCGCACACCGACTAAATCGGCGTTATTAACATTCAGCGCACTGCCTGCTAACTCTTCCCATGCGCGGAAGTCAAATTCTTGAGTGGTGACCTCATAGCCATGCTCTTCCATGACGTCAATGATGTATTCCAATGACTCTTGGTAGCCCACTGTACCAGCTGCACGGGTAATAGAGTTCCCGTCGCTGGTTTTTGAAGCGCGTGCTTCGAGCTCTGCTAAGTGCTCGACGACGTCTTCACGATCGATTTTGCCACTGACGTGTTCCGCCGCTGTTCTGGGATCGTTCCAGAAACACCCTGTTAACATGGTTGAGCTAATCAGAGTTGCGAGGATTGTTTTCGTTGTTGTTATGCTTACTTGCATTTGTGACTCCTTGTGTTTATGAATCCCAACCATTCTTACCTTGAATAAGGTTGATTAATACGTAACTAAGTTATTAATTTGTTAAATAATGAATTGACATCAAACAATTGGCATCTTTGCAATGCAACGTGATTAGAGTTGATACACCAATGTCGCATAATCAACAACTTCTGTATTCAATAATACTGTTGTAATTTATAGGCTTAGCGTTTGATATAGGCATGAGAAATTGTGAGGGAGATTGAACGGTTTTCATGCTTTGGTACTGAAGCTTTATACTGGGTTAGTACTAGTTTTATAAAATATTACGCTGTTGGCTCGCAAAATATATATTTACAATATCTATGTGTGAGCGGTGTTTTATATTATACCTTGACCATTATTTGGTTAAGGATACTAGTGCAATGCATAAACGGTTTTTTAACGCTTTGATATATGGTTCTGGAGCTGCTCTAGGTGCTGTTTTGTTAATGGGATGTAGCGAGCAACCTGTAACCTCTGAATCACATTTAGGCGTCTATTCTTCAACTTATCCCGGTTTGCCTCATGTGAAATTCTATCGTTCAGAAGGAAAAAATTATCTGATCACGCCTTGGGGGCACCAGCAAATTCAAATTAAACCAAACGGTACCTTTGACGCGATTGAAGGTAGTGAGGATGCTACCGGCACGTTATCTTTGTTGGAAGATGGGATGTACCAAAAGGTGGTGATCAATTATTGGGGTGAGAGCCATCAGTTAACGCGCGTTGAAGATGCTGAAGGCGAGGCGTTAATCGAGCTGCTGTATGGTTCCAACTGGTTTACCCGAATTTCGCCATTTGATGATTGCGATGATGATTGGTTGGTCAAAAAAGAAGAGGTGACCTTTGATCATACCAAGTTGGATGCACTGTTGGAGAAGCTCAACGGCGAACAAGACCCTTATCAAAAAACCAGTAGTTTGCTTGTGATGAAACAGGGCCAATTGATTGTAGAAGAATACATGAATGGTTGGCAGGCTGAGTATCCTCATAGTATTCAATCGATATCAAAAAGTTTGACCTCGTTAATGGTTGGTGTAGCCATTGAAGAGGGGCTTATCGAAGATGAAGAATCGCCGCTATCGACCTATTTGCCGCATTACACGGGATTTTTGCAAGGAGATAAGAGCCAACTGACGTTAAAGCATTTTCTAACGATGAGTTCTGGATTGGATTGGGATGAGTGGAGCTTACCTTATTCGGATCCAAATAACGTCCGCTATCAAGAAATGTTCAACTCAGAGCCCGTGAAGTTTGTCCTCGATAGAGAACTCGTTCAATCTCCAGGAGCTCACTTTACTTATAACGGTGGTCTAGTCACTGTCGTAGGGGAAATTCTGGCAGATAGGGACCGTAAAGCGAACTTAGCTGGTTATATTCCGCAAAGCAAAATGGCTGATCTTTGTTTTAAAAATGCTTATATGTCAGGCCAAATGGGGAATGTGAGTAACGCTGCAGGAGGTGGCTTTTTACGCGCAAGAGATATGTTGAAACTTGGGATGCTGGTGCTAAATGATGGTCAATGGAAAGGAAAGCAGATCGTCAGTAAAGATTGGATTGAACGTTCAACCCAGTCCTATGTCGCCACCAATTGGGACGGTAGTGGTTATGGCTATTACTGGTGGATAAATGACCATTTTGTTGAGGGTAAAACGTATCGTGTTGTATATGGCCTTGGATATGGCGGCCAAGTTATTGCTGTTGTGAAAGAGCTGGATCTTATCGTAGTAAAAACAGCCACTAATTATGCAGGGCAGACGAACGATTTCAGCATTATGAAACACGACATTCTTCCTATCTTTATTGGACATGAAGATTAACAGCCAAACCCAAACAAAAATGATGTGCTTGCAAAGAGCACGTCATTTTTGTTTACCAAGCCATGGATACATGCAAACCGACTGATTCATCATCCACCCATGGAATAAGCTGGACGTTATTGTCGAATGTGTCGGTAAATATCCATGCGGAAACAGAGCCAAGCACTGCTCCTGCCAAAACATCTCGCCAGTAGTGTCGATTGGCTTCGACGCGGCCAACTCCCACGAGAGAGGCAACGCCATAAGCGGGCAAGCCAACTTCCCAACCATAGCGAAGGTGCAGAGTCGTGGCAGAAGAAAAGGCCATGGCGGTATGGTTAGAAGGGAAACTGTCATTGTTGCTGCCATCAGGCCTTTCTTCTTCAATCAAAGCTTTGCCTAGCAACCCAGTTCCGCCAGCTACTGCCATACTAAGACCAGCTTGCTGAAAGCCTTGCCAATCCTCTTTGTAGGCAGGTAAAGCCAGCGCCGCACCAACCAAACTATATGCGCCAATATCACTAAATGTGTCCCAGCGATCTGAGCTTGAGGCTTGGGTAGGTAAAGACAGCGTGGCAGTAAGGAGCAGAGGAGCAAGTCGGGTTACAGCTTTCATAATGTCGATGTTTGATGGCGTTCATTTGAGACAAATTGTAATTCTGAACAGAGGGAGTGTGACAGAGAGTTGTAAAATCCACGAGACGTTTTTTTCATTTGTCGCAACTCTGGATAGATGCTCACAAAATATCAAAAAAGCAGAACAGCAAGGAAGTGTTGAATTGTTAGTTTTATTCTTATTAAACAAATTGTTATGTGCAATTTTAATAATAGTGATGTGTGTTTTTTTGTTTTGACAGTGGTGAGTTATTTCCTACTCTTAATGTCATGCGCTTAAATCCGAAACGAGATGTATTGAGGACAGCAACCAGCAGCAAGAGTATTACGACAACGTCAGAAAAAGGAGAATCCGATGGCGACATTCAAACAGGACATTCCGAATCGAGTAACGGTTTATCATGATGATCTTGATCAGGAGAACGCATTGAAAAACGCGATGCTTCCAGAAAAGCCGCGCTACTTTAATGGGTCACCAACCTATCAAGCGAATAGCGTCGATGAGTTTAAATCGAAGCTTAATCAAATAGGGATGTCGCTTGACGTATAACTCCTAGCCATTTCCTCCAAATGTTGAGGATACCCACAACAGGGTAAAGCCGTTGCTTTACCCTGTTTTTTTCATCACTAGCCCTAATCTTCCTTTATCTTTCTTTCCGTCTGGCTGGTTGACCATTTTTTTATCAATCACAGTAAAGCCAATGCTTTCACATAGGGTGATGAGTTCTGCGACAGGGTAAGCATCATAGAAAAACTCGACATCAAACATAACGCCAGTAAAAGGTGCGATGTTGGTGTCGCTACCGCCACTGGATAAGATAAGTAACCCTTCCGGAGAGAGGGCTTGATAAGCCTTGATCAATAAGGGGAGGTGTTGTTCGCGAGGTAGATGAAACAGGCTGTCCCAGATCACCACACCATTGTATGTATGATTGGTATTGAATGATTCCAGATCCTGCAAGTGCCATTGATGGAGTGGGAAGCGTTCTTGGGCGACTGCCAGCAATTTCTTTGAGCGATCAACTCCTGTGATCCGGTGGCCATTTTCAATCAGCAACTGAGCGACGGGAGTACCTGTCCCGCAGCCAAGGTCTAAGATAGTGCTCTCTTGAGGTAGCTGGTTCAAAAAACAACGGAATAGGGCTTGGTCAGGTTTAGGCAGCGTAGTGCGTATTGCTTGCCATTGGCTGGCAATTAAGTCGTATTCGGCCTTCATTCGCTTCCTTGTGATGTTAAACGGGGCAGGATCCTATTCTGCCCCGATTTGCCTATTTATCCCAGTTCAGAGCATACTTTTTTTTGTATTCCCGGAGGGGCAGGTTCGTAATGACTTAATGTCATATTGAACATGCCTTGTCCGCCAGTGAGTGAACGAAGACGTCGTGCATAATCTTGCAGTTCATTGATAGGCGATTTGGCCTGCATTAAGGTAAAGTTATTTGCTTGTGGTTCGGTGCTCTCGATTAAACCTCGGTTGGCAGAGAGATCGCCAGAAACATCCCCAACATTGTTGGTCGGAATTGTCAGTTCCATTTGAACAATGGGCTCTAAAACAATAGGGGCGGCTTGTTCAACGGCTTCCAAAAATGCTTTTTTCCCAGCAATAACGAATGCGATCTCTTTCGAATCAACGGAATGGTATTTGCCGTCAAAAACCGTGACCTCAACATCTTTGATTGGGTTACCGGATATCGCGCCTTCTTCAACTGCTTGCAGGATGCCTTTTTCGACCGCAGGAATTAAAGAAGTTGGGATGGCACCACCCACAACCTTATTAATGAACTTGAAGCCGCTGCCTCTTTCTAGTGGTCGTACACTCAGTTTCACTTCGCCAAATTGACCGGCACCACCACTTTGCTTTTTGTGGCGGTAATGGCCTTCGGCTGGCTTGGTGATGGTTTCAAAGTATTCCACGCTTGGTTGGCTGGTTTCTAGCTGGAGCTTGTAGACATCAGCCATTTTTTCCAAGGCTACCTTGAGATGAAATTCGCCTTGTCCACTGAGGACGGTTTCATTGGTTCGTTTACGATGCTCGACTTTCAGTGAAGGGTCTTCACTGGCAATACGGTTTAGTACTTCTCCTAATTTTTGTTCGTCGCCACGTTTGACGGGTTTAATGCTCAAACTGTACATGGATTCAGGGAAGTTGAGTGTTTTTAAGCTGACGTCATCTTCCTCATGGGAGTCGTGCACAATTGCGTCAAACTCAAGGTCATCGACCTTAGCTAATACGCAAAAATCTCCCGCCAATGCACGTGAAATTTCACTTCGTTGCTTGCCTTGCAGTTGATATAGATGGCCGACTTTGAAGGCTTTATTGCTGTCGCCTATGAATAGCTGACTACCGGTATTAATCTCACCTTGATAGACACGTAAATAGGCCAGTTTCCCCATGTAAGGATCGACGCTGACTTTGTATACGTGAGCAACGCTGTGCTCCAATGTTTCACAATTGACTTTGATTTTTTGCCCATTTTTCTCCAGTAGTGGCGGATTGCCCTCGTTTGGCATTGGCATAATTTCAGAAAGTACATCAAGTAGCAGCTCAACCCCAGCGCCTGTTTGTGCTGAAACAAAACAGATAGGGAGCACGTGCCCAGTACGCAGGGCTTCCTCAAATGGGTCGTGTAACTGCTCTGGGGTGAGAGCAGAGCCTTGCTCAAGGTAAAGCGCCATTAGGTCTTCATCTAACTCTACGACTTGGTCAATGAGGCGTTCATGCGTTGAAGTGACGTCGGAAATACAGGTTGAAGCTTGCTCGTTTGGTTCAAAGTAACAATCTACCACTTCGGTGCAATCAGCAGAGGGTAGGTTGATGGGGAGGCAACTGTCGCCAAAGTGGTGCTCAATGTGCTGTAAAATTTCTTCAAGTTTATTGGCGTGGCTGTCGAGCTTATTGATGATGATCATCTGGCATTTTTGTTGCTCTTTAGCGAAGGCATATAACCGATCGGATACTTGATTGATTGGCATTTGAGGGTCGATAACCAAAGCCGATGTTTCAACCGCAGGGTAAATACTGAGTGTTCGACCAAGCAACTCGGCTTGTCCGGGGGTATCGATAATATTGAGGCGATGTTTTTTCCAGCTCAGAGCGACTGGAGTCGCTTCAATACTGTGTTGGTAATGAATAGATTGGTTATCAAAGTCGGTGACGGTATCTCCTTTGTCAACACTACCAAGGTGCGTGGTGGTATGAGTGGTGTACAAGAGCTTTTCGATGAGGGTTGTCTTGCCACTACCAGATTGACCAACAAAGGCGATATTACGGATCTTGTTGATGGGCATAGTGAGTTCCTTACAAAATGAAAGACGAAAGACCTTGGAGTAGGCGGGATTACCGCCTGCCCGTCTTCCATGTCATTTTGCGGATGACTCGGTACATACACTCCCCAAACAAGGATGAGAGTTTTCAGTATGCAGTAATATCCTTATTGTTTATGTGACTTATTTCACTGGTGATGATTTAAGCAAGTAAAATGTTGGTGAGTTCTTATAAGCCAGAATCCGATGGCAGATTCTGGCTTTAGAGTGGGATTAGTTGGATTATTCGCAGGCGATCACGAGGTTACGTCCACGATTTTTAGCTTTGTAGAGGCAACGATCAGCAGCTGAAAGTGCTTTTGAAACATCAGTACTCTGCCATTCAGTGATGCCGATGCTTACGGTGACGGGCTCGGCATGCTCTAGCCCAAGAGAATAGAGCAATTGGCTTTCGACACGATGACGGATTCGCTCGGCGATGATAACGCCATACTCAAGGCTTGTTTCTGGCAAAATCAGTGCAAACTCTTCACCGCCCATCCGGCCAAACACATCATTGCCCCGGATTTCACTTGATACTAACGTACAAAATGTTTTAAGAACCGCATCGCCAGCAGGGTGACCATAGGTATCATTGATGGTTTTGAAGTGATCGAGGTCGAGCATACATACACAGGCGGGAATATTCATTCGCCTGATGTCATCTGCCATGGACAATAAGGCACGTCGGTTTAGCACGCCCGTTAATGGGTCTTGTCTAACGAGTTCTACGAGCTGTGACTCTTTGTGTTTAATGGTTGAGGCCATGCTTGAAAATGCATTGAACAGGTCACCAATTTCATCGTCTCGTAGCATGTACTCGGTTTTCACTTTTCGCCCCATGGAAAGATCGCCCACTCGGCGGCGCAATATGGCAATTGGGGCGGCAATATAGCGTGATAGCGACAAGGTCAGAATGATAAACAGGATCAGTGTGATCATTAGGTACAACAGCACTTCTCGTAGTAGTTCATCACACTGTTTTTCCAATTCCTGCATGGGAACAAACACCAACATACTGACGCCGTATTTGTGTGCGTCAGGGGCGTTCGGTGCGTATCTAAAGTGGACTAAGTGCCGTTTTAAGGAGACAGGAATATTGATGTTGACCAACACACCACCTAAATCATTGCGTATTTGCGGCTGGCTTGTTTGGTTGATCTTATGACGAGCAAGTTGCTCCCCTTCTAAATAGCTGGTGGCGGATAGGAGCTGCATGTTTTCATTCAGTACCAGCGCTACATCAACCTCTTTGAAGTCATTCGCCAATAGGTTTTTCTTGATCTCAAAGAGTTGGTCTTCAACTTGAGTTTTATCCAGCACCACGGTGTAAAAGCCAATCAACTCTTTTTTACAATTGAGCATTGGGCGCGAGTAAAAGTAGGTTTCTGTTTCGAAAATAAGTCCGAGGTCGGCGACTTTGTCACTACTTGCAAGTTCAACGATTGTTTTTGGTAATTGCTTTCGTTCCCGCAGTACCAGTAAGCGGCTATTTAGCTCACGATTGGCGGCCGAGTTTTCTTCGCCCCGGTTCTTTAGCGCATAAATGGCATTCTCAACTTCACGCTCTTGGCGTACGGCTTCAGGGTATTGCTTGGACCACTGCTCATAAGAATCATAAAGCCGATCGACAGTTAAGTCGGATAATACTCGCGTGTTAAGAATGTTCTGCCGCAGCACGTAACGGTTACTGCTATTTGGCGAGAGTGTCGAAAAACTGACTATCCCGTTTAGATCAGACACGATAAGCGCAGAAAAACCATTGCCATAACTCAATGCACTGGAAGCCATTTCCGCGATTGGGCGTTGCCCTTCAAAACAACGGTTAAGCTCCAGACTCAGGCGATCAAACTCGTCAAAACGCCCCTCTATCGAGTGACCAAGCTCGTGTGCTCCCAATGTGGCCGCAAGTTGGCTACTTTGAAACACATGATCAATGATGATTTTTTCTCGTGCTTGATAATAAGCATAACTAAACAAAACTATGGATATTGCCAAAGGCAACAATATCAAAAACACTTTAACACTGAGTTTATTCATCCACTATATTTCTTTGATCTTGTGGGGTAATGATGCCGAGATTCTTAATAACAGTGAGGTCGCCGTTATTAAACTGCCCTAGATACATCGGCAAATTAAAGTGATGATCGACCCGTAGGCTGACTTTAGCATCACCGTCATAGAGCGTTATATTTTGCAACTGATTAACGGTTGTCTCTTTATTGAATTCTCCTGAAGCTTCAATGGCTTTTTTAAGAATGAACATCAAATCATAATGCGATTTACTTGAGTAAGTGACGACACTTTCGTAACCATGGAACTTGCGATAATCCTCGACAAACTTTTGCGCCGTAGAGGTGTCGAGTTCATTAAAGAAATGGAGCGCAGTCAGTACCCCATTTAATGCCGCACTGTCGACATTACTTAAGTAGGTTTCATCGGCTGCAAATGCAACCACTTGGATGTTGCGACCAAAATCAAAATTGGTCATTTGAGAGAGGAACTGGAAGCCGTCTGCGCCAGGCAAAATTAGCATCAGCGTTTGGGCGCCCGAGTCTTTGATGCGTTGGAAGACGGGCTGGTAGTTTTCTACACCAAATGCCGTGAACTCGACGTTGGTTACCTGACCATGATTTCGGTCAACCTCTTCAACAATGTGCTCCGACATTTTATGTGGCCAAATATAGTCGTAACCAAAGATATAAAATTTATCACCGACATTTTCGGTTAGATAAGGAACGACAGGAGTAATGTAATGTTCAGGGATGGTGCTGTAGCAGATCAAGTAGCGACTAAAATGTCGTCCTTCATAGTCGATGCCGTAAAGCATTGGTGTTTTAAACTCATCGGCGATCTCTGACATTGCATAGCGTGATGAACTGCTCACTGGCCCAAGCAACGCGAACACATTCTCAACCTGAACGAGCTCACGGCTAAAGGCGACGGTTTTGGCTGGATCTGTTTGATTATCTTTTACGATGAGGCTTAACGGTCGACCAAGCACACCACCTTGAGCGTTAATTTGATCCACTGCTAACTGAGCGCCTTTTAATGCTTGTTGTCCATATACCGCGAATGTTCCGGTTAACGGCAACACCACTCCGACCTTTATCGGTTCTTTCGCTGGCGAGCAGCTAAATAAAAACACGCAAATAAAGGCCACAAATAATGGCCTATTTGGTACCCACTTTTTCATCACCACACGCTACCTGAATAATGTTATCAACTTATTTATTAATAAAAGTCCACAAACTTGGGTTAGTAAAGATGTTACATTTTCAAGTCTATAGTTTAATTATTATTAATTTTATCAGGCGTTTTTATAAAAACCATAGTGTCGGTATATGGTTTGGCGTCAAAAATACGTCAATATTTAGCTTTTTATGATATTAAAAGCATATATTTTATGTGGTTAATTTTACTTAGTGTGAATTTACATTGTAAATTCACACTAAGTTGCATATCACGTGCACTTCTTTTGAGCTCTCAATATAAACATTTGGTCTAATTACTTTCGGCAATACCAATAATACGTTTGATCATGTCATCAGCAGTAACACTTTTGTCGCGATAAAAGCGGAAGATTGCGGAATTCATGGCTTGTTGAGCGACGGGATTAAGCGCCATCGAGTCAGTCATGCTAGGGGCTGCACGCCCTTGTTGAACTGCGCGTTTGAAGTCTTGATAGGATTGTTGCTGACAGTCATTGAAATGGCGCATATCAATATCAAGCCGAGGTGGAATGGAACCCTTAAGCTTATTGAAGCGGATCTGAAAATCACGATTCGCCATAATAGTCGCAAGCTTATTCGCTTGTTGATGCGAAGTCATGTTGCCAGACATGAAGATAAAGCTGTCCATATTGTAGAGGAAAATGTCATGGGATTGTGGTGCTGGATAACAAGCGATCTGCTGGGGGACTGATTTACCGCGAGCAAGTAAGTCTCCGAGAATCCAATCTCCTCCCAACTGAAACAGAGCACGGTCTTCTGCAAGCGCTTGGGTGGCGGTATCCCACTTTTGACTGGGTTCAAGCTTTTCAAGTAATAAACTGAGGCGGCGAAATTTCTTAAGTGCACGGCGCATTTGAGGGGAATCAATCTGTTCCGGTTTTAACTGCACCAATGCTGTTTTGTAAAACTCAACACCACCATAGGCAATGATCAAGCTTTCAAAAAGCTGGGCGATTTGCCACGGTTGTTCGCCAATTGCCAGCGGGATAATTCCTTGAGCTTTAGCGGCTTCCATAGCGGACAACATCTCTTCCCACGTTTGTGGCGGAGTGAGCTGAAGTTTGCTGAGCAAGGTGTTGTTAACCCACAACCAGTTTAAGCGATGCAATGTCATGGGGAGCGCAACATAACCATTGATGGTCTTATTGATATCAATGGCAAGTGGGTACAAGGTTTGTTCCCAACGCTGAGCGTTTGCGGTTGGGTTTAAGTTGTAGAGAATACCAATGGCATCCCACGCTTTAATACTGGGTCCCTCGATTTGTGCAAAGGTGGGAGTATTCCCCGCCAGTGCGCGTGCTTGAAGCACAGTAAGTGCGCTGTCACCTCCGCCTCCGGTTACTGGCGACATCGAGATGGGCATATTGTGTTTTTCTAACTCTTGTTTTAGCTCATTGAGGGCTCGCTGTTCACCTTGTGATGTCCACCAATGGAGGAATTCTACTTGGGCCATTGTTGTGTGGCTAAATAGCAAAGAAGTCATCAGTGCCATTGTTTTTGTCATATTAGCCTCTTGGAAATATCAAACTTGCGTTAAGCCCACCGTTTGAAGTGAGGCTGAGTTGTAAATGCCCACCGTGCGCTTTAGCAATGCTTTGAGAGATGGTTAAGCCAAGTCCATTGCCTTCTTGTGTTGAATCCGCCCGAAAGTACGGAGCGCACAGCTTTTCTAGTACGTCGGCTGTTAAGCCATTACCTTCATCGGTGATGGTAAGGATTAACGCTTTATCACCGTCTTCAATGTTGATTTTGGCGCAAGTGCCATATTTGACGGCATTATCGATAAGGTTTTGTAGGCAACGCTTCATGGCAAGAGGCTTACCAATAAAAGGCTGTACTGCTTGGCCGTAGATAACAACTTGTTCTTGTTTATAGGGTAAGTTTTCAGTGATGTGGTGTAGCATTTGGTTAATGTCAATCGGTTCGACATCTTCATGAATATCTGTTTCCCGTATACACTGCAACGCCCCTTTGACCATGAGATCCAAGTCATTCGCGAGCCGTGAAAATCGCTCTCTGTCACGATCGTCATCCAGCATTTCCGCTCGTAACTTAAGGCAGGCGATAGGGGTTTTTAAATCATGAGAGATCGAGCCAAATAACATATCTCTATCTTGAATATAGCTGTCGATACGACGATTCATCTTGTTGAAGGCTCGAACGGCGGCACGCAGCTCATTACTGCCTTCCTCTTTAACTTCAGGCACGTTTAGGCGACTCGACATCAAGGTTGCCGCCTTAGCGAGACGGCGCATCGGGCGAATCTCTTTGCGTACAACAAACCACGTACAAATTAAGAGCAATAGCGCAGACAAAGCTAAGGTCAGCCACTCTCGAACATCAAAATAACGGGTATGAAGCTGGATATAAGGAGCTGGAAGCACGGCTGCGAGATAAAACCATTCATTCGGTGCGACTTCGACTTGGATGACAAGAATGGGAGGATTGAGTGCGCCATACGAGAGCGAATAATGAGCCCACAACATAGGAAGCTCATCGATAGGTAATTCATTATTGAAGACTCTGAGCTTGTCCCGACGGGTAAACTCAACATGGATATTGCCAATTTCAGACAATTCATTTGCAAGGACGTCATGAACCTCGTTTATTACAAGGGACTTACGTTCACTCTCGGGGAGTGGAGCCATATCGATTTGGTGATTGTTTAGGGAGACAAAGAAGCGGGTGCCTCCCATGTTCCTCAATTGGTTGAGTACTAAATGGCGATACTCCACAGGCAATGTCTGGAAGAAAGAGACGGTAGAGGATGCGCTCATCGCGAGGCTTCGCACTGTTGTCACTAGCCCTTGCTTGTCGCGATTACTGGTGTGTTGATACCAAATTGCCCCGGCAAGCAACTGCGCAAGAATGATCACGGTAAGAAGAAACAAGCTGGTACGGGTGGCAAGGGAGTTGGACCAGAATCTAACGTTCATAATGGACGTCCGTGGTCAGCATGTACCCTTTGTTACGTACTGTGAGGATTAAGGAGCGATCTTTGTCTTCCAAGTGATGACGCAAACGGCTGATTTGGACATCGATTCCGCGCTCAAATGGATCCGCATCTCGGCCCCATATTTCACGAGCAATATCATCTCTGGATAAAATGGATTCGGCATGCGTAACAAAGAGGCTCAGCAAAGAGATATCTGCCCCACTAAGTTGTTTGATGTGATTGGTGGGTAAATGAATGAGTTGGCGTGTGACGGTATTCAATTGCCAGTCAGCAAAATTGACTTTCTTTGCTAACGTTGAGCTGCTAGTCAGCTGGCTACGACGTAAGATGGTTTTGATGCGCGCAAGTAGCTCTCGGGGGCTGAAAGATTTGGTGATGTAGTCATCGGCTCCCATTTCTAATCCTGCGACACGGTCTGCTTCTTCAGCAACGGCGGTGAGCATAATAATAGGGACGTCTGAGGTACGTCGCAGCTTCTGACACAATGTAAATCCATCGTCGCCGGGCATCATAATATCTAAAATAATCAGATCAGGTTTGTGTTGACCAAGCAGTGCCCACATAGCCTCACCATTCTCAGCCCCTAAAACCAGAAAACCGGCCTTACCTAAATAGTCGGAAAGTGCTTCGCGAAGCTCGGCGTTGTCGTCCACGACTAAAATCAACTTATCATCCATGCATTACCTCCCAGTCATACCGCCGGTAATGATGCGACAAGTTCGATCTGGTCTCAATTGATGGAAATATAAATTGCTGTATGAGTGGTGTCTTTTTTGTAAGGATTTACTTACAAATGCATGACTGTGAAGAGACTTGCAATGTTTCATTTAACTTGTTGAATCCCTCGCAAACCACTGACCAAAAAGAGCCCCGCATGGATACGGGGCAATACACCAAAGTAAGGGGGTAGGTGCAGTTATTCGGCAGTGCAGCCAACTTGGATACTTCAGATTTGCTAACAATACTGGTTTTTGGCCTCAGCTGCTGATGAGTTTTGTAATGCCTTTGTAAGTGAATACTTACATCTAAGAATATCCTTTAACTGACATGACTTTCTCATATACATAATCACCAAAAGTAAACTTAAGTGCTAGTTTTTAACTAACCCCCTCATTCATTGTGTTGATTAGTTTTCTTTAATTGATATTATTTATCAATAATTAATATATTTATAAATAAAGATTAATACTTTTGCTTGCTGGCGATCGGGATGAGGTTTTAACCAACCTAATGTGACCAACATAGGCGATACATAATGAAATATCTTGGATTTAAGCAGTACGTTTTGATTGCAGTAACCGTGTTAGTGACACTTTCGGTGTCTCTTACCAGTTACTATTTCTATCTTCAACGCAAGGATGCACTCATTGAAGCCATCAATAACTCAGGATCAGAGTATGTATTTAAGCAGGCCAGTGTTATCCAAACACGGTTACTTGAAAAAACAGAGGGATTAACAAAGCTAGGCCAACTTTTTCAGAAAAATGAAATTACAGGTAGCGCTGAAGATCATATCAATTTGACTCACACAATTGCTGCGGCCATGAATCTCAATAGTTCGGTAGTCGGGTTTGATAATGGTGATGCATATTGGAACCAAACATCCGCTAACTGGCCGAATCACAAGCTTAATCGCGATGTAAGAACTCGTTCATGGTATCAACAAGGGCAAAATAGCCATACCGCGACGATGACCGACCCTTACTTAGGAACAGACTCCGATATCTATTGGATCAGCCTCGTTCAGAAAACAGCCAATGGGATGATCTCTGTCGACATGCAATTGTCGTTTCTAAATGAACTTGCTAAAGCAGTGAAAGAGCGAGAAGGCGCTTTAGGTGTGATTCTGACTGATGATGCAACAATTTTAGCTTCGTCAGAAACCAATCTAAAAGCGGGCAACAATGCAACTCAATATGAATGGCTAAAGAATATTGCGAATCAATCAATTGGAAAACAAGAGTTTGTGACTCAGGCCGTTGTGGATGAGCGAGAAAAAATGTTTTTCAGCTATCGCATCGATATCGAGAACAAAAGCTGGTACTTCTTAATCGGTTTAGACAAAGAGCTAGAATTTGCCGTTTTGAAAGGAGCTCGAAACAGCGCCATTATGGGTACACTCATTGCGACGATCATTAGTGCTTTGATTGTTTTTGTAGTGATCCAACTGCTTTATCGCCCAGTCGTTGCATTAAAACAGACGGTGCAGAGCTTATCGCAAGGTGAAGGGGATCTAACGCAGCGGTTAGAAGTGCGTAGTCACGACGATCTAGGACAAATCTCTCATGGTTTTAACCTGTTCATTGAACAGATCCAAGGCATCATCACTGAGGTTCAAACGGTAAGTATCCAGTTATCAGAGAAAGTGGAGCAGCTGCACCAACAGAGTAATCATAATGCCGACATTCTAGCCCAGCACGCGACTGAAACAGAGCAGGTGGTAACAGCCGTTGAAGAGATGAGTGCAACGGCTGATTCCGTTGCGAAAGATGCTGTTGCGACCGCTAATCATACAGCTGAAGCGAATATCGCTGGGGCCACCTCCAAAGAAATAGTCATGACAGCGAAAGGCAACATATCAGCGCTTGTTAATGATATGGAAGAAGCCACTGAACATGTGACTAACATGAGCAATGAAACCCAGAATATCAATCAGATTTTAACGGTGATTAGTGACATTGCTGAGCAAACCAATTTGTTAGCGCTCAATGCAGCGATTGAAGCGGCTCGTGCGGGTGAGCAAGGACGCGGATTTGCCGTCGTCGCGGATGAAGTACGTAGCCTTGCCAGTCGTACCAAAAACAGCACTGAAGAAATTGAAGCGGCGCTCAAAGAGCTACTGTCAGGTAATCAATCAGTGGTGAATTCCATCAAAGCGACCAAAACACGTTGTCTTGAAACCTCTACTGATATTGGTAATGTTGAAGCAAGTCTTGGCAAAATCACCGATCGTGTGGTTGAAATTGATGATCTTAGCTCTCAAGTGGCGACTGCATCTGAAGAGCAAAGCAGTGTCACTCAAGAAATTAGCCGCAATCTGACCGCGATTAATACCATCGTGGGAGAAATGAACGACAGTGCATCATCAGTTAAGGATGAAGCTTCCAACATTGCGATGATTAACCATAACCTCGAGCAAATCGTCTCTCGTTTTAAACTGTAAACCTTCCTAGCAGGCTCTGGCAGGAGCCTGCTTTCCCTCATTTTTTCTTTTTCCTTAATACTTTTGGGTGTTTCTCGATTTGTCTTTCGATTGGGTCTATACCTAAGTAGATAACATGTGATTTCTTGCACAAATACGTTGTTTACAGAAAGGATTTTGTTGGCACCTCTTTCTGGAGTTGCCCGCTATAAGAATAAGTCGAGGAACAACTTCATGATTTTTAAGAACCTACCTTTACGATTTAAGATTGCGTTAGGAACTGGCATTCCATTGGTTTTATTGTCTTTTTTATCGTTTGTGGCGATAACAAGCTCAAGCTCGCAAGTGGAATCCAGTGGGATGGTGGACCATACCCACAAAGTGATTCAGCAAGCGATGAAAATTGAAGCCGCTGCGGTGGACATGGAAACGGGGATGCGCGGCTATTTATTGGCTGGGAAAGAAGATTTTCTGACTCCTTATAAAAATGGTCAGCAAGAGTTCCAAGTACTGGTGAGCGCACTAAAACAAACGGTGAGTGATAACCCGACACAGGTCAATCGATTAGGGGACATAGAATCCACCATTAGCGCTTGGCTAAGTAATGTAACGGAACCCACCATTCAGCTTCGAAGAGTCATTGGTGATGCGAAAACCATGGATGATGTCTCTGATTTGGTTGCACAAGCTCGGGGTAAAGTGTACTTCGATAAGTTCAGAGAGCAGGTTAGCTTATTCATTGAACGCGAAACCAAGCTATTAAAAGAGCGTCAACAGCAAAATGAAGACAACTTCAAAAGAAGCGTTCAACTGCTTAAGAGAATTGATGATGCAAGCTTTATGTCTGCCCAAGATTACAACGCACTGTCCTCTACACTAAGCCAATTAAAGGACGCAACCGGCTGGGTGAATCACACCCATAAAGTTATTGAAGCGGCGCAGAGTGTATTGGCAGCGGCGGCAGATATGGAAACGGGCATGCGTGGCTACCTATTAGCAGGTCGAGAGGAGTTTCTGGAACCTTACAATCAAGGCAGTATCACGTTTGAATCCAGTATTACTGCATTGAAAAAAACCGTGAGTGATAATCCAGCTCAGGTCGAGCTGTTAGGTGAGATGAAAAGAACCATCAATGAATGGCAAGTGAATATTGTGGAGCCCATGATCGCACTGCGCACCCAGATAGGCGACGCCAAAACCATGAACGATATGGCTGATCTTGTCGGTGAGGCGCGAGGTAAAGTGTACTTTGACAAGTTCCGAGCACAAATTGCTGATTTTATTGAAATGGAAGATGCCTTGATGATCAAGCGCCAAGCCGCAGCGAAAGATGCAGCCAGCACCACAACGAGTACCATTGTTGTCGGTACACTCATTGCAATTGCATTGGGCGTGGTAATTTCTTGGGTGGTGTTAAAAGCGATCACTGAGCCTGTTGCTGAAGTAGCTAAAGGTCTTGAGGAATTAGCGAATGGCAACCTGACTGCAACGATTAAAGTGGAGTCTAAAGATGAACTGGGTGTGATGGCGGATAGCTATAATCAGGCGGTCAGCAAAACCAATCAAGCGATGAAAGAAGTGCTCACAACGACCGATGAGGTCGTGGAAGGTTCGGCTGCGATCACCGAAGCCAACAATTTAATGGCAAAAGATCTGGAAGAGCAGTCTGATAAAGTCGCACAAATATCAGCGTCCATTGAACAGATGGCAGTCAGTATTCAAGAAGTGGCTTCGAAATCTGCGGATGCGACGTCGAATGCGCAAAGTGCAGGGGTGACGGCAAATTCTGGTGGCCAGATAGTACAGAATACCATTCAGGGAATGAATTCGATTAATGAGGCGGTGTCAGCATCATCGAGTAGCGTAACTGAACTGGGTAAACGCGGTGCTGAAATTGGCGAAATCATCAATGTGATCAACGACATTGCAGAGCAAACAAACTTACTCGCGCTTAACGCTGCGATTGAGGCGGCTCGGGCAGGGGAAGCGGGACGAGGTTTTGCGGTTGTTGCGGATGAAGTTCGTGCTCTAGCAGACAGAACAACAACAGCGACTCAAGAAATTGGGCAATCGATTGAAGCCATTCAAAGTGAAACTCAGCTTGCGGTTGAACGAATGGAAAGTGGTACCAACCATGTCCATGAAGGGCTCGACTTAGCGCAACAAGCGGGCAGCAGTTTGGATGAAATTGTCGGCGGGGCGCAGCAAGTTGCTAGTATGATCGACAGTATTGCCGCCGCTGCGGAAGAACAATCGCTGGCCAGTAGCGAAGTGGCCAAAAATGTCGAAGTGATCTCCGAAGTATCGCGCAATGCCAATGAGCAGGCGAATATGGCGGCATCGTCAGCCAAGATGCTAGCGTCGAAAGCTGAGGCGCTGAAGTCGATGGTGAATCAGTTCCGAGTTTAATACATTTCAATCACCGCCACAGTTGTGGCGGTTTTTTCTTGCACATTGCTGGCGAATTCTTCTACAATTCGCCACAACCTTTCTTTCGGAGTTTACGCCAATATGAATCACTAAATCCTGTTATCCAAATATTACATTTTCTTTCGGATTTACAGGGTTAGTAGGCGTAGCTCGTCATTAATCTCATTACTCATCACTGAATCGATTTACTCAGGTTAGCTGCGTCTAATGCCCCTGTTACACAGGAGGCACTATGCCATTATTACATGCATCAAATATGACTTTTCGTTTTGCAAATGGAGAGGTTTTGTTTGAAAGCCTTTCATTTCGTCTTCAGCATCGCCGTGTTGGTATTGTTGGACGCAACGGTAGCGGAAAATCAGTGTTGTTATCCTTAATAACTGGCGAACGCTCGCCCTTTGCTGGGCACATCTTACGTGAAGGAAGCGTGGCTCAATATCGTCAACTTCCTTCTGATCTTTTAACCAATGACCAAACCATTGCGCAGTTTCTAAAACTCGATGTGGTGATTGATGCTTTGAACCGCGTTGAAAATGGTTGTTGCGATCCAGCTGACTTTGAAGCCATTGGTGAGCAATGGCTGATTCGTGAAGAACTGGCGCAACAACTGGCACAACTTAAGTTGCCAAATAACCCGGACCATTTATGCAAACATTTGTCAGGTGGGCAACTAGCTCGGCTACAGCTTTGGCGATTGTTTCAGCACCCTAAGGACTTGTTGTTACTGGATGAGCCCAGTAATCATCTCGATAGTGCCGGGAAAGTGTGGTTGTTAGCAGAGATGGCGCGTTATTCTGGTGTGATTATTTTGGTCAGTCATGATCGTGCGTTGTTCAAAAACGTCGACCAAATATGGGAGCTCTCTCGTCTTGGGCTGCAACAATATGGCGGTAACTATGATGTTTATCGGCAACAAAAAGCACATGAGACAGCAGCGGTAGAGCGACAGTTATTGTCGATAAAGAACCAACAAAAACAACTTGAACGCCAAGCGCAGCGAGACCATGAAAAGGCTCAACGCAGAGCGGCTCAAGGTGTAAAACTCCGGCGAGAGGGAAGCCAAGCCAAGCTGCTACTCAATGGTATGCGTAATTCAGCAGAACGCTCGGTTGGAGCGAGAAGAACCAATGAGCAAGTGCGACGAACCATGTTGGCAGAGCAAGCCAATCAGGTTGCAAAACAAGTTGAACAACTAAAGCCGCAGAGCATGTCATTGGGACAGGGTGTGGCGAGCCGCAATACAGCGGTCTCTCTGATTAATGCTCAATTGCCTCATGGTTCAGCTGAACCCGTTCACATCACGTGTTCGATGCGTAAAAAACTGCACCTAAGTGGCGGTAATGGTTGTGGTAAGTCAACGCTGTTGAAGGTGTTGTTGGGCGACGTGGAACTGCTCTCTGGAGAAAAGCGGGTCAATGTTCCGTTGTTCTATCTCGATCAGCATTTTGATCGGTTATTACCAGAGCAGACATTGTTGGATAACTTAAGCCATTACTGTCCTCATCTTTGTGAGAGTGAAGTGAGAACACAACTCGCTGGTATCGGTTTTCGTCGTGATGCGGTCTGGCGTTTAGTCAAAGACATCAGTGGGGGTGAAAAAATGAAACTGGCGATGTTGATCGTCACTCATCAAACGACGCGTCCATTTCTACTGTTGGATGAGCCGGACAATCATCTCGACCTTGACTCAAAGTTATTGTTAGCCAGTGCGTTAAATCGTTATCAAGGTGGCTTTATCCTTGTCAGCCATGATGAGGCGTTTGTGAAAGAGTGCGGAGTGGATGAGCAGTATTTACTGTAGCGACGGAAGTTAAATCGACAGAAACCTACCATTGAGTAAAGCTAATGCTAAAGTTTATGTAATAAGCGTCGGCAAATGATCGAGCAAGATACAACGAAAGCGTTATTGGCTACTGTCTTCATCGGAGGGGGAAACCGTGCGCGCTGGGTGTGTATGTGTATTGGCAATGTTGTTAACCGCTTGCCACTTTTACTTACATGATAGGGACTCAATTGAACCTACATATCATGGTGAGCAGCCTGTCTTATCAGATGGTACGCCAACTTCAACTGCGCGTGTAACCAATATTTCGTTCACGGGTGATATGGTTGCGGGGACGATGCTCACCGCAACCATTTCTTGTCAGAATTGTCCTGGTGATATCTTCTATCGCTGGTATTTGGATGATGGGCTACGCAGCACAAGCGATCAGTATCTCTTTCTCTCTGCCGATAGCGACAAAACACTGCGTTTAGAAGTCACTGTGACAGACCCAAATGGTGTTGTTTCCACACCCCAGTATGCGTTATTTCGACGTCAACAAACACAAACCATAGTGACCAACCCTTATGCGTTTGCAGCAATCTTAACCGATGGCAGCGTGGTAACGTGGGGTATTGCCTCAAATGGAGGGGACTCTAGCGCAGTGAGTTCAGACTTGGTCAACGTCGTCAGTATTACGCCCGGAGAAGGTGTATTTGCAGCGCTGAAAAGTGATGGCAGTGTCATGACGTGGGGAGAGACATCGCGCGGAGGAGATTCGTCAGCCGTTGCTGATGAACTTGAAAATATCACCGCCATTACTGCAAACGATTTTGCTTTTGCGGCTTTGAAAAACGATGGCACTGTGGTGACTTGGGGAGATGCAACTCGCGGTGGAGACAGCAGTGCTGTGCAAGCGCAGCTCACTAATATCGTTGAGATTAGTAGCACCAATTTTGCGTTTGCAGCAAGAAAGGCAGATGGCACAGTGGTGGTTTGGGGAGACAGTTTACGTGGTGGAGATTTGGAGGGACAAACACCTACGAATACCACACTGATATCTGGTAACGTCGGTGCATTTGTCACCGTTGACCAATCGGGTTCGACGACGTTTTGGGGCTTAGATGCTGCAGGAGGCAGTCCGGTTGGGGTTGTACCGAATTATGCCGCGGCAGACGTAACAAGTGTGACCGTAAATGATTATGCGTTCGCCATGAAAAAAGCGAATGGTGATGTCACCGCCTACGGAAATGCAAGCTACGGTGGAGATATGGCAACGTTAGCTGCTCGTATTTCCAATGTTGCGTCTATTGTGGCCTCTGAATTTGGTTTTTCGGCATTGTTGAATGATGGCTCTGTCACCAGTTGGGGAAGTGTTGATGGGGTTGCTTATGGTGTGTCTGGTAACAGCAGTTTCTTAACACCTACGGTAGTGGATATTCAGTCCATCGTGGCGACGCGAGATGCCTTTGCTGCAATAGAGAGTGATCAAACGGTTGTCACTTGGGGAGATGCTGCGGAAGGTGGAGATAGCAGTGCAGTGAGTGCGTCTTTGACTGGTGTGCAGAGTATTATCGCTGCGCGGAGTGCCTTTGCGGCGATAAAAAATGACGGCTCAGTCGTGGCGTGGGGAGATGCTGCACGTGGGGGCGATACGTCACTGAATCTCACTGGAACGCTTGCTGACATAGAGCAGCTATACAGTTCACTCTATGCCTTTGCAGCGATCAATGAAAATGGTGAGGTGGTGACATGGGGGCTGCTTTCTCACGCAGATAATAGTGCGGTAGCAGCGCAATTGGTGCCAGAAGTGGAAATGATAGAGGCCTCTTATTAGTGCAATGTTGCAGTGCACTACTCACAGAAAAATAAGAGCGCCACGAAATAACCAGTGACGCTCAAACCATTTAAAGTCTAAAGAAGGAGAGTTGTTTCTTTTGCTCTTCAGCAAGAACAGATAACTCTTGGCTGGCTTGTGTGCTCTGGTTGATACCGAGTACGTTTTGATTGACCAGATCGAGCATGATATTCACGTTTTTGCTAATGTCCTGTGTGACGCAAGATTGCTGCTCAGCGGCTGTCGCCACTTGTGCATTCATGTTGTTTAGTGTTGAAACCAAGTTTGTAATTCCTGTGACGGCTTCATTCGCTTGTTGGTTAAGATTCAGGTTGCTCTCAAGCGAGGTGAGGCAACTTTCCATATTCTCGTTTGCAAGAGTCGATTGCTGCTGCAACTTTTCAATAATGGTTTGGATCTGCAATGTTGATTCATGAGTTCTACCAGCAAGCATTCGTACTTCGTCGGCAACGACGGCGAAACCACGACCATGTTCTCCGGCTCGAGCTGCTTCAATAGCTGCATTCAACGCCAGCAAATTGGTTTGCTCGGAAATTGCGGTGATGACATCCACAATGTTGTTTATGTGCTCAGACTGCTCTTTCAGCTCAAGGACTACATTGGCCGCTTGATTGAGGCTCTCACCCATCTCTTTATTTGCATCTTGGCTTTGCGAAAATATATTCAAACTGTCTTGAGCCAATGTACCTGTTTGCTCTGCGGTGTCATCTGCGGACGTTGCGTTTTGGCTGACGTTATCTGCAGTGCTAGCCAACTCGGTGATTGCTGCTGCAATTTGTTCGATTTCATGGAGCTCTTGTGTTGCGTTGCCTTCCGATTGATCCATCACATTAACAAGTTCGGTAGATGCTGCCGCAACGTCTTCGCTTATTCTCACAAGCGAGGTAATGGTCGAACTTAATTGATGAAGCGTGCGATTCAAATCTTTACCAAGTAGGCCAATTTCATTGTTGCCATCTTGGTCAAATCGGATACTCAAATCGCCATCTGCCACATTTTTAACAACGTGTTGGAGGTGAAGTATCGGTTTTACTATCACCGTCGATAACCATATCGCGATAGTGATGGAAACAATGAAGATCAACATGACACCGACAATGGCATCAGACTCAATCTCATCCATCTGTGCTGCGTTGTTTCTTTCCTGTTGTTGGATATAGGCTTGGACCGCCTGACTCAGGTCGTCGACGCGATCGATAATGTTACTGCCATGGCCACTTATTTGGTCGATTTGAGATTCAGAGATAGAAGATGGATGATTGGCAATGGTGATTGCGATTGAATAGTATTTTTCAAACTCTTTATTGACGCTCTCTATTTCTGATTCAAACTGCTTTACTGAGCTCAGCTCTGCCATCAATACGGGTAAATCTATCTTTGCTTGCTCGATTTGTTCCAGATATTCATTCCGCTTATCCACATTATAAATTGCGTAGATGGTTTGGATGCGTAATGGAAATATCAGTTCATCGATGGAGTCTAAAGCTTCGTTATAGTCAATCATCTGGCTTGTCTGAGCTGCCACATCTTCTTGTTCACCATCTAACTTACTTTTTGTTATCCATAGCGTGATGAACAATACGATTGCGAATAAAATGACCGGCAGCAAGATCTGCAATCGAATAGAGATGTTATTTAACTTGATCTTCATGGTTTCGTCCTTTTCTTAGAACTTCTTTGGTTTAAACCTTTATCGCCTAAGATGGAATGAACATGAGTTAAGTTTTATTAAAGTTCATTAAATGACGTTATTTATTATGGTATGGCATCTGAAAAAATATAATGTTCTACATTAACCAATTGAAAATAAAGTACAAGATATATATTTATTATTATGCTTCCATATTTTTTGTCTATAGGTTCTCAAAATATTCTAGAATTTGTAGACAAGGTAGGGAAATTGCTTAAACTTACTTGTGCGGGATTGATAATATTTCAGTTTCAAATAGGTGAAAACATGGAAAATCACAACAATTCAAGTATTTGGTTTACTCTCGATTATAAAATTTCATTCTTCTTCCCAGTTAAGTAATCTTTTCTGCACGTCCTGTGCATATAACTTATTGATTTTAATTTGTTGATTTTAAATATCTCTTCATATTAAAGAAAATTCTATCAATGAGTTTCTATCAATTTGTTTCATATTGATTCTCAATAGTTATCCTTGAAATATATTTCAAAGGTTATCTTGTTGACCAAAATTAATTATTTCCTTGGTTATTTAAATTAAATAACCGAGGTGGAAAAGTATTGCTTAAATATTAGGAAATGAATAATGGAAAACTTTAAACACCTGCCAGAACCTTTTCGTATTCGCGTTGTTGAACCAGTAAAACGTACAACGCGCGAATATCGTGAACAAGCGATCTTAAAAGCGGGGATGAACCCGTTTCTACTCGACAGCGAAGATGTGTTTATTGATTTGCTTACCGACAGTGGTACCGGTGCTATCACTCAAGAGATGCAGGCAGCAATGCTCAGAGGTGATGAAGCATACAGTGGTAGCCGCAGTTACTACGCATTGGCAGATGCTGTTAAAGATATTTTTGGCTATCAACATACCATCCCAACGCACCAAGGCCGCGGTGCAGAGCAGATATACATTCCTGTACTGATCAAAAAACGTGAAAAAGAAAAAGGCCTTGATCGCACTAAGATGGTGGCGCTATCAAATTACTTCTTTGATACCACACAAGGGCATACTCAAATCAACTGCTGCGTTGCCAAAAACGTTTATACCGAAGACGCGTTCGATACCGGCGTCAGCGCAGACTTTAAAGGTAATTTTGACTTAGAGAAGCTAGAACATGCGATCTTAGAAACGGGCGCAGAAAACGTGCCGTATATCGTGAGCACCATCACCTGTAACTCGTCGGGTGGTCAACCGGTTTCTATTGCAAACTTGAAAGCGGTGTACGAAATTGCCCAGCGTTACGATATTCCAGTGATCATGGACTCTGCCCGTTTTGCTGAAAATGCCTACTTTATTCAGCAGCGTGAGCCGGGTTATCAGAATTGGAGTATTGAGCAGATCACGCGTGAGAGTTACAAGTATGCAGATGCACTTGCAATGTCAGCGAAAAAAGATGCCATGGTGCAAATGGGCGGTCTGCTTTGCTTTAAAGATGACAGCATGCTTGATGTGTACAACGAGTGTCGCACGTTGTGTGTGGTTCAAGAAGGCTTCCCAACTTATGGTGGCTTAGAAGGCGGCGCAATGGAGCGCTTAGCGGTTGGTTTATACGATGGTATGCGCCAAGAGTGGTTGGCTTATCGTATCAGTCAGGTGCAATATCTGGTGGATGGCTTAGAAGCCATTGGTGTGGTTTGCCAGCAAGCGGGTGGACACGCGGCGTTTGTTGATGCGGGTAAACTACTACCGCATATTCCAGCCGATCAGTTCCCAGCACATGCACTGGCGTGTGAGTTGTACAAGGTTGCAGGTATCCGCGCGGTTGAAATTGGCTCACTGCTACTTGGGCGTGATCCTGCTACGGGCAAACAGATGCCTTGTCCGGCAGAATTAATGCGTTTAACCATTCCACGTGCGACCTATACGCAAACCCACATGGATTTCATCATTGAAGCTTTCGGGCACGTTAAAGCCAATGCAGAAAATGTGAAAGGGTTGGACTTCACCTACGAACCAGAAGTGCTTCGCCACTTTACCGCGCGTCTAAAAGAAGTCGACAGCGAATAAACCTTTATTGAACGCAGCTCTATTTGAGCTGCGTTTTTTTGGCCTGTTCCAAACTATCGATAAAAAAGCTAATAACGTGAACTTAATTTAGAGATTATAACTATGACAACCAAACCTTCCTTACTCGGGGGGGCCTGTATCATTGCTAGTGTCTGTGTTGGCGCTGGTATGTTGGGCCTACCAAGTGCGGGGGCTGGTGCGTGGACAATGTGGTCCATGTTTGCCATTACCCTGACGATGATAATAATGACCATTTCTGGTTGGATGTTACTTGAAGCTTTTAAACACTACGATCTTCGAGTCTCATTCAATACCGTAACCAAAGATATGTTGGGCGATAAGGTCAACATGTTTAACAACCTGACAGTCTACTTTGTTGGCGGCATCCTGCTGTACGCATACATCACTTCTTCTGGCCTTATTTTGCAAGATCTGCTGGATATCGATAGCAAAGTTGCGTCTGTTCTTTTTGTGGCGGTGTTTTCCATATTCGTTTGGCATTCAACTCATGCTGTGGATCGTATCTCAGTGGTATTAATTGCCTTTATGGTGCTGAGTTTTATTTTTGGTGTTTCCGGGCTTGCCATTAACGTCAATACCTCGGTGCTGTTGGATACCATTAACCCCAATGGCGAATACGCCCCTTATGCGATGGCGATGCTTCCCGTTGCTTTAACGTCTTTTGGCTATCACCATTCTGTGTCTTCAATGCGTGCTTATTATGGTGAAGAGCGTCGCGCCAAGAAGGCGATTCTAGGTGGAACCATCATTGCTCTAGGACTCTATTTCCTATGGATGGTGAGTATTTTTGGCAATTTGCCTCGTGAAAGCTTTGGTCCTGTGATTGAGCAAGGCGGTAATGTAGACGCGTTACTTATGGCGTTGGATTCAGTGATTGAGTCAGAGACGGTTGAGCGTGCGATTAATGCCTTTTCAATGGCAGCGATTCTCTCATCCTTCATTGGTGTGGGCCTTGGGGTGTTTGATTTCTTAGCCGATCTGTTCAAATTTGAAAACTGCAAAAAAGGGCGTTCTAAAACGTGGTTGGTGACGTTTATTCCACCACTGGTGCTTTCAATTTTGTTCCCATTTGGTTTTGTGATTGCCATCGGTTACGCCGGCGCAGCTGCCACCGTTTGGGCATGCATCATTCCTGCGCTATTGGTGCTGAAGTCTCGCTCAAAAGAAAACGGGAGTGAAGGGTTTGTTGTACCCGGCGGCCAATTGATGGTCGGCGTGGTGATTTTATTTGGTGTGCTTACCGCCGCCTTCCATTTCATGGCAATGGTCAACCTCTTGCCAGCGTTTACCGGTTAACTTTTAAGGAACTAAGATGACAACGATCAACACAGAAAATGCACCCGCTGCAATTGGACCGTACATACAAGGTGTGAGCCTAGCCAATATGGTGATCACATCGGGTCAGTTGCCGCTTGACCCAGAAACAAAACAGATGCCTGAAGAGGTGGCTGAACAAACAACTCGTTCATTGCTTAATGCTTTGGCGATTGTTGAAGAAGCGGGTCTTAGCATTCATCACTTTGCGAAAACCACGGTGTTTGTGAAAGATCTCAATGAGTTTACGGTGATCAACCAAGCTTATCAGGCGTTCTTTGAACAGCGCGGCGCAAATTTTCCTGCACGTTCATGTGTGGAAGTAGCGCGCTTACCGATGGATGCGAGAGTAGAAATTGAAGTGATTGCGTTTAAATAACGTAAGTTTAAGCCGGGTTTTTGCCCGGCTTTGTCGCTTTTAATGAAGACATACCCACAACGCCGCCAAAGCAACCACGCTGGCCACCCATAAGTTTCTCACCATCATCTTGCGATGAAATACTTGCCCTTGAGTTGCAATTTCCGTTTTTCTTTTGACGATCTGATTGAGGAAAAACCACAACGCAATCAGCAATAACCCAAATTGCAGCATTGAGAGCGTACCGACTTTGATCAGCAGCATGGTGCCAGTGGTCATCACAAGGGCGCTACGCGTCCAGGCAAGCTGGGTGCGTTCTCGTTGAAGACCGGGATCGCGCTCCACGCTGTGTGCTTTCATAAGGCTAAATACCCGATGAGAATCGCAAAGCTGATGACCACAAGAGTCATTGCCAGCAGGCTTTTACTGTATTTAAACGGCGCTTCTAGTCGCATCGCTTTTTCATTTTGATACCAACGTAGAAATGCCCAAGTGGCTGTTGCCAAGGCTATACCTGCGAGCCCGGGTGTTAACCATTCTGCATGGCGTAGTATCGGAGAGTCATGCGTGGCACTTAGTAAATCAATACCGATGGATGTGGCGAGAAAAGCAAGCGCAGTGCGTATCCACGCGAGAAACGTACGCTCATTCGCAAGAGAGAATCGGTAGTCTGGGTCTTTACCCATTTTCATGGTTCTAAATTCCTTATTGCTGAATTTTACGGATGGAATCCAGTGCTTTATGCATGCTAGTACAACCTGTCATGGTGTTGAGTTTAAAGAACAGAATGTCAAAGGCGATCATCTGCAACAACTGAGGTGTGACCATGCCAAGTTGAGTGTGGTTTTCTGTGTAGCTGTAGGGAATGACAAAATCAGACACTTGGGCGACCTTGCCTTTGCCATAACGCGTCAGTGAAATCACTTTTGCACCATTTTCACGTGCTTTTTCAATCGCGGTCAGCACTTCTTGGGTATTACCACGTGCAGAAACGACCAATAATACATCATTGGCTTTCAGTAATGAGGCTTGGACGATTTGGGTATGGTAATCCTGATTAAATTGAACATTGAAGCCTGAGCGGATCAGCTTGTGGTTAATATCAGCAGCGACAAGAGCTGATGAACCGATACCTGCGAGTAGAATCTTATTTGCACTCAACATGATATCGGTGCACTGTTCGATGGTCTCTGCATCGATAAGGCTCAGAGACTGATCGATCGTATTGGTAAACAGATGCTTGGATTTCTCGATGATTTGCTTCGCAGAATCGTCAGCACCAATTTCGGCATAAATGGTTGATTTGGTGCCTGAATTCATGTGTGGTGACAGCGCAGCAAGCTTGAGTTTGAGATCCGGAAACCCGCTACAACCGAGACTCTTAGCATACCGAATAACGGAAGAATCACTGATCCCAAGCGCGGCCCCGACTTTGGTCGCGCTTTGCGTTGAGAGGTCGAAATCATGCTCAATAATAAACTGGGAAATTTTTTGCTCATTACTGTTCGCTGAGTGAGCAAGTGTCTTAACTTTATTGATGATGCTATTCATTGACGCCTCAGTAAGTGAAAAATCCGTCGTATCTTGATGATACGACGGATGATATTAACGACTTTGCGCAGGCTTTTCGACTGGATCTGTAAATCCTAATAGCATGGAGGCAATAAAACCCACCACCCATGCACAGACGACTGCGAGTAAGAAGGATGGAATTTGGCCTTCTCCGACGAGTGGGATCAAGGACAATCCTGCTGTACCGAATGGAATGATAATGCCGATTTTAAATGCCGCCATCATCGCGCCGCCAGCAAAGCCACCAATACAGCCTGCAATGAATGTTTTACCCAGTGGTAATGAAACTCCAAACAGCAGCGGTTCACCGACACCAAGGATCCCGACAGGCAAAGCCCCCGTAATGGTCTTTTTCAAACGTTCATTCTTAGACTTAAGGTAGACATAAGCCGCTGCGCCAACTTGTCCCATGCCACCCATTGCCAAAATTGGGAATAAGTAGTTCAGGCCAAATGTGTCCAAAATCTGTGCATGGATAGGAATGAGGCCTTGGTGAAGACCGGTGAGCAACAAGAATAGGAAGCCGCCACCTAACACACCTCCGACGGCCACTGAGCCAGCAGACTCATTGAGCAAGGCAACAGAAACCAGATTACCTAGCCAAACGTTCACCGCATGAGCGATAGGTTGCAAGATAAATAGAGCAACGGCTGAGGACACAAGAATAGTAACGGTTGGAGTAAAGATAAGATCAAGGCTCTCTTTACAATGGCTGCGGAACCAGAGTTCAAACTTTGATGAGAAGACGCACACAAGCAACACGGCAAACATACCGCCACCACCAGGAACTAATGCGTTACCAAAGAGCTCGATATTAGCCAGTCCGGGTGCAGACAAAACAGCAGCCATCACGGCACCAATTGCTGGAGAAGCTTGCAGTTCTTTTGCTGTGTTCATGCCGATCATCACGGATAATACCGCAAATACCGCTTTTCCGACGACGGTAAACAAGGAAAAAATATCAGGATGAGCCGCGACAAGCTCAGGTGCCAATAGTTTGAAAATATTGACCATACCGAGCACCAAACCACAGCCAATGAGTGCTGGGATCGTCGGGACAAAAATTGCAGCTAAGGTGTTGAGTGCACGGCGGATTGAAAATGGCTGCGCTTGGGTTGTTGCCTGTGGTTCAGGTTCGACACCAGTGCCTTTCATTCGTTTATTCAGGACGCCAGTGACTTTCGCCGCGGTCCCCATGCCGACAATGATCTGGTACTGCTCGCCGGCATCAACCACGCCCTTGATTCCATCAAGACTGCGCAGCGCTTCCATATCAAACAAGCTGCGATCTTTAAGTACGATGCGTACTCGGGTCATGCAGTTTGTCAGAGTCGCTACGTTATCAAAACCGCCGATGTGTTTTTCAATGTGATCGGCAATAACTTCGAGATGTTCTATCTTATTTGCCATGTTATTTTCCTTGCAGTAACTGCTGTTTCAGGGGTTGGAAAGGTTGCGCAGCAAGCGCGAGTGCAGCGGAAGGCGACATATCCAATGTGTGCAGCAACACAGCAGCACGAACATTGTAATTGACGGCTTCCAATAGGGCTTCAGCCGTTGCTTCTTCAACTTCACAAATTTGACAAACCATGTGTTGGGCGCGAATGCGTAATTTTTCGTTTGACGCTTTCACATCCACCATCAGGTTGCCGTGTATCTTACCGAGCTGGTGCATGACGGCTGTGCTGATCATGCCGAGCAGCATTTTCTGGGCGGAACCACTCTTCATTCGTGTTGAACCTGCAAGCACCTCCGCGCCAACATCGGGTGCGATCGAGACGTCTGCATTCTGCGAAATCAAACTTGGTCCGCGAGTGCTCAGTGCAATGGTTTTAGCACCAACTTGTTGCGCGTATTTCAGGGCTGAGAGGACAAACGGAGTTCGACCACTGGCTGCGATACCGACAACAATATCTTTGGAGTTGAGTTCGCGATTGGCGAGCTCAAGAGGGGCTGACTCAATGCAGTCTTCAATGTTTTCGACAGCAGACAACATTGCTTCTAAGCCGCCGGCAATGATGGCTTGAACTAAAGAAGGATCGGTTCCAAATGTAGGGGGACACTCGGCTGAGTCCAGTACACCAAGTCGGCCACTGGTTCCAGCGCCAACATAAAACAGACGGCCCCCGAGTTTGATCTGTTGAGCAATTAAGCTCACGGCATCTGCCACGTTTGGCAATACAGCTCGGATGGAATACGCCACCGAGGCATCGTGTTCATTGAGTAAACTCAGCACATCGTGCAAAGGCAATTCAGATAGATTGCTGGTTTCTGGGTTTTGCTCTTTGTTGATGGTGGAGGACAACTCACTCATAAAATCTCTCCGTTGATATTCGACATTATTAAAATATACAAATGTCGAATATCGACAATGATAATGTCATCAATTCGGGAAATTCGTCACATAAAATGCTGTTTCATTTTTCGGAGTTAGCGGTCTGAATCGAATGTTGTGAAGTGCGTCTTAAATATGAAGCGTTTTACATTGTATTGATATTGATGGAACAACTTACTGATTATATGAGGGGTTCACGATCATATTAGCGAATTACACTAAGTTAGGTGTTCCATGCAGCAAATTAATCTCAATGGGGAATGGGAGCTCAGCTGTCTCCAAAACCCCCACATTCAGCATCCTATGATGATTCCCGGCGACCACTACTCGGCGCTGTTACAAGCAGGAGAGATTGTGCCGCCATATTACGGATGTAATGAGGCGGATGTTCAATGGGTACGGGAGTGTGACTGGCGTATTTCGCGCAGCTTTACTGTGTCTCCCCAAACTTTACAGGCAAATGCTTGCTTGCTGACACTGTCGAGAGTCGACACCGTTGCTTCAGTATCGATCAATGGGCAGCCCGTTTTTGAGTGTTCAAATCAGTTTCGGCGCTATCAGAAAGACATTAAATCTTGGCTTTGCTTAGGGGAGAATGTCATTGAGATCACGTTCTACCGAGCGGATGAAGAAGCGCGAAAACGAGCGGAAAAGCTGCCGTTTCCGATTCCATCTGCCATGGGGAACAATCAGATCCCACACATGAATACATTGCGCAAAACGCAGTGCCATTCGGGGTGGGATTGGGGAATTTGCCTGATGGTGTCTGGCATTTACGACCCCATTGCACTGGATTGTGTCGATAAGGTGCACATTGAACAAGTCAGTACAGAGCAACATTGGCATCTGGATGGCTCCGTTGAGGTGGTGGTCGATGTGGAATGTCGCTGTTGGCAAGCATCGGATTTACGTGTGGAGTTTGCCGATCAAATACAAAGCGCGAGAGTGAGCCAAAGTGGCACGGAGCGTTTTCGTTTTACAGTGGCTGAGCCAAGACGCTGGTGGCCTGCAGGCTACGGTGAGCAGTATCTTTATCCTTTGGCGGTTGCGTGTGATGGTCAGGTGGTGGAAAAACAACTCGGTTTACGCCAACTGGTGCTCAATACTGCTGAAGATGACATTGGTTCGGCTATGGAGTTTGTGGTCAACGGTTTCCCTATTGTGGCCAAAGGTGCCAACTGGATTCCGCTGGATGCCATGCCGTCCAGAGAATCGCGCAAACGCTATCGAGAACTACTTGAAAGTGCTGTGGCTGCCAACATGAATATGATCCGAGTGTGGGGCGGCGGCCAATATGAAAGTGACGAGTTTTATCAATTATGTGATGAACTCGGGCTGTTGGTATGGCAAGACATGATGTTCGCGTGTTCTCTTTATCCATCAACGGACGACTTTGTGGCAGATGTTGAACTGGAGCTACAAGATCAGCTAAAACGGTTAAAAGACCATGCCTGTATTGCACTTTGGTGTGGCGACAATGAAGTCATTGGTGCCATTGGTTGGTATGACGAATCCAAACACAACAAAGTGAAATATACCGTGAACTACGACCGGTTAAATCGCCGTATTGCGGATGTTGTGGCGCACGAAGACAGCAGCCGTACTTTTTGGCCAAGTTCACCGTGCAATGGGGATTTGGATTTCGGTGATGCATGGCATGATGACAATCGAGGAGACATGCATTTCTGGGATGTGTGGCACTCTGGGAAGTCGTTTGATGCTTATCGTCAGGTTAACCCAAGATTCTGCTCTGAATTTGGTTATCAATCATGGCCGTCTCTGGCTGAAGTGAAACAGTTCGTCCCTGAACAAGATTGGAATGTCACTTCACCCACCTTCGAATACCACCAGAAAAATCCGCGTGGTAATAGCATCATCACGGAAATGTTTACGCGTTATTTCAAGTTCCCGGCGGGGTTTGAGCAGATGTTGTATCTGAGCCAAGTTCAACAAGCCATTGCGATTAAAACGGCGTGTGATCATTGGCGCGCGATTTCTCCGGTATGCCGTGGGATGTTATTTTGGCAGCTCAACGATAATTGGCCTGTGAGTTCGTGGTCGAGCATTGAATACAGTGGTCGTTGGAAGCAGCTTCACTACCATGCGAAACGCTTCTTCTCACCGGTTTATTTGCCCTTTGAACTGACGGAAACGCAGCTTCAATTGCGACTTGTGAATGATCTCAACCAAGAGCAATCGGTCACTGGCACTTTGGTATGGATGAGCTGGCAAGGGGAGACATTAGCGGCGTGGCCGATTGATTGTGTTGCCGAGCCCGACAGCAACATTATGGTGTGGCATATGGGGCGTGAAGAGGCGATGGCAACATCAGATAAAGGCTTCTTTTATCTGAAAACAGAGCATGGTTCGACCATACTTGAGAATACTTGGATGGCGGCGTCAAACTGGAAGTCGGTCCCTATCGCCAAAGCGAAAATCAAGATGGAGATTGACGGAGATCGAATTCGACTTTCCACAGATAAACCTGCCTTCTTCGTCCATTTAGAGTGCGATGTGGATGGCCGCTTTAGTGATTCCAGCATGACTTTGTTGCCGGGTGAGCCCATTGATATCACCTTCCATGGTAATCCTCGGTTTGCTGAGTCGTTACGACTGTATCAACTGGCCGATATCTGCTAACACGCGATGGTATGATTGCGCGTATTTGGCCTGTTTAACGATAGGCCAATTTTATTTGGAATAGCCTCTATTCCAAATTTACATTGAGCTTGGGTTACTTTAGCTAAGTTGTTCAAAACTTAGGTAAACCACTATGCCTGCAAAATCTTCTTCAGTGCAGCTTTCTGGACATCGGTTTACAGGGATGATGAAACGCATTGGCGCGTTTTCAATTAAATCAATTTGTCTCGTTGGCGTTTTATTCGTCGCGTCTTGGCTATTTTCTCGGCTTGGGAAAGTGCATGGCAAGTCATTGCCCGAAAGCTACTTTTCTGATGGTTATCCAACCATTTTGACCTTGCTGGACTCAGAATTTTTCATGGGCTTTATTGCTTGTGTCACTCTCGCGATTGTCGTGTATGTGTTGTATCTGCTGTGGCAATTGCATGAAGTGGCGGTGCATAAAGCGAAAGAGATGTCTTCTGCCCATACGCAAATTGTTTTTGCTCTATCACTTTGTGGTCTGTTCATCGACAAAGCATGGTGGGTGCTCGCCATTATTATCGCTTTCACCCGCTGGGATGTGGTGGCAAATAGTTTGTCGAGCATCATTCGTAATGGTCTGAATAAAATCAACAAGGCACAGGAGTAAATCACGATGAAAGAGATCATGCTACCGTATATTTTGCTGTGTTGGGTTTTGGTGAAAACCGGTTTTGTTCAATGGACGTTACGTAATGCGACAGTGATGATCGGGCTAGGCGGTTTTTTGGCTTTCATGCTGTTTACGGCGCATCGCTTTTGGTCTCCGGCTGACTTAACCGACAGTACAACTGTCAAAGCGCCACACGCGGTGCTTAGCCCATTAGTTGGTCAAGAAGTGGAACAAGTGCTGGTGACTCACAACCAACATGTGAAGCAAGGGGATCTGATTTACGTGCTCAAATCGGAGGATACCGATTCTCAAGTGCGTGGGTTACAAGCACAAAAATTAGCGGCTGAAGCTGAGATTGTCGCCCTAAAACATCAAATCGATAACGACAAGCGAACCTTAGCCCGCTTAGAAAAGTTGAATGACTTTGCTCAGGAGCAGCAACGTGATGACGCTCGTACACGTATTGAGTCCAATAATGCCAAGGTGGCGGCTGTGTTTGCCCAGATTAAATCGATTGAAGCACAGATAGCGACAGCGGAATGGCAAAATGAACGACGTGAAATCCGCGCGCCATTTGATGGGCAGGTTTCCATTGCAAACATCGCGGAAGGAACGCGTGTGGGGAACATGCATCTGTACAACACATCGAAAAAGTTTGTTGAAATGCGCATTGCCGATCAAACCTATGCCAATATTCAGCCGGGACAATTTGCAGAGTTTTATGTGGATGCGTATCCGGGAGAGATCTTTCGTGGCCGGGTTCATAGCTTAACGGCTGGTACGGGGGAAGCACGTGTTTCCGTGGTCAATGGCAGCCAACATGTGCGTCAACATATTGGGAATAATCAAGGGAGCCATGGGCGAACAGTGATCATCGAATTTGAAGAGCCTGAAGGGTACAACGTGCCGATAGGAGCCACAGGCTCTGGCTGGATTTCTGCCAGCAAACCACATGCAGCACTCGGCTTTATGGATATTATTGGCGCCGCGACGGTTCGATTAAAGGCCTATAAAGCGTATCTATCAGCACTGTAAGCATCAGGGTGGAAAGGCATTATTGAATAATATGCGTTTCCACCATTTCCTGCAGTAAAGCACTCAACCATAGGATCTTGCCAGACTGGCGGCGAGAGGCTTTGATGATAAGCGCGCTGTCTATATTCAGGGTTTGCTTAGCATCGTGGTTTAAATGCGGCTCATAACGCAAGGTAAAACAATCGTCCATCAACTGGTTCATGAGCTGATAGTTATCGACACAGATAGTCGCTTCAATGGAAGGATCGAGTTTTTTAAAGTGATCTTCATGTTCGTTTAATCCAGCCACAATGTATTTGACGTATTCACCGCTTAAGTTCCCGTTAAAGTGACCGCTACCAGTGTGAAGCCGTTTTTGATAGAGCGTTTGTGGTTTATCACCCAAAATATGAACGCCCACATCCACTTCTTCATCAAGCAGCATTTGTTCACTACCGTGGTGCCATTGTCTGAGCTCAATGATGGCGTTGGACTGTTCTCGTATAGCGCGGATCAGCGGTTTACCCATTTCAATAAGGAAAGGTTCGACAATATGCAGCGTGATTTTTTCAACTTGCATCGGGTCAAACTTTTCTGGCTCAAGAGAAAGGGAGACCTGCTCTAGCGCACCGCGTAGCTTACTTTCAATGGCCATCGCATAGCTGGTGGGGACAAGCTGAGTTTGACTGCGAACAAACAGCGGATCGTTGAGATCATCACGCAGCTGGGCCAACGTTTTGGAAACGTACGACTGTGAGCGTCCGAGTTTTTGCGCGGCCCGCTGAGTAGAACGGGTGTCCATCAAGCTAATAAAAACATGTAATGCGTTGAGATCTTTCATCTTATTCCTGAAGCATGATTGGGAATGCTAAATTCCAAGGGTACGGAAAACTGGATACATACACGCCCCATAAGTATTAAGAGATACGCCGACACGCGTTGCTGAAATCTGAGCAACTGGATAGTCACGTTGGAAGAGCTTCCAACTGGCTTCTATGTTCATTTCCTTGATAATGGCATTGCTTAAATGGGGCGGACATTGGCCGCCGAAAATGACGCAGTCAGGATCCAACCAACCGATGGTCAGAACGATTAATGGTTTAAGATAATAGGCTGTCTCTTTTACCCAATCACTGACGATAGGATGTGAAGAATCTGGAATATCGGCCGGAGACTGGCAATCGATGCCTGATTGGTCAAGCGATTGCATCAGCTTTCTAACGGTTGGCCTCTTTTCATCGCCGATAATTGTGTAATAGGTGCCAATCTCACCGGCATTCAAGCGGCTGCCACGATAAAGCTGACCATTGACGATGGCACCTCCCCCAACCCCATGGCCGATTTCGATCAGTACCATATTTTTCACTTCCGGCCAGCAACCGGAGTAAAACTCACCCACAACGGCCGCATTACAGTCGTTGTCTATCCACACTGGCCAGTCGAAAAACTCACCAAACTTCTCTGTGAGAGGTTCGGCTCGCCAGTGTGCTAGTGGCTGGATGGTATGTATAGTTTTTCCATCTCCATTGGCTGGACCGGGCATGGATACGCCAATCCCGAGAACCCGTGCTCGGTGCAGCTTGTGTTTATCAATCAAGCCTTGAATGAGTCCATGAATGCTCGTTAACACTTCATCGATCGGGGAGGCTTCTTTGTAGGGGATATTGATTTGCTCTAACACTTCACCACAAAAGTTAGACAACCCAATTTCAATGCGTTGGATTTGAAATGAAACGCCGAATGAGAATGCACCATAAGGGTTCAGCTCTAAAGGAATGATGGGTTGACCTCGGCCAATCCGTTCCCTTTGTCCTTCCCGAATTAGGTTCATTGCCAATAGTTCTTTTGAAAGGCTGGTGACACTCCCACTTCTTAAACCTGTCAATTCAACTATTTTGGCTCTGGAGACAGAGCCATGCTGACGGCAGGTTGCCAAAAGCTTTTTTTGTCCGGGTGTGAGTTCGAGTTGAACGGGTTTGATTGGCTGTAACATGCACGTTTCCTTAGATGGGCTCCATTCCTGCCTTTTTGATCATGGCAACAAGCATATCAATATCATCATGGCTTAGCATGTCAATTAATCCTTTGCTGATCCAGTCAGTTATTTCACTTTCTACATCATAGCCATAGTAGTCATTGAACCACTGCGCGGTATTAACATCATCACCTTTGTTAGGAAGAAACAAACGTGTTGTGAGTCCAGCTGATTTGTAACTTCTCAATACTTCCTCTGTTGTGAAAGGGTACTCCACGCAGACGCTGTCCGCATTGGACGTTTGCACAGCGCTCAACTGGTCAAGATAACGCGCTAAGGTCACGACTTGGATTGACTGCTCTGGCAGTAGCACTTTGACTTTATTGATCAGAGAGTGGTCAAACCCGAGCAAAATAGTGTGGTCTATCGCGCCCGGCTTACGCCTCATTATTTGGGTGTATGTCTCAGCAAATTCTTGGTGTCTGCGTCGCTGTTTCGCTTCAACCACTAAACCAACACCATGCTGGATTGCCCAGTCGAGCACCTCTTCATAGGTAGGGATCTGAGTGCCAGAAAATTCAGCAGAAAACCAACCGCCTAAATCAAGTTGTCGCAGCTGTTTTAGTGTCATTTGCTCAACATAACCTGTGCCGTTTGAAGTCCGGTCGACACTAGGATCATGTATCACCACGATGTGTTGATCGCTGGTCATTGCGATATCAATTTCGATACATCGCGCTCCCTTATTAAACGCGCCTTGAAAGGCAGGCATGGTATTTTCTGGATAAAACAGACAATCGCCTCGGTGAGGGTTGACGAGCACTTGCCCAGATTTTGCTACATTGAAATTAAAAGACATATCTTCTTAACCTACTTTATTTAAACTTTATAAAAAAGGATAACTTAGATTAGTCGTAATTGTGTTTTTGTGTCAACTGATAAAAGTTGAAATAAAAACAGATTTAAAAACAATTGTTTATGTTTGTTCTGGTGATCAATGTATGATTTTTTAGTTTAAAATGTCATCAATTATTGATGTTGAAATAAACCGGAGTTATGTTTTTATAAAATAATGCTTTCAAGGAAAGGTTAATCAATGAATGTATTAGAGCTACGGTCAATCACAAAGAAATACGGTGACTTCTATGCATCAGAAGATGTCTCTTTTAGTGTGAAAAAAGGGGAGTTTGTCACCCTGCTTGGACCTAGTGGCTGTGGTAAAACCACACTACTCAAAATGATCGGGGGCTTTTATGAACCCAGTGAAGGTGACATTTTCATTAGTGGGAACAATGTGACTAAAGTGCCGCCAGAGCACAGAGAGACGGCGATGTGTTTTCAGTCTTACGCGCTGTTTCCTCATTTGAGTGTGTCTCACAACATTTGCTTTGGCCTTGAGCAACAAAAGATGGATAAAAGAGAACAGCAGCAACGGCTGATAGAAATTCTCCATCAAGTGGGTTTGAAAGAGCATAAAGATAAGCTGCCCGCTCAGCTGTCGGGAGGGCAGCAGCAACGTGTTGCGTTAGCGCGTGCCATGGTGACACGTCCTGAAATCATTCTTTTCGATGAGCCACTCTCTAACTTGGATGCAAAAATGCGTGAAGGCGTTCGCTTTGAAATAAAAGAGCTGCAGCGACGCCACAATTTGACCTCGATTTACGTAACCCACGATCAAGCAGAAGCATTGGCAATGAGTGACCGGATCATTGTGCTTAATCAGGGAAAAATTGAGCAAGTAGGCACACCTGAAGACATTTATTTTCGTCCAACGAGCCGCTTTGTTGCTGACTTTATTGGGGCGGCTAACTTGCATACCGCATTCGTCGAGCCCGCATCGGAAGCGGATTCTTATGTCGTGACCTGTGATATGGGAGAGTTTTCGATACGTTCGGATACCAAACCAAGAGGGAACAACATCCATATTTGCTGGCGTCCTGAGGATGTCACAGTCTGTGTTAAAGATGCGCCAAACAGTTTTGCGATGAAGGTGTGCTCGGTTGCGTTTCAAGGCGATTCTTTAAATGTCTTCGGTTGGGTAGGGGCGCTGAATGAGCACAAGATTAGAGTGCAATTAGCGGGCAGACTTTCAGTAAAAGAAGGGGACATACTGCATATTCAACTACCTGAATACGGTATTCGTTTCTTGGAAGAGGTCACCGTATGAATTTAAAACCGTACTTACTGATCATTCCCGGGGTGGGGACCATTGTTGTGTTGATGGGCAGTGCATTGTATGTCGTTGTAGCACAGAGTTTTGGCTTGTTTCAGATGTCGGGTGAATCAGAATTTACCCTGCGCCATTGGACGACGACATTGAGTGACCCCATTTTATGGCGCTCAGTCGGCTATTCCCTGCGCACTTCGATTCTTGGGACCTTAGGGGCGGTGACCTTTGCTTATCCCATTGCATTGTGGTTGCAAAAAGATATTCCAGCAAAGCCTGCCGTGATCGGGATGTTGCGTGCGCCGATGTTTGTCCCGGGACTGGTTGCCGCGTTTTTACTGATGAACGTAATTGCTTATCACGGCATTTTTAACGAGTTGCTCATCCTACTAGGCATTATAGACAAGCCGATGCGTCTAACCAATGATGAATTTGGTTGGAGCATCATTGTTCTGCAAATATGGAAGAACTTACCTTTTGCTCTGATTCTGATCACAGGTTCCATTGCTAGTATTCGTACTGATCTTATGGATGCTGCGCTTGATTTGGGCGCGACGCGTTGGTCTCGCTTTCGTAGCGTAGTGTTCCCTTTGACGATTCCGGCATTACAAGCCACGTCTATTTTGGTGTTTATTGGAGCACTGGGAGATTTCTCATTCGCGGCCGTTGCCGGCTCTCGCAGCAGCTATTCCTTGTCTATGTTGATGAATATTACAGCCCTTCAGTATTACGAGTGGGAAAGCTCCGCGGTGATCGCTATGGTCATCATGCTGTTGGCTGCGTTTTCTGCGGTTGTGCTTACAGCAATCACCAAACCTTTTGCAACTCGCAAGAAGCCGATCGTTGAGTGGGAGAAAGAGTCATGAAGTATTTGATGTCAAAACCGCGCTCTAATGCCCGTTTGGTCATGATGATCTCCATTGCTTTTTTTGTCATCGTGAACGTTATTTGGCTGGGTATTCCTTTTGCAATGGCTATTCTGTGGTCAGTGGTGGACCCAGACCATCCTTGGAGCTATCCCGATATTTTCCCCCAAGTGCTCTCTCTCGGTCGCTGGGTGGAGGTATGGACAACTACATCATTGCCTGAGGCATTGAAAAATAGCTATACCCTAGCTCCTGCAGTGGCATTGCTGACGGTGACATTAGCGCTACCAACTGCTTATGCGTTTGGCCGAATGGAATTTCGCGGCAAGAAGATTGCTGAAATGGTCTCTCTGTTACCTATGGTGATGCCATCCATGATTTTGGCGGTGTTCTTTAGTTCAATGTTACTTGAGCTAGGACTGACCAATCCATATTTCAATATCGTTATTGCTCATACCGTATTAGCGCTGCCGTATGCGATCCGAATTTTATCCGCTGGTTTTAATGCGATTCCTCAAGATCTCATTGATGCCTGTGCTGATATGGGGGCTGGTAAATGGGGAACATTTAAGCACGCTTTTTTACCCATGCTTAAACCCAGCCTACTTGCTTCAACCATTTTCTGTCTGGTGATCAGTATTGAAGAGTTCAATATGGCTTTCGTACTGGGAGCACCTGACTTTATTACCGTTCCGACGATTTTGTATTCGTTTTTAGGCTATTCCTTTATTCGGCCAGACGCCGCTGTTGTGTCGCTGATCTTAGTGATTCCTAATGTGTTACTGATGCTGGTGATCGAACGGTTGCTGAAAGGAAACTATCTATCTCAATCAACTGGGAAGGCATAGTTAAAAGGAGATATACAATGAAGAAAGTCACCCTAATGTCGCTGCTTGCTGCATCGATATCGTTACCTGCAGTCGCCTATGATGTCACTCAAATGAGCTGGGAACAGATAGAAGCACAAGCAAAAAAAGAAGGGGCAATCACTTTTTCTGTGTGGTATTTACAGCCCGCTTGGCGCCAGTTTATTAAGGGGTTTGAACAAGATACAGGGATAAAAGTAAGAATCCCAGAAGGGACGCTAGATGCCAATCGAAATAAACTGGTTGCCGAATCACGTCGCGAGCAGGGTTCAATGGATGTCGTGGCTCTTGGCGCACCAACATTACGTACGTTCGATGCCAGCAAAATACTGATGAAACTGGACCCGTTACCAGAGTTTGATCAGCTCACCATGAAATCAGAAGGTGTAAATAGCCAAGGGTATGGCGTTACATTTTGGGGTAATCAAACGGGGATTGCCTATGATTCTGCACGTATTGCTTTTGCCGATTTACCTCAAACGTTTGGGGACCTTGAGAACTATATTCGAACAAACCCAGGAAATTTTGGTGTGAATGATCCAAATGGCGGTGGTTCAGGAGGTCGATTTATCGAAGCCATGATTCGCCAAATTAACGGAGATGAAGATATTGGGGATCAGGCCGATCAAACTGTTGTTAAGTCGTGGTCCAAAACTTGGGATTGGTTTCAAGCGAACAAAAAGAATGTGCTTATTACGGCTTCTAATGCAGATAGCCTAACTCGGATAAATGATGGTGAAATCATCTTAGCTCCAGCATGGGAAGATCATTTGGCAGGTCTCCAAGAGCGAGGGGCAATCACCAAGCGAATTAAGTTCTACATACCCAAATTTGGCATGTCGGGCGGTGGTAACTTTGTCTCGATTGCAAACAACAGCAAAAACAAAGCAGCATCATTGGTCTTCGTTCACTGGCTAACATCGGCGAAAACGCAAGGAGAGTTAAACGCAACATTTGGTACGGCTCCTCAGCATCCTGACGCTGATGCGTCAAACTCTCTCGTGCCAAAGGAAATGCGTAACAATGCGACAGAACCATTCAGTGCGAGCTATTCCGCAGAGTTGAAGAAACAGTTCACCCGTAATGTGTTAATGCAGTAAGTCGAAGCACTCTCCTTATTCTTTGTGTTCTTACCAAAGAATAAGGAGAGCAAAAAGAAAGAGGCGAACCATGAAATTTCACCCGGCAGAGCACCCGCATCGCCGCTATAACCCGTTAACAGGGCAGTGGGTTTTGGTGTCACCGCATCGCGCTAAACGGCCGTGGAGTGGGGCGGATGAACAGCCAAGTACTAACTCATTGCCTGCTTATGATGAATCATGTTTTCTCTGCCCAGGGAATACGCGCACTTCTGGTGATGTAAATCCCAGTTACCAAGGAAGCTTCGTTTTTGACAACGATTTTTCGGCATTAAAACAAGAAACGCCAGAAGTTGTTAACCCGGTGAATCCGTTGTTTCAAACAGAGGTAGTTCGTGGTGTCAGTCGAGTCATCTGTTTCTCTCCCGATCACAGTAAAACCTTGCCAGAGCTGCCCATAAAGAGCATTCGCAATGTTATTGATACGTGGGACGAGCAAATCGAATCACTCGGCAAGCAGTATGTTTGGGTTCAAGTGTTTGAGAACAAAGGGGAAGCCATGGGTTGTTCGCAGCCTCATCCTCATGGACAAATCTGGGCCAGCAGCTTTTTACCCAACGAGATAGAGCGGAAAGATCATCATTTAAAAGCGTATTACCACAAATATGGCCGCAACCTATTGCTGGAATATGTTGCAGCGGAACAAAAAGAAAGAGATCGCATTGTTGTCGAGACAGAACATTGGTTGGCTGTGGTTCCCTATTGGGCAGCATGGCCATTTGAAACCATGTTATTACCCAAAGCGCACATTCGCCGCATGAGTGAGTTAAACAATAGTCAGCGGGATGACTTAGCACTGGCCATTAAACGGCTTACCACCCGCTACGATAACTTGTTTCAGTGTTCATTCCCGTACTCTATGGGCTGGCATTATGCGCCGTTCTTTAATCCAAAAACCGAGATTAACCATTGGCAACTGCATGCGCTGTTTTACCCACCATTATTACGTAGCGCCACGGTGCGTAAGTTTATGGTGGGGTATGAGTTGCTGGCAGAAAGCCAGCGAGATTTAACGGCGGAGCAAGCAGCTCAGCGCCTGAGTCGCATGAGTGACGTTCACTACCGCGACTGTTAACAGTCATATATTGAAAGAGGAAATAAGGTAATTTTTATGTCTAAAGCCATCACCCTCTCAGCAATCACGCTGGGGCTCACTGCGGCATTTTCTTCATTTGCGAACGAACCGCTTATCGACAAAGCAGTCTCTACCGAGAACATTCGTGTGAGTTCGTACAACATTATGGCATCTAGAATGGGGGACACCGATGCGATTGCTGAAGCGGTTAAGTCACTTAACGCCGACATCATTGGCTTGCAAGAAGTCGACAACAAAACGGGCCGTTCGGGTAAGAATTTTAGTGCAGCAGGTCATTCCCCAATCAACCAAGCTGAGTATATTGCTAAGCAGCTTGGAATGAATTACTACTTCTGTAAGGCGATTGATCATGATGGTGGTGAGTACGGGACTGCCGTTCTATCTAAGCACCCTATAAAGTTCGTTAAGCGAATGGCGTTGCCTAATATCGAAGGCGCCGAGCAGCGCTCTGCGTGTGCGGTAGAAGTTGATGTGCCTAATTATCCAGCGCCAGTAATGGCAGTCACTACGCATCTAGATCATACGACGCAGCCATTACGTGAAGAGCAGGTACGCACCCTGCAAGCTAAGTTCTCTTCTTGGAATTTTAAGCATGCGCTCCCTATTATCATCGGTGATTTAAATCTTCCGCCACAATCAACAGAGTACAAGGAACTTACCGCGTGGTTTAATGAAACGGATAAAGCACTCACGTTGACGGCACCTGCTTGGAATCCTGATAGAAAGATTGATTACATTTTGACATCAAATGCACAAGAGTGGGATATCAAAAAAGTGGAAATTCCTAAGCCGATGGATAAAGTAGCGTCCGTTCCTTTTGCTGAACTTACCGATCACCTTCCACTAACCGTTGAAATGCAACTTGTGCGTCAATAGGGTTTTAGAACAATAAAAGTCAAAGGGAGATTGGGCCTCTTGCGATGCGAGTTTGCTCCTTCTCCCTTATGCTTATGATTCAACGTTTAACGTGCATGTGTAAAAAATGTTAAACACCATGCTACGTGTCAATAAGTCCCCCTTTCTCGACAATTTTCTCAATAATCGCCATCTTAAGACCGCTTTTTCTGACGGAGAAAGTGAGTTGGAACGATAAAAGGATGAATGAGAAATGGATAACGAACATAGCTTGCGAGAAAACCTGTTGGCGCTGACACTTGGCAGTGCGTTGGTATCACTCGGAGTCATCTTCTTCAATCAAATTGGCTTGCTCACTGGCGGTACTGCTGGGCTGGCAATTTTTCTAACCAAGGTAAGTGATTTCAGCTTCGGTCAGATCTTCTTTTTACTTAATTTGCCTTTTTACTGGCTTTCATTCACTCGTATGGGCTGGCGCTTTACGGTGAATACCTTTATCGCTGTGAGTTTAGTGTCGTTTGCGGTGGACTACCTCCATCATGTTATTCAAATTGCCAGCATTGCTCCGTTATATGCTGCCATTGTGGGTGGCGGCTTGATCGGCATTGGTATGTTGGTTATTTTTAGGCACAAGATGAGTCTTGGCGGCTTTAATATTTTAGCTTTATTCCTCCAAGAGCGTTTTGGTATCCGAGCGGGTAAAGTACAAATGGCGTTAGACTGTACTATTGTTGTATTGTCGCTGTTCATTGTTGATATTTCGATCATTTTACTTTCAGTACTTGGTGCTGTAGCGACAAATCTAATTTTAGCGATGAACCATAAGCCGGGTCGTTATCAGCCGAAAGGACAAGTTAAAGCGGCTTAAGTGATAGACAAAAGGAGTGTCTAATGAAAACCTTTATTACCAGTTTATGTTTAATAGGGCTGGTATTTACCTCAGCAGTGAAGGCGGAAAAGTTTGTTGCGCCAAGTCAGTTTTATACCGCTTTTGAGGCTGCATATAGCAATAACTATCAAGATACGGCGCATGCCCTTATTCAACAATACCCTTCTATGGCGCAATTCTTTGTCGATAACCAACAAAAGCTCAACCTTGATGACAAGAAAATTGGTTATCTGAAAGCTGCATTGAAGCAAGACTATCGCCGTCAATCCGATAAGTTGATCGTTCAGCGTTTGGTTGGGCACTGGCAAAGTGCGGATAAAAACATTTTAGTGCGCTATAAAAGCGACCAAACAGGGTTTGTTTTGTACCGAGCTCAAGAGATGCGAATCGAGTTTCAATGGGACGTTTCTGATGGTGTGATTGAATTCAGTTTTGGCTCAGACATCAGTCTCGACAGAGTGATTCATATTGATGAGAACCACTACCTCTATCTTGGTGGGGAGTCAGGGAAAATGAATTACTTGTATCGGATGTAACCTTGTTTCCACAACGACTGCTTTAACAAAAAGGCCCTGTTCAACAGGGCCTTTTTTTATCCATGAATCTTTCTTTATTCATAGCATCGCTACTCGGTGGGTGAAAGTGCTACCAGTAACATCATTAGGTATTGATCACTGCAATATGTTGGTTGAGACATGTCATAAATACCTACTTTTGGTTTATTTAACCAGTTTGATTCTATAAAACCCATAGGGTTCATCTTATCTTATTGATTTTAAATAAAAATCATTTTGGCATTGAGATTGCTTTGCTAATGTGAACGAGATGTGTTCCTATTTAGACATAGATCGTCACAAAAATGATGCGAAGAACAGTGGCAATATCAGCTTGTTTAATCGTGATTTATCAGGTTTTCTGATGAATCAGATTCGCTTGTGGAAATTCAAATCATAGGAAGGAAAATCGTGTATTTCTGGAAAATCAAAGAACTTAAAAGCGATTTAGTGAAAGGCCCGCTCTCTGAGCGTGAAAATATGAAGTATTTGATCGCAACCAGTTTGGTATGGACGCTGGCCGTGACGATTTCTTACGAGTCGAACTATTATGACCTGATCTATGGAGCATGCAGCGCAGCGATGGTAGTGATTGCGATTGTATGTGCGTTTAAAGCGAGTAAAGGACATAACTTTCTTAGCTCATTTCTTGCCGTGAGCTGGGTGATGTCTGTTCGATTCTTTGTTGTGCTCATGTCGTTGATGATCGTACTGGTTTTTGCATTACCTGAGTGGGGAGATGAATCTGAATTATGGGATACCTTGCTATTTCTAGCGTTTGATGCGGTGTTCTTCTGGCGGATTGTTCACCATATAAAAGCGGTCTCCGACCAAACGCTCCAGTCATCAGGTTCTGTTTTAGATAATTAATTTTTCACTTTTTGTGGAGCGACTGCCTGCTCCACTTTTTTTACTTATAAGGACATTCCATGTTCAGAAAATCGTTACGTTGGCTACTTCCTATTGGTATTTTAGCAGCGGGTTATGCAGGTTACGCTGTGATTGCCTCAACGGCTCCAGATGATGACTTACAACCCACTCAAGAAGAGCTGCTTACTGTTTCCGTTTCCCCTGCATTGTCTCAAGATCACCATGTGGTGATCACCAGTCATGGCGAACTTGCTCCATTAGAAGTGACGCAACTGTCGGCACAGGTTTCTGGTGAAGTTGTCAGCTGGCACCCCAATTTTGTTGCTGGTGGTATTGTAAAGCGAGGGGAAGTGCTCTTTACCATTGAAGATGATAACTATCAGGCCGCCGTGTTACAGGCAGAAGCGGGCTTGGCGGCAGCAAAAGCGGCGTTAATTGAAGAACAAGCCAAAGCTGAAGTGGCTAAGCGTCAAGCGAAAAAGCTACCGACAAAGCAGGTGACGGATCTGTATTTGCGCAAACCTCAGCTGTTAAGTGCGCAGGCGCAGCTTAAATCAGCACAAGCGGAGCTAAAACGCGCAAGGCGGGATCTTGAAAACTGTAAAGTGATTGCGCCTTATGATGCTCTTGTTGTCGAACGTGGGATCGGCGTGGGCCAATATGTCTCAGCAGGTGCGAATGTAGCCACCTTGAATAATGTGGAAGCGGGTGAAATTCATATTCCTATTGCAGGTTTTGATCGCCGTTTTCTACCCAAAGACTACGTAGGTACCTCGGCTGAGGTGGTGCAACGCGGTATTGAAAATGTCCAGCTCAATGGTGTGATTGTTCGTGATGCTGGTGTTATTGATAGCGCTACCCGCATGATCAATATGGTGGTACGGGTTGAAGACCCTTATGCCATCGACAGCGATAAACCGAAGATGAAGTTTGGTGCTTATGTTCAAGTTAAGTTCATTGGCAAGGAGCTAAAGCATGTCTTTCGCTTGCCTCAGGAGTTGGTGAACAATCAACAAGTATGGGTGGTAGACGAACAAGATAATTTGCAACCACGAGCGGTGAATGTGTTGCGTGCTGAAAAAGAATTCATGTTGATCAATCAAGGTTTAAAAGACAGTGATCGTATCGTGACGACGGTACCGGAATTTCCACAAAAAGGAATGGCCGTCAAAGTGGCTAATGCGGGCGATAGTAACGACGTGGCAATGCAATAAGGGCTTATCATGGAAAATAAACCTAATGGCATAATTGCGTATTTTGCCAACAATTCGGTGGCGGCAAACTTAATGATGGCGTTTATCCTCATCATGGGAGCGGTGAGCTTTTTCCTGATCCAGCGCCAAATGTTCCCTAACTTAGAAGTGAATTACGTCAACATCAGTGCGGAGTATCCGGGTGCCTCTCCTCAAGAAGTTGAGGAAAGCATTTTGATTCGATTGGAAGAGTCGTTAAAAGACGTTACTGGGATCAAAAAATCCGTATCCACAGCATCTCGTGGCTCTGCTCATATTGAGTTGGAAATTGATGTGGACGCTGACATTAATGATGTCTTGGATAAGGTAAAGCAGAAAGTGGATAGCACTTCTGGCTTTCCTGCTTCAATGGAGCCGATTCAGGTCTATCAGTATGAATACCGTCAGGATGTGATTGAAATGGCGTTAGTTGGCGACCGTTCTTTGTATGAACTCAAACCCATCGCCAAACAGATAGAAGATGAGCTGTTGCAATTACAACATGTTGCGCTGGTGGATTCTGGTTCTCCTGAGTACGAAATTGCCATCGAAGTCGAGCCACAAATTCTGCAAAAATACGACTTAACGCTTTCTGATATCTCCCGTGCCATCCAGCGTTATTCTGCCAATTATTCCGCAGGGGAAGTGCGGACCAGTGCGGGCATGATCTCGGTTAGGATTGAAAATCAATACTACAGCGGAGAAGAGTTTCGCTCGATTCCAGTCAAGATCGGGCGTAATGGAGGCAAGGTCCTTCTGCAAGATATTGCAACGATAAAAGATGGCTTTACGGAAGATGATCGCTATTTCAAATATAACGGTCAAAACGCCATTTATCTGTCCGTGAAAGCGACCAAAGACCAAAACATGGTGACGGTCGCGGAATCCGTTAAAGCTTATATCGAGCATAAGAACCAAACATTGCCCGCAGATCTCAAGCTGAATACCTTGGTAGACATGACCTATTACCTCAACGCTCGTTTGGACATGATGTTGAAAAATCTGCTCCAAGGTGCGGTGTTGGTCGCAATTATGCTCAGTATCTTCTTGCGCTTTAAACTCGCAATGTGGGTCATGATTGGTTTACCAGTGTGTTTCCTTGGTGCTGTGATGCTGATGCCTGTGATTGGTGTGAGTATTAATATCGTCTCCCTGTTTGCCTTTATTATGGTGCTGGGGATCGTGGTGGATGACGCCATTGTGATTGGCGAAAGTGCTTACTCTGAAATCGAGAAAAATGGTGGCGGAGTAGATAATGTGGTGCGTGGGGTACAACGGGTTGCAACACCTGCTACATTTGGCGTGTTGACCACCATCGCGGTATTTGCACCGTTTCTGATGTCGAAGGGGATCGAACGAGCGTTTTTCTTTGGTATTGCGTCTATCGTGATCCTTTGTTTAGTGTTCAGCTTGATTGAATCCAAACTCATATTGCCGTCACACTTGGCGCACAGTAAATTCAAACCAATCAAAAAAGGCAGTTGGCGAGACCGATTTAACCAACGATTTTTTGCGATGGTGAATGGGCCATACAAGCGCTTTGTTACGCTGTGTACGCATTGGCGCTGGAGTGTTTTTGCCAGCTTTGTGGCTTTATTTGCCATCAGTATTGCACTCGTGATGGCGAACCATGTTCGTATTGTGCCATCACCGAAAGTGCCGCACGACTTCCCGAGTATCGACATTGAAATGAACAACAATGTCTCCAGTGAACAGACAATTGCGGCCTTAAAAGCGATTGAAGCGGTGATCAAACAAGTTGAGCAAGAAACAGTTGAACACTACGGTACGGGGATGGTGAAAGACACCTTAGCCTTCAACAAAGGTCGTTCTTCTGCCACTTTGCTTGTTCCTTTGGTGGATGAAGAGCTGCGACCATTTAACACCTTTGAACTGGCTCGGCGCTGGCGTGAGCGCTTGCCTGTGATTGCTGGTGTGAAAACCATGACCATTCAGGATGATGTGAATGGTGGTGGAGGCGGAGATGAATTTGGTTTCCTTCTCTTTGGTTCGGATATCGATACCCTCAATGCCGCCGGAAGAGATTTGATTGGCAAGCTTCAGCAAACCGAAGGGTTGTTTGATATCTCCTCCTCTATTGATTCAGGGAGTCAGGAAGTTCTGCTGTCACTTGCTCCAGTTGCCTATGATCTCGGGCTCGATCTGCAAGACATTGCGTTGCAGGTCGGCGGCAGTTTCTATGGTGGGGAAGCGCAGCGTCTTCTTCGTGATGGTGAAGAAGTTAAAGTAATGGTGCGCTATCCCAAGTTGACGCGTGAAGCCTTTGCTTCTTTGCGTTATGCCATTATTACCACGCCAACTGGTGAGAAAGTGATGTTGGGTGATGTGGTCGAGATAGAGCAAAAGCCGGGTGTGAGTAATATACGCCGCGAAGGAGGCTATCAGTCTGTTTATGTTTATGGTTCGATTGACGAAGAGCGTGTTGAACCAAATGCAATCGTTGAGCAAGTTCATGAGACCATTATGCCAGAGGTACTGCAGCAATATCCTGGTGTGCGTTCAGAGCTGGGCGGCAGTATTGAAGAGCAGCAAGCACAGCAAAATGAGCAAAAAGTCTTCTTTATTGCTGGCATGATCATCGTCTATATGTTGCTGGCTGTGCCGCTTAAAAGTTACACCCAACCGTTGATCATTATGTCGGTCATCCCATTTAGCTTAACTGGGGCAATTTGGGGCCATTATTGGTTTGGATTGGATCTCAGCATGATGTCGACCTTTGGTCTGATTGCCGCGGCCGGGGTGGTGGTCAATGACTCATTAGTTATGACTGACTACGTTAACAAAGTTAGAGCGCAAGGCGTAGACATTAAGCAAGCCGTGATTGAAGCGGGATGCGCGCGCTTTCGGGCCATCACACTGACATCCATCACCACCTTTGTCGGGGTGTTGCCAATTATGTTTGAAACCAGCTTACAGGCAAGTTTTGTGATCCCGATGGCGGTCGCACTTGGGTTTGCGGTGTTGTTTGCCACTTTACTGACGCTGATCCTTGTTCCATGTCTCTATTTGATGCTTCAAGACATTCGTAATGGGGTTTCCAAAGTAAAAGGGTTGTTTAAAAGGCGCAAGCTTCAAACCAACTAACTGAACGTATTGACACTAAAGCGCGGCATAATGCCGCGTTTTTTATTGCTTATCGAAAAAACAGATAGAAAAAACCCGAGCATGGGGTAGCTCGGGCAAAAAAGGGCAACAATTTGAAATTATTTTTTGGAGAGTGCCAGTTAAATTTCCTTATCCAAACTGTTATAAAGCATTCGCGGTCTTATGAATAACTTTACAATAGTGTAACTGACGAGTTTTAAAGTAACACGTTTGTTGCGTGTCGGTAATTTCAAATATGGAAAACATAGATTTCAAAAATGATATCCATAAAGGAAACGTTGTGATTTAAGTCGACGGCTCAATCATGGCTGTTTATAGAACGTGACTTCGCCTTTTCCCTCGTATTTTATTTTCTCTCACCGCTAAGTATTGAATATTGAACCATACTTAAGTTTATATTTAATACCGAGAGGGAAAGGAATTGCGCTGGTTACTATGGACAATGATTGGCTTACCCATGATTGCGTGGGGGACTTTCCACCTTTATCACGAGATTTGGTGGGTAGAGAATATTGTCTCGGCACCTAGCCTCTTTTTGGTTTACTACACAATAATTGCTTTGATCTGCTTGATGGTGCGGTTTTGGGTGCATTTGATCGTATGTGTCGTAGTGGTGTTGGTCTATCTGGCGATGACGCCAAAGTCGGAGCAGTCAATTTGGGTTAACTGCAATACACCCATGACGGTGGTGCAGTACAATCTTTACTATGGTAATCAAGATGTAAATGCCTTTATTAATTACTTGATCCAAAACCAGATTGATTTAGTGGTGCTGCAAGAAGTTGCGCCGGAAGAAGGGGTTAAGTTCTTCACTTTGGATGATTTGTACCCTTATCGTTATGGTGGTCAAGAAGGTGTGGGATACCCGTCTAGCCAGATGATCTTAAGCCGCAAACCATTGACTCAAATGTCGGTGTTTTACACGCCTGATGGACACAACATCATTAGTGGCGTTTGGCATCCAACTCCGCAAAAACAATTACCTTTTATGACAGCCCACCCACCGTCACCAAGGACGGAGGAGCTTTGGCATCGGCGAAACGCGGTGATTCGAACCATTCAAACCATGGTGGAGTTTAACCCGTCAGATGAAATGCTGATTGTTGGTGATTTTAACCTTTCCGCGACCAGCTTACGGTTTGCGACACTATTTCCAGAATTTGAAACCGCCCCTGTCGCGAGTTGGCCAAACTGGAGTCACCTATTCGACACCCCCGCATTTACCATGCTCAGTATTGATCATTTGTGGTTGAAATCATTGGAGTCGAGTCGACGGATCTGCAACCGAACCTCGAAAACGAGCATGCGGGGTTCCGACCATAAAATGGTCGTCACTCAAATTGGATACTGAAATAAAGAAAAAAGCCGAAGGTAGCATTCCTTCGGCTCTAAATTTGCTACTTCGCTAACCCACCTTGGGTCAACTGCGCTGGATCAAGCAGGCGCTCTAACGTGGCTCGGTCGAGATCCGTTTCTTTTTCCGCCACATCAATGATAGCGCGACCTTCTTTGTATGCTTTTTTGGCAATAGATGCGGCTTTCAGGTAGCCAATCACTGGGTTGAGGGCAGTAACCAAGATAGGGTTGCGAGCAAGTGCTTGCTGCAAGTTATCTTCACGTACCGTGAAAGTGGCTATCGCTTTATCGGCAAGAGCCAGAGCGCTATTGGTTAATAGCTCGATGCTTTCCAAAATATTGTGTGCAATCACGGGCAACATGACGTTGAGTTGGAAGTTGCCAGACTGACCAGCAATAGTAATGGTGGTGTCATTGCCAATAACTTGAGCAGAGGCCATGGCCGCCGCTTCAGGGATCACTGGGTTAACCTTACCCGGCATGATCGATGACCCGGGTTGTAAACCTTGCAGCTCGATTTCGCCCAATCCCGCTAGAGGGCCTGAGTTCATCCAGCGCAAATCATTGGCAATTTTCATGATAGCAACGGCGGCTGTTTTCAATTGTCCAGATAAAGATACAATTGCGTCTTGGTTGCTGAGATTAAAGAAGAAATTGTCACTGGCCGTAAAGGTGACTTTGGTTTCCTGGCTCAGGTTGTGAGCAAATGCCTCGGCAAAACGAGGATCTGCATTAATGCCAGTCCCCACCGCTGTGCCACCTTGAGCTAAGGCTTTTACTGATTTCAAACTCTGATCAATGCCTAGGAGTGCATGTTCAACTTGGTGTTTCCAACCGCCTAGCTCTTGTGCAAAGGTTACTGGCATGGCATCCATTAAATGAGTTCGGCCAGTTTTTACCACATCTGACAGCTCAGCTTGCTTGTGTTCAAGTGCGGTAATTAAGTGATGCAGTGCTGGAAGTAAGCGTTTTTCGATGCTGATTGCCGAAGCAACTTGGATGGCTGTTGGTACCACGTCATTACTGCTTTGGCCCATATTAACGTGATCATTTGGGTTAACATCACCGCCTAATTTCTCAGATGCTAACGTTGCAATCACTTCATTGGCATTCATATTAGAACTGGTACCAGACCCAGTTTGAAAAACATCGATCGGGAAGTGAGATAAATACTCACCCTCGATAATATGCTGCGCGGCATCCGCGATAGCACTCGCAATGTCACCTTCAAGCAACCCAAGTTGTGCATTCGTAAGAGCAGCTGTTTGTTTAATGTAAGCCAAAGCCTGAATAAAGGGGACTGGCATAACATGTTGGCTGAACTGAAAATTGTCGACTGCACGTTGAGTTTGAGCTTGATACAGGGCGTCTGATGGGACTTTTACATCCCCCATGCTGTCGGTTTCAATTCGAAATGTCTGAGTCATGAGGTTTCCTTTTGTTAGTCATGGGGCGCTTGGATACGCTGTAATTGTTGTTGTAATGATAGGTAGTGAATATCGCCATCCTCTAAATGATAGTAATGACGCTTTAAGCCGAGTAGGGGGATATGAATTGAGTCTAAACAGACACGTCGAAACGTCCGGCTTCGTTGTGAGTCTTGAATCGCATCTAAAAGGTGGAAGTAAACTTGGCGCAGGTGCAATTCAAACAGCAATGGATTCTCCCCTTCACTGCCGTGTTCATAATACGAAGTGAGCACACAACCCCAATGGATGTAGTCATAGATGATATCTGGCTCAAAGCCTTCCCCAGAATTCACCTTCAGAAAGCGATCTTGAGCCTTAAAGAATGTGCAGTAGATGGTTTCTTGGTTATGCATGCTGACTTACTTTTGTGTGTAATGATAATTATTATCATATGAATTTAATGTAAGTTCAACTGGAGAAATGAGCGTTGAGGAGTGTGGATTGAAAAGCAAAACACGTACATTGCTTGGTAAATATGAGCCAGTATTATTGAGAGTATTTAAGAATAGCTAAATAGAAATTTATTATTAAATAATAAACTTAAGTTTGATTTTGATCGCCTTTGTTAATTGAACTTTGGTGTGAATAATGTATCTTGTTGTGATTAATATCTATAAAAAATAAATCAATGTGCAATGTATGTTGATTTTTAATAATTAATGGTCGTGGCAGTGGTATATAAAACTTATCTTTCTCAAACTATTAGAGCTAGGGTGTTTAACCTTGGTCTCGTGTTTTTTTTTCTACCCTTTGGCTTTGCTACAGCAAATACTCATATATTGGGGCCATTGGCAACTCAAGATATAGAACGAGAGCAAGCTCAGCGCTTAGAGCAAATAGAACAGAATAAGCAATCAGTTAAGGAACTAACGCCTAATATTACCTTGGACAGGCCAATAGAAGAGTTTCCTGAGCAGTGTTTTAATGTTCGAGAGTTAGTTTTTTCTGGTAACACGATCTATTCTGATGAAGAGTTGGCTCAAGCCATTCATTTCCAACCAACCTGTCTCGGCCTAGCCGAAATTAATGAATATCTCCGTGTTATTTCCAACCTTTACATGCAAGCAGGCTATGTGACCTCTCGTGCTTTTCTGGTGCCGCAAGACTTATCGTCGGGTCGACTAGAGATCGTAATTTTAGAAGGTGAACTAGAACAGTTGCTACTGAATGGGGAAGAATCAAGTGCGCTGAAATTGGCCTTTCCTTTTATGGTGGGTTCTATTCTTAATCTCAGAGATATCGAGCAGGGGCTCGATCAAATTAATCGGCTTTCGCGCTATAACGCTCAAATTAAATTATTACCTGGTACCGAACAGGGTAAATCGACTGTCGACATTCGAACACACGAAGATTTATTTATGACGTTGTCTACTGGGATCAATAACGGTGGTCAAAAGTCTACTGGAGAGGAGCAGCTATCACTAAATCTTGGTTTGGAAAATGTACTGCGTATTTTAGATAAATGGACATTTAGCGCGACAAAAAGTGCATTAATTCGAGATAGCAAAGATTCTGAAAGTCTATTTATGAGCGTGGATGTCCCAATAGGGTATTGGAACATCGGCTATCGAACCTCATACAGTACATATAAAACCACATTTACTAGTAATAGCTTCCAGTTTGACTCATCGGGTAAAACAAACAGCCATGATGCTGACCTAAAATGGTTATTCCATCGTGATAGCGTGAGCAAATCGTCATTCAAACTGGGTTTACACCATCGAAGAGAAAAGAACTTTATTTTGGGGGCCTTGTTGGAATCAGGCTCTCGCAACCTTTCGTCCAGCTCACTTTCCCTCGATCACAGTACGCGTCTAGGCAATGGTTTTTTTACTCTATCTCCTCGTTTTGTTGCGGGGACCGATTGGTTTGGTGGCAAGGAAGATGAAGACGATGCAGGCGCTGCGCCAAAAGCCCAATTTTACAAAGGCACACTGACTGCGAGTTATACCTACCCTTTTTCGAATGCACTTAGCCTTAGCTCGACATTATTCGGTCAGTGGAGTAACCAAACGCTTTATGGCAGTGAACGCTTAAGTATCGGTGGTGAATACTCTGTCCGTGGTTTTAAAGGTAAATCGATTTCAGGAGATGAAGGTTACTACTGGCGAAATGATCTCAATTATCAAATTGCCAAATGGCCCGTTTTAGGAAACATCAGCGCCACACTAGCACTCGACACCGGCACCATCGCTAAAGATAAAGTGGATGCGTTTGAAGAAGGGTCACTAACGGGAACGAGTTTGAGCATAAAAACGCGCTCAGAAAACATTTCAAGTTCTCTCTCAGTTGGTTTCCCGATTGATGCACCGGAACGGCTCAATGCTGATGATTACGTGCTTTATTACCGACTTGATCTAGCCATTTAAATGATAAGGATTTCTACGATGCGTGATACTACTTCGACTTGGCAGCGTTATGTTGTTTATCTGGTTTGTGGCTTGATTAATGTGCAACCCGTATTGGCTAATGTGGTGGTTAACAATGGTCACAGCAACACGTCTACAACGGTTGCGGGTAACGGTGTCGAGGTAGTGAACATCGCGACACCTAATGGCCAAGGCTTATCCCATAACCAATATGAGGTATTCAATGTAGACCCGAGTGGGTTAATTCTAAATAACTCGACTGCCCAGCTTGCGCAATCAGAGCTGGGAGGCTTACTACAGAATAATCCGAACTTAAATGGTGTTGCAGCAAGCACGATACTTAACGAAGTAACAGGCGCCAATCAAAGCTTGCTTCAAGGTTATACGGAAGTATTTGGCCAAAGTGCAAACGTAATTCTAACCAACCCTTATGGGATTACCTGTAATGGATGTGGCTTTATCAATACGCCGCGAGTCACGCTTTCAACCGGAACGCCTGAGTTTGAGCAAGGAGAGCTAACTGGTTTTGATGTTACGCAAGGCACCGTCTCGATTGAAGGGCTTGGCCTTGATGCTACCCGTCAAACATATTTCGATATCATCAGCCGCGCTGCTGAAATCAATGCCAATATTCACGCTAATGATCTCACCATTGTTACCGGGAAAAATGACGTCAAGTATCAAACGAATCAGGTTACTGAGAAGGTAAACTCAACTGATGAAAACAAACCAACTTTAGCGATTGACTCTTCTTCTTTAGGGGGAATGTACGCCGGTCGTATTGCCTTAATCGCGACCGAAGATGGTGTCGGCGTGAATGTAGGTAACTTAGTATCGTCACAAGGCAATATAGAGATCTCCGCGGACGGAAAAATAACCCTAAAAGACGTTAACAGCCACGAGTCACTATTGGCGAACTCTACACAAGACGTGTCACTGAGCGGTCAGCAAGCAGCGAATCACACGATCAATGTTGAGGCCAACAGTATTTCTGTCTCTGATGCGATTGTGGGTGCAAGTAAGGACGTTACACTCGCGGCAACTAATGCGATCTCATTAAACAAAAGTCAGGTGGTGAGTGGCATAAATAAACAAGGGCAGACTCAAACCGGAGCGACGGCGACTCTTACAGCAAGTCGCGTTGAAGTGAATCACAGTGATCTAGTTTCTCATGACAAGCTGAACATCAATGCTGAACAAGTTGCACTAAATGAAAATGGCAATGTAATTGGACAAGATGTTGTAGTGGCTAACACCAAAAATATCGCAAACCAAGGTGAATTAGCGGCCACGAATACGTTGTCTGTCACGGGAAGTGATCTTGTTATTACTGGAGCGGGGGACATTAAAGCGTCAGACGCAAGTATTACTGCAACTAACGTTACCTTAAATAGTCAGATTCAAGCGGAAAATCTTGATGTTGGCGCTGAGCAGCATATTAAAGTGACAGATCAAGCCACACTTTCTAGTAGTAATAACCTGCAACTAAAGGGAGATTCTATTGATCAATCAGGTTCATTAAATGCAAATAATGATCTGTCGATTCTTGCGGCAAATGTAACGACATCAGGAAATACTCAAGCTAATAACATCACGGTTACGTCGGATTATATAGAACATACCGGAACGTTAGCAGCGCTCGACTCGATACAACTTAATCACCAACAAACGAATTTGTCTGGTGATGTATTAGCAAATAACCAAATTGCAGTAAATACGGAATCCTTAACTATATCTGGTCACGTTAAGGCTGGTGAATCAAGCACTTTGAATGCAGCTCAGAATTTGATATTAACCGGAACTGGTGAGGTTGAAAGTGGAAAGAACCTTGCACTCAAAGCACAAAACTTAACCAATGATGGTGTTTTATCGGCAGGTACACAACTGGACTTAGAGAGTGGCAGCTTAATACACAGTGGCACTTTGAACAGTGCAGGAAATATGTCGATCAGTTCGAGCACCGTAGCATTGAATAGTGATATTGCCAGTGCCAATGATTTGTCTTTAACAACCACAGCAAACGTAACCAATAACCATCAAATTCAGGCCGGTAACAACTTAACTCTAACAGCCCAACATTGGACCAATAATTCTACTCTGTCTGCTGGTGAACAGCTTAATATGTCTTTAGTGGGTTCACTGAACAATAAAAGTTCAGCGGTGATTTCTGCGTATACAACCAATATTGCAGCGGACTCAGTAAGCAATCAAGGTAGGTTACAAGCGCTTGATACATTAAACCTGACCGTAGCTTCTTTGTTGAACCGTGGGGCGCTAGTGTCTGCAAAAAATAGTAACGTAACGGCTACTGGTACAATTAACAACCAAGGTCTGTTTTACGCCGGAAATGATGCCAATTTGTTTTCTAGCACTCTGTTTAATAACAGCGATATTTTAGTTAATAACGATCTTAAAATTGCTAAAAATAATGCCAATCAACGCAGTACAAGTGTGACCAATAGCTCAGGAACGATTGAGTCGTTGAATGGTGATATTGAAATTTATACTGATACTTTGATGAATAAGCGGACTACTGTAGAGGTAGAAAGTAATTATTCATTCGATAAACGTTCACAATTTGGCGCAGTGTTTGATGCCACAAACACAAAATATGAGCCGTATCATTATATCGAGGAAGAGTCGGGTTCAAATTCAGATGATCATAACAATTGGACGAAAGTTTATCTTGTTATAACAGGGGCCAAAAAGTTTTCGGTACAAGTGATGAATGAATCTATGAGCTTGAAGCGAAGTTCTTCTGTTTCTCGTTTGATAGCTAAAGGAAACATGTCAATTGAGGCGAATAATCTTCAGAATACTGCAAGTCAAATTGCTGCGAACAATATAAATATCTCAGCCAATAAGTTAGAAAATAAAGGATATGATTTTGAAACTTACGAGACTTATTATGATTATGAGCTAGGGGAGGTAATCGGTTCCGGCTATTCTGATAGAACTTTTCTTTTTGATCGCACTGATGTCCGTAAAGTAAAAACAGGAACTTCTGGTTCGTTAAACTCTTCAATTACCGCTTCCAACCGACTGACGCTAAATGTAGCAAATAAAGTCAACAACTCTACGATGAAGGGTAACGCCACTTCAGTGAAGCCAACAGGAACGGCTCAAAACGTTGTGAATACACAAGGTGTACAGGTAAATGTGCCCACGATCGACACGTTGGTGACAAACGGAGTTTCTTTTCCTGAATTTACCATTCCAGAAAACCCAAACGGCCTTTTCATTTTTTCTCCTGATCCTGAGGGAAGTTATCTTATTGAAACCAACCCTGCGCTTACGAACATGGGAGAGTTTCTGGGATCTGATTATTTCATGGGACAGGTCGGTTTCAATCCAGAACAAAATATAAAGTTCTTGGGGGATGCATTTTACGATACTCGAATTATTACCCAAGCCATTTTTGAACAAACAGGACAACAGTACCTTAATGCAAGTGTCGGCAGTTCGTTAGAACAAATGCAACAGCTGATGGATGCAGCAGCGAAGCAGAAACAGGATCTGAACTTGCAAGCGGGTGTTTCACTTACTGCTGAGCAAGTAGCTAGTTTAAATCAAGATATCATTTGGTATGAACGCATTGAAGTCAATGGGCAAAGTGTATTGGCACCGAAGCTATATCTGGCGCAAGCCACAAAAGAGAATTTAGCTGATGGTGCGCTTATTGCGGCAACTGATATAGACATTAATGCTGGAGAGTTCGCAAATACAGGGGGGGTAAGCTCTGAGAATAGTCTTAGCATTCATAGCCAGACTGGTTTGAGTAATACAGGAGGAGAAATATCCAGTGGTGGTGCTCTCAAGCTGCACGCGGAAGAGGACATTGTAAACCTCAGTGGAGAGATTAAAGGTAAGGATGTGCTCCTTGCAAGTCGAACTGGTAGCGTGATCAACAAGACTGACGTTGAACAAACCACTTCAAGTATCAACGGTAACTTCCAAACCTTTACCGATATTGGTAAGCAAGCCGTGATTGCATCAACAGGGTCACTGAATATTTTGGCAGGGCAAGATATTGTAAACAGTGCGGCGAGTACTGAGTCAGCGGGAGATGCTGTATTATCTGCGAGTGGTAGTATCGAAATAACATCTGTAGAAAATACACAAGCCTATGATGTGAGTTATCACGGCGGTCGAGAAGCAAAAAGTTCGACAACGAATTTGGCTTCCAACCTGTCGTCCGGTGGGAGTACGACTCTTACTGCAGGCAGTAACATTGCGATTCAAGGGAGTCATGTTGCGGCTAACGATGATCTTAGTCTTACGGCTGGTGGTGATATATCGGTTGTAGCCGCACAAAATCATCGCTCCGATCTAAACAAAGGTCGAAATCGAGAAGAAATTAATCGAGTGACAGATCACCAAAGCTCGTCCCTAACAGGTCAAAATGTTGCGATTGATTCAGGGAGTTCAATTATCCTTTCCGGTAGTAATGTGGCAGCTACCGAAGCAGTAAATCTTGTTGCGAAAGAAGACGTCAACATTCTTGCCGTCAATGACAGTGTTTACCAGTACGATGAAACCACCAAAAAGAAATCCTTTGGTCGCAGTAAAACCATCATCAATGAAAGCCTAAAAGAGACCGTTGTCGGTAGCAGCATTCAGGCTGGTGGAAATATCGACATTACTGCACAAAAACATGCTTCTGTTGCAACGGCGGGGGGCAATAGTGATATTGCGCTCATCGGGTCAAGCCTCGATGCTGGTGGCAGCGTCAACCTCACTGCGGATGGTGACATCACACTTGCGGCACAAAGCTACAAAGAATTTGAGCGTCACGAAACCATTAAAAAAGGCTTTGCAGGTTTAAGTGGTAGCCACAAAGGCAGTGTTGATGATGCCACCTTACTCAACAGCAGCTATTTGATTAATTCTGGTGATACGCATTTAACCTCTGGCAATAATATTGGTGTGATTGCCAGTGAAATAGTGTCAGATGGCAATGTTAACCTTGAAGCTCTTGATGAAGTTTTGATCGCCGCGGGGGATGTACTTAAGCAAAGCCAAGAGTGGGATGAGAAAACCAAATTCCTAAGTGGTGGCAACCTCTTTGAACTTGAGAAAAAACGTCAAGGTGAAGAAACCGTCACCGCCCAATCGAGTGTGGTGCAATCAGGCGGCAACTTAACCGTTGATGCAGGTTCCATCAAAGTGGTTGGTTCCAACTTAGCGGCAGAGAGCAATGTTGAACTCAGTGCAGATACCGGCAGTGTAGAGATCTTAGCTGCGAAAGAAACCACCAAGACGTTTGAGAGTGAAGAAAAACTCGCAATCAGCATGGGTGATGGTTTCAATGGCGTGAGCGTTGAAGATGGGCAGCTCAAGGTTTCTCTGGGTGAGGCGACCTACGATAAAGTTGAGCAACAAACAGAAGCATTGAATCACAAAGGCAGTGTGGTGACGGCAGGGAATAACCTGTCTGTCGATGCTGAAGCTGATATTTTGGTTGAAGGCTCAGCATTAATTGCTGATCAAGATGCAGACCAAAGTGGTGATCTAAGTCTGGCTGCAAAAGATAGTATTACTGTCAAAGAAGCAGAAGATACCTATAATCTAAAACGCGATGAAGTCCACGGAAAAGCTGAAGCAAGTCTTGTTGTTCAACATCAGGCAGTAGAAGTTGCGAAAGCTGCGATGGCGTTGAAAGAAGCCACCAAAAAGCTGAAACAGGCCAAAAAAGAGTACGAACAGTACAAAGACAGTGTTGACTCTTTGGAACAAACGCTTGCAACTCTGGAGCAGGAATACAAAGAGCAAAAACCAGGCGTACTCTACGAAGATGTAGAAGAATTGCGTGACTTACTATCCGATGTTAAAAGTGACGAGGCTTGGTATATCACCGGTATTACACTGGCTGCAACGGATGTCACCTCCAAATCAACATTATTGGTGCAGCAAACGGCAGCTGCTGCTCAAAGTACGGGGACGTATGGCTTTAATGCAGGCCTGCATTTAGATATTGAAGCCAGTAAAACAGGCACATCGAGTCAACAAACCACGTCAGTGGCACCAAGCCTAGCAGGGCAAAATATAACGATAAAAGCAGGTGGTAAAGAGAGCGACAAAGCGACCATTCAAGGCTCATTGGTACAAGCGCAGGATAGCCTTTCAATTGAAGCGAATGAAGTCAACATTCTTGCTTCAGTCGATACCCAAAGCGATAAAACACAAACAGAGTCAGGTACGATAAGCGCCTCGATGACGGTGTATGGCGCTTCTTCTGGTGTTAATATGAATGCCAGTCTAAATCGAAGTGAAAGCAAATCATCTTCAACCACCCACAATAATAGCCAGTTAAGCGGTAACAAAATATCGATAACATCAAACCAAGATACCAACATCAAAGGTGCGAATGTTGATGCGGAAAATGAGCTGAATGTCACCGTTGGTGGCGATCTTAATATCGCGTCGGTGCAAGACAGGCACTCATCCAGCAATAAAGGCATGGGCATCAGTGGTGGCATCTCAATGTCTGGCGGTGGCGTGTCGGATGGAAAAGGAGCGGCTCCTAAAGGTTTTGCTCAAGATGTCACTAATATGGGAGATGTTACGGGTGCCAATGGTGGTTTCAATGTCTCCAATGGCCGGACCAGTAGTAAAGAAACGGTTCTTACCACTTTGACATCTGGCGGTAATGCAAATATCAGCGTTGCAAATAACACCGATATTAAAGGTGCCTTGGTCGCAACAGTCGATGAAAACGGCAAAGATCTCGGCAACCTTAATCTAACCACCGATACGTTGACGTACGCTGACCTGACGAATAGCCGTTATGAGCAAAATCAGAATACTGGTATCAACAGTAGTGTTGGCGTGCAAAATGGTGACATCAGCGCTACGAGCAACTCAACCAGCATTCAGCACAGCAATAGCTCTGGATACAGCAAAGGAAAAACCTTGGCGACCTTGGGTGAAGGTAATTTAACCATCAATAACCAAGAAGACAGCCATGATCTGACAGCACTCAATCGCGATACCGAAAACACAGAAAAAGATCTGTTTGATGTCGACCGTCAGCAAGGAAATATCGATGTAACGTTGGATCATCGATTGTTGAGTGAGGAGGGGAGGAATCAGATTGGTAAAGAGATGGATGAGTTTGGAAATAACATACAAAAAACCGCTCAGAATGTTCCTGCAGCTGAAGGTGGAAATGTTGTTGAGAATGCAATAGGTGAGTTACTTAATAAGCTGAGCTTTTATACTGGAGGAATATTACCTAGTGACGAAACGAATGGAGGCATAGTTGCCCAAATTCCAGTGTTGTTAGGCGACACTGACGTACAAAACAAAGTACTTCAGGTAGGTACTGCTGATATGTTGAATAAAGATCAACTAGACAACTATATTCCTATTGAAGAGAGTGATTTTTACATAAAAGCGTCGGAAGAGACTCAGAGTAAACTGAAGGGAATGAATCTGTTGATCAGTAAAACCCCGGTTAAAGTGACCGAAGGCACATCAACCTTCCAGAATGGCACCAATGGTATGATGAATAGCGAGGGAGATGCAATTAAGAATGTTCTTAGCCAGACCCACAACTACGATGAGGATAGTGCCGGTTATGGTAGTGTGTTGCTTAACGTTAATTACAACCCAACACATGGTTTCTTAGGGGACGGTATAGAATCTGCAGTAGATAAAATGGGCGGAACCACAGGGATGGCCAAACAGACAGGTGAATTTATCCGTGATACAACAACAGCGCAAGGTAGCGATGGTTCCAATTTCGCCAACCATTCACAGGGTAATCTGCTTAACAAGAGTGGCCTTGAGTATATTACAAGCAAAGGTAGCTATGAGCAGGGAGGATTTAAAGACCCTGATTACTTTGATAATGGTTTGAACGATAAAGGAATTCCAACCTTTGCAGGTTATGGATCACCTGTAAATACCGAGGACATGAAGCAAGTGGTCGAAGATACAAAGTTTGATTTTAAAGGGAATTTTACCAATGAAGGTGACTTTGTTGGAGAAGTGCTTGGAAAGAACGTCGGAGATGATGGTAACAGAGGAAATACGGTGTTAACGACTATAAAAGATGCAGTAAACATGGATACATATATAAATGCATCTGAGTTATTTTCTGATGAATCACCTCACAGTAACTACAATTGTGGCGACTTATCTACAGCGGTATGTGGAGCAAAACAACCATGAAAAAATTAATCAACGTAACAGTTTTTCTTTTGACAGTTATCTTTGTTTCAGGTTGCTCCGGAGGAAAATATTTTTACTTAACTGATGCTGATGTTATCGAAAATCCTTATATCGCCTTTAACCCACCAAAACAAGATTGGTATCTATACGGCGATAAGAATTGGACTATTTTACATGAAGGGACAAGCAGCGAAGATGCAGCAATACAGTGGATAGGATTGTCAAATGCTAACCCAAGCATTATGACCCTGAGAATTAGCACTGATAATTATATCTCTTCAGAAGATGACTACTATTTAAATAGTGATTTTGATGAAAATTATGGGCGTTATTTTACGGAACCTGATTTTTTGAAGACGAACAGAATTCAGGGTATTACATTCGAAGAGATATGGACTACTTATATCAAAGGTTTACATTGCAGCGCTGGTTCGTATTTACAAGGTATCGGAGGCAGCTATGCACCCACCGGAAGTAAAACGACAAGTATAAAATGTGGCTATTATGATAAGACTATCAGTGAGAATGATGGAATGCGAATGCTATCTATTAGGTATACAATCAATTTTTATGCGAGTACTAGTGATGAACAAAAAATCGAAAATGAACATTACCTGAAAAATGCCGTTAATCAGATTGTTCAGAGTATCCAAATAAAAAATCTTGATGTAGAGCGTATGGAAGCGGAAGGATTAATGTTCTATGGTAATCAATTTGAACTAACACCGAAAGACTCGTTTATCTGGCATAAAGATGATAACTAGTTAAAAAGAACAAAAAGAGAACCAACGGGGTCAGGTCTTGCCTTTTGTTTTTTAATGAAGATGTTCTAGCTTGTTAGCTAGAACATCATGAATGAAGTAAGTGAGAGTATAGTTCTACGAGAACTCTTGTAGTGCTATTTACTGGCCAATTTAGGCTACTGTAAAACAACCTATCCAAGCTTCTTATGAGTTAGCCGTATAGTGGCAAAGACAAACATTCTCCTGATTCCGTTTGCCACTATACGCAGTTCTTGATGACTAGAGATCCACGGGTAAACGCTTTTTTAATAACTCGATAAATGAACGAACCTTAAGCGGAATATAGCGGTTTTGTGGGTACACAACACTAAAAGGGATGTTGTCGGCCTGATACTCACTTAATACTTGGATTAAGGCTCCTTGTTTTAAATGCTCTTTGACCATCCATATGGGGAGTGGTGTGATGCCCACCCCCTCCAATGCGGATTGCATGTTACATAATCCACTATTACTGCTGACTGAACCTGAGACAGAAACGGTTTGAACCTCTCCATCCTTTTGAAAGCTCCAGACATTATGCTTTTTAAACAGAGAGTATACGATGCAGTTATGGTGAGTAAGTTGCTTTGGTGTCTTCGGTATACCATGTCTTTCTAGGTATTGTGGGGAAGCCACCATGAGCATAGGATTGTCGAACAGCTTCTGGGCGATGAGTGAAGAGTCCTCTAATCGGCTTGCTCGAATGGCAAGATCTATCCCCTCGCTGACCAAATCAATATGCTTATCAACGTAATTTACCTCGACTTTAATGTCTGGGTACTGCTCGGTAAATTCTTTTATTATGGGTGTTAATAAGAAGTAACCTAAGGGGACAGGTGCTGTGATGCGCAGTATGCCTTTCGGAGTAGAAAGCTCCATTCGTGCATTTGCTTCAGCTTCATCGAGTTCGGATAGAATAAACAGGCATTTTTCATAATAACTCTCTCCAATTTGAGTTAATGAACTTTCTCTACTGCTTCGGGTTAAGAGTTTTACCCCCAGTTTGTCTTCAAGTGCTGCTACTTTTTTACTGATGGTTGCTTGGGTCGTTTGTTGCTCTCGTGCCACAGCAGAAAAGCTTTTGGTTTGTACGACTCTAACAAATGCGCGCATTGCTGCTATTTGATCCATTGCCTCTCCTGTCAATACTAAGTGAACTTGTCGTTTTATTTCTAATACATCGACTTAGCATTTAATGAAAATTCATTAGTTATGGGTAATGTTTAAGTTTAGGTTTGCCGGTATTATTATTTTAATTAATGGTGAAATAAGAGAACGTTATTTTGTTATTTATAATATTGATTTTATTGCCGATATAATCAAATAGCAATAAAAGGTGCTCGTAATGTAATTTAATGAATTCTAATTTTATTAAATTGAATATTTATTTGGTAATGTTCAATGGATTGTGTTGCATATATTCTAATCCGGAATAGTAACTATGCAAAATGATCGTCTTATCATCACTATTATTTATATATAAGGTGTTTAAGCAAATTTTGTTTAAAAATAACGTATTTAACATAGTTGATGATGAACTCTATATGAATTGTTATCGATTGTTTTATAAGGTTTTTTGAATAAAATATATTGTGATAACAATAAATATAAGGAGTGGTTTAAGTATGAAAGTAAACAAATTTATCTCAACGAGTGTAATTTCAATTGTGAGCATTATCACTGTTGGTGCATCTTTCGCTCAAGAACCAGTATGGGATGGTAATAAAGTGGTTCTTCAATCAGAGAAATTAGCGGATGGTGTATTCGCTTATTACCCTGAAAATGCGAAAGAGTTTGAAAAGGAAGGTAAAGCAGTTGCGACAAGTGGTGGTTTTATTATCGGTGATAAAAGCGTATTAATGATCGACACCATGTTAAATAAGCGTCTTTATCAACAAGCAGAATCACTCATAAAAAAACAAACCACATTACCCATTTCGTTTGCGGTAAATACCAGTTTCCATGGTGACCATTCATATGGAAATATGTACTTGCCTAGCCAAACTCAAATTATTCAACATATTAATACCAAAAACTATATCGATGAACATTTTGAAAAAGATGCTCAGTTTATGATTGCTAACTTCGGTAAAGGCCGCGGCATTGAGGAGATAAAACCTGTTTCTGCCAATATTTTGCTGCCGGAAGAGGGGAGATTGACGTTAGATCTCGGCAATAAATATGTGGAGATCATCGATTTCGGCTTTGCACAAACAGGCGGTGACTTGTTTGTTTGGGAACCAGAATCAAAAACGATGTGGACGGGAAATCCTATCATCACCATGGCTCCTTCTCTGCCTTGGTTGCTAGACGGACACTTACTTGAAACGCTAGAAACCCTCAAAGAGGTTTATCACTTCTTACCTGAAGATGCGAAAGTTGTTCCGGGGCATGGCTCAGTGATCAAGCGTTCAGATATCAAGTGGCATATTGATTACTTGGAAGCGGTTAAGAGTGAAGTACAAAAAGCACTGAACGCTGGGTTAACGCTAGAGGAAACGGTGCAGCAAGTGAAGCTTCCTGAATTCTCAGGTTATTCGCTGTTTAACTGGGTGCATCCAGACTTGAATGTTCCCGCAGCTTATAAAGACCTAAAACAATAAATCATAAGGCTCGTTGTATGGCTGTAGCGCAGCGAGCCTTTATTTCATGGTATGCGAGGTAAGTATGAAAACTGGACTTCCCGGCTTAAAAGGCGGCGACCATATTGGTTTTACGGTGCCTAATCTAGAAGAAGCGACTCGGTTTTTTGTTGAAGTGATTGGATGTGAGGTGTTGTACGAACTAGGGCCGTTTCAAGCGGATGATGACTGGATGTCTGAAAACCTGAATGTCCATCCAAGAGCCGTTATTCATAAATATCGGATGTTGAAATGTCACACTGGCCCTTCGTTTGAGATCTTCGAATACAGTTCACCGGATCAAAACCAAGCCCAACCCAAAAATAGTGACTATGCGGGTCATCATTTGGCCTTTTATGTTGAGAATATTGATGTTGCTCGCCAGTATTTAGCGTCTAAAGGTGTTGAGATTCTAGGGGATGTAAAAACGGTAGATAGCGGTCCAACTCAGGGGTTAAGTTGGTTGTATTTTCTTTCTCCGTGGGGGATGCAACTTGAATTGGTGAGTTACAACCAAGGCTTAGGTTTTGAGCAGGGTGGGTTACGGCAATGGTCCCCAATAGAGCGTAATACTAACAATAAGTAAGAAGGTAAAGCTGCAAAAATGCAGCTTTACCTTTTGTTTTATTCTGCAGGCTCTCCGCCTAACAAGATGAGAGATTCAGCTGCGATAGCACCCGTGGAGAAGGTAATACCCGCTAACAGTAATATCGAAGTGTATTTGGCGGTTAAAATAGCCAGCCCAATCGTATTAATGATCTTTTCCATAATATTTTCCTGATTAATTAAAACTAAGTTTATTGTAGGCCTTCAATCAGAATGGTTTGGGATCAATAACTAGAAAAAATCTACGCTTTATAGGTAATTTGCTGAAAAAGTCCTAAATAGACATATTTACAACTGATAACAATTTATTTTTCGATATATATCAAACTATCATGAAATCCGAGCGTAATGGTGTCCTATTTTGGTACCTAAGAATGCTTGATACAATGAAAATCGGTAAATGCCTCATTAGTCGCTTTCCTCGCAGCGCCGCAAAAACATTTTATCGTCTGAACAAAATCCCTCGTTTGATGTTCACTCATCAGCTCACTACTATTTCGACAACACCAGGGGCCGTTCTATCTTCCACACATTTTGTACCTGTATGACCTTTTGGAGAAGAAACTTGGAACGAATAAAGGCTATCAACTCAGTAAAAATGAACAAAGCGCGTGATCATCGTGAACGTGATTTGCGTGTTTTAAACTGCGTCAGTGATAGTGAATATGAATCTCGTATGGCAGTTTGGCATAACCTAATTTCGCCCAAAGCGCCTATCGAAGAAGCAAAGAAGTTTGTTGATTCAGCGTTTAACCGTTTAGAGGCCGATCTTAAAGCATCGGGTCGTGAAGTCGCAATTAGCTACTCTGATTTTGTCACCATGGCGAATGAAGAGCTTCAATACATTCGAGTTTACGTCGCCGACACCAAATCTCAATATTTCTGGTATGGCACCATCGCAATCACAGTGTGTTTGTTATTGTCACTCTATTTATAGCCATGCCCTGATGAATTAACGGCCTAGCAAACATGCTAGGCCGTTGACGTTTGTAAGGCACTTTAAAACAGCTAAGATAAATTTCTTAATTAGGTAAGTAAGGTTGCCTCTGTTGGTGCTTAAGGAATATACTTGGCGGGTAACTGAATAACGAATACTGATTGGAGGATAAAAGATGATTGTAATGACTTTAAAAAACGGGCTTAGAAACAGTTAACTTAGAGATACTCACCGATATTTCATTTCTCTAGATTTCTTCTTGCCCGGAATTAACCGGGATCTCACTCGATTCGAATTTGATCCTACAGAACTCATTCTATTGAGCGATCGCTGCTATATGGCCGCCTCGCTTGGGATAATTCGACAATGTCGCAAATAAATTCATTGAATTCATCTGAAACAATCTATTCTAACCATGAGCTTGGTTGGAAAGGCTTTTTTCAACAACAACTAACGCTAGACGATTACGACAACACGGTTTTTGCGCGCATCATTGCCCATCACCGAAACGGGTATGTATTATGGAGCGAACAAGGACAAATCAACCTTGATGTTCACGCATCATTGCCTGCCATGACTGTAGGTGACTGGGTGGTACTTAACGCACAACATCAGTTTGTTCGACTGCTTGAAAGGTTAAGTGTTTTTAGCCGAAAAGCGGCTGGAACCAAAGTTTCACGGCAGTACATCGCAGCTAATATCGACACACTTTTCATCGTTGTGTCACTGAACGACGACTTTAATCTCAGCCGAATTGAGCGTTATCTTGCACTTGCCCATGAAGCTGACGTTGAGCCTGTTATTGTTCTGACCAAGTTGGATCTTTGCTCTGATTCAGAAGAGAAGAAGCAACAAATCATGGCGTTAAGTCCGCTATTAATGGTGGAAGCTGTCAATGGGCTCGACCCTCATAGCGTCGAGAAGTTAACCTCATGGTGTAAAACTGGTCAAACGGTTGCTTTCATGGGCTCTTCAGGTGTCGGTAAATCAACCTTGGTAAATACACTGATGGGGGAGCAGGCCCAGCTTACGGCAGGGATACGTGAAGATGACAGCAAGGGACGTCATACCACGACATCTCGCTCAATCCACGTGATGCTATCAGGCGGGATCTTAATTGATACCCCGGGAATGCGAGAGCTTCAACTGACCGATTGTGAGCAAGGAGTCAGTGAAACCTTCGCAGATATTGATTCACTTGCGAAACAGTGTCGATTTTCTGATTGTCAGCACTCGACAGAACCTGGGTGCGCGGTGCAGCAGGCTTTAGAGTCTGGCCAATTGGATACGCGCCGCTTGAACAACTACCAGAAATTGCTGCGTGAGCAACGACGTAACAGCGCAACACTGGCTGAGCAGCGTGCAATTGACAAAGAGTTTGGCAAGTTATGTCGCACCACGATGAATGACAAACATAGCCGAAAAAATCGGTATTAACTAAAGCGTAAATCAATGGCTCCTGTGCTTAATAAATAATTAGATTAAGCGCCGGAGCCATTAATTACGAACATTACTGGATCAAGCGCATTTGCTATGATTCAACATAAGCTATTTTGCAACAGTGTTTACTGGCATTGAGTAGGGTACATGGAATGACAGCTCCCGTTTCACATCACGAATTGGTTCGACATGCGATAGAGGTATTGAGTGATATTGAAGTTGCGGTTCGTTTTCATCGACCAGACTTGCAAGATTGCGAAGTGATCCGAGAGCTCGTGTTATGGATGAAAACGGGGTTACCTGCATATCAGTTTGCACCAACGCAAGACGGTAAAAGTCTCTATGAAGTAGCTGAATACGTGCTACAAATGTCGAACTTGGATACCCCAACTTTAGTGGATTATGCGATTGAGCGCATGGGTTTCAGCGAAGAGGGTACGGGCGTCAGCTATTACGACCAAAATGACGACGCGTTGGAAAACAACCTTGTCGTGTTGAGCTATTGGGTAGGCGGTTTTTCACAAGTCCTGATGCCCGAAAGTGTTTACCTTGAGGCACTGAAGGCCTTTCTTTATGACAATGAGAAATTTGAACTTATTGCCCATCTACTCAAACAGCACCCTTTTGATGTGAAGTTAGGTTCTCAAGATCAGCAGATTGCGGCGTTAGGCGAATACCTACCTCAACTCAGAACAAGCTTACATTTGCTAGAAGACACGGATATCACTTCCCTTTTAAAGCAATTAGATAGCTTAGAAGAGAGTTTAAACCAGATCAAAACCTCTCCAGTTATACCAACACAGTTTGGTCATATCGGCTCATTTGAGCTTTGGTAAAGCCGAATAAAAAGAAAGGTAATCCCCCCTCTTTACCTGTTCATACTCAAAACGATAGAATGCCTGTAATTGGAAGAGTTGGACTGAACATGGCAAAACTAACATTACAAGAGCAGATGCTAAAAGCAGGCTTAGTAAACGAAAAGAAGCTGAAAAAGGCAAAAAAAGGCTCTAAAAAGTCTCGCGTGCAGGCTCGCGAAGCGAAAGCGGCGGCAGAAGCGAACAAACAGGCTCAGCAAGAGCGTGACAAAGCATTGAATCAGCAGTTGAAAGAACAACAGCTCAGCAAAGAAATTCGTGCGCAGGTAAAACAGCTGATTGAAATGAACAAGCTTGACCTGAAAGATGGCGACATCAAATACAATTTTACCGACGGTAAGTTTGTGAAATCCCTGTATGTGGAGTCATTGGTTCGTGATCAGTTAGCTAAAGGCATTCTTGCGATTGCGCGTTACGAGGAAGGTTATGCTGTGATCCCTGGTGTGGTTGCGAAGAAGATTGCCATGCGTGATGCGGAAACCATCATCGAAACGAAAACGACAGAAGAAGAAGTACCGGCAGAAGATGATCCGTATGCAGATTATGTTGTACCTGATGATCTGATGTGGTGACGAAATTTCCGATTGAAATGGCCTGAATATTTTCAGGCCATTTTTGTATCAGGTATGTGAGGGATTTAGAAACAGTCTTGAATTTCGAGGTAGCTTGCTCGGATATGTTCAATCAGCGCTTGAATCCGTTTAGCGGGTTTGCGCGTATAGGGGTAAACCGCGTAAATGCCCACTACTTTGCTGGTATGTTCGGCCAGTATTTCAACTAACTTCCCTTGTTTTAAATCATCACAGATCAAGCAAGTGGGTAAGTAAGCTAACCCATTACCTGCAAGTACGCTTTTACGTAAGGCGGCAGCATTATCAGACGAGAAATTCCCCGACACTTTCAGAACATAGTTATCGCTATTGCGCTTAAACTGCCAATCAAAGGTGCCGCCTGATTCGTGAGTGTAACCAAGGCAATTGTGACGCAGTAAAGCATTCGGGGTATCTGGCTCCCCATATTGCGCGATGTATTCAGGGGATGCGCATATCATCCAGCGAGAATTAAAAATAAATCGCGCAATCAGGCTGGAATCTTCAAGGTAACCAGTGCGTATAACCAAGTCGTAGTTATCTGCAATCAAGTCGACGAAGTGATTATCCATCGACATATCAACGCTTAGCCCAGGGTTGTTATTGCAAAACTCAGAGATAGACTCCGCCAATAGCAATTCACCTGAGATGGTTGGCACTGACATGCGAATGTGTCCGGCGAGCGACTCGTTATACCCAGTAATTGATTCAAACGCGGCTTTTGCCGTGGCGTGAATATCTTTGGAGCGATGATAAAGCACTTCACCCGCTTCAGTGAGGGTCAGCTTTCGAGTGGTACGATAGAGCAGTTGCGTACCGAGATCGGCCTCAAGCTTGCTAACCCGTTTGCTGATCATCGATTTGGTAATGTGGTTGTGCTCAGCCGCTTTGCTGAAAGAACCACACTCGACCACTTGGGTAAATAAAATAAGATCATCCACTTGCGGCATAACGGTACTCAGAATCGTGAAGATTGGTGGGTATTATAACGGTTCACTCGTTTGCAAACGAGCTTAATGAATTGCAGGAGAGAAGAAAGGCGCACCCATTACAGATGCGCCTTGATGCTCTGTTCCCAAAGAGCAAAAATGAAGGAGGTGTTACATGTCGTCGACAATCACGTAAGTAGCGGATACGGGGCCATGAACACCAACCACTTTGATTAGCTCGATATCCGCAGTAGAACTTGGTCCCGAGATAAAGTTAACGCAGGAAGGAATCCGCTCGCCGCGTTTGGCTTTTTGATGTAATGCGTGGGTAGCCTGCGTTAGGCGTGGAAGCAAGGTACTTTTGCCAACAACAAAGATGGACGTTTCAGGTAGCAGGCTGATCGCTCGTCCTTGCTTTGGGTCGCTGTAAAGCACAACCGTGCCAGATTCTGCTAATGCTTGCTCAGCCATGACAATGCCAATTTGAGCTCGTTCAGCGATGGTGATGTTGGCTTGGTAGCCAGCTTGATGATCCCAAACATGCACAGTGTGATGCGCATTAGACAGAGCTTGAGGGTCAACCAAATTCAACAAAGTTTCTGACGCTGAGATGATGGTTTCCCCTTGCTTTTCTGCACCGTGTTCATCTTGGCAATACTGGTGGCAAACCTCGCGCAATGTCATTTGGAGTTCTGATTTGGTGGTTTCTACCACACTGACGCCCAATGACGTCTGTGCGTATTGCTTTAGTGTGTCAGCCAACTGATCTTGAGTAAAATCCTTCATCACTGCCTGATGGCAATGGTGCTTAAAAGCAGGGCGCTCTACAGCGTCTAAAGGTTGGCTGCGTCCAAGTTTATTCGCGATGTTAAGCAGAAACTCATCCCGGTTATAGATACTGGTTGTGTTATTTGATGCAAAAGTTGACATGTTTTGCTTCCTTATTTCTGTTTTCTGCTAGCGAACCAACGGCGGAAAGATTGGCCGTCTGGTGTTGGTAAATCTCGGGCTTCATTCCAATGGCTGATCGCGCCAAGGTTCAGAGGTATTTTGCCGTCGCGAATGATGCCACTCGCCACGGTTGCACCAACTTTTACCCCCATATCCCAAAGTAAAGGTCGGGCGTTAACGAAGTTAAATGCGCCGACAGTTGCACGTTCTGTCAAAGGCGTGATCTTTTCGCTGACCATTTTTTCGCGATGTTTCATCAGCAAGTCAGACAGTGGAATTTTTACCGGACAAACGTCGTGACAAGCCTTACACAAGCTACAAGCGTATGGCAGATCTTTAAAATCATCGTATCCGCCCAGTAAAGGTGACAGCACCGCACCTATTGGGCCAGAGTAGATAGAGCCATAAGATTGCCCTCCAATATGGCGATAAGCCGGACACGTGTTCACACAGGCAGCGCAGCGAACACAGCGTAAGATAGCGCTAAACTCTGAGCCAAGTATGTCTGAGCGTCCATTGTCCACAACGACCAAGTGAAACTCTTGTGGGCCATCACAATGCTCTGCTTCTCGCGGGCCTGTCAGTGCAGTTACATAACCAGTTAGAGGGAGACCAACAGCGCTGCGGCATAATAGGCTGATGACAATGTCCAACTCTTCAAATGTTGGCACAATTCGTTCCATCCCCATTACGGCGATGTGCGTTTTAGGCAAACTGGTAGCCAGTCGTGCATTGCCTTCGTTTGTCACCAGTGTCACGGTTCCCGATTCTGCTACGGCAAAGTTACACCCGGTGATCCCGATATCTGCTTCAAGGAAGTCGTGACGAATGTACTGACGCACAAAGCGCGTCATTTCTTCAGGATCTTCTGAGCCCTGATAGTTCAGTTTGTCTTTAAAGATCGCTTTAATTTGTGTGCGATTTTTATGCAGTGCCGGAACGACGATGTGTGACGGTGGATCGCAGTCATCCACTTGCAAAATGTATTCGCCCAGATCGGTTTCAACTACTTCACAGCCATTTCGTTCAATGATCTTATTGAGACCGATTTCTTCGGTGACCATGGATTTGGATTTAACGACTTTCTTAGCGTTTTTTTGTTGGATGATGTTTTCAATGTAAGCCGTTGCTTGCTCTGCGGTTGAGGCAAAGAAAACACTTCCGCCATTTTTTGCAACGCTCTCACTGAGCTGGTGGAGGTAATAATCTAAATTCTCAAGCACATGGTTACGAATATCCATGCCCATTTCTCGCCACTCTTCCCAATGGCCAAGTCTGTCGGCGGCGATTTGGCGGTTATTAAACATGCGCTCTTGGGCGTTCGCTACAGAATGGCGCATGAATTCATCTTGCATTTTGACTTTGATGCGTTGCTTGAAGTTCACATCGCTGGTTTTCATCGACATAATTTTCTCCTCAGCGACTTAGCAGCACATCGACGATATGCATGACTTGAACGGGTTTACCTTCACGGCTGATTCGGCCACCAATGTTAATTAGGCAACTGATATCCGCACCGATCAAATAGTCGGGATTTGCGTCGCTGATATGGCGAACTTTCTCTTTAACCATCTCCCCAGAGATCTCAGACATCTTGACCGAGAATGTCCCCCCAAAGCCGCAGCAGGTTTGTTGGTTTTCGATTGGCAACATCTCAAGTCCTTCGACATTTGCCAGCAATTTTAGTGGCTCTTCTTTTACCCCAAGTTTGCGGATCAAACTGCATGATGGATGGTAGACCGCACGGCCCGGAAGGCGAGCACCTAGGTTTTCTTTGCCCAGTTTATTGACGATAAATTGGGTCAGTTCAAATAAACGGTCTGCGACCTTTTGCGCGCGCTGTGCCCATTCCGGCTCGCTGGCCAGATACTCAGGGTATTTCTTGATTGAAGCGGCGCAAGAACCTGCCGGTGTTACGATAGGAAAATCATTACACTCAAAGGTTTCAATGAGCTTTTTCATTGCTGGCTTACTTTGTTCAATGTAGCCACTGTTCAAAGAAGGCTGGCCGCAGCAACCTTGTTGTTTGGGAAATAGAACGTCGCATCCAAGTTGCTCAAGCAACAGGACAGTTTTCTTGGCAACTTCTGATTTCACAGAGTCACACAAACAAGTGACAAAAAAGTTAACCTTCATTTTATGCTCCAGTGAGAGTCAAGGCCGTCAGGCGAAGCATGCTTGCGGCTCATTATATTTTTATAAAAGTAAGCCTATTCAAATGACTCTGTTGCCAAAGCCCTTACTACAGTTCAAATAGGCTAAAAGTGTTTACATAACTAAGCTGACACCTGCGATGATCACGCCATACAACATCATCGGAATGACGGTTCGTTTGATGATGTAACCTTCTTTGTTCGCAATACCTAGGATGGTGGAAACCGCAATGATGTTGTTAATACAAACCATGTTCCCCATCGAGCCACCGACCGATTGCAGCGCAAGGATGAGGTGCTGCGGTAGCCCCACAGTCTGGGCGATGGTTTGTTGAATGCCGCCAAAGGTTAGGTTCGCTACTGTCGCGGAGCCGGAGAAAAATGCCCCAAGAGCGCCAAGGTAAGCGGCGAAGAACTGCCAATTGGTGCCTAATAGATCAGATAGGGCGCGACCCGTGGTCATGATGGGAGAGTTTGTTCCGCCCATCATCATAAACTTCACCATGATCAACGCGCCGACCAGTGCAATAAATGGGATTTTGATTCGCTGAGCGGTTTCTGTGAACACTTGCGCTAGTTGTTGTCGGCTCATCTTGAAGATAAATGCGCTAATCAATACCACAAGGAAAAATGGGATCAACGCCGGCACATACAAGGTTTTATAAGCCCAAGATGTGTCCGTGCTTAGAATGTGGCTTAACTTAATGATCAGCGCATGCGATAGACTAAGCTCAGCAAATCCACCGAGTTGGATGGAAAGCAGCGGTGTGGCATCAGTAAGTAGCGGTTTGATCCCCAGTTGCTGGATACGAGTGATGATCAGAATAGCGATAAGTAACAGTGTTGGGCTCATCGCTTTGATGATTTCTGCAGCCGGAAGGGATGTTTGGGCATGGCCTGTTTCAGGTTTGCGTGGCTCCATTCCGATGTTAAAACGGGCTAGAAAAATAGAAATGGTGAGGCCAATTGCCCCGCCAATCAATGCTGGGAACTCATAATTCCATTGTGCAAAAGCGAGGTAGGGCAGCGTGCAAGACATGATACTGAGCTGAATGAAGATAAAGTTGCGCGCAATGGCTTTCCAATTGACCACAAAGCTTAGTGCAATAACAGGTATCACCGTTGCTGCGACCGTATGTAGTAATGCCGAATTTCGGCCAATTGCTAATAAATCGGCTTCGCTTAGCCCTAAACCACTAAAACCAAACCAAGTTGGGGTACCAACCGCACCAAAAGAGACAGGAACCGAGTTCATGACCAATGCCAGCATTGCAACGCGTAGTGCTGGAAACCCAAGCCCCACTAAAATAGGTGCAGCAATGGCGGCTGGTGTACCAAAGCCAGATGCGCCTTCAATCATAAATGCGAAGGCCCAGCCAATGATCATCAGCTGAGCAACTTGATTTCGGCTAACGCCTTCGAGCCAACGTTTGATCACTGCTTCTGCGCCAGAGAGAGAAATTGTGCGGTTTAAAAGGATGGCTCCGGCGATGATTGAAATGGGTGTGATAGCTGACAGACTGCCTGCGATTATGTTGGCGATTAACGGGGTGACATCAGCATTAAAGTAAAAAAGTTGGATTAAACCGACTAAAGCGGCAGTGGCAGGTAAAGCTATCTGTGAGGGGATTGCATTTTTTTTCGTCATCATCCAAATAAGCAGAATGATGGGAATAATCGAAATGAATAAATTCGTCATTGGGCTTCCGTTATTCGTTATTGGTTGTAGGTGTTTTGTTTTTATTATTTGACTTTGATGTAAAGCCTATCGTTATTGTGGGTATTTTATGGAGTGAATTGAATTTAGCTATTGATATTTAAAATACCAAAATGACGGCGACGAATGATTCTGTGACCTAAACCTTAATGGTATTACTGGGTTTTAATGATTTGTTTAAATTAAACAATGAGTTAATGGGCTCTGGTAATGGTTGTGATGGAATGATTGGTTTGATTTTGGAAACAATAATATTCTTATTCAAACTTAATGTGAGTTAATTGATTGATTTTAATAATAACCATTCTCAATTTATTGTTAATAAATGTGTGGCGGGAATGTAAAAATACGAATTATTAAGAGTAAGGGTGACAAAAATAATAGCAAATGAGAAAAAATGTGAATCAAATAAATATAGAGACAGAAATCTTGGTGTTTATCTACTTAGAATGAAGTCAGGAAAAAGTCGTTTCTCGTTTTATTTTTGCGATAACTTTTAAAATATGTGCGTTGGGTTGGGCGTCTAGCTTGATGCAAATCAATCAACGATTTGTATACCCCTTTATTGGTATGTGATTGCACTTTTCGCTTGGTTAGATTGGGTTTTTATCCTTATAGACTCTATGGTTAATAGAGGCATCAACGAGGGGCATGGGATGAAAACACCAAGACCAAAAACCTCCGAAAGTCGCCGTCGCTTTCTTCGTGATACGGCCAGAACGGCTGCTGGCGTCGGTGTTGCAGCAACGGTTCTTGGATTACAGAGCCAACAAAGTAGCGCGAGAGAGCGAAATGGCGTGCCAGTGCGGCCACCCGGAGCACTTCCTGAAGGTGAATTTGAAGCAGCATGCGTACGTTGCGGTTTATGCGTACAAGCATGCCCTTACGATACCTTAAAGCTGGCGACGCTATTGTCGCCACTCGCATCGGGGACCCCCTATTTTGATGCGCGCAGTATTCCATGTGAGATGTGTGAAGACATCCCCTGTGTGGTGGCTTGCCCAACAGGGGCACTTGATCCGAATTTAAAAGATATTGATAACGCCCGAATGGGAACGGCGGTGTTGATTGACCATGAGACATGTCTCAACTGGCAAGGACTACGCTGCGATGTATGCTACCGAGTGTGCCCGCTTATCGATAAAGCGATTACCTTAGAGCATGTACGCAATGAGCGAACGGGGTACCACGCGAAGTTGATCCCAACCGTGCATTCCGATGTATGTACGGGCTGCGGCAAGTGTGAACAGGCCTGTGTGTTGGATGTGTCGGCGATTAAGATTGTGCCCACAGATTTGGCGAAAGGGAAACTTGGCTCGCATTATCAATTAGGATGGGAAGAGATTGATAGGCCGTTGGAAAATACCTTTACTGACGATGATCTTGTGCCAACGGACGCACTTGAATCATTGAATCGGGGGCAATGATGGCAAAGAATCTTGCAAAAAATGCCGGCAAAGAAGCAATTGAAAAATTAGGCTGGTGGCACGCTCATCGATTTTTGATCCTGAGAAGATTCTGCCAGTTCTCCATTATTGCGCTGTTTATGGCAGGGCCAACGCTTGGTGTGCTAAAAGGTAACCTCTCATCAAGCTTACTGTTTGATGTCATTCCTTTCACTGATCCTCTGATCATGTTGCAAACGCTAACTGCGGGTCATCTTCCGGAGCTGACAGCAATGGTTGGGGCGCTCATCGTAGTTGGCTTATATGCGTTATTGGCGCCCCGTGCTTTTTGTGCATGGGTTTGCCCACTCAATGTAGTGACGGACTTTGCGGCTTGGTTAAGAAGAAAGCTGAACTTGAAGGCGAGCTATCGCTGGTCTCCTCAGCTTCGTTATTGGCTCATTCCAGTGTTGCTGCTGGGAAGTGCAATCTCAGGTTCTGTGTTATGGGCATGGATTGATCCGGTTGCGGCACTGCATCGAGGCTTAGTGTTTGGCTTTGGTGCAAGCTGGATACTTGTTGTACTGGTGTTTGTGCTGGACTTGTTATTGGTTGAGCATGGTTGGTGTGGACACCTGTGCCCACTTGGTGCGACTTATGGTGTGATTGGCAGTAAAAGTATTATCCGTGTCAGTGCTGAGCGACGAGAAGATTGCACTAAATGCATGGACTGTTTTTATGTTTGTCCTGAGCCTGATGTATTGCGTCAGCCATTAAAAGAAGGCGAGCGGAAAGTGATGGATAAGAATTGCATTAGCTGTGGTCGATGCATCGATGTCTGTCCGGAAAAGGTGCTGGAATTTCAATCCCGCATTTCGACATCAAACGTAACAGAGAAATGAGGTGCTAATTCTTGCTAGCAAGAAGGGAAATGAATTCGAGCGCATAGAATGTAGTGTTATATTTGTATTGTGATGACAAATGTAATGGAAAGCACTGATTTAATCATAGCGAATTAGTTATTTAAATAGTCCGGTTTTATATCGGGCTATTTTATTTTAATTAAATATAAAAAGATAATTAATATCTACTTAATATATTAAATATAGAGCGATAACTTTATTCTTTATTTTATTAATAACGAGGTTAAATCGTGTATACCATCAGTGGATAATGAATAAAATGTCACGTCTAAATCTTTGTCTTGAGTTAAATGTCACAAAATGTAAATTAAATCTATGTGTTTTATAAATTATTATTATGCCGTAACTATAATCGGTATGAATTTTTATAAAATCATAATTAAATAGGTAGATTTCATTATGTTTCAGAAACTATCACTAAAGAACAAATTGGCGTTTTCGGCTAGTGTTGCAATCATCATCGGCGGGTTAATGGTAGAAGCATTGTCATTCAATGGTGCTCTAAAAAGGCTGGATATTGAATTGTTAGAACGCTTGGAAAGTACAACCGCTTCTTACAATCAAAATGTGCAAGACTGGCTTGTTTCAAAAGAGCGCATTTTGACGGCATTCCCCTCGAATGCTGATTCATTATCAGTGCTCAATCACCTGAAACAAGTACGCGATTCTGCGGGCTTTGATAATGTTTTTTTGGCTTATCCCGATGGTTCCCAGAACAATGCAAACGGTGTGGTGTTGCCTCAAGGGAATGATGACCCACGTGAATGGGGCTGGTACCAAAATGCCATGGCAGTGCCAGACAAAGTGTTTATGGATAACCCAACCATTGCTGCTGCCACAGGTGCGAATGTGGTTTCTCTTGGCAAAACCCTAGATTTTAATAATGAAAAGGTTGTCCTTGGTGCTGATATTGAAATAAAAGACCTAGTAAACAGTATGAATGATGCTATTTTGCCGGGAGATGGCTATTTATTTATTGTCAATAAAGAAGGGAATATATTTATTCATCAAAATTTGACGCTATTGAATAAACCAGTAGCGCAAATAGGCTTGAATTTTTCAGATATTAAAGAAGCAAGTGTCACTGGAAAAGATTTATACGTTGATGTTAATGGCGAGAAGAGTGTTATTCATGCACACAAAATTGATGGTACTACATTATCCACGGTTACCGTCATTAATTATGCATCACTTGTCGAGCCATTGAATGATGCAATGTTAGGCCAAATATTAGCGACAGCCATTGTCGTTATTATTTGTACTTTATTATTTTACTTATTGTGCAAAGTTTTCTTCCGCCCTTTAAATAATGTTTCTGAAGCATTGGAGCAAATTGCAAACGGTAGTGGCGATCTCACTCAGCGAATCACCGTCGAAAGCCAAGATGAAGTGGGTAAATTAGCACAAAACTTCAATACGTTTGTGGCGAGTTTGCAGCAACTGATTGGTCATGTTCGTGATCAGTCCTCTCAACTCACAGAACGCTCAGAACAGAGTGCCCAACGTGCCCAGCGAACAGAAAGTGAAGTGCATCATCAACAACAAGATATCACCATGCTTGCTACTGCCGTCACCGAACTTTCATCAGCAACACAAGAGATTGCATTGCATGCAGATAATACCGCTGATGCCGCGCAAAAATCCGCTCAGAATACCAATCACGGCCACACGCTTGTTGGAAATACTAAACAGTCGATCAGTTATTTGGCGAATGAGTTAGTACAAGCGAATGGTGTGATTGGTGAGTTAAATCGACACGCTCTAGATATTTCAACCGTGCTTTCAACCATTCGCGATATTGCAGAGCAAACCAACCTGTTGGCTCTGAATGCAGCAATTGAGGCAGCGCGAGCGGGAGAGCAAGGTCGAGGTTTTGCTGTAGTTGCTGATGAAGTGCGCGTTTTATCTCAGCGTACCCGCTCATCAACCGAAGAGATCAAATCGACCATTGATACCTTGCAAGGAACCACAGAGCGTGCCGTTTCGTTGATGGAAAACAGTTCACGTCTCGCTAATCACTCAGTAACTGATGCTGACAATGCAGCGCAGGCGTTGGAAGAGATCCGAGAGGCGGTTACGTTAATCAGTGATATGGCTACCCACATTGCCACTGCGGCAGAAGAGCAAACACATGTGACCGGAGAAATTACTCAAAACATCACCTCGATAAAAGATGTAGCAGAACAACTGGTACTCAGTTCCAAAGACAGCACTGAAGAGTCCGGGGCTTTGAAACTGCAGGCTGAAAACCTGAGCGCGAAAGTCGCGACGTTCAAATTATCATAAGTCGAAGGGCCATTTTTGGACGAGTAATAGTGGCCCCTTCATCTGCTATCTTTTAAACAACGGTGCTATTGCGTGTTAGCTTGACGTAAGCCAACCGCCTTAACACAAGGTGAACCCATGAAAGCTCTTTGTTTCTTGTTGCTGATCTCCACTCAAGCCTTGGCGGTGGTACTGCCAGTCGTGATAGAAAAAAAAGTTCATGAAGACTATGTCGAGTTTGTTGGAGACAGAGATCCGCTGACCATCAATCAGTTTGGTGGTATCAAAGCTCGTCGGAGTACCGTCGAAATCGTATTACTTCAACAAGCATTCGCGTTGGGTGGGCTGCCAGTTGAGCTGCAATTCCACATTGCACCTGGTGCCGAGCGAATGCGGCGCATGGTTATGCTGCATGGCTATGCCATGGCGGCAAATACGGTTTGGGATTCTGTGGCGAATGATACCAAAGATTTGTTGTGGGTGAGTGCGCCAGTGATTCGTCATGGTGAATTTGAAGCGGGTCTATATACGGTAGGCACGCGTTACGATCTTTTGGATGAAAAATATCGCATTGATATAGAAAAGCTGGCAGCCGTGAGCAGTTCGCAATGGGTCAGTGATTGGAACACCCTCTCTGAATTGCCCTTAACAAACTTAATCAATGTGACAGATTGGCGCAGTATGGTTGAAATGGTGGTACATAACCGGGTAGATTTTTTATTGGCACCGTTTCAAGGCAGTAAAGATTTATCTTTTGAGGCGCGGGGTTACCGGTTCCTTCCAATTGAGGGTGTGAAGCTTGGACTCAGTGGATCACGTCATTTTATTCTGTCGCGCAGCTTTCCAAACAGTGAACGTCTTGCTGAAGTACTGGATCGTGGAATTAACATTCTGCGCCAGAAAGGGACCATCGTCAGGGCACTACAAGAGTGTGGTTTTTTCAATGCGCAGGTCACGGGGTGGCGAAAGCTAAATTGAGCATTGGTTTCATAAGTTAGATTGGATATATGGACAGAATTAGCGCGTTAAAAGTGTTTGTAGCGATTGTCGAACAAGGCAGTTTATCTGGTGCAGCAAATCATTTGGATATGGAGCGCACCAAAGTGTCTCGTTATCTGACGGTATTGGAAGAGTGGGTCGGTACTCGCTTATTGCATCGCACTACCAGAAAACAGAGCCTGACAGAAGCTGGGGAGCAGACACTAGAGCGCGCTTATCAGATCTTAAATTTAACTGACGACATTCATTCTATTGTCGATAAGGAGCACAATACGCTCTCTGGCAGGCTGCGTATTACCAGCAGTTATTCGATGATTGATGCTTTTCTTCTCAGCGCGATTAATGATTTTTGTCGCTTATGGCCGAAAGTTGCTATTGATTTGGTGGTTGCTGATCGCAGTGTACATTTGGTTGAAGAAGGTATCGATCTTGCGGTGCGGATCAGCAATGATCTCGACCCTAATATTGTGGCTCGGCAGGTAGGCGTGTGCCGCTCTGTTGTCGTTGCCACGCCGAAATACCTCGAAGAAAATGGCTGGCCTGAAACGTTACAGTCACTGCGCCAGCATCAGTGTCTGAGCTTTAGCTATTTTGGCAAAGGAGAATGGCTGTTTGAAAAAGCAGGTATTCCAGAATCAGTTGAAGTGATGGGTCACCTTACGGCAAACATCTCTAACATCTTATTGCGAGCCACATTAGAGCACCATGGTGTCAGCATGCAACCCGTCGCGGCGGCGCAGCCATACATTGAATCCGGGCACTTGCAGCCACTATTGACTGATTGGGAGCCAAAGCAACTTGGTGTGCATCTTGTCTATTCCAACCGCAAGCAAGTGACCCCATTACTGCGTCAGTTTATCGATTTTGTTGTGGAGCGGATGGAAGGTGATCCGCTGTGGAACTGATTCGTAAAAACGCCATTAGATGTGTGAAATATGAAATAGTTCCCTGATTTTCTTAGCTATATTATTGCATTATTTGCACAAGTTATGCGTGAGACTTTGCCTATTTTCCTGCGCTGAAATCACTAGAGTAAGCCTTGTCCCAGTTAACGAGGTAAACAAGATGAAAGCGACAATAGCAATGACACTATCAAGTCTGATGGTTTCCACTTTGGCGATGGCAGAGATTCGTCTGACCACTTACAACCCGCAAGACAGCGCGATATTTCCAGTCACTTCGACCGTGCTTGAAGGCAAAAACGATGTCATTCTGTTTGATGCTCAGTTTGGTATTAAGGAAGGTCAAGCACTGGTCGAGTTGATCCAGCAGTCGAACAAGCCACTTAAAGCGATTTATATTACTGGTGGTGATCCTGATTTTTATTTTGGATTAGAGCCGATAGTCAAAGCTTATCCACAAGCAGAAATCTATGCGACGCAAAGTGTGGTTGACCACATTAACAAAACCAAGCAGAAGAAAATTGAATACTGGGGGCCAATTTTAGCGGATAACGCGCCAAGCCAGATATATGTCCCTAAAGTATTTGCAGGTGATATCCAATTTGATGGTGAAACCATTGAACTGAAAGAAGCAGGGACCCATCAGGCGTACTATTGGCTTGCATCGCAAAAAACTATCCTTGGTGGTGTTGCGGTTTCAGCAGGTAGCCATATTTGGATGGCTGATTCTCCGACGGAAGATGATCGAAAAGCATGGATCCAAACCATGGAAGCGATGATTGACTTGAATCCTAAACGTGTGATCCCGGGTCATTACGTGGGTGAGGAACCAAAAGGTATTGAGGCATTAACATTCGGACGTGACTATCTCAGAGCGTATGATGGGTTTGTCGCTCAGTCGAAAAACTCGAAAGAGCTGGTAGAGAAAATCACCAAAACCTACCCACAATTCGAAGCCGATGATGGCCTACTCATCGGTGCTAAAGTGAGCATGGGTGAAATGAAGTGGTAATGCTAAAGCAATAAAAAAACAGCCCTGTCAAAGAACAGGGCTGTTTAGGTTTAAGTTGTGCTGCTCGAGACTAAGTTTTCTTATGACTAGAGGAAAGTCGCGCTTTGATTGCAGATTGAAAGAGTGGTGAAACAGCACCAAAAATCTCATCTGCTTTCGCCCGTTGTCCAACCTGTAAGGAGACGTGCTCACGGGCGAATTCAGGCAGTTGCTCAACAAAGGTTTGTTTTAGTTGTTCAAAAATAGCTGAGCTTTGAGCCAGTGGTCCTGTGATGATGATCTTTTGTGGAAACAGGGTAAGAAAAGCATTTCTTAGCGTTGTGCTCATGACCTGAATGGCCTGAATAATATTCGGTACCTCAAGTGTGTTATGGCTTTGGAAGAAATCAACAAAGTCTGCCTCATTATTCGGTACATTTTGATAGCGTTGGCGCAGCGCCGCTTCCATCGCTCTTAATGACGCTACCGACTCTATTGAAGGTGTCTCTTCGCCTACCGTCAATGTAGTCTGCCCCAACTCCCCAAATCCACCTGTTGGTGTGTGGAGTACTTCGCCTCGCAAGGCATAGGAGGTGCCAATTCCGTAACCCCAGTGTATGTTGAGTACTGATTCTTGCGCATGTTCTGGGTGGCGCAGCAATCGAGCGCGCAGTTCGTTATTTAGGTTTTTCGCAACGCGAACCGGTAGGCGAGTTTGTTGTGCCAAGGCATCAAATGATAGGTGGCTGATTTGAGGCCATCGATTTGAGAATACCCAACACACATTATGCTCATCGACTAACCCAGGAACGGAACAGGCAATGCCGACCACGTTTTCTTCGGGGGCTTTGTTAAGCAGTGTTGTTGCCAGTACTTCAAATTGCTCCAACATATCCTGATTCGACAATCTATGGTCACTTAATGTCTTACTGGCATGGCAAACGATTTGACCTTTGAGGTTGATCAAATGTGCATTGATGGTGAGAGAGTCAATGGTGATAACAATCGCAGATGCGGCCCGTTCATTAAGATGAAGGTAGACTTCTGGCCGGCCCGGCTTTGATGGGTTGATGGTCTTATCTTCGCGCACCAAGTTCAGTTCAATCAGTTCTCCCACCAGTTCAGTAACCGTTGCAGGACGAAGTTTAAACTCGCTACTTAAGCTTTTTCGAGTGGGTGAGGTTTGGCAAGAAATTGCACGTAATAACAGGCTTTTACGCTTTTCCGACAGCGGGGTAATGTTTTCTTCTTGTCGCTGGAGTAATGAAGCCAATCTCTGATTAAACGTTAAATCAAATGCCGTTTCGTTATTCATCCTGCGCTACCTACGTTGTGATTCCCTTCAAAAAATAGATGTTTTTTTGAGCATGGTTAATATCGGTTACCGTGAGCTGTTTGATAACTAAATTGTCAATAATGTTATGGGGTTAGCTAACGTCATCGAGATAGGCCTAAAACAGTACACCATTTTTCGAATGATTTATTTACGGATTGTGTAAAAAATAGTTATTTACAGCAAGTGTAATTAATGAGAGGGTGGCGATTAATTAATCACTTTTAGGCGATGAATGTAGGGAGAGATTGAAGTATGAACATATCAACATGGTTGGATGAAGCTTCAATGGGGAATGCAGCAGCGCAAGCTGGTGCGGATATGATTTGCCAAACTCTTGAGAGAAAAGGCTTTGCAAACATCATTTTAGCAACGGGTACGAGCCAGTTTTCTATGCTGTCTAAGTTGATTACCGATCCACGAATTGATTGGTCAAAAGTCTCTATTTTCCATTTAGATGAATATGTAGGGCTGTCATCTCAGCACCCCGCCAGTTTTAGACGCTATCTGAAAGAGCGTGTTGCCGATAAGCTCCCAAATTTAAAAACGTTTACCTACGTCAATGCGGATGCTGTGCCATTGGAGCCGGAGTTAGAAAGGTTGAACAGTTTCATTGGAAATGTGGTTATCGATGTTGCATTTGTCGGCATTGGCGAAAATGGACATTTGGCGTTTAACGATCCACCAGCAGATTTTGATGTGACGGAGCCATACATTGTGGTTGAGTTGGATGAAGCATGCCGTCGCCAGCAGTTAGGAGAAGGGTGGTTCAGCTCTCTCGATAAGGTACCAAGTTTCGCTATCTCGATGTCGATTCAGCAAATCCTAAAAAGCCGCACGATTGTCTGTACTGTGCCATCAAAGCGCAAAGCGCTGGCCGTGCAGCAGTGCTTTGAAGGAGCAGTAACACCAGAGCATCCGGCCTCAGTCTTACAACAGCACCCGTCTGTGCATGTTTTTCTCGACCAAGACGCGGCGAGCGCATTAACAAAATAGGCTAATGATGAAGATTGAGAGTAAAGAAGCACTGAAACCGCTGAATCAAGAGCAAGAGCTGGTTGTCTTTAGTGGTCATGCTGTTCCCAAGATGCGTTATCGCTTTGGCGCAGATGGAAAGGTACAACAAGTTTCTGTTGAGCACCCTTGGAGCCAAGCAGATAACGCTCACCAAACGGTTGTGACTCCGGGTTTGGTGGACATTCAAGTGAATGGCTTTAACGGTGTCGATTTTAATTCCCCTGGGTTAACGGCAGAGAAGCTGGATAGTGCCCTTATGGCAATGCTGGAAACAGGGGTTACTCGATGTTTGCCAACCCTAATTTCGGCTGAAGAAGAGAAATTGTGTCAGCTGCTTTCTGCATTGGACCATGCCGTTCAGCAAAGCCAACTCGCGCCATATATGGTGATGGGCTATCACATTGAAGGGCCTTTCTTATCACCTCAGGAAGGCTTTGTTGGTGCGCACCCGAAACAGGCGATGATTGCAGGTTCAAAACGTTTGGTTGCTAAGCTGCAATCGCTCATTACTAAACCTATTTTGTTGATGACAGTAGCGCCAGAAATAGAGGGTGTACTCCAGCTCATCCCTTATTTGAAGGCACAAGGGATTACAGTGGCGTTGGGTCACACTGCCGCTGATCCTCAGACAATACAGCAAGCCGTGAATGTGGGGGCACTGTTGTCTACCCATTTGGGCAATGGATTAGCTCATCAACTGCATAAAGTGGACAACCCACTGATGACCCAGCTGGCGGAAGAACGACTGTTCGCAAGCTTTATTGCTGATGGCCATCATGTAAAACCCGAACTATTGAAGCTGTGGCTGCGTGCCAAAACACCAGAGCATTCCATTTTGACAACGGATGCAACAGCCGCTGCTGGTTCATCACAAGTTCCGGGTATTTTCCACTTGGGAGACTGTGAAATTGAGTTGTGTGCAGATGGTGTAGTCCGTGAACCCGGATCGCCGTATTTTGCAGGCTCTTCTGCACGTATGGATCGCATGGTAAACGACGTCATGCGCTGGTGCGGATACGACTTGAGCACCATTTTGCAAATGACTCGACATAACCCACTTTACCTTCTTTCTCAAACGAAGACTTTACCAGTTCAAGGAGACGATGCGGAGTTTCTTCATTGGGCGAACACACCAGATGGCCCAAGATTAACTACCGTTTATATAGGTGGTTGGACAATCCACTTGTAGTTTCTTTTTTGCTGGTATGAAACCGACATAACGACACCTTACATGGAGCAAAGGATATGAAATTGAGAAACGTACTGGTGCAGACAACGGCAGTGTTCACGCTGCTGTCTGCACACCATGCTGCTGCTGTGACGCTAAAACTGGCAGAGAATCAACCAGAGTCCAACCCTGTTACGATTGCGATGCATAAGTTCTCCGAGCTAACGGAAAAGTATTCTGACGGTGAAGTCAAAGTTAAGGTTTTCTCCGGGGCTCAATTAGGGCAGGAAAGTGAAACCATTGAGCAAACTCAAGCTGGGATCATTGATTTAACTCGAGTAAACAGTGTGACATTGGCGAATGTTACTCCAAGCGTTGGCGTATTCACGCTGCCATATATCTTTAAAAATACGGAGCACAAATACAAAGTACTGGATGGCGAAGTGGGTCTAAAAGTACGTGAAGATATGGCTGAATATGGGCTGGTGGCGTTTGACTACATGGAAGCAGGCACGCGAAGTTTTTATACGCGTGAAAGCAAACCAGTGAAGTCGATTGAAGACATGAAAGGGCTGAAAATCCGTGTCCAGAAGTCGCCTATATCGATTCGCATGGTGGATCTTGTCGGCGGTGTTGCAACGCCGATGAACTACGGTGAAGTCTTTTCAAGCTTGCAAACTGGTGTGATTGATGGAGCTGAAAATGACTATGTAAGCTACCTGACATCAGGCCATTATGAAGTCGCGCCAAACTATGTGGAAGATGGCCATTTAAGTCCTCCTGCGATTCTTATCATGAACAAGAAGAAGTTTGATGCTTTGCCAAAGAATCAACGAGATGCCATCCGCCGAGCAGCGAAAGAGGCGGCGTTGTTTGAGCGAGAGTTGATGTTTAAAGCCAATATCGAGGCGAAAGAAAAAGTCATTGCCGCTGGCGTGAAAGTAACGGTGATTGATAACACACCATTCCAACAAGCAGTTCAACCCGTTTATGAACAGTTTCCGAAATTGCTGCCGCTGGTGGAACAGATCCAAGCGGTAAAATAATCGCCATCAGAGTGCTTCAGCGCTTGGGCTAGAAGCACTCTCTCAATGCATCGCCTCACGGGATATGTAGGGAATAATATGACGCAATGGATAGACAAACTCAACGCCATCATTGGCTGGATTGCTTACCGGTTATTGGAGTTAATTGTGGTGATCACGGTAGGGCAAGTGATCCTTCGTTACGTGTTTAATCAGCCCACCAGTTGGTCAGAAGAAGTAATGCTCTTATTTCTGGTGTGGTATGGCATGTTGTCGATAGCCATTGGTGTTCGAACTCATTCTCATGTGGCGATTGTCTATTTAAGAGACCGAGTCCCAGCAATGATAGGTCGAGGATTGGATTATTTTGCCTACTGCTGCGTTTGTGGTTTTGCGTTGGTACTGCTGCTTAATGCACAAACCTTGGTGGATATTGCGGGGGCGCAAATCCTGCCCGCGTCGGGGTTACCAAAAAAATTACTCTATTACTCAGCAGTTGCAGGGGCTTTGTTAATGGTCATGAATGCGCTGACGAATTTGCTGACCGGAGATGTCACAGAACATGAGGTAAAAAGTAATGACTGTTGAACAAGCTGGAATTTTGCTGTTGCTTGGTAGTTTCTTAGGGCTGATGTTACTTCGTGTGCCGATTGCATTTGCGCTTGGTGTCTCCTCTGTGTTGACTGCATGGTACATCGATTTACCATTAATGCTGATTGCCCAGCGAATGGTCAATGGTATGTACAGCTTTACTTTTTTAGCCGTGCCCTTTTTTATTTTGGTCGGTAGTGTGATGACCGAAGGGGGCATTTCTGATCGCTTGGTGCGTTTTTCTGAGGTGTTGGTGGGCCGTTTCCGTGGTGGAATGGCTCAGGGAAATGTGGTTGCCAGCACTTTTTTCGGCGGCATTTCCGGCTCCTCGGTGGCGGATGTGGCATCAATCGGCTCGTTTCTTATCCCCGCAATGAAGCGCAGTGGTTATCCCGGAGAATACTCTGTTGCAGTGACGGTGACGTCTTCAGTCCAAGGGGTATTGATCCCGCCGAGCCAAAATATGATCTACTACGCGTTGGCCGCTGGTGGCCTGCCGATCAGCCAGTTATTTGTTGCGGGTTATGTACCCGGTCTATTGCTTAGCATGTCTTTGATGGCCTTATGCGCTTATCTTGCTGTGCGTCATGGCCACCCCAAAGGCAATAAATACACGTTAAGGGAAGGTGTCGCTATTGCGGGTGAAGCGTCAATTGGCTTATTCACCATCGCCATTATTATTGGCGGTATTGTGCTTGGGATATTTACCGCAACGGAATCGGCGGCCGTGGCTGTGGCTTACGCCTTGTTAGTGACCTTCTTTGTGTATAAGAGCGTGAACCGCACCAAAATGAAGCGCATCATGAGCGACACCATGAAAACACTTTCCATGGTGATAGCGATCATCATGACCTCTTCAGCGTTTGGTTATCTACTCTCATTTCTCAGCGTGCCTTCTTTGCTGGCTGATTGGATTCTTAGCTTGTCCGATAACCGTAACATGATCCTTTTAGCCATCAATATTCTGTTACTGGTATTGGGTATGCTGATGGACATGGGCGTGCTTATTCTGATCCTCACTCCCATCTTACTGCCGATTGCACAGAGTATCGGAGTTGATCCGATCCACTTTGGCATCATTATGCTACTTAACTTGGGGATTGGCGTGTGTACGCCCCCGGTCGGAACCTCGCTCATGGTCGGCTGTGGCATAGGAAAAGTGAAAATAGAGACGACTGCCAAGCAAATGTTGCCTTTCTATTCAGCCATGGTGATTGTGCTGATGCTCGTGACTTACCTTCCGTCTATCGTGCTTTGGTTGCCATCCCTTTTGAGAGGGTAACGGTAGTGAGCTAGTCGCCGAGAGGTTGCCTGTCACCACCTCCTCGATGGGAGTCAAGTGCCACTTTGAGTCGGCGTAGCTTATCGCGTGAACGTCGCTTGTGATTCACAGCCAGTGCCATGGAAATTACGTCCACGAGCGCGAGCATGGCATAACGAGAGGCGGATGGTTTATAGATAAAGTCGGTTTCTTGGTGGACGATCGGCAACACGAGATCGGCTTGTTCTGCTAATGGCGTATGGCTTGGGGTAATGGCGATCACTTTGATGCCATATTCTTTGGCTAGTTGTGCAGCGTCTTGGATTGCTGGGGTGTAGCCACTAGCAGAAATCACCACGAGTACATCTTTATTGTCGGCAGTTGCTGCTACCATGCGAGCCAATAACCCATCATTGTATGACACGACCGGATAGCCTAATCGGAACATTCGGTGCTGCATTTCTTGAGAAGCGATGGTCGAGCCACCACCCATGCCAATACAGATGGTTTGTCTCGCATTGTGTAGCCATTCGACTGCAGTGTTAATGCTGTTTTCGTTGATCAAGTTGCGGTTGAGATCGAGCGTTTGTTTTATCGATTCATAAATTCCTTGGTATCCGCCTTGGTCGGGTGGCTCAAGAATAAAGCGTTGTCCAATAGTGAGTGACTGTGCCAGCTTGATTTTCATATCACGGACGTTCTTGCAGCCGATTGCTTTGGCAAAGCGAGTGATGGTCGCTTCACTGACTTTTGCACGCTCAGCCAGTTGAGTAATACTGGCGTTTGCCGCTTGTTGAATATCATCCATGACCAGCTTGGCTACTTTCTTTTCCGCCTCACGCAGCGTGCTATATCGCTCGGTGATTTGGGAAATAATGTCGACTTCTAAACTCACTATGGAACCTATGTTATCTATGGTGGGTAGGCAATATGCGTATCTTCTCGTTTAACCTGAGATTATACGCAATTGCATATGAATACTCACCGTTTGCGTCACTAAAATCGGGTCTCAACCCAGTGAGTCACCTGATAATCGTCATCGCAGATAGCAATGGAGCGCCATTTGTCGAACGTTAAACAGGGGTGTGATGTTGAGAAGGCGACAATATCCCCCACATCGAGTTCGCATTCTGCACTGGTTTCAATAAATGTGTGCTGATCCATAACCGCAATTGAGGTCATGCCTTTCACACTGATAGGTTGTCCGTTACGGTACGCGCGCTGAGCGATAGGCAGTCCCGCATCAAAAGCGACATCCCGTTTACCGAGGCCTGCCACCATTTTGCCTTGTTCAGGTTTAGATAAAATGTGTGCCCACACTTCCAAGGCTGATTCTAAATCCCCACCTATTTCACATGCAGTGCCTTGATTTTGTTGAGCTCGCTGCATCACTTGATTTTGGGCATCCATGTATATGCCGGTGTCATGTGCGATGTAACACCCCGGACGGATCACCGCATCGAAATCGACTAGGTGAGCAAAGCATTCCGCAACCACGTCATACCAAGCTGAACCAGCGCCAGTCACCATTGGCTTTCCTGTTATCAGGCCATCACTGACCAGTTGCTTCGTGACGTTAAGCGTGGCGTTTACGAACTCTCGTACTCGCGTTTCTGCATTATCACCATGAATGACACCTTCATAGACTTCAACACCTGCGAGCTTGATATTGGTTTGAGTGGCAATGTGTTTTGCCAATGTCACCACATCTTCTTCACTCCGACAGCCGCAACGTCCACCGGGTACGCCAAACTCAATCAATACGGTCAGAGTTTGATTGTGCTGTGCAAAGAAGGCATTGAGCGCATCGACATTGCGTGCCGAATCAACGCAGCAATAAAAATGAATGTCTTGATTACTCAGTAAGCCAGAGATAATGGCCATATTGGCGGCACCAACCAACTGGTTAGCCATAATGATATTTTTCGCCCCCGCTTGTGCCGCGATTTGAGCCTGCGCAGCCGTCGCAATCGTAATGCCCCACGCACCATGTTCAAGCTGTTGACGGAAGAAGTTTGGTGTCATGGTCGTTTTACCATGCGGACAGAGTTTCACTTGATGTTTATTGGCAAAGCGCTGCATCCATTGGAGATTGTTCTCCAGAGCCGATTGCTTGATCACCGCAGCTGGCAATGAAATCTCATCATGAGTTAAACGGAAATCATTGTGGCTTTGCTCGGAATATGCCTGACCTTTTTCACCGCAGCAAGGAGAGGTAAGGTGGTCGGCATGATAGTTTTTATCATGCATTGTGTCGTTTCCTGTTCTAGATATTAGTATCTAACATTGTGTAACTTATTGTTTTTATTATTTTGTTGAGATAAATGATACTTTTGATGTTAGAAAGTATCAAATAATTGATTTTATTTTGTGTGTGTTATCACTGAATCAGATAAGGGATTTCTTATGATAAAAGCCATCTGAATAATAAACGGTATAAGCATGGTGTTCGATACAATTATTAAAAACGTTGAAGTCTTTGATGGCACCGGCGCAGACTCGTTTATCGCGGATGTCGCTATTCATCATGGCCGTATCGAACAGCTGGGGCTTCTTTATGATGGGCAAGCAAAAAATACCCTTGATGGCACAGGGCTCGGGCTCGCTCCGGGGTTTATTGATGTCCATACCCACGATGATACCAATGTGATTCGTTTTCCTGAATGTATCGCTAAGATCAGCCAAGGTGTCACCACGGTGATTGTAGGAAATTGTGGTATCAGCGCGAGTCCAACGGTATTGACGGCAGAGCCGCCCGATCCAATGAACTTGCTCGGAAGCCAACACGATTTTCAGTACCCAACGTTTGCAAGTTACGCAGAAGCGGTTGAGAAAGCGCAGCCTGCGGTGAATGTTGCGGCTTTGGTTGGACACACTACGCTACGTAATAGCGTGATGGATAGGCTCGATCGTACGGCGAGTGATGATGAAATTTCTGCCATGCGAGTGATGTTAAATCAAGCGATGGCGGAAGGGGCGCTTGGGTTAAGTTCAGGGCTTGCTTACGCTAGCGCCAAGCAAGCCACGACGCATGAAGTGATGCGGCTAGCAGAAGTGTTGGCACTGCATCGTGGCATTTATACCACCCACATGCGCACAGAGTTTGATGCCATTATGGAAGCGATGCAGGAAGCATTTGAAACTGGCCGTCATGCTCGTGTGCCTGTGGTGATTTCTCATCTCAAATGTGCAGGGGCAGGGAACTGGGGAAGAACGGTAGAGATCCTTGATTTGATGGATACCGTTGCTCAGCATCAAGACGTCTGCTGTGATTGTTATCCTTATTCAGCCAGCTCTTCCACTTTGGACTTAAAGCAAGTCACTGAGGATTTCGATATCTTTATTACTTGGTCTGAGCCGATGCCTGACATGGCGGGTAAAACGCTTAAAGCCGTTGCGAAAGCGTTAGATCTTTCGCTGATGGAGGCAGCAAAAGCACTGCAACCTGCGGGTGCGGTGTATCACTGTATGGATGAAGAAGACGTTAAGCGGGTATTGAAGTATCGCCTCACTATGGTGGGCTCAGATGGCTTGCCGAACGACCCTCATCCTCATCCCCGTTTGTGGGGTACCTTCCCCAAAGTACTTGGGCATTATTGTCGAGAAGAAAAGCTGTTCTCGTTAAGTGAAGCTATCCACAAAATGACCGGAATGTCGGCTAAGCGATACAACTTAAAAGGGCGGGGTGCGATCCACATCGGGGCACACGCCGACTTAGTGTTATTTAATCCAAAGACAATCAAAGACACAGCGACATTTGAGAATCCGATCTCAATGGCGCAAGGCATTGAATCTGTCTTTGTAAACGGTGAATTATCTTATGCAAAAGGTGAGGTCACCGATAACAGACATGGTGTATTTATTTATCGCAGCTAAATTGGCGCGTTTTGAAACACAGTGAATGACTAGAGAGAAAATCTGGAGAAAGAAAATGGCAATTAAACGTTATGGTGTTGAAGGTGGTGTTGGTACGGGTGGGCAGCATCTTCCTTTTGCTCGAGCAACTGAAGCTGGTGGCTTTTTATATGTATCAGGACAAACACCGATGACGGATGGAGAAGTGGTTGAGGGTGGTATTGTTGACCAATCTCGCCTAGCCATCCAAAACTGTGTCGACATCATGCAGGAAGCAGGTTACGGCTTAGAGGATGTGGTGCACGTGAAAGTGGTATTGACTGATTCACGCTATTTCCAGTCGTTTAATAAAGTCTTCAAAGAGTTTTTTGGTGCGCATCCGCCAGCTCGGATTTGTATGGTGTGTGACTTAGTGGTGGATGTGAAAGTGGAAGTGGATGTCACTTGTTACCGCGACGATCGCCGTTAGTTTTCTCCCCCTCTTAATGATAATAATCATGAGCGCTGGGTTATATTTAGTCCCTGTTAATATTTCTCGGCGCTCTTTTCTTCCCCTTCGTTATCTAAAAAGGATTCCCGATAAACATGGATAGTTCACAATGTCCCCATATTGCGTTTTTTGGTGAGTGCATGGTGGAACTGAGCGGCACGCCGCTCAAAAAAGGCTTTGGTGGCGACACGTTAAATACTGCCCTGTATCTTGCTCGTTTAACCCAGAAATGTGGAGTAAAAGTGTCTTATGCCACAGCACTGGGTAAGGATGAGCTTTCACAAGAGTTGTTGGATGCTTGGCAGCAAGAAGGGATTAACACGACTTTGGTTGCTCGCATTGCAGGTAAGTTGCCCGGTTTGTACATGGTACAGACAGATGAACAAGGTGAACGTCACTTCCATTACTGGCGTGATAGTGCCGCAGTGAAGCATTACTTTGGTGGCAATGAATTAAACCAACTGGAGCAAGCCATTGCAGAGCATGACATCCAATGGCTATATATCAGTGGCATCAGCCTTGCGATTTTAAATGACGCTTCACGAGCGCGTTTACTCAGAGCAATGAGTCAGTTTGTTGCAAACGGTGGTAAAGTCATTTTTGATAATAATTTTCGCCCACAATTATGGTCTTCAGAGCAAGCAAGGGAGTGGTATGGCAAGGTGTTACCACTGGTCGACATAGCCTTGATCACCGAAGAAGATGACTGGAAAGTCTGGGGTGAACAAGAGTGTGTCGAAACACGTTGCTTACGTTTTGGTTGCCAAGAAGTCGTGATCAAACGTGGCGATAAGCCTTGTGAAGTGATAGAAGCCAGAAACGAAGGGGTTAAACGAGCTCAGGTGCCTGCGGTTTTGGTCGAGTATGTTGTTGATACTTGCTCAGCTGGTGACTCATTTGCTGCTGGCTATTTAGCCGGTAGGCTGGCTGGGCACGATGGTGAAGAGGCGGCGAAGCTAGGACATCAGCTTGCATCTATTGTGATTCAATACGCTGGTGCCATTATTCCCAATTCAGCGATGGTGCATATCAAACCCCAAACCGACCGATGGTTGGAAAATCGAAATGACTCAAGAAATACTCAATAAACTTAAACAATTCAAAGTGATCCCTGTGATCCAAATTAATTCGGTTAAACATGCGATCCCACTGGCGAAGGTGTTAGTTGAAAACGGTCTGCCCGTTGCTGAAGTGACGTTCCGTACTGAAGCGGCGGCAGAAGCCATTCAAGCCATGCGTAACGCTTACCCAGAGATGTGTGTGGGTGCTGGCACAGTATTAACTCCCCAGCAGATAGAACAAGCCCAGCAAGCAGGAGCCGAATTTGTTGTGGCTCCGGGACTGAACCCCAACACGGTGAAACGTTGCCAAGCGATCGGCATGCCGATTGTTCCTGGTGTTAACAACCCAAGTCAGGTAGAGCAAGCCTTAGAATTAGGGCTGAGCTTTTTGAAATTTTTCCCGGCGGAAGCTTCGGGTGGTGTAGCCATGGTGAAATCGTTACTTGCACCTTATGTTGACGTTAGCTTTATGCCTACGGGTGGTATTGGCAAAAATAACGTCAATGACTATCTCAGCATTGACCGTGTGGTTTGTTGTGGTGGTACATGGATGGTGGCACCTACACTGATTGAAAATGAGCAGTGGGATGAGATAGGCCGACTGGTGCGTGAAGCGGTTGAACTGGTCAACTAAGCCGGATAGCAAAGCCCCCGATAATGTATCGGGGGCTTTTTTGGGGCGTCGGGAGCGGCGTTAATCGAAATTGATCTAATCAGTGAGTAACTGCTTTAAATAGTGCAATCTAGCCATACTTTGTTGGCATCCACCAAGACGGAATTTTTGCTGCCATAACGTGGTGTATTGCGCTTCGATCTCGTTCAACAATGGTAGTAATTGATGTTTCAGTGCCACAGGAAAGGCTTCGACTTCTCGGCATTGATGTATGGCGTAACCGATGGCTATGTTGGTGGCCAGTTTCATGACCTTGAGTGTCCACAATAGCTCTTGTTTCAACACACGGTCTGGGTGCTGATTGATTCGGTTCTCTATCTCATTCAGTTGCTCGATGCTGCGCAGCATCACTTGGGGTGATTCAATTTGAGCGCGACGAATATGACGACGGGATTTTTGGTCAAACACAAATGGGCCATAAAAGGCGCAGTTTGGTGTAATGACACCAGAGCTGAGATAAGCATCTTGCATCTCCAGCATAATGTCGGTGAGATCATGATAGGCGTTGCCCCAAAAGTCAGCTAATACTTGGGACACGTCAACATCTTGGTGTTGAGCCTCTCCCCATGCCATTGCAGCACCAAATACATAGGCAGGTAGCGCGGTAGAAAATTGCTGCGCGTGCCCCATGTCGCCCCACTCTGAGATCTGATAACCCTGTCCACCGTACTTCAACGCAGAGCGTGCCGCACGACGCATATGAACCTTGGCGGCCTGCCAACGACCAGCGACCGAGGCAAATGTATTGGTTGAAACAACCACCTGAAACGGGTAACCGAACTGGGCCAGTTTTTCATGCTCTTGATCATAGGGATGATCTTCTTCGTAACCCCAGTTAAGCAGCTCCAGCTCTTTTGGCAAGTGAGGGAGAATTTCAGGATAGCGAAACAGCATGTCGCTGAAAATTTGGCAATACATGCCACGATCATGGGCAATGTTGAGTAACTCTATCAGGTAGTTCAAATAGACCTGACCTTGACCGAGGGACTCACACGCGGCCTTGCTACCATCGACACCTAAATCCATGGTTTCATCAAAGTTAATATTGAGTGTTTTGCTGTTGAAGTTAGGCAGCAGTTCGTCCAATAACTCTGCAATAAAATGGGGTACCTCAGGCGAGACAGGGTTTAACCCAAAGGATTCTGGGCGATAGTCTCCCCTTTGATCGTAAAAGCCGGATGTTTGCTCTGCCAAATGGTGATAGTCCGAATGACAAAGCCACTTCTCCATATGGCCAAACGTGGCTTGGTTAGGGATTAGCTCAATGCCTCGCTCTTTGCAGTACTCATCCAATAACTGAATTTGTTCTGGTGTCAGGGGGTCGTATCCTTGCCAAACCGTACGATGATCTTGATAGGCGAAGGTATGTTCAGTGTAAAACTGAAGCTGATTAATCCGTAACTTCGCCCAGAAGTCGATCAATGAAAACAAGGTCTCCATGGTCGGGATCTTATCGCGGCTAACATCAAGGATAATGCCACGCTGCGGAAAATCGGGTTGGTCAACCAAGTCCAGACAGGGTAACCGAGTGCCACATTGAGCAAACAATTGACTCAGTATTTGATGGGCGTAGAAAATACCTTCTTCATCGATATATTGGATAAGGATCAGATCCGAAGATATACGAAGACCAAATGCTTGGTCGTCTAGATCAAGACGCAGTTGATACTCAACCATGGGTGAAGAGATGCGCGCCCCAAATTGATTCGGGATGGTACTTTCAGAGAAATCAGTACAACATTTGCCCGCTAGGTAAGTGATAGATTTTGGTGCTGGAAACAGAGAAGGGGAGAGGGAGACGTCTGCCATGTTGACCTCGATTAAGTACAGCTGGAAGAGGGCAGTACGCTAAACAGCGCAATGTCTTCAATAATAAGTTTTTGCCATGCCATCGCTGCCGCACCAGCGGAAACAGCTTGGGTGCCTAACGTTGAAAAACTAACATGAGGCTCCCATGTTGCCGGGCCTTGCACGGCTGACAGTTTGTTATCGATGTAAGAGACTAAGCTGGCACCATAATGTTGTGCTTCACCACCAATGATCACTTGATGAATGTTCATCAGGCGTCCAAGTAATACCAATGACGAAGCAAATTCTTGTAAAACAAGCGAGAGGTCGGCAGTGCCTTGTTCAAATTTCAACTCACTTTTGTACTGACCTGCAGAGAAATCGTCGCCATAAAACAGATTATTGTTTAGCACAAAACCAAGGCCGATCCCCAAATGCTCAGACTCTGTATTGCGATGATGCGACGTAAATAGCACATAGAGAAAATTATTGGTTGGTTCACGCCGTGTCTGCATCATTTCGCCCCATGCTGCGCAGTTGGCGTCGTTGTCGATAAAAACAGGACAATTAAAATGCTGTTTAAGCTCTGCGACTAGATTGAGAGGCTCTTCGATCTCCAGTGCGTTGGAAAGAGAGACATGACCCGTTTCCGGATTCACTAGTCCGGGAAGGCCGATCCCCATCGCTAAAATATGGTCAAACTTGGCGTCGATCTGCTGCATCACAGGGGTCAGTGCTTCGATGATGGCTTGGTCAACCTGATCTGTTGGCTGGAAAGTGATGATGGTGCGATACACAATCTGACATTCCACATTCACCACAGACACATTTATCGCACTGTCGGTCAACTCTACGCCAACCAATACCCCGATATCATTGTTGAGTGACAATGAGACTTTTGGTCGCCCACCTTTACTATGAGCAGGCTTCGTAGTGACCTCTGAAATCAGGTCCTTTTCTGTCAGTTGCCCAACAATTTTAGTAATGGTGGATTTATCCAAACCGAGTTGCTCCGCCACTTCGACACGCGAAATGCGGTTATAACGCCAGATGCAATCTAACACTCTGGATAAGTTGACGATCTTACTATTTTGGCTTGGTTTCATTATTAAGTTGATTGTGGAAACTAAATGATTATTTCATTTATAACGACTTCACTATGAGTTCGCAACAACAATGTATAGCTCAGATTACCTACAATTTATAAAACATGACCGAGTTAACTTTTCTCATTTCTACCTGATAATTTTGTTAATTAATTGTGAGCAAGATCGTTGTGATGAACAAAAAATAGCCTAAATTATATGGTTAGTTTCCGGTGTAAACTAACTAGAGGATAGAACGATGAAGTTTAAACATGGAGTAAAAGCGCTGGTAGCACTTACCGCCTTTACTGTTGCTTTACCTATCTCTGCGATTGCAGAAGAAACCCTAACCATATGGACATGGCGCAAACAAGAGCGTCCTCTATGGGAAGCTGTTTCAAAGAACATGAAAGACGTTGATATCAAAGTCGAAGTTTTTAAAGGGGTGGATTACAACTCTCGTTTACGTCTGGGTTTACAGAGTGACGGTGGTCCTGATCTGTTTCAGGGGCGTCCGGGTGCTTCATTTATCGATCAATATGCGAAAGCTGGGGTGATCCAACCTGTAGGTGACGCCGTGGATCTTTCAGGCATTTCACCTGCAACACTCGGCGCGGCAACGGGATCGGATGGTAAGGTTTATGGTGTACCTTTTGCGGTTCAAACCGTGCAAATCATCTACAACAAGGACATTTTTGATAAGCACAACCTCAAAGAGCCGACCTCTTTGGAAGAGTTTGAGCAGGTCATGAAAACGCTAAAAGCAGCGGGCGTCACGCCATTAGAAGTACCGGGACGCGCGGGCTGGGCATTAGCGATGATGAGCGCTGGTTTGGAAGCGGGTCTATCTGGTGACGGTATGGCAAAAGTGGCCACACGCGATGAGCCATTTACTGCGGAAGGATACCAGAAAGTAGTGGACACGTTTGCCACGTGGAAGCCTTACATTAACCCATCAGCAGCTGCGCAAGATTACAACGGCATGCGTGCGAATGTAGCCTTGGGTGACTCGGCAATGATCATCGATGGTTTATGGTCAACCTCTCCTTTATCTACTATTGCTCAGACCAATCCAGATGCCAAGTTAGGACTTATGCCAGTACCGGGTGCCGGTGGTAAGGTCTATGCGTTTGCCGATGGCGCTTATTTGGTCAATGCCAATAGTGCTAAAAAGTCAGCAGCCGATAAGCTGTTAGCTTATACCGCAACCAAAGAGTTTGCGCAGTTGTTTGCTGATCATGTTGGTGAGCTATCGACGTACGCCGACGGCATTACTTATCAAGGTGCGCATCAGGCAGAAGCTGCCACCTTTGTTTCCAATCAGGCACAGCCGCATCTGACGTGGAAAGGGCCGTTCAATGTTCAATATGAAGAAGTCGTTGGTCCGGCTTTCCAGAAATTCTTAGCAGGGAAAGTGGATAGCAAAGGCCTATCGAGTGAGATTGAAAAAGGCTTTAAAGCTAAAAATCTGTAAATAAGGACAGCGGCCTGATACTCAGGCCGCTTATTTCAGCGTCGGAGTCTGTATGACCGAGTTTTCTCGCCCCCAAGGATTGAGCTTCAAGCAAAAAGAGAAGATCCAGTACATGTTGCTGTTGATCCCCGGTTGCTTGTTGTATGGGGTATTTAACCTTTTGCCCTTGTTCGGCACATTAGTGCTGTCATTTTTTGACTGGCCGGGCATTGGCCCTGCCACATTTATCGGCTTTGATAACTTCACGAAGCTGCTCACTGATGACTATATGAGCACACAGTTGTGGAATGCGTTTTATCAAACCGTGCTGTTTTTTGGTATTTGTATTTCGATCTTCCTGCTTCTTGGTACCACATTCGCTTTGCTGCTGAGTTGGAATACCGCAGGTAAATCGGGCTATAAGCTGCTCTTTTTTATGCCTTATCCACTTGCAGCAGTCGCTGTTGCTTTCTTAGGTCAGCTTATTGTGGATGTACGTGGACCATTGAACCAGTTGTTGATGAACTGGGAAGTGATCTCAGCACCGCTGATGTTTTTAGGTGATGAAAGTTCGGCACTGCCGACCATTGCATTGTTTCAGTCTTGGCAAAAACTGGGCTTCTCCATCATGTTGATCTTATCTGCCATTCTCGGTGTACGTTCTGACTTGCTGGAAGCTGCAGTTCTGGATGGTGCCAGTCGCTGGCAGTGTATTCGCCATGTAGTTTTCCCTGTATTGACCCCAGCGTTTGTGCTGATCACCATCCTGACCATGGTGGATGTGTTTAATAATGCGGAATATGTCTTGATCTTGATGGGGCCTGATGCTGGTCCATATTACTCCACCGATATTATGGGTACCTTCCAGTATCGTACGGCATTTGGTACCAGTGGTGGTTCGGGTACGGCTGACCTTGGTATGGCCGCTGCTATTGGGATGGTGATTTCTGTGCTGATTTTGCCTGCGTCGATTTATCTGGCATTGCGCAATATGCGAAATCGATAGGGGAAGTCATGGAACGTATATTTAAACTCAAACCGTTAGAGCAAGTTGTCGTGCAGTTCTTGCTGCTCACTTGGGCTGTGATTGTGGCGCTCCCTTTTGGCTTAGCATTCATTAACTCCGTTAAAGGCAATTTAGGGCAGGTGATACGCTCACCTTTTGGCATGCCGCAAGAGTGGCATTTTGAAAACTACCTAAGTGCGTGGGAGCAGGCCAATTTCAGCAGCTATTTCCTTAACTCGCTCATCATTAGCTTAGGCACAGTCGTACTTGCCGTGGCGTTCAGTACCATGGTGGCGTTCGTGCTTGCTCGAGTGCAGTTTCGAGGCAATAAGCTGATTTTCATCTTATTTATGCTGGGAGTAATTGTTCCACTTCGTTTGGCCATGGCGCCACTGTTTGTGGTGGTACAGAGCCTTGATTTACTCAATTCACTGTTGGGTATCATTTTGGTTCAGGCCGCCAGCATGATGCCGGTTGCCGTGTTTATTCTGAGTACATTTTTCAAAAACTTGTCACCAGAGATAGAACAAGCCGCTCGGGTGGATGGCGCACTGCCATTTCAGATCTACTGGCGTATTGTGTTGCCACTGGTTAAGCCGGCAATTGCAACCGTCGCTTTGCTGTCGTTTGTCAGCGCTTGGAATGAATACATCTTCCCGCTACTTTTCTTGCAAGATCGAGACTTGTACCCACTCACTTTAGGGCTACAAGAGTTTCAAAACGAATTTGCGATTCAATGGCACATGATGTTTGCAGGACTCATCATCATGATGGCCCCGACTCTTATCGCGTTTTTATTAGCATCAAAAGCCTTTATCCAAGGTTTGACTCAAGGTGGAATTAAGGAATAACCATGGCTCAGGTAATACTTAAAAATATTAAGAAATCGTACGGCAAAGTGGATGTTCTTAAAGGCATCGACCTTGAAATCAATGATAAAGAGTTTGTCACTTTTGTCGGGCCGTCAGGCTGTGGTAAATCGACCTTGCTTAGAATGATCTCTGGGCTTGAAGAGCCAACATCAGGGGAGATTTACATTGATGGCCGAGAGGTAACGGACGAAGCGCCTGCGGATAGAGAGATTGCGATGGTATTTCAATCTTATGCTTTGTATCCACAAATGACGGTGCGAGAGAATATGTCGTTTGCACTCTCCATTGATAAGCAGCCGAAAGAAGAAATCAAGCAGAAGGTTGACCATGCTGGGAAGCTGCTGAAACTTGACCAGTTGTTTGACCGCTTACCGAAAGAACTTTCGGGTGGACAGCGCCAACGGGTAGCCATAGGTCGAGCGATTGTGCGTAACCCTAAGTTGTTCCTCTTCGATGAGCCACTTTCTAACCTTGATGCTGAACTTCGTGTTGACATGCGCATTCAAATCGCAGAATTGCACCGTACATTGGCGACCAGCATGGTTTACGTGACTCATGATCAGGTTGAAGCCATGACATTGGCCGATAAAATTGTGGTTCTGCGCGATGGTTGTGTTGAGCAAGTAGGGCCGCCACTGGAACTGTATTATCACCCACAAAACCAGTTTGTTGCGGGGTTTATTGGCTCTCCTAAGATGAACTTCATCCCAGTGACGGTACTTGAAGCCAGTGCGACACAAACAACAGTTACGATTGCCGATCGTTACACCTTAACTTTGCCAAGGAATGGGGCTCATTTGTCATCAGGTGACGTCATTACACTTGGTATCCGCCCTGAGCATTTGCTTGTGCAGGAAACATGGCAAGAGGAAAGTTGTGTGGTTCCGATGACCATTAATGTTGCGGAATACTTAGGCGCGGTGTCGTACGTTCATTGTTACTCTAACCATATTGAGAAACTTAGCTTAATGCTCGACGGTGAAGATGCGGTGAACCTAAAGCTTGATAACGGACAAGTGCTGAACGTGGAGTTGAGAGCGCAATATTGTCATTTGTTCGATGCAAACCAACAAGCATTGCCATTAGTGAAATAGCTTTTCCTTGATTGGGATGCTAGGTCACACTTTCACCTTATTGTGGGGAAAACCATTTGCCGTCTGTAAATGCAGGCGGCATTTTATTTTTCTCCGCATCAGACTTCAGGGACGTTTCATTGTCAGATCACATTCATTTTTTAGTGGGTACTTATACCGATGGTGCCAGTCAAGGCATTGAGCGCATTGCTCTTGATGTTTCCACCGGTGAGTTGGCTCATATTAGGACGCAGTTACGAGCCACAAATCCATCTTTCTTGTGTAAACATCCGTGTAGTGAAGAGCAAACTCTATACACTGCTAGCGAGTTATCTCAGCAAGAAGGCGCCCAGCTTTACAGTGTAAACAGTAAGGGGGAACATCGGATTGCAGTACAAGGGGACTACCCTTGTCATTTAAGTTGTGATCCACAAGGCCAGTATCTTGCTTTAGCCAATTATGGTTCTGGGAATGCGAATGTCTATTTATTAAATAATGAAGGGATAGCTCAGCAATGTGTAGCGGGCTTGTTTGTTGCAGGCTGCGGGGCAAACGCCGAACGGCAAGAGAGGCCACACGCCCATCAGGTGACGTTTCTAACGCAAAGTGACCACTTGGCTGTGGTTGATTTAGGCAGTGATCGGATTTACTTCTATCAATTTGACCGCGAATCTCACAGTTTTACGTTACTACAAAGTATTGTGATGCCAGCGGGTTCAGGGCCGCGCCATTTAGTCTTCAATTCCACTGAAACCCACGCATATGTAGTGTGTGAGCTATCAGAAACGTTAGTGACACTGCAGCGCCAAGAGCAGAAGTGGGTGAGCGCTCATGAGATGCCGCTGTTGCCGAACACCGAAAGTGGTGAAGCGGCTTCTGCAATAAAAATGTCACGTGATGAGCGTTTTCTCTATGTGTCTTGTCGCGCGCAAAACAAAGTCGTTTGTTTTGAATTACAGCAACACCTACCGGTTCTGGTTGATGATGTGGATTGTGGTGGTCAATTTCCGCGGGATTTTGCGTTGTCTCATGATGAACAATGGCTGGTGGTGGCCAATCAACGTAGCAATAATCTCACCAGTTATCACAGGAATAGTAATACTGGCCAACTCGAAGCCACAGGGTATCACTGTGAGGTAGGGTCGCCTGTGTGTGTTATGCCGATTTAGTTTAGGCGATTTGTGGTTAACTAAGGGTTTTTAGGGTGCCGTTGTGCACCCTAAGTTCTTTTTAGGCTTTGAGCGTAGTGAGGACGTCTTTCATTGACGGTAAAATGCGGTGGCCGAGCGCTCTAACTTCTTTACATGGCTCGACTAAATCAGGGATTTGGAAGGTGATCATGTTTGCAGCGACAGCAGCACGTACCCCATTGTTTGAGTCTTCAAACGCAAGGCTTTGATGGGCGGGAATACCCAAACGACTAGCGGCAAGTAAGTAGATTTCAGGATCTGGCTTACCATGTTCAACTTCGCATCCAGTAGTGATGGAATCAAAGTACTTATCCAGCCCTGCTAGTTTGAGCTTCACTAACGCGATATCTTGTTGTGTCGATGTTGCCACCGCCATAGGGAACTTCTGTGATTTTAGCCATTCGAGCAATTCAACCACGCCTTCTTTGACTGGAATGGCTTCGTGCAGTACCACACTGTTGTAACGCTGTTTCCATTCATCGTGAAGACGGTCAAGATCATCACCATAAGCATTGCGGAGTATGACATCAATCCCGGCAGAATTACGCCCAATAATAGAGAGGTAGGTGTCTTCGTAGAAAGGCAGGTTTTGGACTTCACAGGACTTTTTAAAAATACGCATGCATACCCGTTCGGTATCTAGCAACAGCCCATCCATGTCGAAAATAGCAGCTTTAAATTTCATGAGTACAGCTTAATCAGCATCAAATAGTTACTGTCATTCTGACACATATTGTGAGCTGGGGAAAAGTTTTCCAGAGTTCTATTTTAGGTGTTGGACTTTCTTATCTTAAGATTTTTATTGTGAATTTGCCTAGAGTAAGAGTGCTTTAAGGTACGGCAAATAAGAGGCTAAAAGAGCTTTAGAGCACATATTTTGTTTAAGGTGTTTTAGGGCATGATGACAACAAAAACACAGCGTAATTGATTTTTCTGAACATAGACCAACTTCACTCAAAAATTTTTGCAAAGGATAACCTCCTTAGGGCGCAGGTTTTAATTATTAACCAGCAAGTATATGAAGCAGTCAATCTTGCAGGAATATCTATTAGGTCAAACTAAGCGTGAGTAATGTTGGCTCACGCTTAAGCGTTATTTGTTTGCATCAAATGTATGTTGGGTAGTCAGTGTATCCATGTTCATTACCACCAAAGAGAGTTGAACTATCCAGCTTTGCTAAAGGGTGTTGATGCTTCAAGCGTTCCACCAAATCTGGGTTAGATACAAATGCTCGCCCAAACGCGACCAAATCAGCATAACCTTTCTCAAGTACCTCATTGGCGCGAGCTTGGGTGTAGCTGCCCGCAACGATAATTGTGTTTGTGAAGTATTTACGTAGTTCAATTCGAAAGTTCTCTGGGATCACTGGTGCATCATCCCAATCTGCTTCGGACAAATGTAGGTACGCAATATCACGTGCTTGAAGTTGTTTAGATGCTTCGAGGATCGTCGGAACAATATCTGGGCAGTTCATGTCCTTAAAAGTGATGAAAGGCGCGAGTCGAACGCCAACTTTGTTAGCACCAATAGCATCGCTCACTGCATCAACCACTTCCAATAAAAAGCGAATACGGTTTTCACGTGTACCGCCGTAGTGATCGGTTCTGTGGTTTGAGTTAGTACGTAGGAACTGGTCAATCAAATAGCCGTTACCACCGTGAATTTCAATGCCGTCAAAGCCTGCTTCAATCACACGTTTAGCGGCATTGGCAAAATCACTTACAACGCGGTTAATATCGCTTAGCATCATGGCTCTAGGCTCTACGCAATCAACCATGTTGCCATTACCTTGTTCATCCGCAATCCACACTTGAGTTTCTACTGGTTTTAGTGCTGATGGAGCAATCGGTTGTTGGCCTTTTTGGAATGTTGGGTGCGATACACGACCGACATGCCACAACTGACAAAACATGACGGAGCCTTGTTCTTTTATTGCTTGAGTGACGTTTTTCCAACCTTTCACTTGTTCATCGGTGTATACGCCTGGCGTGAAAGAGTAACCTTGTGAGTCATCAGAAATTTGGGTTGCTTCAGAGATGATTAAGCCCGCAGTCGCGCGTTGCTTGTAATAAGTTGCCATCATTTGGTTTGGAATATTACCCGGTTGACTGGTGCGTGCTCGGGTCATTGGTGCCATCACCACACGGTTTTGCAGGTCGAGTTGTTTTAGCTGTGTAGGTTCAAACAGTTTTCTCATGATCTTTTATCCAATCGTATTCGATGAGCTTAGTATATTAAGTAGAAGAAACTTGATAATTGGGTAATATTTGAATTGATTATTCATCTCAGTCGAATAATGAGATTTGAGGAGGGAGTGTGGACAAGTTTTCGGATATGACGCTGTTTGTCAGCATTGTGAAGAACCAAGGGTTAGCAGCCGCAGGTAGAGAACTAGGCTTATCGCCAGCAACGGTGACAGCAAGATTGCAGTCGCTGGAAGAACGCTATGGGGTGAAGCTACTCAATCGCAGTACAAGGCATATTTCGCTTACGGATTCTGGAGCTATGTACCATGGAGCGTGTCTTGAAATCATCGACAGTGTCAGAGATGCAGAAAACTTGCTTCAAACAGGAGCCAAGGAAGTACGTGGAACACTCAAAATTTCCGCTCCTCGCGACATCGGCAAACAATATATTTCCCCAATATTGTCAGAGTTTAGTGATCTCTATCCTGAGGTGGTCCCTTATTTATACCTGAATGACAACCTGTCCAACTTGGCGGAGTCAGGGTTGGATATTGTTATCCGATATGGGGAGTTGGCAGACAGCAACCTTATCTCTCGTAAACTGGCTTCCAGTCGTAGAGTGCTTTGCGCTTCTCCTCAATATTTGGCAAAGAAAGGCATGCCTATCACACCGCAAGACTTAGCACAGCACGATTGTCTAGCCATGGTTCGAAGTAATGAAGAACTCAAAACATGGCATTTCCAAGACGAGGAGCAACATAATGTTATAACTGTGCTGCCAAAGCGTTTCTCCGATGATGGGGAAGTGATTCGGCAATGGGCATTAGATGGAGCAGGCATCGCACTGAAATCGATTTTGGATGTGCAAGAAGATATCAAACAAGAACGTTTAGTGACGGTCCTCGATGGCTATATGAAAAACTTTAACGCATCGACATCCTCTGCAGGAGCTGACTTGAATGTGATTTATCTTAGCCGTCAATATCAACCTAAAAGGCTGCGTGTGTTTCTTGATCTTTTGATTGCCCGTTTTACGGAAAGCTTTGGGTAATTCGCCTTGCTACAGTAGTTCAATAAACAGTTAATGTTAGTTATTGAACGTATTTCTTTTCATCATGTCACCATGCAATTTATTTATTATTCAAATTATTGATGGTGGTTTATTGTGGTTTCCTATCACAATAAAACGGTGTGCAATATGAAAAGAATGTTATGTGTAGTGGCGCTTTTGGTTGCAATGATAGGCTGTAAAGATTCTTCATCTGATGAGACTGCCACCGTTCCCATTCCTATAGAGGGCATAGAAAAAACACCGGAGCTGGTTGAAAAGCTGCGTGCCTAACCGACGATAGATGATCAGTTTAGTGTGTTATACGAGCAGTTTGATTACATTCTTGACAGAAGTGACTCATTGACTGGGCCCGATATCAATAACAATGGGATTCGTGATGATATTGAGTTCTTTATCAACGCATTGGAAGTGACTGAGCCAATACGAGATGCGCTGAAACAGAATGCTCGCTATTCACATGAGAACCTTTACTACGACTTCACTGAAAAAACGCCAGAGAATATTGGTAAAGCTCAAAGCCTTGGTCATAAACACCAAATGGTTCTAGCGTGCCAAAGGTTCGTGGGGATGTCGCTTGATGACATAAGAAGTACCGGTAAGACCCTTAGAGCACTGACCTACAACACTAAAGCCCGAACCCAAGCTTATATTGCATACAACCATCTGCAAGATGGTAGGGTGACTACCTTATTAAAAGCAGAGGCACAGTATTGTAAATAGCGAAATACACATTCATTTACGTAATATCACCATGCAATATATTTATTATTCAAATTGTTGATGATGGTTTATTGTGGTTTTCTATCACAATAAAACGGTGTGCAATATGAAAAGAATATTATGCGTAGTGGCGCTTTTGGTTGCAATGATAGGCTGTAAAGATTCTTCATCTGATGAGACTGCCACCGTTCCCATTCCTATAGAGGGCATAGAAAAAACACCGGAGCTGATTGAAACGCTGCGTGCCCAACCGACGATAGATGATCAATTTGGTGTGCTATACGACCAGTTTGAGCCCATGCTTGATAGAAGTGATTCCTTGACTGGGCCTGATACCAATAACGATGGGATCCGTGATGATATTGAATTCTTTATCAATGCATTGGAAGTGACTGAGCCTGTGCGTAATGCGATAAAACAGAATGCTCGCTTTAAGCAAGAAAGTATTTCTTATGATTTCAGTGAGAAAACGCCGGAAAATAGAAGAAAAGCGCAGCGTATTGGTGATAAATATCTAAAAATTATCGCATGTAAGGAATTTGTAGGTATATCAGTTGATGACATTATAAATACTGGCAAAACGTTGACGGCGCTGACTTACAATACCAAAGCCCGCACTCTAGCTTATATTGCGTATAACCATTTACAAGATGGGAGCGTGAGTACCTTATTGCAGGCGGAGGCACAATATTGTGAATAAATTATCGATAATGCTGTACTTTACAATGTTAGGACTTCCTCTAAATGCGATAGCTAATACTTGTAAAATAGATGGATATACGATTGGTTTTTTTAATGGTGTAGCCACTGATCGTACACAAGGGATTGATGGGTTAAAAAGGATTGAGTCAACACTAGATATTTCAGAGTACAACGATGAGCCTGTCGAATACCAACTGTTTTACAACGATTCCTATATCGAAGGTAGTGTTTTTAATGTACTGGCTGATTTTGCGGAAACCTTTGATCAAAGAACAGAGGAACTCGAACAGAAGCAATTTAAACGTTGGGAAGCTTTCTGGGAGTTGGTTAATGGTAGGAGCGACAGTTCAATCATTCAAAAAATCGATTCACTGTTTATTGATTTTTCTGCGGTTGTTTTGGATTTTGGTAGCAAAATAATGAACAAAATTGTGGCGAAATTTCTAAATCAACTCGCTCAGTACGTTGACTCACCAGACAGTGTGTTAACAGAGATGCAACAGTACTTAATTAGTGACTCCCTGACGTGGAAGGGCAAGAAACTGATTTATATTGCACATTCTCAAGGAAACTTATGGGCAAATAAAGCGTATCGACAAGCAGTATCTCAGCCTGGATATAGTGAAGACAATGTTCATGTGGTTCATATTGCGCCTGCGTCAGCAATCTTAAGTCCGAACAGTGATTATGTGTTATCAAGCTCAGATTTTGTTATTCAATTAGTGCGCCAATTAACGGGTCCATTCTCAGTGCCTATGCCGAATGTACTCTTGGTACCGGGAACGGGTGAACTTTTGGGACATGGACTAAGTGAAGTTTACCTTAGCCATGATTCGACAGTTGATCTTATCAAAAAAGCAGTCAAGCGAGGCTTTTCACGAGTCGCAAAGCCAGAGATGGAAGATTTCTTGTTCAAAGTTGAGTTCGATTATAGCTCAAGCTATGACCAGATTCATGAAGAGCCTGCTTATGATGTTATTGATGCTGGAAACGGTGTTTTTGGTTGGATTTCTGAATACTTAGATGACACGGATACGTGGCCCAAGATGACTCTTACCCCCCTTGTGTCTACAGAAAAGAAACTGCCATTTAACGTTAAAGTGCCTGATCTCGTTGAAGAGCCGGACTCCAAGTTGTTTAAAAAAACAATTGTTTTTGACGCTTGTGCAAGCCCAGCTGAGTTGAAAAAGGTTGAACAAACTATTCCACCTTATGAGTTTTTCCTGTTTGCACAATGGTTCAACCTTAAAGATTTTAAAGAGGGTACATTTTTAGATACCTGGAGGTCGAGCATAGTGACGGATCGATATGGAAGAGTTGAGAGAAACAGAGAGAGATACGAGGACACGAATGATTGGTACTTTGAGTGCGCTGGCGATGGTGAGTCAATGGAATTTGAGGTGTCTCAACGCCATTATGATGAGCTGCAGCTTACGTATCTAACTGAGCAGCAACTATCGGGACGCTATGAAATTGCGGCAAGTGACTTTGAGAGCCTTTGTCATCCACATTAAATCAATGCAATAGAACTGCTGACCGAATACTCTCTACCATGTCTTTTAGCTACGTCGTGGGGCTTAGATGAGGGTGGTGGCTGTTCTACTGTACATGGCGATCACTGCTTGGAAAGTTGTTTATAAACTTTCGCCCAGTTCGATACGGTAACCCAAATCGATAGAAGGCTGCCAGTTCTCATTCCCTTTTAATCTGTCAATGAGTTGCTGGGCGGCTACTTTGCCAATTTCTTCTCTTGGAGTGATCACCGTGGCTAACTTAGGGATCATCACTTGACTGATATCATGACCATGAAAACCCGCGATAGCGATTTGTTCCGGAACCCGAATACCACGGCGTTGACATTCATAGAGGGCACCAATGGCCAAGTCATCGTTAGTACAGAAAATCCCATTAACATCAGGATGCGACTCTATCAGCTGAGTTAATAACTTCGCCCCTAACGTGAATGATGATGCTTCTTCTGTTTGCAATGTTATCGGAGTAATGTCGCGAGCTTTGAGTGCATCACGATAGCCAGCCATTTTCAAACGGGTACGCTCATCCATGCGGGCAGCAAAATAGGCCACGCTGCTGCACCCTTTTTTTAGCATGGTTTCCGTCATGGCTTGAGCCGCTTTATAATTATCGAACCCTACGGCTTGCTCGATTCTTGGCGAATAGGCGTCCATGATTTCGACAATTGGAATACCAGCGGTTTGCAACATTTTATGTGATTTATCGGTGTGCACGTTTTCAGAAAGAATAATGGCATCAACGTTATAAGAAAGCAGCGAGGCGATGCTTTGTTCTTCTAACGCCGCACTGTATCCATAGTGAGCTATCATCGTCTGGTAACCAGCAGGCGCAGTCGCTGATTCGATGCCGCGGATCACTTCGGCAAACACTTGGTTGGTTAAAGAAGGGACTAACACACCGATGGCATGACTCTTGGCATTTGAAAGAATATCTGGCGCACGGTTGGGTATGTAACCTAGTTCGTCAACGGCTTGTTGGATCTTCTCTTTCAGGGTTTCCGAGACCAAAGCAGGGTCACGTAAGCAGCGGCTAACCGTCATTTTGGTGACCCCAACGCGGTCGGCTATATCTTGTAATGTCGGTCTTTTCTTCTTTAAAGCCATAAGTGTAAGTATCGATGAGTGACATTAAGTGTTACTGGTAACATGTTACCTCTAAATCCACGAATGCTCATTCTTTTTATGTTTATGGTTTGTTCAGCTTGGCATAGCTTGTTGGTACCGTGGTTGTTCACTCCAAGTTAGGTGATACTTTTTCTGCTCCGGCTGATCTATTCGAGCGTATGTGTGAGAGCCAAAATAGTCGCGTTGTGCCTGTAATAAGTTAGCAGGGAGCACGTCACAACGCAGCGTATCAAAGTACTGTAGAGCAGTACTGATTCCCGGCATTGGTAAGCCAGAGAGAGCACTATCCGCGACAATTTGACGCCAGTTCATAAGGTGGTGTTGTAATTGTTTTTGAAAATAGTCAGCAAAGAGCAGGTTATCTAATTGAGGCGTTTGCTGGTAGGCGAGGGCAATATGATGCAGAAAGCCTGCGCGAATGATACAGCCGGAACGCCATATTTTAGCGATTTGGCTAAAATCGAGCTGCCAACCTTCTTGAACGGATTTGGTCCGCATAAGATCAAACCCTTGGGCGTAAGCAATGAGTTTTGCGCAATAGAGCGAAGATTCGAGCTGTGCAATTTTGAGTGCTCTGTCGGATGATTCAATGTGACTAATGCTGCTTCCATAGCGTTGGCTAGCGGCTTCGCGCATCGATTTATGTCCACTTTGGGCGCGGCTAAATACGGCTTGTGCGATGCAGGTGGCAGGGTTGCCTTGTTCAAGAGCGTTAATTGCCGTCCACAAGCCAGTCCCTTTTTGCTGCGCTTTATCCAGAATAACTTCGACCAAAGGGTTGCCAGTTTCTGGGTCCTTGGTTGCGAGAATATCGGCGCTTATCTCCATCAAGTAGCTGTTGAGCATGCCTTGATTCCAGCGAGTAAAAACCGCACTGATCTCTGTTGCCGACATCATCAGTACTTGCGATAAGTAATGGTACGCTTCGCAAATGAGCTGCATATCAGCATATTCGATGCCGTTGTGTACCATTTTGACATAATGACCGCTTCCCGCAGGACCAAGGTAGGCTGCACATGGCTCACCTGAAGAAAACGCTGAAATGGGTTGCCCACGGTCATCGACTTTTGCGGCAATGGCTTCCCACATAGGTTTGATGTGCACCCATGCCGATTGGTTGCCACTGGCCATCATCGATGGGCCGTGTCGGGCGCCTTGTTCTCCGCCTGAAACCGCAGTGCTGAAGAACAGAAGTTTGTTGTGATAATGATGTTCGCGGCGCTCTGTATCTTGCCAATGGCTGTTGCCCGTGTCGATGACGATATCTTCTGACGTTAAGCCATGTTCAATGAGCTCATTGATGACTTGGTCGACAATTGCACCAGCCGGGACAGAAAGTGCAATGACCCGTGGAGAGTTAAGCGATCTTAAGACCGCTGTTAGGTCGTCAGCGGAGAAATATTTCCCTTTGTTGAGCTGGTTTGCCTCATGGAATGCCCTCTCCCTATGAGAAGCTGAAATATCATATCCGACAACGTTAAATTGATGGTCAAGCAAATTGAGTGCGAGGCTTCTTCCCATCACACCAAGTCCAATCATGGCGATATCATAGTGACTCATACGGAATGTCCTTTTAGTGCCAAAAGGCTCTGAGTGAGAACTTGCTCGGCGTCGCCCGAAATATCGATATGCAGCGCTTCAGACTCATCTGGCTCAACGAGGGTCGCAAACTGGCTTTTGAGCATCTCTTCGCCTTTAAAGTAGTGATTGGATCTTTTTTGGTGGCGCTGCCAAATGGTGTGATAATTCCCTTTGAGATAAACAATCACAAGTTCTGGGTTTCCTTCTCGTAAGGTGGCGCGATACTCGGGTTTGAGAGCAGAGCACGCAATTACCGCTGTCGGATTATTTTTAAGCAGCTGGTTGAGCGTTTTTAACCACCCTTGACGATCCACATCATTGAGTGGAATGCCCTGACGCATTTTTTCAACGTTAGCGGGTGGATGAAAATCATCGCCATCAAAAAATGGCATGTCGAGAGCATGGGCAATTTGGCTACCAATCAAGCTTTTGCCGCAGCCTGAAACACCCATCACTAGTATCTTTTTTGGTTTCATTGGACAAAACTTTCCTTAGCCTTTCACGCAGGAAAGGCTGAATAAATCATCATGTTACTCATCGTGACTATTGCCACCACATGGCAAGGTTCGGGAACAAGATGACAAGGCTTAAAACGAAAATTTGCATTGCAATAAATGGCAGTAATGAACTGAAGATCTCACCAAGGCTAATATCTTTAGGTGCCACTGACTTAAGATAGAAAGCGGCAGGGCCAAATGGTGGTGACAGAAAAGATACCTGCATGTTGAGGCAGAACACCACACCAAACCAAATTGGGTCATAACCAAGGCTGATAATAATAGGAACGAAGATCGGCATGGTTAATAGCGCCACACCAACCCAATCGAGGAACATGCCCAATACTAATAAAATGGCCATCATGATGAGTAGGGTGATGATTGGGCTTCCCCCACTTAGCGCCAGAATGATCTCTTTGACAAAATCTATACCGCCCATCAAGTTATAGATACCAACCAGTGCGCTTGCACCAATACCAATCCACATGATCATGCCGCAGGTACGCATGGTGGCAATGGCGCTTTCCTTGAGCATAGAAAGGTTCATTTCTCCACGGATCACGGCACTGAGCATAATGCCTACAACACCTAATGCCGAAGCTTCAGTGACGGATGCTACTCCGGTATAGATACTGCCTAATACCACCGCAACTGAAAGCAATGGGAAGAACAACGCTTTAAAATAGCTAGGCTGAGCTTGCGTTGCTTCATCTTCATTGTCGGAAGGGATGGGGGCTAGTGAAGGATCGAGCTTACAACGAATCAACACATAAGCGATATAACAAGCCGCGAGGATAAAGGCAGGAACGAAAGATGCCTTAAACAGGTCACCAATTGAGACACTGGCCGTCATACCATAGATGATCAGAACGATGCTTGGTGGCAGCATGGTGCCTAATGCGCCACCAGCACAGGTGGTGCCGATTGCGAGCTTTCGGTTGTAACCAAGACGTAGCATTTGCGGCAAAGCAAGAATACCAAGCAACACGGTTTCACCACCGATCACGCCGCTCATTGAGGCTAACAATACCGCCACTAATAAGGTTTGAACAGCGACGCCGCCGCGAACTTTACGTCCAACTGATTTCATTGCATCGAACAGGTCTTTGGCAATGCCTGAGCGGTCTAATAATGCGGCCATCAGCACAAACATAGGTACAGCAAGAAATACGTAACCGGAGGCAAAACTATACGTACGACTCGCGATAAGAGGGAGGGCATCTGGCCCAAACCAAAATAGGGTAAAGAAAATGGCGACGAAGCCTGTTACAAAAGCTAACTGCATGCCCGTTAGTAGCAACGCAATCATCATCACCAGCATGAGTAGGCTGCCCCATGCTATGCCAATAGAAGATAAATCAAACATCGTTATTCTTCCTTAGCCCTACCAGTTCTTGAACGAGGTGTAAAACATACTGAGCGACTAAGATGCACAGTGCGACAAAAATCAGCCCTTTGAGTAGTGCTGGATAGGGTGCATTGAGGACAGAGCCAGATGTTTCAAGGCGCAGTTCTCCCCACGGGGCAAACCATGCTTCATTCGCCATGGTGTATGAGGCATAAGCCAGCATCAAAGCAAAGGCGAGCCCAACAATATGGTGGACGAGATTGAGGTATTTCCGCGCTTGAGCGGAAACGGAATCGTAGATCAACACAACTCGAACGTGTTTGTCTGCAGCGAACGCGTAGATCCCACCAATAATGAATAATGAGCCACCAAGGAAAGACGCGGTTTCATGTACCCAAGTGGTAGGGGCATCGAACACATAACGCATCACAACTTCATAAAAAGAGATAAGAACAATCAGAATAAACAACCAACTTAAAAGCTTACTGATGCGAATGATCAGTCTATCCAGCCCGTTTTTGGGTTTTTCATCAGGTTCTGCTGGAGAATGCGGTTTGGACATAGTTGTGGTTTCCATACATCAGGAGGGCAAATGCCCTCCTATTGAGCTTGGTTTATAACAGGCCGTTTTTCTCTAAGAAGGTCGTCACGGAATCGTAAACTTTTTGCGCGTTTGGTGAGCGCTCAGCAAACACTTTCCATTGAGATTTCGCGATTTCACGGAACTTCTTACGTTCTTCATCAGACCAGTTATGAATGGTGATGTCTGGGTTTGCCATGGCTTCTTTGACCGCAGCTTGGTCAGCGATCTTAAGCTGAGTGGTCATGTCGTAGGAGAAGTCACGCACTGACGTTTGCAAGATAAACTGGAGATCTTCTGGCATTTTGTCCCATTTCTTTTGCGAGATAGAAATGTCGATCAGTGGCAGAGAGTGGAAGCCCGGCTGAACTGGATGCGGGGCGATATCGTTCATACCGGCTTTTTGGTTGGTTGAGAACACCGTGTAATCCGCTGCATCAATCACGCCTTTACTCAGACCAGTAAATACTTCTGAGCCAGGAAGGTTAACTGGTGTTGCGCCTGCTGCTGCAAAGACTTGCTGAACTAAGCCTTCAGGTGCGCGCAGTTTTAACCCTTTAAGGTCGTCAACACCGTTAAGTGGTTTTTTCGAAATGAAGGATTCAACACCCGTAGTAGAAGCGCCAATGAATTTCACACCATACGGCTTGTAAAGCTCGGTCATGAGTTCATTACCACCACCGTAGTTCATGTACTGTAGCAATTGAGTGGTGTCAGACCATGCGCCAACCATGTTACCAATAAGGCCAAACGCGGGATCCTTACCAGAGAAGTAACCCGTTGCAGTGACTTGACCATCGAGTACACCAAGTTTGATCGCGCCGAGTGTCTCCGTGTGTTTAACGACAGCGCCAACAGGTAGTAAATCGATATCAATTCGACCGTTAGACATTTTTTCTACGCGTTCAACCCAGTTTTGCTGAACCTTAAAGTTCAGATCACCTGATGGATCTGATGATTGGATTTTAAGCTTAAAGTCTGCTGCAAAAGCTGAGGTTGATAATAGCCCAGCAATGGTGGCTGCAAGCAAAGGTTTCGTCATCGCGTTCATGATGGGGGTCCTTTTTAACGGGTCACTTGACCCTAGTTTCACGTATCCAAATCGCAGCGACCTGCTCCTTGGTGAGGCCGGCTTATTATTGTATGTTACCGGTAACTTTGAGTGATGTTACCGGTAACACGGTGTATTTATCTACGATCATGATCACAAGATTGTATAAATGTTATTAATTTGTAGATTAGTAACAATCAGGCGCGCAAGTCACTCATAGCCGAAAAATTGATTTAAAGTGACGTGCAGAATAAAAAGATGACATTAAGACTTGGCAGTCGCTATAGTATAAAAAGTCAGCAAATTTAATAAGATAATAAAGAGGGAGAGCAACAATGACGGAGAAAAAAGTCGCTTTTATTGGGCTTGGCGTCATGGGGTATCCGATGGCTGGATTTCTGCAAAAAGCAGGTTACACGACCAAGGTATACAACCGTACTCAAGCTAAAGCAAAACAATGGGCTGAACAATATGGTGGTCAGGCTGCTGATACGCCTCGTGAAGCCGCTTTGGATTGTGATGTTGTTTTTGTTTGTGTGGGTAATGATAACGACGTGCGAAGTGTGGTTTACGGCGAAGAGGGAATATTGGCTGGTTTGAAACCCGGAGCCGTCTTGGTCGATCATACGACAACTTCCGCAGAACTGGCTGAAGAGCTGGGGGAAGCATGCCGTCAAGTACGAAATGAATTTATTGATGCGCCTGTATCGGGTGGTCAGGCTGGGGCAGAAAATGGTGTATTGACCATTATGTGTGGTGGTGAGTCTGAAGTGTTTGCTGCTGTAGAACCAGTGATGAGTGTTTATGCGAAACAAAGCACCTTGCTGGGTAAAAATGGTCAAGGCCAACGCTGTAAAATGGTTAATCAGATTTGCATTGGTGGCATCTTACAAGGTTTGAGCGAAGCGCTTATCTTAGCGCAGCAATCAGGCTTAGATATTCCAACCGTAGTTGAGACGCTCAAACACGGAGCTGCTGGCTCATGGCAGATGGAGAATCGCGCGGTGACTATGTCACAAGACAAATTTGATTTTGGTTTTGCTATTGATTGGATGCGTAAAGACTTAGGTTTTTGCCTACAAGAAGCCGAAAAAGCGGGCATTGCACTACCATTAACCAAACAAGTTGATGAACAATATGCTCAGTTACAAAAAGAAGGGCTTGGCAGAATGGATACGTCTGTTTTGATCAAATCATTAAAGCAAGATTGATGAGTTAAAGGTACTTGTTTGGTTTAGAACCATTGAATAAAAAAGAGGGTTTAGCGACATGCTAAACCCTCTTTTCGTTGTAGAACGTTAATTCACTTACGAATTCCTTTTAGTTTGTAAAGGCAATGCCCACTTCAATGTTTTTATCTTTGTTTATACTGTCTTCAATTAAAGAAGGTTGGTCGAACAGTCCTGTAATCCTGTTGCCTACGATATCTTCTAAGATAGGGTCAATGAATAAAGCATAGGTCTGGTCTTTTGCCCAATTCAGCTCTGGGACAAAAATCCATTTTTTTTCGTGAGAGCCTAGATCAATTGAGCCAGATACAGTTTCGTTGTTACTGTTTCGGACTCTAATTCTAAAAGCCAATGATGTGTGATCAATTGGACGTTCAAAACCAATGGTTAAAGGCTGTCTTGTTCCATACTTAGGCTGATTGATTCGCCAATTTGTAATCATGGGTTTATCGTAGTTTGCTTCTTCTACAGAAAATTCCTTTATGTAAACCGCAGAGCAATTCAGTTGCTTCATTGCACCAACATCAACAACAAGGCGATAGGTCAAACCCGTTTTTAAAGCTCTTCCTAAAGCGTTGTGAGCAACAAGTCCGGTTTTTACTCGGCCTGGGTCAAATAGCAAGGTTAAACGTGTCCTATCTGGACTCCATAGGCTAAATTTGTTGTCCAGGAAAACGCCTTCCAGTCGTTCGCCACCGTTGGTTTTCAGGTAGATATTTGAAAGCGTGTCTTCTGTGCTCATGGGTTGATCAAAATAGATGTAAAAGCGTAGTAGATTTTCCGGCAAAGTATCCGCTGTCGGGTAGACTGCGGATACATGTGCTTGCTCGCTTACATCAGCACATTGCTCTGACTGAGCAAAGCTCGCTATGGAAAATAGCAATAGAAACGCTCCTACTCGCAGCGTATTTTTCATTACTTAGCCACCTCTTTTGCAAGATCACGAGTTAGATCTGAGTAACCAGAATCTGTTTTGAGTACGTTCTGAAAATTTCTAAACATCTCTTGTTCAGGGTGATACTGATAGTCTTTAAAGTTGTACTCACTGATGAAGTCGTTCAGACGGAAGTACGCCCCTTTTCTATAAGAAACTAAGTCAATATCGCCTGTGGTGATATTGCGCTTAAGTGTTGCAATGAATTGACTATCCTGATCGGCAGCTTGCAAAACGCCTGATAGAGGAACAGGGCGAGTGGGAACGCCCGCTTTGGCCCACATTTCCGGCGTAGATAAGCCTTCTTTTGCATTGGCTTCAATGAGGTCAGCAACTCGGATTAAATCAGCACTGCGCTCTTTATTGATAACCAGCACAAAGTCTTCCTGCTTTTGCGAATGGTCAGTGGTTGTAAAGTGAATCACATCTAGCGGAGTATTCCCGTAACCCAATTCAGCAATGGTTTTTCCTTTTATGTGTGCTCCATTCGCTAAGCTTGACGTTGGAATTGTTACCAACGGTGTACATGTATAGGCCGCAACAACGGTTTCGACTCCGCCCAAGTTGATCACTTCCATCGCTCGGATAGGGGCTCTGGTTTCTGTTTGATTGTGAACCGTATGATAGATTTCGATGTTGGAACTGGTGTCTGCTTTAGTAAATGGGTATTCAATCTTACGCAAGGTAGAAGCAAATTCACCTGTCGATAACCCTGAGACGTAAAGTGTACCGTTCACGTAATCTAAATCCGTAATGGCAAGGGTTGTTGCTGGAATATCACGCCAAAACTTCACGGAATCATCAGCCGTTTTTGATAGTTGCTTCACAGTATGTTTGTACTTGTCTAAGTTTACTATCTCAAACTTACCGCTTTGGTTGGTTTTAACCAGTGCGGATATTTTTTGTTCACCCTTAAGGTAAGAAATGGATATATAAGCTTCTTTGCTCACCGGATGGATGGCAATGTCATGGTAGTTAACTGCCGTAGGTATGACGCCAAGTAATTCGGCAACTTTCGTCCCAGCACCTTCTAGGTTGTAGCTCTCAGAGTTTTTGGCTGGTGCGGCGTTTGGTAATTTATACGCGTAAATTTTGCTGGAATCAGAGTCGGCGACAAATAGGGTGTTAGTTTCAGCAAATTCCAAAATTGTTGCAGAAGTTGGTAATGCATCTGCATTAACCTGCATAGCAACAGCAGTGAGTGATAGCGTGGTGGCTATTGCTCGAAGATGTTTCTTAGTTTTATACATATTCAATCTCCAGTGTTGGCTGACAAGGGCTTTTATAACGTGTCTCTATTGAGTTTTATTTCTTACAACATCGTCATGTAGATTTAAGTTATTGCTCAAAGTAGGGATGATGAAGCTTCGCATTGTTTTAGGAGTTATTCTGGCTTTGAGGCTAGCGAAGATTATCTGTTTCCTTTCTCATTGTTATCAGTACCAATCCAAGCTTATTCTGAGCGATTAAACTCAGTTTGTTCCCTTCGATTAATTGTCCCTCTCGAATTTTTTGGCTATTGGTGATACCAGTGCCTCTGGTCACCATTGCGATGAATGGTTCGTCAATGTTGATCGCGGTACCGTCGTCAAGGAAGCCTATCTTACAGGTCATATTGCTATCGAAAGTGCCATCATTCTCCCCACCAAGAACCGTAATCATTTCCCCTTCGTTAATAGAGAAATTTTGATAATCGGGGCGTAAACTGTTTTTAGGTGGGAGAAACCAAATTTGTATGATCCCCGCTTCTTCATTGGTAACGCTGAATTCCGCGTGCTCCATTCCTGTCCCAGCACGTTGTACTTGAACTCCAGGCCCGTTAATTACCGTTCCGTCTCCTATTGAACCCTTATGCCCAACGCTTCCAGATGTAATGAAGCTGACAATATCGACATCATTATGTGGGTGAATGGGCGCTCCATCATTTGGCTTGAAATATCCATTGGCTAGATAAATAAAGTCACCTAAACCGTGGCTAATTTTCTTGTTCATTCGGGCTTGTGGCCAGAGTTCAGGATTCATCACCATGCGTGTTTCTACGATGCCTGCAAAGCCACCGATTGGTAATGACTCCTTATCGATGATGCGTATATCATCAGTACTCATATTCTTCTCCTAATGGTTAGAAATTGCATAAGTCGGAGTTGTGATTGTTTGGTTAAATAATTGATGAAGAGTATGCGGCATGCTCTAATGTCATAGGTATAAGTTAGCTGGCATACCATATATGCCTAGAAGGAATGACGTTGGACTCGATAAATGCAATGCGCTCTTTTATCCGTGTTGTAGAAACCGGCAGTTTTAGTGCTGTAGCGAAAGAGCAAAATACTAACCAAGCAACGATTAGTAAGAGAATTGCAAGCCTCGAAAATAAACTTGGTACTCGCTTGCTCATCAGAGGCAATCGAAAACACACATTGACTGAGACGGGCAAAACCTATTTTGAACGTGTTTCCAGTATTGTGATGGAAATTGACGAGGCAGAAGCAGAAGCTCGTTCACTCACGGCTACCCCAAAAGGGCACCTGCGGGTTACTGTACCTACAATGTTTGGCGGGCTGTACGTTGCGCCGGTTATTTCAGAGTTTCTCGCCACTTACCCAGAGATTGATTTGGATATCAAGTTTGACGAAAACATGGTCGACTTAGTCAAAGAAGGGATCGATGTGGCTATACGCTTGGGGGATCTACAAGATTCTTCCATGATTGCAAAAAATTTGGGGTACGATGAACTTATCATCGTTGCATCACCACTATATCTTGAAAAATACACCACACCTGCTCGACTCGAAGAGCTCGCTGAGCATAACTGCCTTATTTATAGTCTGTCTCCCAAACGAGGTACTGTTTGGGTTTTTAGTGACAAAACTAAAACGACAGAGGTTGCAGTTACTGGTAATTTTCAATGTGACAATGGGATGGGGTTGATGGAGATGTTGCAGGCGCATGCAGGAATTGCCCTTATGCCAAGGTGGATCGTTGATGAAGCGATTGAAGCGGGGAAATTAACTCATATTTTGAAAGACTACTATAAGCGTTATCCGATAAGCGCAATGTTTCCTAAAAACCGTTACGTACCATTAAAAGTCAGGTGTTTTCTAGAATTTATGGAGAAAAAAATAAAAGCTGATCCTGTTTTGTCCAAGGTGTAGCGCTAGAGGCCTATTGAATATAGGAATCCTCATCGTTTGGAATCAAATATTGATACATTCTTTCAGATTCAATTGCTGAACAAAAAAGGGTTTAGCGACATGCTAAACCCTCTGTTCATTTTACAGTTTTAACCAGCTTGCTGGTTGGGTCTCTCCATCAACCACTTGCAGTTGATCATCCTTACGGAGTTCCCCAGTTTCTACATCAAGTGTTTTGATGCTTTTCGGATCGCTTGCTAACTGATTGACTTCCGTGCCGTCGTCGACGCCATCAAAGTCACTATCGCGTGAGAATGGTGACGTACCCAACTGACGTTCTTTGTCAGACATCAATCCATCACCATCTTTATCATGCGTTTGTGGGTAGCGAACGCCACTGGTGTTCGGCCCAAGCTCGCGCGCTACAAACAATGAGTTGTGGTTGTCGTTGTTGTAGCCCCAAGTTGTAACTGAACCATCTGCATTCAGAGCTGAGAAACCACCTTCGGCTTTGTAAATTGCGACTGCTTTCTTATTTTCTAATGTGCTGTTAAACCAGTTTTCAGGCAGTTGAATGTCTGGTGTTGGTTTCCCTGTAATCGTATAACTTGAAATGATATCAAATCCACGCACACCCCATTGGATTACCGACCCATTGTTGAGCAATGCTGCAATGGTACTGGACTCAATTTTGACGTCTTTAACCTTGATATCACCATTGAGCTTTGCGGTAGGGATTGATGTTCCGTATGGGTTGCCATAGTAATCAAGCTGACCAAACTCACGACCCCATTGAACTAATGAGCCGTCTTTCATTTCAGCGACAAAAATATGTTCATCGGCAAATATGCGTTTGATTGGCTGCGCGGCTAGTTCGGTTTGAATCGCAGTTGGGAAATACGTATCTTGGCCCCAAGCTTGATGTTTACCGTTTGACTTAATAGCGGTGAAGCTACCTTGGTTAGCGTGAATGCTGACTACACCAGATTCCAGCTCCGATGGATCTTCCGGCATCGCTGCACCAACATAAACTAACTGTGTGTAAACCTCGTCCCAGTTAATGCCGTCTGGTGCATTTGGATCGCCATAAGGTGCTTCGAGCAACCATGATGCGTAAACATTGTTCGCGCGATCTTCAAACAAAAAGTCAGGGAGATCTTTTTCGTTATACGCTGCCGCACCACCATTGGTAACGTCACCCCACGCCAGCACTTTTCCGTCTGAACGCAGAGCGGCGAATGCAGATTCAGTACGTGCAATGGAAACGACTGCGACGCTGCCATCCAGTTGCAATGCATGATCAGAACTATCGGCACCAAAAGCAACATCACCCCATGTTATAACGGAATCGTTGCCTTTAATGGCAGCAAAAGCGCCTGCATTGGCATAGATGGCTTTCACTTTTAAGTGTTGGCTGCCAGATGGGTTAAACGGGTCTTCGCCGGGAACTTGAACTTCCAATTTGTCTTGATCTGCCGGCGACACGTTACCCCATGTCACGACTTTACCGTTATCCAGTAGTGCAGCAAATGCTTTTTCGGTGGCATGAAGTGACACGACTTTGTGTTTAGAGCCGTCAAGCTCAGCTTGGTATTTCGAAATATCGAGTTCTTCGGAATCAGGATCGCCAAACGTCACCACCGAACCGTCAGAGCGGATAGCGGCAAATACTTTTTGACTAGCGACAATATGAACAGCAGGGTTCTTACCGTCTAAGCCTTGTGGGACAGTCACATCCTGATCGAAGTTTCGGTTATGCCAGAAAATAACCGAGCCGTCTTCACGAATTGCCGCACCGTACCATTGGTTCGAGAACATCTGCACCGCAGGAGATTGACCTAGATTGATTATCTTGATTTCTGGGCGTGTATCTTCCCAGTTGTTGTCAAACCATTTCGCTCCCCAAAGGGCGATAGAGCCATCGTTGCGAAGTGCGTAGTGGCGGAACTTGTTTTCGATGATTGGGTTGTAGTTCACTTTCAGTGACGCTACACCCGGCGCTTTGATTGCATTCAAGCTGCGCTGAGTATTGGCAAGATCCAGAGTATTGTTTAGATTGCGCAGTATCAGATCAGGCTTGTGATCGACCACTTGACCATTGATATGAGTCATTGGGATGCTGAAACCAGCGGCTAGTATCAGCGCTTGTAATTCCTCACTGGTGTGGTTGTTGACACTGGTGATTGGTGAATCAAATCGGCCTTGATCCGGCCATAAAACATAACCGCGCGCATAGGCTGCCAGTTCGTTGATGCCATCTATCATGGCTTGAAGTTCATCAAATACGAACTCGCCGTCATGAATAAACTGGCGGAAAGGGTATTCTTGCTGAGTATCTAGATTTTGGAATCCGGCTTGTTGCAATCCGTAGGCTACAGCACGAGGGTTATCGAGTCGGTCTAACGCCATGCTAATAAAACGGTTTGCGTTGTTCACCGCTGAGATAGTTGCGTCGACATCTAACTTGTTGTCAGTGAAGGTGACTTTGGGAGCATAGTTTGCATCAAAGGGTAGCGAAATTGTCGGAATGATGAGGCTCAGTGCTTGATTGACAGTTTCACGATCCGCTTGGGTTGCATCAGCGGCAAGTGATTGCAAGGTGGCATAAGCTTGAATCTTTTCCAGCGTTAAAGGGATGTTTAGATATTGGCCCTTGGTGACAAACAGTGGCGTTACGTCTTCTGGCGTAAGGAGAGTAAAATCAAGCGGGTTAGTATTTAACGTGGTTAATAAGGCATTAAATTCAGTTTGTTTTTCTGCATTATTCAATAACTGTGGGAAGGCGTTAAAGTAATATAACTCATTGAATTGTAAAATTTTACTTTTTGTCTCAGTGAGAGAGAATGCATCATTGATGATGACCAATGCGTGCGTATAGTCGACATCACGTTTCAATAGGCCTTCAAACTCACCCGATGTGTTAAGCAGGCGGAATACTTCTTTGGCGGAAAGCGCATCTTCTTGCCATTCTTCTAAGCGGTCAAAAGCTTTGCCCGATAAACCGCCGGCACTGACAATAAACTCATTTTGTTCAAGGTGATTTTTTACATCAGCCATCTCGACAAACTTAATCGTGCCTTTTTTCTGCTCTTCCGGCATTTCAGTTTCTGCGGTTGTGATGATGTCTTTGAGCGCGGTTTCGAACGCTAGATCGTCACTATCCCAGTTAACTTCAATCGCTGGGGGCGTACCGTCACTGCTTGTTTCCAGAACTTGGTGAAAATACTCTGGGATTTCAATGCCATTTGTTGAAGGGTCACCATCGCTATCAAATGATTGCAGTAGCTGGCTAATTTTTAATGGGGCTGGTAATTCGATAGGGGTTACAACAGCAACGGCCTCAGTGCGTCCAAGAGACAAATCACCAATAAAGAACTCTACGGTTTCGCCGGGTAAATATTGGAACTCGCCGTTCTGGTTGGTGAAACCTTCCGTTGATGCGGTTTTGTACGCCAGATTCGCGACAGCGGAATCAGTGAAAATACCTATCTGTTTTTGTGCAGTAGGTGCTGTTGGTGGTGTTGAACCACTGTCAGTACCAGTGCCTGTACCGGAAGAAGTGGGCTCATCACCGCCACCTCCACCACATCCCATCAGTGTGGCGACGATAGCTACAGAAACGAGCGAACGCTTAAAAATCATTTTATTTTCCTTGAGAAATAAGTCCTGAGAACTGTTGATGTTGATGATTAAAGTTAAGTAATCCGAACGATTGCCCGTATAGATTGAATGCCTATATTTTGATCTATGCATGGCTGTTTGTGCTGGATTATTTATATAAATTAATATTATGATCTAATAAATAATTGTTGTGAATATTATTGATAATTACTATCATTATCAATAGCGGTTTTGTGAAATCGTAATATTTAGTGGTAAATAAGTATTTCGGACTAATTAATATGTTTAAAAAAATAACTTTGTTTTTATCGAATAAGCGTGGTGTAACTTCAATTGAGTACGGGATTTTGGCTGCGGGTCTCGCTGTCGTAATCGGTGCTGTATTGGGAGAAGATGGTGTGTTTACACAGGTGCTGGCGGATGCATTTAGCAATGTTGCTGAAGTGATTGAGGCCAATACCAGTGGTGGTTCTGAAGGGAATTAATGGCTGAAGTTACCGTCAGGTGATCGATTTGATGAGCAATCAAACCGTCACGTAGTAACTAAGCGAAAAACAAAGTAAACCTGAGCAGTTAGGCATCGGAATGTATGAGGCGTTTTCTCATGCTTTTGATGGCTTAGGTTTACGTTATAGTAAGAATTTGTAATGAAAAGTAGAGCATTAATCTATAGTTTACTTGCTGGCCTTTGTGTTGTTGGCTGGTGGTTCTATTCTCAATCACAAGCACAAGGAGTACCCTCCAGTGCTAACTCTCCGGTGGTGAACATTAAATCGGAACCTGTCGAACATCGCACGGGTACGGCTTATCTTTTGGTAACAAAACGTAAGCTTAAGCGAGGTACGATCGTCTCTTCGTCTGATCTTGAATGGCAGCCAAGCGATAACCTTTCCGGTGACCTCAACCAGTTTTTCCTTAAAGGATTGGTGGAAAATGATGCGCTGGACGGCTTTGTAGCAAGGCATGATATTGAAACGGGCAAGGAGTTGAAGAAGGCCGACTTTATCAAACCCGGTGAACACAATTATCTCTCCGCTGTTTTACGACCTGGGATGCGCGCGGTCAGTATTCCCATTGATGTTATTTCCGGGAGTTCAGGTTTGATCACTCCGGGAAACAGTGTTGATGTCATTCTTAGTACCAATCTTGAAGGTGATGGCATGTCGGGGCGTGAACTGTCTGGTTTGATCGCCAAAACCGTGCTCAAAAATGTCCGTGTTCTCGCAATCAATCAAAGTGTAGACAATCTCTCCAATATGGAAGCCTTTGATATTAAAAAACACGGCACCGCTACGCTAGAAACCAGCGCGGAACAAGCAGAGTTATTAATAGTAGCAAGAAAAATGGGTGAGCTGTCTTTGAGTTTGCGTAGCGAATTTTCTGACTATGACGATGAAAACCAACAAACGACGACATTAGCCAACCAAGTATTGGAACAGTTTAAAGCACCCATTGATAGCCCAAATATGGTGCTGATGCATGGGGTGAAACGTCGCAACCTGAGTATTTCAGGCAGCGGTGTTGAGGTCATAGCAGAGTAATCTAACAAGGAATTCAAATATGTTGAGTTTTAGAGTCGGCAAAGCAATGCGCTTTACGCTGACGGGACTTTTATTATCGTTGATCACGCTCATCGTGCCTTTGCAGGCAAATGCAGCAGAAGTGTCAACGACTCGCAATGCGTTGACTCTGGTTATCGGCAAGGCGAAAAAAATCACGATTGATCGCCGTGTTCATACCGTGTTTATTTCCGATCCAGATATCGCAAGCTTTCAGGCACCAACATCCAACACATTGCTGATATTTGGACGTGAGGTGGGAACGACCAGCTTATTTGTCTTAGATAAAGACGGCAATGATATTTACTCCGCTTCGATCACGGTAGCTTATGATCTTTCACATCTCACACCTATGTTGAAGCGAGAGTTTCCAACATCAAACATTCGCGTACGGGCACATGGGCAAGGAGTGATGTTAACAGGAACGGTTCCTGATGCTGTGACGGCAGCACAAGCCGTGCAGTTAACTAATGAACACCTTAAACGTGTGCTGGGGGATAAAGCGAAAAAAGAAGCTTCGGATTCAAGCAGCGAGGAAAAAAATGGCATAGGTGCGGGTGAAGGAAGTGGTGGTTTTAAGTTAGAACTGGTTACTAACCGCCTCTCCATCTCGACACCAACCCAAGTCAATATTCGTGTGCGTATTGCTGAAGTAAGCAAACAAGTGAAAGAGAACTTTGGTTTTCAGTGGAACTACGCGGCCGACACCGTGAAATCGGCTTTGGACAACCTGACTTTTGGCCTAAGCCGAGACGTGATTTGGAAGCCAGGCAACCCGATTGTGGGGGATATTGGTGATGCTGTCGGCATGGTCGATATTTTGGCTGAAGAGAACATGGTGACAGTTTTAGCTGAGCCCAACTTAACTGCAACCAGTGGCGAAACGGCATCATTTCTTGCCGGGGGAGAAGTGCCTCAGGTCATCGGTGGTGGTGAGAATGAAGCGCCAACCATAGAGTACCGTCAGTTTGGTGTCTTGCTCGCCGTGACGCCGACTATTCTGTCTGGGAACCGCATTGCACTGAAAGTAAAAACAGAAATCAGTGATTTATCGGCTGCCAACAGCGTGTATACCGCTGGAGTTGTTCAATCCGGATTTGATATCCGACGCGCTGAAACCAGTGTCGAGCTGGGATCAGGACAAAGTTTTGCGTTGGCTGGGCTTGTAAAGCGCAATGTATCTGATGAGCTACAACACCTGCCATGGATAAATCAAATTCCTGTGCTGGGTCGATTATTTGAGTCCTCGAAGTTCAAAAACAACGAAACGGAACTGGTGATCATTGCCAGTGCTTACTTGGTTGAACCCGCAGCAACACCACTTGCTTTGCCAACGGATGAAGTACATCTCGCGAGTCCATTTGAGCGCTTGATTTTTGGGCGAACGCTCAAACCGATCGAGAACTATCAACGACCGCCAGCTGCGATTGCCAGTGAAGTATTTCAAGGCTTTGAATTTTAAGGAACCAACATGTTATTTCGTCAAACATTTTTGATTACTACATTATTTAGCGTGTTGACAGGGTGTGCGGCTCTGGAACGCCAAGCGATGAATGGTCTTGAAGATACACTATCTGCCCCTTATCAATCGCCTCAAATCGTGGTGGATGTGGCCACAGAATTTCATGCCATGAACTCGTTCACACACACGCAGTTGCGTTCGATGTTAACCACGACGATGGATACGTCAGTGATGGCCGCCACGCTCAATTTACATCAAAAATCGCACAATGATCTGGCTAGTCGGGTCAAGCGTATGGTGCCGGCTTCCGTTCCAATGACCATTCAATATGATATTACATCCCCTCAAGGTGTTACCTTGCATCGTGCAGTGGCAATGGTTTTAGGGTGTCGCAATAACGCCCAAAAACCGGAATTGCGCGACAGTAAAACGCGTTACAGCGCGCAGATGGAATGTGCAACGATGGAGAACTTAGTCGCCACCATCGCAGATCCTCGGGATCTATTAAAAGGCCAGAGCTTGAGACAAACCGATAGCGTAAGCGCGACCAGTGCAGTTCAGGCGTATTTGAGCGGCAATGTGATGGGGCTGAATGAATCCCCGATTTCAGTAGGAGGGAATTAATCATGGCTTTGTCTACTCAATCCCATGCATTGACGGTCGCCGCGTTCGTATTGAATCAAGAAGACGGCGATAAACTTGAAAAGCATTGTGCTGACCTGCCAATTTCAGCGGCTGTGACGGTGAGTAAAGCGTGCCCTGATATGACAACATTGGTTTCCGGTGGAGAAAGCATCTTAATCGTTGAAATGGATCCGCAGGTTGACGTTGAAGACTTTGCGAGGCAGTTGCTGCAAAGCGTAAAACCGACGACGGCTGTGGTGCTGTTAGGTGATTCAATTGAGACGGAAAGCTATCGTCGATTGCTGCATCTTGGCATCAAAGATTATCTTGCGACGCCGATTGATCATGACGCATTAAAGCTCACGATTGAGCGCATTGGTCAGCTCAATAAAGCGATGGTGACTGAGGCTAGAGGTATTCTGGTCTGGGGCATGAAAGGAGGCGTAGGAACGACAACGATTGCTGCCAATTTGGCGTTTGATGTTGCAGCCAGTCATGCGCGTGAAACCCTCATCGTCGATAGCGATCCTCTTCATGGTGCCGTCGGCCTAGCGCTGAATCAGGAAAATTATGGTCAGTTATCTTCGGTACTTACCTATGCTGAGGAACTGGATGACTTACTGTTTAAGCGTAGCCTAGTCGATGCAGGTCATAAATTATCACTGCTTAATGATACGTTAGAATTGGGTCAGATGATCGACATTCATCCTTATCAGATGAAGAACCTTGCTGAATACGCTAATCGAAATTACACGCAGCACATTTGGGATAGCGGTAACCTATCCGTGACATGTCTCGATGAGGTTATACGATTGTGTAAGGTATGCGTGTTAGTGACGGATCTCAGTTTGAATGCCACCCGTTCACTTGCGAAGGCACTCAAGCACTTTGAGGCTTTTCCTCATGTTCGCCCGATCATTGTGGTGAGTTCAGTACGTAAGGACGATCACCACTGGTTTACTCAAGAAGAGCTTGAGAAGTCACTTAATGTGTCGGTGGATTACCAATTACCACATGCCGCTAAGTTGATGACCAAGGCCCACGAGTTGGGCGATGTGGTTGCAAAGGGAGATTCTCCATGGGCGAAATCACTGAAAAGCTTGAGTCGTGATTGTTTAGGGTTGGCGAAAGGACGCAAAGCGAATCGCTGGATGCAGTTGTTCGGAGGTGGTCGCTGATGGTTACCGCTGAAAAGCAAAAACACGATGAGGTGCGTGTTCGCCAAATCAACCGAACCAGACAAGAATTGCTGGAATCGTTAGATCCATCCGAAGCGTTGAAAATGACTTCACATGAGCTGGAATATACGATCTTTGAAAGCTTAAACCAGATTGCTCTTGATAATAAAGTGACAATGAACCTGCGTGAGCAGCAGCAACTCACTCGAGAGTTGGTGGACGATATCCGTGGGTTAGGGCCATTGGAGCCTTTACTCCATGATGACTCCGTTGCCGATATTATGGTGAACGGTCCCAGTCAGGTTTATGTTGAGCGCTATGGTCAAGTGGAGTTAACAGAGATTACTTTCCGCGATCAAGAACATGTTCACAATATTGCCCAGCGGGTAGCAAGTCGTGTTGGACGCCGCATTGATGAATCTTCCCCCATGGTGGATGCCAGATTAGATGACGGCAGTCGAGTCAATGTGATTGCGCCGCCTCTTTCTCTCATCGGCACAGTGATCTCCATTCGTAAGTTTTCTAAGCACAAACTGTCACTGCTGGATATGGCACGTCAAGAAAACTTATCGGAGCCGATGGCAGCCTTATTGGGGCTGAGCGTACAAGCGAAAATGAACATTCTGGTATCGGGAGGAACCGGTGCCGGAAAAACCACCTTGCTGAACGCGCTATCTGAGTTTATTGGTGCAAATGAACGGGTCATCACCATTGAAGATGCCGCCGAGATTCAACTTAAACAGCCTCATGTGATCAGCTTAGAGACTCGGGCCGCGAGTGTTGAAGGCTCGGGGGAAGTGACGCAAACGGATCTGGTCAAAAACGCCCTTCGGATGCGGCCCGATCGCATTTTGCTCGGGGAAGTTCGTGGTGAAGAAGTGTTCGATATGCTGCAAGCCATGAATACCGGACACGATGGTTCCCTATCAACGGTCCACGCTAATACGCCGAATGATGCTTTGATCCGTTTGGAGAATATGTTGAGCCTGAGTCAGGCGAAGCTCAGTCCAGATCTGGTTCGAAAGCAAATAGCAGCATCCATTGATGTGATTGTGCAAATCGAACGTGGCAGAGATGGCAAGCGCCGTATCACGCAGATTAGCGAGACCAATGGCTGTGTTGATGGTCAGATTGAGCTCAACACTCTGTTCGAATTTGTCCACGATCATGACGAAGAAAGCGAAGTAATCAGCGGTTACTACGCACAGCCAGAAACACAAAGCTGTAAGGTGCTTAAGTTAAAGGCAGCAGGTCTATTTAAGACGGTCGAACAACTTCTAAAAGGAGACGAGTCATGATGTTGGCAGCGATTGTGTTGGCAACCATCTTGCTCATTTTTGCTTTGGAGCAAAGGCAGACTCGACAAAAGCAAGGGTTAGTAAAGCGCCGAGCAGAACGCCATTTAGGTGTATACAGCCATGTTAGCGTTCATTCCTCGTCGTCAAAGGTGGCTCGTCATTTCAGCCAATGGGTAGCCAAGCATGTTCAACTGATTCCTGCGATATCCAGCATTGGCATGAGTTATTTGTGCTGGAATGGGTTTCATCTTTGGTGGGTGTCGGTATTGGTTGTTCCAGTTGTTTATCGTGGGGTTGCGCTGATCCAGTCACATAAACTGAAACAGCTAAAGATAGAAGCGATAGAAGCCCACTTACCAGAAGCGGTGGATGTGTTTGCCAGAGCGATAGCCGCTGGTGTTCCGATGGAGCGTTCTATTCGTAGTGTTGCGAATGCATTTGATGGTCATTTGGGAGATGAGTTTAACAAGCTGCATGATGCCATTGTGCTTGGCGTGCCTTTTCAGCAAGCACTAAGCGATTCATCCGCGCGTGTTGACAGTGAAAGTTATCGCTATTTTACGGCGATTTTGAGCCTAAATGCGGAAACGGGTGGGCCTTTGGTTGAAGTACTGACGAACCTTTCCCACAGCCTACGCGAAAAGCACAAGCTGAATAAAAAAGTACTGGCACTCACTGCAGAGCCAAGAACTGCAGCGCGAGTTGTCACTGGCATTCCCATGGTTTTGCTGACTATGCAGTTTTTTAAACAGCCAGAACAGCTTGAATTTTTGCTGCAAAACGAAGCGGGTCAGCAGATCTTGTTGTATGCCGTGGTCAGTATTGTTTCAGGCTTACTGATCATTAAACGCCTCACTAAGGTTGGTTAACGTGAACGTATTGCTTTTAGTTGGGTTGGTGGCAGTGCTCCTCTTACTGTTTGCTGAGCAGCAATGGGCAGCCCGACGTTTTCAAACGCGAAAGCAGTTGGTTTTGTCAACGTCTACGCCTCGTCGTATTGGACGTGTAAAGCTGCAACAAGCCGCAAAGCGAGTTGGTCATTGGTTGGAACAATACCTTGTTTCAGAGAAAGACAGAGCACAACTTAAATTGCTGCTACTTAGGGCTGGTTATTTTAAACCTGAAGCGTTGCCGTTGTTTTTGGTTGCAAAATTCGGTGCCGTTGTCGTTGGGCTGGCTGTTAGCGCGATGGTGTTTGCCGTCAGACCTGAGCTGATGGGTGGTAAAAATACGTTAATTGCCGTGATGATTGTGTTTGGTTTAGGCGTGCTAGTTGAAAAAACAATAGCGGTTCGCGGTGAAACCCGCCAAAGCCGACTTAGCCAGTATTGTCCAGATATGATGGATATGTTGGTCATTTGCGCCGAATCTGGTGCGGGCTTGGATGACGCGTTGGATAAAGTGGCAAAGAAAATGCGGACCATTTGCCCGGAATTGAGTGACGAAGTCGCATTGGTGGTTGATGAGCTGAAACTTTTGCCTGATAGAAGCATGGCATTGAATAACCTTGCCAACCGAACTCAGGTTGAAGAGCTTAAAATTCTGGCCACCACCCTACATCAGGCACTGAACTACGGTTCTTCTATTGCGAAAACCTTGCGCATTGTTGCTTCAGACACTCGGCAAACTCGATTGCTCAGTATGGAAGAGCAGGCGGCGAAAGTTCCGGCCAAGATGGGACTGCCGCTAATCCTATTGGTGTTATTTCCCACGCTGTTTCTCATTGCGGCCCCAGCCATGATTGGTTTGATGGAAGCCCTTTCTTAAGAGACCAAAAATGAACAAATTAATACTGCTTATGGCTATGATCTTATGTACTGCATGTACACAACAACCACAGCAAACTGACATTGCTGAAGATGTAGAAGCGCAGCTCAATATTGCTCGGCTCTCTGAAGAAAACGGTCAGCTAAGTGCTGCTTTGACTATTTATCAGCGCGTATACAACAAGTGGCCCGGTGACGAGGTTAACTTGGCATTGGGGCGTTTGTATTATCAACAAAAAGAGTGGTTAAAAGCTCAGCTTCACTTGAACCAAATCCCTGAGCAGTCAGAACTTCGAGAGCAAGGTAACTTGTGGCAGGCTAAAACGCAGCTACGCCTGATGAAGCCAGAGCAAGCACTCACTTTTATGCCTGAGACGCCAAACACCAGCGAATGGCTCAATTTGAAAGGCGTTGCGCTGGACTATCAGCAGCGACATATCGAAGCACAAGCTCTGTATCAACAAGGGCTTCAGCACAAACCAATGAGTGTTCGTCTTAGGAAAAATCTGGTTTATTCGTACTTGCTTGCAGGAAAGTATCAGCAAGCTGAATCGGAGCTGAATACGCTGTTTGAGCTTGGTTATCGTAACAAAAATTACGATGCCCTCAATGCTATGGTGATTCTGTTACAAGGGGATGATGAAGAGGCGAAACGTACTTTAGAACGTTATTCGACGCCTTTAGAAGTCGATCAATTTGCCGCGCAGTTAGAGCAATTGAGGAAGCCGTAATGCAACGTCAACAAGGCAGTTATTCGGTCGAGTTTGTATTGACGTTTCTGATCCTGTTTTCAACCATCTTCTTAGCCATTGAAGTTGGGCGGTTTACGCTGACCAGCAGTATTGTGGACCTCCGTTTTCGAGAGTTGGTGTATGAGAGCCGAACCTTACATAGCCCCCCTTTATCCAAGCTTAAAGAGAAGTACTTTTCGCAGCAGCAATTTATAGATGGTGAAGATGTTTCCTTAACCAGTAAAGCATGTGAAACCATGGTGCACTATCTGGCGAATATGTGCTCGTTTGGTAAGGGGGCGCCTCAACACTTAGTGGAGTACAGTTTGGTTTACGAATTTCAACCTATCATCCCTTTATTACAAGGTTCGGGAAAAGGGCTTTGGCAACATGAAAGTGTGATGGTTGTACGAAACGAACCTGATTTTGAGGTGAGCAAATGGTAACTCGCTCACGACAAAGCGGTGCGGCGGTCGAAACCTTGGTGTTTGTGCTGCTGATTTTGATGATTGTGTGGGCAGCAGTCGATGTGACTCGGCTGTTTAAGATACAAGATCGGCTGCATCTTGCGGTGACGACCGTTGGCGCATTGGCGGCGGATATTCCCCCGGAAAACGAAAGCAATACGCGATTTGAGCAACTGCTTTGTGGTACGACAAAGGCGGATCTACGATTTGATGCTTGTCCGCAATCTTCTACCAGTGATTTCTTGATGGCGGTTGCGGAAAAAACTTTAGGGCTTGATGATGCTAACCAGTTTGCGATGCGATTTGAATTTATTAGTGATCCGGGAATTCCAAATAGTCAGGAGTACGCAAAGTCTGAAGTTTTGGGCAGTGGTAACTGCGACTTATCTCCGGTTGTCGTTCCCGGTGGTGTGCGGATCGCGAGCTATCTGACGAATCCACTTACGACCAGCGAAGTAACATTGAAAAATCGAGCGCATCATCAGTTTGTCTATGTGGCGATGTGTGTCGAGAGCAGTGCGCTGGCTGGCTCGCTATCGGCATGGCTGATGAAAGACAAATTAAATAAAGAACTGTTCGCTGACTCGATGAATTTGAGGCGCTATTGGTATAACGGTGATTACATTGAAGACTAAAGCAGGTTTTAAGAGCAAGTCGCAGCAAGGTAGTGCATCATTGCTAATGTTGGCGAGCTTGATCATCATTATGGTGTTGTTCTTCTTAAGTGTGAGTACAACAAGGTATGCGACTCTTTATACACGGCTCAGCCATGCTGCTGATGGCGCATTGGCTTTGGTTGCGCGGGAAGGGTTGGCTGTTGATGAGCAAGAAGGGCAATATCTGAGCAAAACATTTGCCATCTACAATATGCCGATAGGTATACGTAGTGAAGAATTGCGCAGAACCAGTCAAGTTAACTTAGCCTTAAGCCCAACGGGCTATGCAAAGGAGCTAAGTTTAACCTTAGAGGATTCCATCGCATCAGTGCTGAGTTTCGTGCCGCAATTGAATGTCGCTGTTGAGCGGCGTCTTGTTCGGGAGTACCCCGTGACCGAGACCGTGCTTGCCCTCGATGCTTCGCGCTCGATGTCCGATAAAATTGGTGGGGGTCAAAAGCCTTCACAGCTGATGCCCGGGATATTGACGGATTTTATTGATTCACTGACGGGTGAACAGGAGTTGGCAAAAGATCACCATATTGGTCTCGTGCCTTACTCGGCGCATGTCAATGTTGGTCAGCGCTATCAAGATCGTCTGATTACACCTGAATCGAGGCGTATACCTGCTTCTTTATCACCAGTTGCACGCAAATATGGTTATGAGCAAGACTTTCTCCATGTTAGTGGTGTGGAAGGTCGACGAAATGGCGCGTGTGTCAAAAGAAAGCCAGTCAATTTGAATCGCGTGAGTACGGTATTGAATTTACCCAGAAATGCTCGCGAAGGATTTGATTTGATGGTTTATCATCCCGACGAGCACGACTCTGAGCCGGGATTGAGTGACGAGATCAAGCGAGCGAATGGCACGATCCCGCGACACTTACTACCGGTGACGCAGGCGATGTCGTTTCCACTGAATCCTGCACTGCCATACATCGAAACGCCGGGTGGATGCCCCGCAATGACCTTGCATGAGATCAGCGGTAAAACGGCATCTCTCAAAAATGTAGCAGAGCGATATTACGCGACACACACCACCGGCGGAGATGAAGGCATTATATGGGGATGGCGTTTGTTTGATGAACGTTGGCGAGCATCTGTATGGGAAGAGCCCGGTTTTGAACTTGAAGAGCCAAGCAAACGCTTTATCTTGTTTACCGACGGAGCAAACAATAAAGGGTTAACCGATAACGACTTTGAGCGTTTTATGAATGGTACATGTCGTGCATTGGCAGACAGCGGTATTCGATTTGATATGGTTTTGTTTGACCAAGGTATTTCGATGAAAGAGCGCCAAATATATCGTTGGTGTACTGATGTGACGGGTGGCAGTTATTTCTATGTCAAAGGGGATGATTTGGCGGCTCTGAAGCTCTTTTTTGCTCGACTAGGAATACGGCAATATAAGACTCGGTACTTATAACAGCTCTATTCAACGGGGTTTGCGTTAGTAAAAAATGAACCATTCGCGTGTATCAAACAGTTTGAAGAAAGATTCTGGTTGCATGGTATTTCCCTCGATTGGTAGTTGTTGACTTACATTTTATTAAATAAAGGGCGTGGCATCTGTCACGCCCTTTTCTTTGCGTTTGCTTATAGCAAAGGGTTATCAGCGATAGGTATTACTTGCGGCCCAACGCTTTTTCTAGTCCCTTACCGTAGTTCTCGTCTGCTTGGTAAGCATGGTCGATATGACGCTGTTGAATAAATTCTGGAACACCATCTAACGAACGAGCGGTATTTTCGAGCAAGCGTTTTTGCTCTTGCTTGTCCATTAAGCGGAATAGGTCACCCGCTTGACTGAAGTAGTCTTCATCAACACGATGATCGTAATGATCCGCTGCGCCGGAGATTTTTAATGGTGGCTCTGAATAATCAGGTTGCTCTGCCCACTCTTGTTTGAAGTTTGGCTCATAACCGATGGTTGAACCAAAGTTGCCATCGACACGCATTGCGCCGTCACGGTGATAGCTATGAACAGGGCAGCGCGGTGCATTGACTGGGATCTGGTGATGGTTAACCCCCAAGCGGTAACGCTGTGCGTCTCCGTAAGCAAATAGGCGACCTTGTAACATTTTATCTGGCGAGAAACTGATACCAGGAACGACAGCGGCAGGGTTAAATGCTGATTGTTCAACTTCTGCGTGGAAGTTTTCTGGGTTACGGTTTAGCTCGAATTCACCGACTTCAATCAATGGGTAGTCTTTTTGAGACCAGACTTTGGTTAAGTCGAATGGATTGAAGTTCACCTCATCCGCTTCCAGCTCTGGCATGATTTGAACGTACATTTTCCATTTAGGGAAGTCACTTTTTTCGATCGCTTCATATAAGTCACGCTGGTGGCTTTCGCGATCTTTACCGATCAGTGCTTCCGCTTCTTCATCTGTCAGGTTTTTAATGCCTTGTTGAGTTTTGAAGTGGAACTTCACCCAGTAGCGTTCGTTATCTGCATTGATAAAACTGAATGTGTGGCTACCAAATCCGTGCATATGACGGTAAGACGCTGGAATGCCGCGGTCACTCATGACAATAGTTACTTGGTGGAATGCTTCTGGCAGTGAAGTCCAAAAATCCCAGTTATTGACACCACTACGCATGTTTGTGCGTGGGTCACGTTTAACTGCATGGTTGAGATCAGGGAATTTTAGCGGATCGCGTAAAAAGAATACTGGCGTGTTGTTACCCACTAAATCCCAGTTACCCTCTTCGGTATAAAATTTAAGGGCAAAACCACGAATGTCACGCTCTGCATCTGCGGCGCCACGCTCACCGGCAACAGTGGTGAAGCGAGCAAACATTTCGGTTTTTTTTCCAATTTCCGAGAAGATTTTCGCACGCGTATATTTGGTAATATCTTGAGTCACGGTGAACGTACCGTAAGCACCCGATCCTTTGGCGTGCATGCGGCGCTCTGGGATCACTTCACGATCAAAGTGAGCCAGTTTTTCGAGGAACCAAACATCTTGCAGTAGTTGTGGTCCTCGTGGACCAGCCGTCATGACGTTTTGGTTATGGGCGACAGGGCAGCCAGCAGCAGTAGTAAGTTTTTTGCTCATGATAATTTCCTTTCCAGGTTTTTAATTGTTTATCAAAAGAAGCTCATTAAAAAATACGGATTGAGCGGTAATTTTCTCTTCTGAATGTGATAAATCATAGAGCGAAATTAACCCTATTGATAATGGGTCTTTCTTATCAATTTGATAGGTTTGAGCGATGGGTAGAAACTACGATGGATACGATGTGCTGTTGTTTAAGGAATGAGACGTCTCATTTCTGTTTGGGAAGGAAAATTCGCTTACCGAGAAGAGATGGTTGTTGATATGCGCCTGTCTTCATGGCGAAGATACTTACTCAATGGACTTTTTCCAAATTTCCAGTTTGTCTTCAAGCTGGAAGAAAGATACTAAGTTGCCATCAACTTCTTCATTTTTGATTAATTTACTGGCGATATAAACAGCAGTCGCTGCTCCAAATGGGTATTTGATCAATTCATCTGGTTCATTACATATCAATACTGCTTCAATAATTGGTAATGGAAAACCCCAGAAATGCAGCAGATATCCGCCTAGTTGCTCTGATTTAGTATGGAATAGATGCTTTTCTAGGTGTGCTTTGTCTTTCCCTTTATTTGAGGTGTGGAGGTAAGCTTTCATTAGTTCAGGAACGATCATAATTCGGACGTATTCTCCTATTCGATGGAGAATACCCGCAAGGAAGGTAACATCTTTCTGTTCGCTGTCGACCATTTTCATAGCCAAAGAAGCAACCTTGAGGCATTCGGATTGCAATTCCTCTAAAGGCTCACTCGATTCGTTCAGCGAGATTGAATAAACCTCTAACATAGCGATGATGTTGATAACTATCTGGCTACCAAGGCGGGTAATGGCTTCGGAGACATTACTAATCTCTTTTTGCCCTCTAAAAATAGCGTTATTTGATATATGGATAATCTTCGCGCACATTGCCGGATCTTGACTGATTATTTCCGCTACATCATGCATTGATGCCTGTGGACTATTTAACATCCCTTTTACTTTAAAGAATAACTTTGGTGTGATGGGTAGGGAGGTGATTTTCCCAATGGCACTTTGAATTATTCTATCAGGGAAGAGGTTCAAAATATCAGCAATACGGTTTACTTCAGTTTTTATTACTGCTGGGTCGCAAGGTTTCATAAATGCTTGATGAGCAAAGAATCCACCCTTTATCGTAATTTCTGGGTCAGCGTACCCTGATAATGAAGCTCGGATAATACTAGGGTAGAGCTTACTGATTTTCTCTAATAATTCTGAGCCATCCATACCCGGCATTCTCATATCGGAAATGATTAAATCGATTTCATTTTCTTTTAGCAGTTGAAGAGCTTCTACCCCGCTTTCAGCTGTGTGTAACTTCCAACCAGTACTAAAAAGTGCCCGTTTGAGCCCATTGAGTACCATCCTTTCATCATCAACTAACAGTATTCTCATTATTTTGCTTCCAGTTCATCTGACGACAAGGCTATGGGTAATTTTATCGTAAACTTCGTTCCTTCACCTACAGTGGTATCGGTGAGAATAACCCCTTTATGAAGTTCAACAATGATGGAGTAAGCTAAATTGAGTCCTTGTCCTGTCCCTTTACCTACTTCTTTAGTGGTGAAAAATGGGTCAAAAATACGATTTTTAATTCCATCAGGTATACCCGTGCCATTATCTTCAATGGTGATGACTGCAAAGTTCGGCTCTAAAGATGTTGAAATGGTAATCTTTCCTTGTTGAGCATTACCTATATTTTCACTACCAAATTTTTCTTCAATTGCATGAGCTGCGTTGATGACAAAGTTAAGTATGACTTGATTAAATTCATCTCTAAAACAAGGAATAGTTGGCAAACTATTATCAAAATTTGTTTGGAGCTCGGCTACATAACGCCATTCTCCGCGGGCAATAGTAATCGTTGATTCAATGGCTTCTGCTAAGTCAACTTGTTGCATCTCATTATTATTCGAATGGGAAAATGATTTCATTGCTTTGACTATTTTGCTGATTCTTTGCAAACCTTCTAACGATTGGTCAAGAGCAAGAGGAATTTCTTCAGAAATAAAATCCAAATCGCTTGATTCTATAACTGTTTTAATGTCATTTTGACAGTTTTGACAAGACTCTTTAGTCACATTTTCTGTGATGGATTTGATTTGCTGAATAGTAGATAAACAGGTAGAAAATGCATCTTTTAGAAAAATGGTATTATCTGAAACATACTGAGTTGGAGTATTGATTTCGTGAGCAATACCTGCTGCTAGTTGTCCCATAGACTCAAGCTTTTGTGCTTGCCTTAATTGATTTTCAAGCTCTACGCGTTTCGATATATCGCGTATAACACAATTAAATAATCTTTTGTCATCGCTACGAATAGACATATTTGAAAGGCTAACTTCGATTGGAAAAGATTTCCCTCCATTTTTTACACCTTTAATTGTTATATTGTTGCTATGTTCTATTTCTTGGTGAGTATGATCGTGAAAAGAATGCATATTAAAAGTTGGCATCAGAGTCTTGATATTAAGACCACTTGCTTGATGATCGAGGTAATCAAACATCTTAAGTCCCATAAAATTAATGCTGTCTATTACACCTGTTTCATCTACAATAATTAATCCATCAGCCAAGTTGTTTACAATGTCTTTTTCTCTAGTAATACTTTCCTCAATGGTTGATTCAGCTTGTTGCAAACGACTATCGACAATTGAACAGAAAATGGTCGTAGCGACAATCAGAAATACAAAAAACGCAACAATTAACGCAATATAGTGTGCATTGCTCATGTGCTCTTGCGAGCTTTCGATTCCTATATCGATGTATTGATAGAAATCGACGGCACCCATGGCGGTATAGTGCATCCCAGCCACTGACAAGCCCATAATTGTGGCAATAAAAATACGTTTCTGTACATTATCACTTCGAAAGTGGTGTTGGGCTTTGATAAGAAATATCGCGATCATGGCAAAAAGGTGGGCAACGACAATCGAGAAGATGAACCAGCCTAAGTCGTAGACCATCAAGGCATCCATTTGCATCGCTTCCATACCTAGGTAGTGCATAGAGCCAATACCCAGAGCTAAACATAAAGCACTTAATTGAATTTCCCAAAAAGAAAACGTCTGATGGTATAAAATCTGAAAAGCAAAAAAAGCACCTACCATTGGAGGTAAGAAAGAGAGTGCTGTCATACCTGTATGATAAGACATTGGCAGCGGTAACATGAATGCGAGCATGCCCGTAAAATGCATGGCCCAAACACCTAAGCCAAATACAACACTACCAAATAACTTCCATAATTTGATGGTTTGCGCGGCATTTGAATACCACATTCTCTCTATAACAATGAGGCAAGAGTATGCGGCCATACTTGATATGATGACTGACAGTAGAACTAGATATAGATTAAACTCACCAGTAACCAGTACATAATCTAGTTCAGTGATTGATTTAAAGCGCCAGAATTCCAACATAATCTAACCCTCTTCCCTGTATTTTAGCATTAGTTTCAACTGACAGTTTATGATGGCTTTGTCTCATCCAACTCTTCTTCTTCGATCATCGTGACTTGAACTTGTCCAGCGATCGCTTTGTTTTCAAGGCAATGTTGGATAATGTTCAGAAGTGTCTCAGTGACACGTTGTCCTTTCCCTGCTACTAATTGTCCTCTATTCGTCCAAATTTCTTCTTCGAGAACCATTTTTTGAGTTAATCCCGACAGGTTGGCAAATAGCTTTGGTGCGTCAAATGTGAGTGTTTCTTTAAAAGCATTGAGCAATTTTGGGTCGTATAATTCATCTTCGTCTTCAAGCGATTGTATTGCTTCACCCGTAGGGAAGCCCGCTCGCTCCAGTCGGGTATAAGCACAAACTATTTTTAACATCCGAGCACCCAAAGGGATGTCTTTACCTTTGAGTTCGTCATATGGAAATCCTTCGCCGTTATAACACTTTTCTTGATAAAGAATGGTATTAGCAATTGTCCCCATTCTTGGTATCTTCCTTATTAAATCAGATGCTAAGCAAGGGTGTTGCGCGAATAGTTGCTTATCTTCTTCGGTGATGGTGTTGCCATTAGCAAAATTTTTTAAAGTGCTTTCAGGGAAAATGATGTAGCCAAGCTGAGAAAGCTGAACCATCGGCTCAAAACTCCAATGCCTTTTTAGTTTTATCGCTTTTGCTAACTTATACATGTGAAACTGGATACGACTGTTGTGTTCATTGATTTCTGGATTTACTAAGGAAAGAACTTCATTTAATACACTTATTACGCCTTTAAGTGTTTTATTTAAGAGTATTTTTTCTGCCATGATTAAGTCGTATTGACGCATTGCCGAATTGATGTAAACCATGAGGTCTTGAGGTGAGCACGGTTTATTAATAAAACGGAATACATCTCCTAAGTTAACGGCATCAACGGCAGTTTTTTGATCGGCATTGCCTGTAAACATCATTCTTACGGTATCTGGAGAATGTTCTTTTACCGCTTGTAAAAGCTGTAAGCCATTCATTTCAGGCATTTGCATATCGGTAACGATAACTGCGTAGGACTTCTGGCTGATTTTAGCCAGAGCTTCTTGCCCACTGTTTGCTAATTCTATTTCGATTTGGTTACGAAGGTTTCTTCTAAATGAATTTAGAATATTGATTTCGTCATCAACTAAGAGAACTGGCTTGTTCATTGCGTGTAACTCTATTTCGAAAAGGAATATTAGAAGTTTAGTACAGCACAATGAACAAAGAGGGGGTTTTATTAGTTTAGTTGCTTATGTAATGGAGTTTTTAAACGTTACAACAACTGGGTTGCGCATTTCAGGCTATCTTAAGTAAAACTCATGAGCCTATCAGTTTAAAAGCGATTACATACAGGGTATTTGTATTTGGATAGATATCACGGATGATTTGCTTCAATTTAGGCAACTCGATGAACTCTTGTTCTGCATGGTACTGACCAATCTCATCAAATTGAATTGGTTCGATGGATTCGATGTGGATATCACACACCTTTCTGTCAGTTTCTAGTGTATATACTTCTACGTCTGTTCCCGGTACATAGTGGCTTTCTGACTCATCTCTAATGGTAATAGTTTTTTGCCCTGAGAGAATGAGTGGGGTAAGAAATTCGAAGAAAGTTATTTTTCTAGGGGCATTGCCTTTACTATTCATCGTATTTGAGTTTGTTTGGTCAAAAAAGCATTGTAGAACATGTTGTATATCAACTAAATGTATATCTAATCACTTGATTTATAAAAAGAGAGAGAGGTCTCACTATCTATTAATATGATTTAAAAATTCGTGAGTTTACACGTCAACGTAACGTTTCTTATATCGGTTGGTACTTTGTTGTGTTTTGTTGGTACTTAGCTGTGTAGTTTACAGCAGAGAGCGCGGAGCTTAACCATACTTAGTGACATTAAGCAGTAGTATGTAGGTATGCGGATATGCGTAGTGATGTCTTGAGTCTTGTGGCAGCAATGGTTGCAATGATATTTCTGAGTGCGTGTGGCGGTGGTGATGGAGGTAGTGGAACAATAGGTAGCACTTCTCGAGTTTCATTCTCTGTGTCTGATGCTCCTGTTGATTCAGCGGATGAAGTTGTTATTGCATTCGAACAAATTGAATTGGTTGTCGATGAGGAAACCTCGGTGTTGATTGACGTCGATGATGGGGTAAATGATTACGTTCAAGTCAACCTGCTCGATTTTCAGGGAACGGATGCCAAGTTATTGGTAACAGAAGAGAGTATTCCCGCTGGTACTTACGAAAATCTCATTTTGCATATCAGTGATGAATCGGGTGTCAATTACGTGATTGACAACACAGGCCAAGTTACTCTTAAACAGCCAAGCAATAAGTTAAGGCTTGGTGGCTTTGAAGTTACACAAGATGCGGTGCAGAGCTTTACCATAGAATTTGATTTGCGTATGTCTTTAGTGATGAGAGGCAATTTGGGAAATAACAATGGTTACATTCTCAAGCCTCATGGGGTGACTATCGTCAATAATGACTCTGCTGTCTCGCTCTATGGTACCGTAGACCCGAATCTATTTGATGAGGGTGACTGTGCAACTCAAGATGGCAATATGGTTTATCTCTATTCCGGAAATGGGTTAGATGCCGATTTACTGATTGATCTCGTTGACCCTGAAGATGAAACCTTTACTGGGGAACCCGTTATTCCAGAAAATAGCATTGTTCCTGTTACCAGTGTTGCCGTTGCAGAAAATGGCAGTTATGAATTTGGCTTTTTATCGGCTGGTGCTTATACCGCAGCGTTTGTGTGTGATGGTGAATCGGACGACTCAATTGAATATAACCCTGAGGTGGTTATTCCAGCGGCACCAACGCTTGCTTCCCCAGGAGTTAAGCTGGTTGAGGTAACACTGGAGAATGGCATTGCAGCGGTTGCTGACTTCAATTTTTGATTTTGATCTCCCCTAAGCAAAGAGCCACAGAGAGTGCAGTTTCTGTGGCTCTTTTTTGTGTGTTAGAAATCAGAGTCAGCCTGAAAGGTCATTCTTTGTTTCGCGTATGGATGATCAAATTGCAGTAATTCGGCATGAAGATGTAATCGGTTTGCTTTTTCTCCATACAAGCCGTCGCCAACCATCGGTTTGTTTAAACCAAGATGATGGGCGCAATGGACTCTGAGTTGGTGTGTCCGGCCAGTTTTTGGGTGAAGATAAAGCTTGGTTCGTCCATCTTTTACTTCAATCACTTGCCATGTGGTCAGGGCGGGTTTGCCGTGTTCGAAACAAACTAGTTGGCGTGGCCTGTCATCAGGGTCTCCCCGTAACGGAAGTGATATCTCGCCTTGTTCAGGTTGCAATTCTCCTTCGATGAGTGCGACATAACGCTTTTCGACACCACGAGTGATGAACTGTTTTTGCAAACTCTTATTGGCTCGTTTCGTTAGTGCAAATACCAAAATGCCAGATGTCGCCATATCTAATCGATGGATGACGTAAGGTCCTTCAACGTCAGGAAATAAGGTTTGTAGGCGAGTATAGGCCGAGTCTTTAATGGTTTTCCCCGGCACAGAAAGTAGCCCAGAAGGCTTGTTGACGACAACGATAGCGTCATCTTGGTAGAGAATTTCTAACTCTTTATTTTCTGCCCAGTTTTCCTCTAAAGGATTTGGATCAACAAGAAGGCCTTTTAACATATGACCCAGTATCGGTTGACACTTGCTGTGGCAAGATGGGTAAAACTTTTTGTGCTGGCGTACTTCTGATTTCGGTGAGGTTCCCCACCAAAACTCAGCCATAGCGATAGGTTGCATTTGATGCATGTAGGCATAATGCAGCAATTTAGGAGCAGCGCACTCTCCTGCTCCAGCTGGTGGAATTGGGTTACTATTTGCAGCGAAAATTTGATTGAGATCTTGATACTCACCGTCAGCGTTTAAAAATCGATACTGTGTAAATAGCTTGTGTTGCAAAGCGTTAGAGAGGCTTTTTCGTTGTTCTTTTAAATCATCAATTTGATGATTTAAATGATCGACCTCATTTTGGACACAACCGATGCGCTGTTCCCACTCTTGTTTTAGATATTTCAGTACATTTTTTTCAGCAACACTTTCTTTAGCGAGCTCATCTAATACAAGGCTAAGTTGCTCCTCGTTTAAATCGCGTGAAGCTTCATGCCTCTTTTGCTTACGAGCGGCGCGAGCCTGAATCATGTTTGCTCGTTGCTGTTCCTCTTCTTCTTGGTACTGCTCATTTGATCTCTCTAGTGTCGACTGAAGTTCTGCTAGATTTGATTTCGTAGTGAGTTGAATGACTTTTTCGTTAATGGTTGTGATAGCGGCTAAGTCATTTTTAAAGAACCCATCGTTTGTCAGCATGTCAAAAACCGGTGGGACAAAGCAGGGCAGCAGGTTCTGGTCGGCTATTTTCCCTGAAAAAGCACTTAGAAAGCCAATCTCTCCCTGTTGGTTTTTAACGATCAGTACACCAAACATTTTGCCAACCGCTTTGGCAGAGGTGGTTTCTTGAGTTTCGACCCCAAAGTTATGCTGCCATTCCCTCTGTTCTAATAAGTGCTGTTGTAATTGATGTGCCGCAAGCTCACATAAAGGATGTGGCTGATAGTAAAAAGGGAAGGTAAATCGCTCAGGTAGTGCATATTCACTGATGGGAGTTGTAAAACGGGTAAACAGTTGCTCAGGTTGATGCATGGGGCGATTCACTTATTCAAACGACAGAATTGAGCGCGATTTTACTCGTTTAAGAAATCAATACCACTATTAACAGGGAAGAAGATTGTTTGTCAGGTAAGTCGCTTATGTGTCTGTCATCCTATAGGTAAAGATATAAGAGGACTATTCCTACATAATGCATTGATTATACATATATGAAACTTGTTTCTTTTTGGTTTTAGGTGTGATACCTGATTTGTTGTTATATTAAATCATAATGTTCAATGAATTTAATTAATTATCCAAATGATATTTGGCTGCTATTTCTGTCTTAAGAGATCTTAAGTTTGCTTTGTAATTAAACTAAAGTTTTTACCATGAAAGTTTAGCTAGAGTTTAAGTTTAGGTTTTTTGTGTGAATATGTGATTTTTACCGTTGTAGGTATTGTCTGATGAGTGGTGTGAATGTGTTTTCTTGTTTGGTATTTTTCTATTTGTTTGTATTGATCTGGTGAATTTAGCGAAAGAATTAATAATTTAATCAGTACCAAAAAATACTTATTTGAATGTCGTATGGTCGACGAGAAATATAATCACTAGCTAAGATGATTAGCACTTGGGGTCAAGACTCCAATAAGTAATTTACTAAAGTCATCGTGAAATTATTCACTACTTCAGAATAGGAATACAAAATGAGCATTATTTTTGGTACAACAAACACTGATGGTACTGGTTCTTCTTCTAACCTAAACACAGACAATGGTTTTGTTGTAGATGGCAACATTTACGATGAGAATGGTGTACAAGTTGGTCACATGGAAGTTGGTGATAACTTCGAAAACATCGTGATCAATTCTAATGAATGGAATGGCTCTACTTCTAAAGAAGTTAAACTGGACACAACTGCAACTAATATCACAATTAACAATTTTGTAGATGCAGATATTACAAATACAAGTGATGTAGATACACAGATCTCTCTAATGAATGCTAAGCGTGGCCAAATCGACACGACTGGCGGTACTTCTTCTGACTCAATCCAGATTGGTGTTACAGCAAACAATGATCTTTGGTCAAACATGTTTGAAGTTAGCACAGGTGAAGGTAACGACACTGTAACAATGGCAAACGTTGAGAACTCTCTATGGGCTGAGTTCAACATCAATACTGGTGAAGGTAACGATGAAATTGACGTGTCTCTACTTAGCCTTTCAGCTAACGAAAGCCAAATGCGTCACGTAGATGGTGGCGAAGGTCTAGACACGTTAGTAACGAATGGTGATTCAAACCTAACTTTTGAAGGCATTGAAATTGTTGTTGGTGAAGGCAATGGCGCAGGCTCTGCTCTAGAAGTAGATACAGACCTACTAGCTAACAACGATGATATGGGACTAGGTCTAATCATCTCTAACATCGATGTAGAAATGGGTTCAGACATTGTTGCTTACCAAGCTCACGAATTGTCTGCAGAACAAGCATCTTACCTAGATCAGGAAGGTTTTGATGCTTCTGGCTTTGTAGAAGTAAGCATTTTTGGTGCTGACGGTGAAGAGTACACAATTCTAACTGACGATGCTGATTTCCTAGCTTAATTCGTTAGGTCTTACTCGTCATTATCGAAGTGTCGATAATGCAGGTGAGATTAATAGACTTGTATAAGTCAAAAAAGCGCAGTTGCTTAGCAATTGCGTTTTTTGTTTCCTAAAGCACTCGTCTCTTTATATATACCTCGTAGTATAGGTTTAGTTCTTTGTGTAGTGGCTTTATACGATATTTCATTAAAGTAATTATTAATAGAAGTGAGAATCATTCTCGTTTACATCTTTGATTTATAACTATATATTACTTAAGGTTAATTATTGATGTAGGTTACTTCTTACAATTAAAAATCGTTCGGTATAAAATATTATTGAATAATTTTTGTATTTCTTTGACTATATAGTCAAGTTGATAATTATTTCAGTTGATTTATTTTTCTAATCTTTTTTTCATCTTGATTGTTGGGTTCTCATCATTATGTATTACGAATGATAATTATCATTTCTAAGTTGCAAGCCCCAAAAATAACTTATGTATATAGATTATGTAAACTTGTATCAAATTTTAAAAAAATCACATTTAAAATATTACCCTAATGCCTTATAAATTAATGAGTACCAAAAAAGAATTAATTGATTTCTTCTAGCTCGACGAGAGAAATATTTATTCCTAATATGCACCTGTTTTCTGAGCTCGCTGGAAAAGAGCTGAATATATAAAACTGGCCACTTTAAATACGGATGTAAGTAAGTGTCTAGTCTTCAATAGGAATAAAATATAATGAACGGCGATATCATTTTCGGTACTACAAACACTGACGGTTCTGGTTCTTCTGCAAACCTAAACGAAGGTAATGGCTACGTTGTTGACGGTAACATTTACAATGATCACGGTGTAATGGTAGGTCGTTGGGAAAATGGTGAAAACTTTGAAAGCATCGTAATCGGTTCTGAAGAATGGAATGGTGCTGACTCAAAAGAAGTAAGCCTAATCAATACTACAGCAACTGATATCCTAATTGAAAACTTCGTTGATGCTAACATCATCAATAACAGCGATGTTGATACTCAAATCTCTCTAATGCAAGCTAAACGTGGTCAAATTGACACTACTGGTGGTTCTTCTTCAGACTCTATCCAGATCGGCGTTAAAGCAAACAACGACGTTTGGGAAAACATGTTTGATATCAAAACTGGTGAAGGCAACGATACTGTAACAATGGCAAACGTTGAAAATTCAAAGTGGACTGAATTCAATGTTGACCTAGGTGAAGGTAACGATGAGTTTGATATTTCTGAGTTAGACGTTGCTCAACGTGGTAACCAAACTCGCTTGGTTGATGGTGGCGAAGGTCTAGATACACTAGTAACAAATGGTGACTCTACGCTTGAGTTCACTGGTATGGAAGTGATTGTAGGCGCAGGTGATGGTGCAGGTTCAACTCTAGAAGTAGACACTGACCTACTATCAAACAACGATGACATGGGTCTAGGCCTAATCATTTCAAACATCGATGTTGAAATGGATTCAAAACTTGTTTACCAAGCTCATGAACTATCAGCAGAGCAAGCGGCTTTCCTAGATCAAGAAGGTTTTGATGCTGCAGACTTCGTTGAAGTAAGCGTTTTCGGTGCTGACGGTAACGAATACACAATTCTTACTGATGATGCAGATTTCGTAGCTTAATTCGCTGAAATCTTACTTGGGCCACCGCCATTGCGGTGGCTTTTTTATTGGTTTTTTAAAGCAAGGCATCGTTTCATTCCATCGTTTTAATGATAGTTTTTATTTTCTATCAGGTTATATATTTACGCCACGTCACTACAATTACTAGATACATTTCTTGATGCGCAATACACAAAAGACCGACCTCTATTTAATGTTGGACTGAGAATCAATTTTTTAGTCTTATTTATTGATATAAGAATCTTTATTATCTCTTCATGCCGTGAATGAATGATCTACTTTATAATAAGCAAAAGTTTTAGTTTTCATTGTGGTACCAAAAAAGAATTAATTTGGCTTGTGAATGTCGAGTTTTAACCTATTTCTTCCTATTATCTTTTTGATTTCAAAGCTCTATATGGAAATAAGAGACTCGTTAAAAGGTGAACGATAATAAGGATGTTAATGGTCGCCTGTACTTTCACAAGGAACACGACGATATGGGTAGTATTATTTTTGGTACATCAAATACTGATGGCACAGGATCTTCTGCAAACCTGAATGAAGAAAACGGATTTGTAGTTAATGAGAGTGGTTATTTTGAAGAGCAAGGTGTGCTTGGGATCATTAGTGATGATGGTACTTATCTTCAAAATATATTTATTGCTGCTGAAGAGTGGAATGGAAAGGATGTAAAAGAAGTCAGCTTGGTAGACACAAGTGCTTCAAATATCACGATTGAAAACTTTGTCGATGCAAACATTATTAATAGTACTGATGTAGATACTCATATCGAATTGTTGCAAGCCAAACGGGGACAAATTGATACATCAGGTGGCGCCTCTTCTGACGCGATAACGATTGGTGTGAAGGCAAATAACAACATATGGGATAACCTTTTTGATATCAATACTGGTGAAGGTAATGATACGGTGAGTTTTGTGAATGTAGAAAATTCACAATGGACGGATTTCCAAGTTCAATTAGGTGAGGGAAACGATGAGTTGGATGTTTCATTACTAGATCTTGCTGTAAATTCTGATCAAGTTCGTGTTGTTGATGGTGGCCAAGGTCTAGATACCCTAGTGACAAATGGTGACTCGATTCTTCAATTTACAGGGATGGAAGTGATCGTGGGTGCTGGTTTAGGTGAAGGCTCGGTATTGAATGTGGACAACTCCGTACTAGCCAATAACAATGATGTGGCACTAGGATTAGTAATCTCTAACGTTGATGTTGAATTTGGTGCTGATATTAATGCCTACCAATCACATGCGTTAACGGATGAACAGGCTGCTTATCTTGATCAAGAAGGTTTTGATTCAAGTGGCTTTAGCTCTGTGAGTATTTTCGCAGCGGATGGTCAAGAATATATAGTCTTGACTGATGATGCTGAATTTAATGTATAAGATTAGTTAGAGGGAAAGCCACCGCATAAGGTGGCTTTCCTTTATTTACAAACAACTAACTCGCCAAATACTGTCCATGAAAGCGCAAGTGGTCTTCAATAAAACTAGAGATAAAATAATAGCTGTGATCATATCCTGGTTGCATTCGCAATTGGATGTTTGAATCATGAACTTCAGCCGCTGCCAGTAGTGCTTCAGGTTTCAATTGCTCGACCAAGAAATCATCCGCATCACCTTGATCAACTAAAATCGGTAAGTCAGCTTTCGCTTGTTTAAGCAGTTCACTGGCATCGTATTGTTTCCAGCTTTCAAAATCATTTCCAAGGTAAGCATTAAAAGCTTTTTGTCCCCAAGGGCATTGCATTGGGTTGCTGATTGGGCTGAATGCAGAAATTGAGCGATATTGATCCGGGTGCTTTAAACCGATAGTCAGTGCGCCGTGTCCACCCATGCTATGGCCAGAAATCGACTTAATCGAAGACACAGGGAAATTTGCTTCAATTAACTTTGGTAACTCCACAGCTATGTAGTCATACATATGGTAGTGCTGTGACCATGGTTCTTGCGTTGCATTTAGGTAAAAACCAGCGCCTTGGCCTAAATCATAGCCTTCATCATTCGCAACGTCTTCGCCTCTTGGGCTTGTGTCCGGTGCGACGATCGCGATACCAAGCTCAGCTGCATCGCGAAAAGCACCTGCTTTCTGCATAAAGTTCTCATCGGTACAGGTTAACCCTGAAAGCCAGTATAAGACTGGAACTGGATTCGTTTTACTTGCACTTGGTGGAAGGTAAATAGCAAAACGCATAGTACAATTTGTCGTACGTGATTGGTGCGTGTATTGCTTATGCCAACCGCCATAGACTTTGTTTTTACTGATATTTTCGAGAGTCATTGTCAAGCCTCTGATTGATTCTGCCCTGCCAAATGGCAAGGCAGATGTCATTTAGGTGAGATTATTTATCCATGTGAAGTACAGTACGGATAGATTCACCTTTGTGCATCAATTCGAACGCTTCGTTCACGTCTTGTAGACCCATGGTGTGAGTGATGAACTCTTGAAGACCGAATTCACCTGCCATGTAACGGTTTACGATTTCTGGAAGTTCAGAGCGACCTTTAACTCCACCGAAAGCACTGCCACGCCATACGCGACCAGTGACTAGTTGGAATGGACGTGTTGAGATCTCTTGACCTGCACCCGCAACACCGATGATGACAGATTCACCCCAACCTTTGTGACAACACTCAAGTGCTTGACGCATTACGTTTACGTTACCGATACACTCGAATGAGTAGTCAACACCACCGTCTGTCATCTCAACGATAACGTCTTGGATTGGCTTATCGAATTTCTGTGGGTTGATGCAATCAGTCGCGCCAAGTTGTTTTGCTAGCTCGAACTTGCTCTCGTTGATGTCTACACCGATGATACGGCTTGCACCAGCCATACGAGCACCGATGATTGCAGAAAGACCGATACCACCTAGACCGAATACCGCAACCGTGTCGCCTTTTTCAACTTTCGCTGTGTTAAGTACTGCGCCCATACCCGTGGTTACGCCGCAGCCAAGAAGACAAACTTCTTCAAGTGGTGCTTCTTTGTTTACTTTCGCTAGTGAGATTTCTGGAAGTACTGTGTACTCAGAGAAAGTAGAACAACCCATGTAGTGGAAGATAGTTTCACCGTTTACAGAGAAGCGGCTTGTGCCATCTGGCATTAGGCCTTTACCTTGAGTTTCACGAACTGCCTGACATAGGTTTGTTTTGCCAGATTTACAGAACTTACATTCGCCACATTCTGCAGTGTAAAGTGGAATGACGTGGTCACCGACTTCAACGCTTGTTACGCCTTCACCAACCATTTCAACGATACCGCCGCCTTCGTGGCCAAGGATTGAAGGGAAGATACCTTCTGGATCGTCGCCCGATAACGTGAATGCATCAGTATGGCAAACGCCAGTTGCCACGATGCGAACAAGGACTTCACCAGCTTTTGGAAGTTGTACATCAACTTCTTCCATTTTTAGTGGTTCGCCTGCAGCCCATGCAACCATTGCTTTTGATTTAATGTGAGTTTGACCTGGTTTGATTTCAAGCGCCATTGGAGTTTCCTTTTAGTGTTTTACTTGCGATTAACAAAGAGCAAAGTCGGCTCATCATTAACGTCTTTTTTGTCTGTGCTAAGCGTAGTTGAACCTGGTTCAACTTCGCCTCATCAATTCGATGGAATCTATTCTATGTATTTCTTTATGAATGATAATCCGTATATTTTGAAAATCATTATTACGTATGTGTAATAATAGGTGGTATGCTGGATGCATATTAACAATGATCGGGTGCAGAAGATGGCTAATTGGGAAGGGGTGAGTGAGTTTGTTGCCGTAGCGGAAACGAACAGTTTTACCTCCGCTGCAAAAAAAATGAATACGTCGGTAGCGCAAGTGAGTCGGCGTGTTTCCTCTTTGGAAGAACGGCTCGCAGTTAAGTTACTCCACCGAACGACTAGAAGGGTGTCATTAACAGAAGCAGGGCAGCTTTATTATCAACAGTGTAAACAGTTGGTGGAAGGGTTGGAGTTAGCTGAGCTGGCTGTGACTCAAATGCAGTCGGTTCCTAAGGGATTGGTGAAAGTCACGGCACCAGTAACCTATGGGGAAACTCATTTAGCCCCATTACTGCACCAGTTCTTAGAGATGCATCCCCAAGTTGATCTAGAGTTGAATCTTACGAACCAAAAATTAGACCTGATTGAATCTGGGATTGACGTGGCAATCCGACTAGGTCGGCTACAGGATTCAAGTATGATCGCGAGGCGTCTGGCTTCACGTCAGCTATATGTATGCGCTAGCCCTCAATATTTGGAACATCACGGTGAACCGCACACCTTATCTGAACTAGCGCATCATCAATGTTTGGTTGGGTCGGTTGAATATTGGCACTTCAAAGAATTTAACCAAGAGAAATCATTGCGTGTGTCAGGACGAATCAAATGCAATTCAGGTTTTGCATTGCTTGATGCCGCCAAACGAGGGTTAGGCCTAGTGCAGCTGCCGGACTATTACGTTCAAAAAGCATTGAAGTCTGGAGAGCTGATTGAGGTATTGAGTGATTACCGCGATGAACGAGAAGGTATTTGGGCACTCTATCCTCAAAACCGTAATTTGTCTCCGAAAGTACGACTGCTCATCGACTTCTTAGCAAAGCATTTAGGCGGAGCAACTTAAGCTGCTCGCCCAGTCACTACATGCTTTTTAAGCGCCCCTTGAAGTGGGCGTAGACATCGTCGTTATTAAAGCCGTCCACATTTTGACTAGAGAACACCAATGGTTCAACCTCTTGTACAAGTGCTAATTTTTGAGCCTCGGTACAGATGGTATTGATCAATGCCATGCCAGAGATACTTGAAAAAGCACCAGTTACTCGGTCATTTATTGTGCATAGACCATCCCCGTTTGGTACGCGGTTATCCAAAACAATATCGGCAATATCCATGAGCTTTAAGCCTGAGGAATGACGGCTGGGGTGCTGTGAAGATTGAGTCACTGAGGTGATAGCGACAACGGTGTGGCCTTTTTCTTTCGCCAATTGGGCAAATTCAATCGGTAGGGCATTCCGACCAGAGTTGGAGATCACGACGATGAGATCGTTAGGTGAAATATTTTGATCGTGCCAAAGAACTTCTGCGAGTCCCTCTAACTTTTCCATCGCAGAACCGCGTAATGCGCCGTCGCTAGTCAGCACGGTTGAGTCAAGAATTGCGTTGATATTGCCCAATCCACCAGCACGAATGAACCCTTCTAGCCCAATCATATGTGAATGGCCTGTACCGAGTATTTGGATCATGGCATCTGAGGTAATGGCGTTAGCAAAAAGCTGGCTGGTTTTATTAATTGCGGTTTGATTATGCTCAAATAGATCGGTTAACGCATCGATGAGCTTGGTGCTGTATTCATACATTGGGTGTCTCTCTGGATATCAACTCTTAACCATAGTAATTAATCTGCTATTTGATATCAGAGAGCAGGCTCAATAATTTGGTAGAGCCTGCACAAGTCTTCAGTTATTGAGTAAGCCGCTCTTGTTCTTCAGCATCTTGATGTTTAATCACTTTATGCCCATCTTCAGAAACACCTTTTTTCCAGTAACTACTGATGTAAATCATGTCTCGTTCCACCGCTTTCTCATTGCGGAAATACTGTCGCAACGCACGCATGCTATCAAATTCACATGCACACCAGACAGCGGCTTGTCCTACTTTCCATTCAAGGCTCTGTACTCTATCGACAAGGTCAGAAGTAACCCAATAAATGGTCATGCCTTCGGGAGCCTGAAGTTGTTGTTTGTCTTCTGCACTTTCAATTTGAATGACAGCGTAACCTTGCGCATTTTTTGGCAATCGCGCTATTTTGGCTGAAAGAGCAGGCAGTGCGGTCATGTCTGCTACCATGAAGTACCAATCTGCACTGTCGCTCATTTCCTGAATGGAGCCCGGACCTCGAATCGTGATGGTATCACCCTCTTGTGCTTGCATTGCCCAGCGTGAAGCGAAACCACATTGTTGGTCTTGAGTAATATGGCGAACAAAATCAACTTCAATTTGTTGTTTGCTGTGGTCAAAGTGACGGATGGTATAAGTACGTAAGACAGGACGTTCACCTTCCGCCAAACACGATATGTCCGTTCCGCCGAGTTGGTTGAACTGAAGCTTGATATAGCCTCCGGAGCAATGCTCCGGAAACGTTGCGAGGATTTCACCTTGAAGCGTTATGCGTTGCATGTTTGGTGTGACAGTGCGATTGGCCAAAACCGTTAACTGGTTGTGTGTCGTCATGAATACTTACCTGATAATTATTCTCTTTCGCATTAAATTAGCAGGATAACCCTTATGTAGGTAGCAAATTTTACTTTCTTTACGTTTTTATACACATAGCGGGTTAAAGCATCGGCATAGTTGAAACAAGTAATGCTGCTGCCATTAGATAGTTAAAGCTACGCACGCGTTTTGGTGTGGTCAACCAGCGCTGTAATTGCATACCCGCGATCGTCCAAAAACTCGCAGAAGGTAAGTTGACGATGCAGAATATCGCAGCGATAAGCAGCAGCTCTTGCCATGAGTGGCTGATGCTATACACGGTTATTGCCATCATAGCCATAGACCAACCTTTCGGGTTGACCCATTGAAAGCTTGCTGCTCCGAAGAAGCTGAGTGGTTGGTAATCATGCTTTGTTTTGCTTTGGCCACTCATCGCAATACGAAAAGCCAAATAGCACAGATAAGCCAAACTTAGATACTTCAAGACGACGTGTGTTATTGGGTATTGATGAAATACGTTGATCAAACCCAGCCCGACGACGAGTAACATAAAAGAAAAACCCAGTGAGATCCCCATAATATGAGGGATAGTGCGCCTGAATCCTGCATTTGCGCCTGAGGCCATGAGCATTAAATTATTGGGACCTGGCGTAAAGGTCGAAACAAACGCGAATACGACAACTGCACTCAATTGCTGCCATTCCATAACATCTCTCCGTAGTGTGTTGAATGATTTGTTTGACCGGTCAGGAATAGATTACTTTGATAGCAGATAAATTATGTGTTTATATTTGCTTTATTAATATCTTATTGAGCAATGAATTTAACTTATGGATAAGTTTGACGAAAGAATATTGCGTGAACTAAAAATGGACGGCAGGATCTCCAATGTCGATCTGTCTAACCGAGTTGGTCTGTCGCCCTCTGCAACTTTGCGCCGGGTTCAGGAACTTGAGAAGCAGGGCGTTATTAGTGGCTACCGAGCGGTATTAGACAACAGCAAATTAGGTATCGGTTTTGCCGCTTATGTGTTGGTTGGGTTGAGTGATCATCGACGGGCAGCACAGATGGCGTTTGAAGAGTATGTGTGTGATATAGACGAAGTGGTTGAATGTCACAACGTCACCGGCACAAGTGAGTATTTACTTCGCGTCGAGTCTAAAGATCTTGTGGCTTATAAAGCATTCCATACGGACGTGTTGGGAGAATGCCCTCAAGTGAACTCCATTGTGACGACGGTAGTTATGGCGAGCCCTAAAGACACGCGCCGTTAATAAAAAACGCCAACCCAAAGTGGGATGGCGTTAACACAAGTCAGTGTTGAGGCAGTAGGTTAGCTATTTTTATAGGAAGTAGCGCACACCGAGTGTCCAGTAATCTTCTTCTGCGACATTCACATCGTTACCAAGATCAAATTGGTAGGCGGCAAAGCCAGTTAAGTTTGGTGTGAAATTGTATTCCGCTTGAAGAGCACTTTGGCTATAAAGTGTTTGGTTTGCCTTATCATCTTCAACGGCTTCATAATTGACGCTTAGATTTACCCCATTCATGGCGTAAGCCAGCAACGCTTCATACTGCAACGTTTCTTCTAAGCCACTATAAAAGTATTCATTGCTACCAATTACACCAGCGACATAAAGACCATTACCGTATGAGCCGTAATACAGGGAGAAAACATGTGATTCAGCATCAACGACCCCGACGTCACCACCGCTGTATGCGTACCCAAGGCCAACGCCCATAAAGTTTGCATGAATCGCTGCTTGGCCGCGAGTGTCGTAGGTTGCGGTATTCTCTCCTTGCCAACCGAGACCGAAACCAATTGAAGCATTTTCGCCTACTTCAAAGCTATTTCTGTAACTGACCATTCGCTCTGCACGAGCAGAGCCAAGTTCGTAATACCCCGTGCCATATAGGAAGTCGTTGGCAAATGCGATTGGCATATCAGCAACGCCACCCACATCATAATAAGGTGACCATTGCGTACCAATGACGAGTCGGCCAGCTGATTCATGAGTAGCGCCAATATACCCTAGACGGGTTGCGAAAGAGGTGTCTCCCCCTTCAAGGTAGTTGAGTGACCATTCCCCTTTGGCATCGACTGTCACGCCGTTACCTACATCTTGAGTTCCGGAAATATTCACTCGGGGTGATACTTGGTGAACTTTGGTTTCTGTTTCAAAGTATTCACCGATACCGACATCGACATAACCGCCGATTGCCAATGTTGAGCCATCACTGTTATAGATTTCAGCAGCGATGCTGCTCGTTCCACATGCTGTTGCCGCCACTGCTGCGGCTAGTAGTTTTAGTTTCATGGTTGTATTTCCATATAATTAGTTTTAATTACGTTCGTTATCATTAAAAAGTGCGATGAGTGTCACGAACAATTAAAACGTAGTACGGAAAAGTGAATATGCAAACGCAATAGTATTGATTGTGTGAATGGAATAAAAAAAACGCCTACATGATCACATATAGGCGCTATCACATTGATAGACTGATATGAGAAATCCAAGGCCACAAAAGGCCCGGCGGGCAGTTTCTGTTTTATCGGGCGATGATCATTAAACAGGACTTTCCGCATTCCCTATCAGGAAGAAGGGACGGTAAAAAGAAATAGGTTGTTCACTAAAAGTAATAGCGTGCACCGATGGTCCATTTGTCATCAGTGTCTCGGTTATTGCTGCTATTCAAATCAAACTGATAACCGGTATAACCAACAAATTTAGGTGTGAAGTTGTATTCAGCTTGTAAGGCGAGTTCTTCGCGTTCCGTGGATTTTTCTTTGGAAATCTTGTCTTTTTCTTCGACCGTTTCGTAGTTAATGCTTAAGTTTAAGCTGTTAGCGAAGCCAAATGCCGCTAACAGTTCGTATGAATCACTTTCGAGGGCATCATATTTGTTATCAGCTATCTGGTAGACACCAGCCACATATAATCCATTACCGTATGAACCATATTTTGCACTAAATACATGGAAATCAAGCGAGCGAGTGTTGGCGTTGAGTCCAACTTTACCTGAGTTGTAACCATAGCCAAACATAGCACCTGCCACTGAATAGCTGGCTGAAGCTTGGGTTCGGTCTCTATACCTTAGAGTTGTTGAACCTAAAATATTTGTTTCTTGGTTTTCCCCTTGCCATGCTAGGCCGAAGTTAAGGGCACCTGCTTCACCAAAACTAAAGTCATTCCGGTAACTCACCATCTTATCCGCACGGGATAAGCCAACTTTGGCGAAATTATCTGGGTATAGAAAATCGTTCGCATAGGCAATCGGCAAATCGGTAACACCTGCGACATCGTAGTATGGTGCCCACTGTGTTCCAACCACTGTGCGGCCAAGATCTTCATGAGTTAACCCGATATAACCAAGACGTGTTGTGAAAGCATTTTCGCTATTATTGAGGTAATTAATCGCCCATTCACCCTTCGCGTCAACGGTAAAGCCGTTACCAAGATCTTGAGTCCCTTCGATATTAATGCGCGGAGAGTTTGAACCTACATCAGTACTCCCTGCTTCAGAACCATTCAAATTCACAGAGACATGGCCACCAACTGCGAAGGTGGTGCCGTCGTTGTTATATAGCTCTACTGCTACTGCGTGTGTTCCAAAAGTTGCTACTGAGACTGCAACTGCGAGTCGTTTTTTGTCCATTTTCTTGTCCATAAAATTTGCCAAATGCATGCCGAAACAAAGAGTTACCCTTGTGGCTTCTCTTGCTGCTTAACAGAGGCTCAGACTGTAAATGGTGAATCGAAAAAATGGGGCACAAAAAGATATAAAACAACGAAAATTGAAGGTAAATTCTTTAAAAACAAATGGTTAAATGTTGTCTAAAATTAGAAGTTCCGAGAGTTATTTATGTTACAAATGGAAATGTATAGTGAGTGATAATTTCTGGGAATAATTTAATGCTTTAAATATTTATTTTCCTTCTATGGTTATTTAATAACCATTTTTGTGATCAATGCATTGGTTTGATTTACTTTATTGATGAAGAGGTATTACTTGACCATAAAATACAGCCTTTAAACTTATAGATAGTATATTTATTAACCAAAATCATTTTGTATTCATCAATAAATTTTAATATATGCACTTCTAATTTATAAATGAAAATAATAATTAATTTGTCATTTATAAGCATTGATTATTTTGTCATTATGTTGGCGTACGCCATTTTAATGACAGTGTCATTTTTTGTAACACTATGATAAATATAGAAACATTCAGGAAGAATACTTGGATTTAATATTAGGGTCCTTGAAATTAAAGATGGGAATCATCCCACATATGGAAGTGGTTACAAAATAGTAAAGGCTTAAAATTTATGCAGCTATCATTAAGAAACTTGTCTATTCGTACCCAAATATTATTGCCAGTTGTGTTTATCACTCTGGCCTTATTTTTGTCTTTGTGGGTTACCAAGAATAATCTTCAGGAAGAGCAAGACGATATCTTTAAAACAACCGATGATTTGGTTTTTTATAAAGATACGTTAGCGGACATTGACGATCAGGTATATCCGCTACGAATTAGTGCGGTTTATGCAATCTACGACTCAACACGTCGAGACACATTTCTACAAGAACTTAAATCTGGTATGGCTGAGATCGAGGTAAAACTTGATCTTATGCGTCAAGGTAAAATCTTTGTAGATGACGTAGAGGAAGTTCGTAAGGAAATTGAAGACTACATTAACTACTCAACGCGTGCTGTTGATTTTTTTGAGCGTCATGATTCCGGTTTAATGTCGGATGAAGAGTACAATCAATTCATTTCTGGCTACCGTGAATCTGGCAACCACATGGTTGAAGCAATTAACCAACTATCACTAAAAGTGAATACCTTTGCCACAGACGCGATGGCAGAAAGCGCGAGTGATAATGATAAAGTGCAAAACTCTGCGATGATCACGATACTTTCTGTATTGGCTGTTTCACTGATTGTTGCTTGGTTCCTATCTGGCATGATTGTGACACCAATTCAAACGTTGCAAGGCGTAATGCGCAAAATTGCGCTCGGGGATTTGTCTGCACGTGCTGATGTGAGTGGTGAAAATGAAGTGGCTCAACTGGGCAAAGATATTAACCAAACCACCAGTCAACTGCATGACACCGTTGAAGAGCTGATTCGCATCAGTGAAGAAGTTGCCTCCGCGTCTACGGAATTAGCTGCGGTGATGACTCAAACGGAAAATAATGCTCAACAAGAGCTAGCAGAAATTGAACAAGTTGCTTCTGCCGTCAACGAATTGTCCAGTACGGCTGACAACGTGAGTGACAACGCATCCATGGCTGATTCCACTGCGCGTGAAGCAGATCAGTTAGCGAAATCTGGACTCGATGTCTTCCAAGAAAGCTCGAAAGCCAGTGAGCAAATGAATGTTGCATTAAATGATGCGGCTCAAGTTGTACAACGCCTGCAAGAGCAATCAGAGCAGATCAATGATGTGATTGAAGTGATTCGTAGTGTGTCAGAGCAAACTAACTTGCTTGCACTGAATGCGGCGATTGAAGCGGCGCGTGCTGGGGAATCTGGTCGTGGTTTCGCCGTGGTTGCGGATGAAGTGAGAATGCTAGCGGCTCGCACGCAAGAGTCTACCGGTGAGATTCAAACCATCATCGAAGAACTACAGAAGCAATCTGGCTTGGCGAACGACAGCATGCAGACCAGTTTAGAAATTCTGGCGAAGAATAATGATTTGGCACAACAGGCAAATGATGCCCTTGTCGGGATCACAGAATCCGTTACCAACATCAATGACACCAATGCACAAGTTGCAACAGCAGCTGAGCAGCAATCTCAAGTGACCCAAGACATTAATCGTAATGTGGTGAATATGTCGGAACTGGTGAACCAGAACGTGGTGGGAATTAGCCAGAGTGCAAGTGCGAGTACCGAGCTATCTAAGCTCGCAGAAAAGCAGAAAGCGCAGCTCTCTTTCTTCACACTTTAAGCGTTTGTCCTAAAGCAGAAATTTACAGCCGCACATTTATGTGCGGCTTTTTTATGCCATTAATGTTGTCACTGGTTCGGTATACCGCCATAAAACAAAAGGGCAGCGTAGGCTGCCCTTCTTTTAATCATTCGATTGATTACGCTTGTGCTTCGGCACGTAGTTCAAGATTGAAATTGGAACTTCTTTGCGTGGTTTGAACCCTTCAATTTCACGACGCTCAATTAAATGGCCTAAACGGCTTTCGATCATGCATAGGTTTTTAAAGTTGTCTTTTGAAACCAATGAAATGGCTTCACCTTGTGCATCGGCACGTCCAGTTCGGCCAATACGATGAACATACTCATCTGCTGGGTAAGGCAAGTCGTAATTCACAACACGTGATAGGTCAGCAATATCGATACCACGAGCAGCCACACCCGTTGAGACTAAATATTGAATTTTGCCATGACGGAAGTCTTCTAATATTTGCTCTCGGATTTTTTGGCTTCGGCCACTATGGAAAGCTTCGGCTTGAATACCACGTTTTTCCAGTTGTGATACCAGCTTTGCAGCGCCGTGTTTCGTTTCAATGAAGATCAACGCCTGATCCCACTGAAACTCTTTGATCATATGGCTTAACACAGAGGACTTCATGTCTTTGTCGACTGTCACCAGCCATTGTTCAATATTAGACTTAGAAGCACTGTGTTTCGTGATAGAAATTTCTTCCGCTTCATCAATGGCCGATTTTGCCAGCTCGCGAACCGGGTTGGATAAGGTTGCTGAGAACAAAAGGTTTTGCACATCGACAGGGAGGCGCGCAATGATCTTATTAATGTCCTCGATAAAGCCCATGTCGAGCATGCGATCGGCTTCATCCAAAACCAGTGTTTCCACTTCCTCAAAATAGACAGCGCGCTGACCGTACATATCAATTAATCTGCCGGGTGTTGACACCAGAATATCGACACCTTCGATTAAGCGTGCTTTTTGAGGCTTGTCATCAACGCCACCGTACATCGCCATAGATGTCAGGTTGAGGTTTTTAGCATAACGCTGAATGTTTTCATCAACTTGAATGGCCAGCTCTCGCGTTGGCGTCACGATGACCGCGCGAACACGTTTTTTACGCTTGGTTTCACTGTGTTGCAGTTTTTCCAAAATAGGTAGAACAAAACTGGCGGTTTTACCTGTGCCTGTTTGTGCCGCCGCAATAAGGTTTTTGCTGGATAGCACAATTGGGATCGCTTTTTGCTGAATGCTGGTTGGCTTTTGATAACCGAGCTCAGTAATCGCGTCGACCAGTGGGGCACTGAGTCCTAATTTGGAAAATGACATAGGTGTTCTCTACAAAGTAAAAACAAGCTGACGACAAACCTGTCAGCGAAAGGCGTGCATTCTATCATGCTGGTTTTGAAAGCCAATTGAAACTAAGACGGTAAGGCGGATTACCCAGCGGTTTGCTTACGGAAAAGCGACTTGCCGAAAGCGTTCACTAGCGCACCAGTGACAATTAAACTGCCGCCGATGTATGTCCAAACCGAAGGGATCTCATTGAAGGCCCACGCACCAATCAAGGTGGAAAATACAATCTGGACATAGGAGTATGCAGACGCTTGTGCCGCCGCTTGAGTTTGCATTGCTTTCGTTAAACCATATTGGCCAATTTGAGTGAATACCCCAACGAGAACCAACATGAATGTCATCCACAAGCTTGGTAAAACAAAGTCATTCCACATGAGAAGAATAGACGTCGGTAGAGCGATCATTGGAAAATAGAGAATAATTACGGAGCTGTCTTCTGTCTGGCTGAGCCTTCTCACAATGACATAAGCGATAGCACTACCAAAAGCCCCGAGTAATGCCATCATCACACTAAAAGTGGGTAAATCTGTTGTTGTGCCGGGCTGTACCATAATCGCCAAACCTGCCATAGAGAGCAAAATACACATGATGGTGGCGCCTTGGACGCGTTCTTTTAAGAACAATACCCCAAGCAGGGCTGTAAACACGGGATGTACGTACTGTAAAATGGTGGCTTCTGCTAAAGGTAACGTAGTGACCGAGTAATAAACACACATCAAAGCGACAGTACCAACAGCCCCTCGAAGTAACAGTAAATACTTATTGTTACCCCACATGGAAATGCGTTTTCTTTTGACGTCTAAATAGCTGATGATCAGTGAGACTAAGGCACGAGCCGCGACAATTTCAAACAATGGGATGCCATAAACACTCACGTACTTCACGCAGGCAGACATGAGAGCAAATCCCAATGCGGAAAGTAACATAAACCGAATCCCGACCGAGATGAAAGTGTGTTGTTGGGTCATATTCGCCATAAATTGTTGCTGCTTGAGGGTGACATTTATGATACGTCAATAGGCCCACTTGTGACATAAACTTATCGAAGTGTTTTTGGTAATATGGTTATTGATTAATATGAAAAATTATTTTTATATTTTAGTTCGAGTGATTATATTTAAATTAATAATAACGACTTAAATATCATTTTATATGTATACTATTTGCTTAATTATGATCATTGAAGTTATATTCTATTTGATACAATTGTTTGAGGCATATTTAAGCGTCAATGCTTAGTAAGCATATTAACTATTGATGACCTTAATTGCATTGTCTCTGCGTTCTCCTTTCTATCTATTTGATATGTTTAGTAAATTTTGCTTTTTGATAGCATTGGAATTAATATCGTGTAAGTCTTGAATCAAGATCTTATATTTCGTAATTTAAAATCAAAACAGTTTTAAATGTTTAATTGATGGTTTTATTTATACTTGAAATTATCAATAGAATATCAATCAAATAATTTAAATAAATATTATTAATAAATGAGATGTTGATATCATTTATTAATATTTGTCCATGATTCGGTTTGTGATGCCTTTTATCTTAATTCGGCTTTTAAAGCAGAAAAAAATAGGATGCAAACATGAAAAATGGATATAAATTGTCAGTTGTTGCTGCAGCTATCATGGCTACAGCTTCAGTTTCTGCAAACGTCAGTGTAAACCCAGCCCCTAAAAACTCACCTTTTATCGAGGATGTGAAAGGGACCATCATTGAAGATCACTCCCCGAAGCCGATGCCTCGTTTTCGTGCTTTGGACTTAATGCGTAGCGCACCAAGCGTTCGCGGTGATTGGTTTAACTTATCGCCGTTAACAACCGACATTCAAGGTGTTGGTGCAAATGCAGTCTACGACTTTTTACTGCCTCCTTTGATGCCTCAACCAATTATTGTTGCGGTGATGGACTCAGGGGTAGACGTCGAGCATGAGGATCTTAAAGACAACTTGTGGGTCAATACGGGAGAGATCCCAGATAACGGCATTGATGATGACCGCAATGGCTATATCGATGATGTTCACGGCTGGAACTTCCTTGGTAACTCAATGGGTATTGATGTAGACCACGATACGCTTGAAGTAACGCGAGAATACAAAAAGTATCTGGCGCTGAAAGAGAGAAATCGTTGGATCCCACCGAAAAAGCTTAAATACTACCAAGCGGTTGAAGCGGATTACTTGGAATCAGTAACCTCAAATCAAACCCAGCTAGAAGCCGTTTTGGCAGCACAAACCGAAGCGAATAGTTATAAAAGCATTATCGAAGAGAAAACAGACCATACCGATTTCACTGCAGATGGCGTTCAAATTCTACTGACGCATTCTGACCCAGAGGTGGTGGCAGCAGCAGAAGGGTTGCTTGATGTGTTCAAGCTTTGGTACTCCTTCGCTTATATGGACTCACGTAAAGAACGCTATGAAGAAGCCCTCAACTACTATTACAACCTAGAGCTCGACACGCGCCGAGATATTGTAATGGATAACCCATACATTAATTGGGAAAAGGGTTATGGCAACAACAATGTTAAAGGCCCTGTTGGCCGTCATGGTACGCACGTTGCGGGTATTATCGCCGCCAAACGAGGTAATGGCATCGGCATTGATGGCGTAGCTGATCATGCGAAAATCATGTCGGTACGTGTCGTGCCAAATGGTGATGAGCGAGACAAAGACATTGCCAACGGGGTTCGTTATGCCGTTGATAATGGTGCGAAGATCATCAACATGAGCTTTGGTAAGAGTTACTCTCCATCGAAGTGGGTGGTTGATCATGCGTTCCGTTATGCACAGCGCAAAGGCGTATTGATTGTGCATTCTGCGGGTAACAGCAGTAATGACAACGACATCAAACCAAGCTTCCCGAACCGCTACTCAATTTTTGGTGCTCTAAAACCTATCTCGACATGGATGGATGTTGGTGCTTCATCAAAATACGCAGATGCTGATCTCGTGACCTATTTTAGTAATTTTGGTCAGGAGTCTGTCGACATCTTTGCGCCGGGCCACCGAATTCTATCAACGACGCCAGACAACACATACAAAGCTTTCAGCGGAACCAGTATGGCGGCGCCTGTCGTATCGGGTGTTGCAGCGTTAGTGTGGTCGTACAATCCGGATCTCACGGCGGTTGAGGTGAAAAAGCTCTTGATGGATACATCGCGCACTTATCCGGGTTTGATGATAAACAAACCATCAGATCCTAAGCAGCAAGTACCATTTGAAACCCTATCTATTTCAGGGGGCATTGTAGATGCAGAAACCTTGTTTACTGACTTAGGGAATCGATACTAATTAGTTAACACTAGAGAAAAGGCGAACCATTTGGTTCGCCTTTTTGTATTTGGTCAGGTCGTTTTAAACACGACTTTTAGCAAGTAGTAGGTCCACTTTTCCTTTTGCGGTTTTACTTACGGTTTGCATAAACTGGAAGCTTGGCTTGTTGATTCCCGACTGCTCTAAGCCTTCTATCATCTGAAGCCAAAGTTTTGCTGTCATTTGTGCATCGGCTAATGCTCGGTGAAAAACCCCATCGTTGTCGATATTTTTATAGCGAACAAGCTCACCCAATTTATGTGATGGTGCGTCTTGAATCAGTCGTCTTGCCACCAGTAAGGAGCAAGCAAACTCACCACTGTAACCTTTGTTGATTCGTTCTAGTTCAGCATCAAGAAATCGCTTATCAAACGAAGCGTTGTGGGCGATAAGGTTTTCACCAGAAATAAACTCATTAAACGATGCCATCACCTCATCGCAACTTGGTGCGGTACGCAACATGTTATTGGTGATACCAGTGTAACTTTCTATGAAAGAGCTCACTCTGAAGCCGGGATTCATCAACTGTTGGAAACTATCAACAACCTCTCCATCGACTAATTTCACTGCACCGATTTCAATGGCGCGATCCCCCATATTCGGAGAGAGACCAGTGGTTTCAAAGTCGAGTACAACGACGGAGTTTGCTTGAGGCATGAGGTTTTCCAACTAAACGATAAGGTGCAAGAGTATCATCGAAAGCGATAAAAAAAGAAAGGCATTGATGCTCTGCTAGCATGCTACTAAACAGTTAATTGGCTTTGTTTTGATAAGCTGTGATTGGTGACCATACAAATAGAGGTCAACCACCTTCATCGAAGGTGGTTGATACGGAGAAACTATATGCACTGATTGCTATGGTTTATAAACGGTCACAGTGACGCCTTTATCACTCGTAAAATCGACACTTGATTGGCGTTTTGCGATCCCACTTTGTGTACAGGTGTTGGTGCTTTCTGTGCAAGTCCCTGAGTCTGAAGACCCTGAAGCCCAAGTGCCGGTAAGAATATCATTACCTGAATAGTAAACCGTTGCTGTCCATGTTGAACCGTTATTCGTACTGCTAGTGAGTAGTGTAGGGGAATCATCGCTATCACTTACCGTCACTTCATCTTGGGTATCGCCAGTGGCAGCATCATCATCGGTGACGGTTAGAGTTACAGTATAAGTACCTTGGCTCGCATAGGTGTGACTGGTTGTTTTATCGTTGCCTGTATTAGTGTCTCCGAAGTCCCACGCATAAGAAATGATTGAACCATCACTATCGAAAGATGTTGATGCATCAAAGTCGCATACTAATTGTGTGCACGAGAATGTAAATTGGGCTGTGGGAGAGGAATTGCTAACGTGCCCTGTGACAATGAGTTTTGGAGAAAAGACGGATGAGTCAATGTCCAGTAATCGCTCATGGCTGCTATCCCCTGAATCATCCACCCAGTTTAAGTTACCATTATTAACCAAGGTATCCCATATTGTTTGTGGACTATCGTTATTGCTTGCAAGCAATGCGGCAGCGCCAGCGACATGAGGTGATGCCATGGATGTGCCACTAATGGTGCCATATTCCCCTTTTTCTAGCGGATAAGTAGAAAGAATGCATACGCCAGGGGCGGCGATGTCGACGGTTGCCCCCCAGTTGCTAAAATCTGCTAAGGTGTCATCTTGATCCGTTCGGCAGGTAGGAGTGCCTTGGCCTCCAGCTAACCCATTAAAGTCGGCTAGGGCAGATACGGTAATGGCATAAGGAGAGTTGGCTGGCGTATAGTTGGCACTGTCAGCATTACTGTTGCCCGCGGCAACCACAACCGTCACGCCATTGTTAAATGCGGCTTCTATGGCGTCATCCATGGCACTACTTGAACCAGAGCCGCCTAAGCTCATATTGATGACTTCAATGTTGCCTTGAGCAGCCACCCAATCGATGCCAGCAATAATACCTGATAGCGAGCCTGAACCCTGAGAGTCTAATACTTTTAGTGCCCAGAGGCGTGCGCCAGGTGCAACACCGACCACTCCTAGATTGTTATCAAGGGCAGCGATGGTCCCGGCCACGTGTGTACCGTGATAATGGTCGTCATCTCCACTCAATGTGTCATCGCAGTAATAGGAACGTCTATGTGGTGGCCCACCAGAGTGGTTAAGACAATTGGCTCCACCGACAACATTTAGGTCAGGATGTTCGACATCAATACCCGTATCGAGTACTGCAACATCTACATCCACTCGATAATCGTCAATGCCATCGATATCGAGAGAAGTCTCGTCGACAAAAATTCGTTCAACACCAGTCGGGATCTGCTGAGCGAAAGCGGTGATCGGTATGTCTTCTTCAACATAAGATACTTTCGGATTATTTAATATGCCATTTATAGCCGCCGCAGGCACGACAATGGAGAAACCTTTAATGACATGTTCAAAGACATACCCAACTTTCCCATTCGCTTTGAGGGCGATTTCTTCGGCAACATCTTCAGGGACAGCATTGTCGTTTAGTACAACAATATAACTTTGTCGATCAGGTGGTGATTGGGAATATGCAGATGCTGGCAGGAAGATAGCGAGTATTAGTGCAAATATCATGGTTTTGGCTGTTGTTTGCATTGGGTGTTCCTTAATCAACGCTCAGAAACATGTCTATTAACTATAGTTCAGTACAGTACAACCCCCCTTATATCATTTGGAAATTATAGGTTCAGTTTGTCTTAGAGCTCTTGTCTTCGTGTTATATCTAAAGGTTCCCATTGAGAAGCAGTCAGAATTGCTGCTTCAACCATCATCGCAATGTAAGCTCAAGCAAAAAAAAAGATCTAATCCTAAGAATTTATAACAACATAGCCCTGCTTATCGAGCAGGGCTATGAACTATTGTTTCTTTAACTGTAGAAAAGTGAAAATACTAAGTATTAGAAAGAAGGTCGGGTCACTCCAGCCAAAGCCAACAAACACGCCAATAATGCCTGCGTATGTCGTAATCACCATCCCCAAAATATTGGTAATTAGGAGAGCTTTGAACAGTTGTTTGGCAATTTTATCAGGTCCAACATCACGTAACATCAAGCATACTGCAGCAATTCCACCTAAAAAAATGGACGTATGTTGCGAAAGAAATAGTGCATATTGATCGTTAATTTGCACACCATACATTGGCCAGAGCGTAGTTGGAACAAAAAACAGTGCGATTGCAAATAGGGTGTATATAACGCCATGAACAGTTAGAAAGGTGCGGTTAGTCATAATAATTACTCACTTATTGGGCCATGATTGACAGTGCTCAATGGTGCATTGATATCAAAAATTTTACCTCGTATTTTATCAACCCCCATTTGTTGCAAACGTGCTGTATGCATTTTTAGGTAAGTTTGTGCCGTTGCTTCATCTTCAAACAAATAGATACCGCCACCCAGTTTATCTTTTTCACTTTCCGTCCAAATCTTCCAAATCATCCCCGGTTCGTGATTAATAGACTGAGCTAGGTCGATTAATGTGTTCGACATGGTTTCACCAAAAGGACCATTAAATTCAAAGTCAACTTGCAATAATTTTGTCATTTAGAGTTTCCTCTTAATTACCAGTATTTTTTAATAACCAGATTATTGCCTTTATAAAATTGACAGAAAAGTCCATAATTTCGCCATCAACTGTGTAAAAAATCGACCAATGAGACTTAAGACAACTTTAGAACAGTGGCAAACATTACAAGCGATTGAGCAAGCAGGTAGCATTCAAGCTGCTGCTAATAGCCTCAATAAAAGCCACACAACATTGATATATTCCTTAAAAAAGCTTGAAGGCCAACTTGGTATAAAGTTAATAGAGGTTCAGGGGCGCAGAGCGAGATTAACAGAACACGGTAAGTCTATGCTGCGGCGCGCTCAATCAATGCTTGAGCAAGCACGTGATTTAGAAATGATCAGTGAACAGCTAAGTAGTGGTGTTGAGTCTCAGATTACGGTTGCCATAGATCATCTATGTGATCCCAACTGGCTATATTCTCCACTAAACGAATTTCTGGCACAAAATAGCACTACGTCAATTCAAGTCGTGGAAACCTCATTGAGTAAAACGACAAACATGGTGGAGAAAGGGCTGGCAGATATCGCCATTATCAATATTCCGATAACCAACTACCCTGCAGAAGCATTCGGTACCACTACCATGGTACCTGTCATCGCAGCTCAGCACCCACTAGCACAGAAAGATAGCGTATCGTTGGTTGATTTTGCGACCACCAGTCAGATTGTTGTTCGTGATCTAGGTGATTCAGACCAAGCAAAACAAGATGTTGGGTGGCTGCGAGCTCGTCAGCGTATTACGGTTGATAATTTTGATCATGCGTTTCGCGCTGTAGAACAAGGCGTTGGGTTTTGCCGTCTGCCCCAACACCTTGTGGAACACCGCCACAGTAGAGACATTAAAGTGTTAACGCTGGAGCACTCAAAGCAGTACCAAATTGCACTGCATCTTACTTTGCCAAAGGGAGTAAAAAGTGGCCCTGCGACCCTAGCTTTGTATCATGCCCTACTTGAAAATGCCGCTTGTCGATTATAAGACGCTTACGTGTAGATAGGCATAAGCGATCTCTAAAAAACAGCTGAGTCAGAAATATTACTAATAAGTAGCCTTGCTGTATTAAAAACAAAAGGTGTCTATTGTTGGCCAGTACTTCCAAGATTTGGTTATTCGCACTTCGGTAAACAACATGGTAGTGAGGGCAGTTGTTACACCATGCTGTTCCCATTCAGAATTGCTACTTCTGTCACTCTGTTAGCCCTGATTCAGCCATCATCACAAACTAAGCTCAAGCAAAAACAAAGCCTGACTCTATGGTTTTCTTTATTGGTCTGAGTTACGTTCCTATCGGGTGAGCCGTCGCACACTCTTTGCAACAAATTACCGCTTATATCAAGTCAGTTAAACGGTATAATCGTAAGCTGACGCACGCTGCTCAGCGCTATGTTAAGTGGCTAAAATAATGGACTATTGATGAAACTAAAAAAAATCGACAAACAACTATACCGCTCACGTTTAAACATGGTCATTGTCTTGTGCATTGGTATCTTAGCCGCTTCTAGCCTTGCAATCTCTCAAACACTCATTGCCTTCTTTCCGTCAGAATCTGGCTCCCATTTCCATTGGAATTTGCTTGGTGTCATTGTCAGTGCCATCGGGCTGGTGGTGGCATTAATCAAATTCAAGTCGCACCCTAAAATGCATGAAGTCGCCTACGTGTGGGAACTAAAACAAGCACTCAACCAAATTTATCGCAAAAAGAGAGCACTTGATGCTGCCGCAGCTGAAGGTAACGCAGATGCGATGTTAGCCCTTCAATTTAGCTACGAAGGCTCTCGCCAACTCTGGCAACTCGACGACAATACCCTTACGATGGAAAGCTTAGCCGCCGCCCAAAACAAGCTTGATGAGCTGGCTGAAAAGCACGGTATTGAACTGGATATTGCGAACTACCACGCTGGAATTCTAAAAGCGTTTTAGTCGGTTTATTTGTGTTGCTACAAATAAGAAGGATAGACAAAGACAAGGCTTAACCTTTAAATTCTTTACAAGTGATTAAGCTGATGATTTGGCTTAGTATACTCAAAAAGAGAATCGACAAGAGAGTGTGATGATATGTCAAAAACAGCGAAGCTCCATAACGAAGATAAGTTAGTGAAAAAGGCATTAGAGATCGGTGGCAAGATGGCTAAAATGCAAGGATTTGATTTACCAGAATCTCCGCAGCCAGTCAGAGTTAAAGCCATCTATCTCTTTTTAGTCGATGCTAAGCAAATTGCGCCACTTCCAGAAAGTAAACTCGATGGTGCCAACATCAAACACAGGCTAGCACTGTGGATTCATAACGCGTTGCCAGACAACGACCCTCTAAAATAGACATTTCTATCATCCTATTAAGCGCTGAAACAGGCGCTTTTTAGAAGCAAACAAACCTTACAACCAACAAGTAGAGTGCGTGGCGCTAACTCGTGTCTGTTCATCTTCTGTATACCAATAAATCTTATCGAGTTATCAATGTATATCGCACCTCAAAGCGAGTAGGGATGTTCAGTAGTATTGGTTTACAAAACAGAATCAAAATTGCTAAAGATAAGCTCCGAGAAGCGGTACAATGCTCGCGTTGCAAGAGCGCAACATGGAATACTCATTCACAGAAACCCTAAAGTAACCATACATGTCTAAAGATTTCGAATTCACCACAGAATACACGCTCGACAAATCCTTCTTTGCCGAGTGTTATGACCAAACTAGCCAGCCTGTTAAGTTCCCACAAGCGTATTTGAAAGGAATACTGTTTCTTATTTTTGGTGTGGTTTTACTGGAGTTTGAACTGCTACCTAACGGTTATGTTGGTTGGTTCTTTATTGTGTTGAGTGTGATTGAGGCGTGCAGTGTTTACTTCAAAAGAACGTGGTGGTTGTGGCGACAAACCATCAGCTCTAGCCGTGGCAATAAAGTGGTGTTTCAAGTTAACGCGGATGGAGTGCGCTACAAAAGCGGTAAAATCGACCGCAGCATTGTTTGGAGTGAAATTGATCAACTCGAACAAACCGATTTGGGCTTTATTCTTCATCTGGGTAAACAACGTCAGTACATCAGTAAATCCTGCTTAAATGAAGAAGTGATCGAGTTTATGGTAAAGCAGCACGAAGCAGCGAAAACGAATTGATGTTGTTGAGCGTAACAAGGCTTTGCCCTAAAGCGAGCTAACAGGTTTTACCAAGATAAAGGCGAACCAATCGGTTCGCCTTTGTCTATTTAGATTCTACAAAAATTAATCTTCGTAGTTATCGATGCTTGGGCACGAGCAGATTAGGTTACGGTCGCCGTATACGTTATCTACGCGGTTTACTGTTGGCCAGTACTTCCAAGATTTGGTTGCTGGCGATGGGAAACAACCAAGCTCACGAGAGTACGGGCGATCCCATTCATCTTTTGCTAGGTCAACTTGAGTGTGTGGCGCATTAACAAGTGGGTTGTTATCTAGCGGCCATTCACCGTTCTTAACCTTCGCCATCTCTTTACGGATTGCGATCATCGCATCACAGAAGCGGTCTAGCTCTTCTAGGTCTTCCGATTCCGTTGGCTCAACCATTAGCGTGCCCGCTACAGGGAACGACATCGTTGGTGCGTGGAAACCGTAGTCCATTAGACGCTTCGCGATGTCTTCTTCGCTGATGCCTGTTTCTTCTTTCAGTGGACGAATGTCGATAATACATTCGTGCGCTACACGGCCATTTGAGCCACGGTAAAGAACAGGGTAGTGAGGGCGCAATTGCTCCATCACGTAGTTCGCGTTCAGAATCGCTACTTTTGTTGCGTCTGTTAGGCCAGCTTCACCCATCATCGCGATGTATGCCCAAGAGATAGGCAGGATAGATGCGCTACCCATATCCGCTGCCGATACTGCGAAGTCTTCGCCGTCTGCACCGTTTTCAATGTGACCCGGTAGGAAAGGTGCTAGGTGTGATTTCACACCGATAGGACCCATACCCGGACCGCCACCACCGTGTGGGATACAGAAGGTTTTGTGTAGGTTGAGGTGAGAAACGTCAGAGCCGATGAAGCCCGGCGTTGTTAGGCCAACCTGTGCGTTCATGTTTGCGCCGTCTAGGTAAACCTGACCGCCCGCGGCATGAACCATTTCACACACTTCTTTCACTTGCTCTTCGTATACGCCGTGCGTAGAAGGGTAAGTGATCATGATGCTTGATAGGTTGTCTTTGTGCTTCTCGATTTTCGCTGCTAGGTCAGTGACGTCGATGTTACCTTCTTCATCACACTTAACCACAACCACTTTCATGGAAACCATAGACGCTGTTGCAGGGTTAGTACCGTGAGCAGAGCTAGGGATCAAACATACGTTGCGGTGACCTTCGCCACGGCTTTCGTGGTAGCGTTGAATTGCAATAAGACCTGCGTACTCACCTGATGCACCAGAGTTTGGTTGTAGTGAGAATGCGTCGTAGCCTGTGATTTCACACAGCTTCTCTTTCAGATCTTTTGCAAGCGCTGCGTAACCGGCTGCTTGTTCTGCTGGTGCGAACGGGTGGATCGAACCAAACTCAGGCCATGTTACTGGGATCATTTCTGCTGCTGCGTTCAGCTTCATCGTACAGCTGCCCAGTGGGATCATGCCGTGCGTTAGTGAGAAGTCTTTGTTCTCTAGCTGTTTTAGGTAACGCATCATCTGCGTTTCACTGTGGTGCGTGTTAAACACAGGGTGCATTAGGTATTCTGTTGTGCGGCGCAGTGCTTCTGGAATCGCTGCAAATTCGTTGCCCGCGATTTCAGTGGATAGTGCTGCGACTTCTTCTTTCACACCGAATACTGCGAATAGGGCTTCTACGTCTGCCACGGTTGTGGTTTCGTCGAAGCTCACACCTAGTTTGCCATCTAGCTTACGTAGGTTGATGTCTGCTGCCAGTGCTTTTGCGTAAAGCGCTTCAGTTTGAGCTCCCGCATTGATTGTGATGGTGTCGAAGAAGCTGTTGTGTGCTAGTTCAAAGCCTGATTTCGTTAGGCCAGCAGCTAGAATAGCGGTCATATGGTGAGTACGGCGAGCAATTGTACGTAGACCTTCAGCGCCGTGGTAAACCGCATAGAAAGATGCCATGTTGGCGAGCAGTGCTTGCGCAGTACAGATGTTTGACGTCGCTTTTTCGCGGCGGATGTGCTGCTCACGCGTTTGCATTGCCATACGCAGAGCTTGGTTGCCATTTGTGTCGATAGATACACCGATAACACGACCCGGCATCGTACGCTTGTGCTTGTCACGCGTTGCCATAAATGCAGCATGTGGACCGCCGTAACCCATAGGTACGCCGAAACGTTGTGCAGAGCCAATAGTGACGTCTGCGCCCATTTCACCTGCAGGTTTTAGTAGAGCAGAAGCCAATAGATCCGTTGCTACGGTAACCAGTGTTTTGTTTGCTTGTGCTTTTGCGATGATGTCCGTTAGGTCACGAACCTCACCCGTAGTGCCGGGGTATTGGACCAGTGCGCCAAACACATCTTGTTCTGGTAGTGATTCTAGTGAACCGACAAGAACATCAAAGCCGATGTATTTTGCACGTGTCTTAACGACTTCAAGCGTTTGTGGGTGAACATCGTCAGCAACGAAAAAGACGTTACTCTTGCTCTTACCCGCACGCTTACACAGTGTCATCGCTTCTGCTGCTGCCGTTGCCTCATCAAGCAATGACGCGTTCGCGATTTCCATACCGGTTAGATCCATCACCATTTGCTGGTAGTTTAGAAGGGCTTCTAGACGACCTTGTGAGATCTCTGGTTGGTAAGGGGTGTATGCGGTATACCAGCCCGGGTTTTCCATCACATTACGTAGAATCACGTTTGGTGTGAAGGTGTTGTAGTAACCCTGACCGATGAATGTGCGTTTAACTTGGTTTTGGTCAGCGAATTTGCGCATTGCAACCAGCATATCGGCTTCGCTCTTCGCTTCTGCCAAATTCAATGGTTGCTCTAGGCGAATTTGCGCTGGTACGGTTTCATCGATAAGCGCATCAAGGCTGATTGCGTTGATCGCTTCCAACATTTTTTGTTGGTCTGATTTGTTCGGTCCGTTGTGGCGAGCAACAAACTCGTTTTGTGTGCTGAGACTTTGAAGTAATTCAGTCATGGTCCTTTACCTACTCCGTGGTTCGGGTAACTGATAAATTTAATTATACATCCGAACCTTAGAAAAAAGCTGCCCGAGATAGGTTCATCAAGGGCAGCTTTTGGGTTTCTGGTTTACTCGTCTTCGATCGAGTTTAGGTATTCTTCGGCGTCTTTTAGGTTGCCAAGCTCAGATGGGTCAGACATCTTCACTTTTACAATCCATCCGCCTTCATACGGTTCTTCGTTGATTAGCTCTGGGCTATCTTCCAACTCTTCGTTGATTTCTACCACTTCACCTGTGATTGGTGCGTAGATATCGGAAGCTGCTTTCACAGACTCAACAAGTGAGAAACTGTCGCCTGCTTCGATTTCGTCTTCCACGTCTGGTAGGTCAACGAAAACCACATCGCCAAGCATTTCCTGAGCGTGTTCAGAAATACCAATCGTTACGGTGCCGTCACCATTGTCACGTACCCATTCGTGGCTATCTGCAAACTTCAGTGTGTTGTCCATTGCTTAATCTCCAAAATGTCTGTAAAGATTTAAAATTATTTATTGGTAAAGTGGGAAACGATGACACAGCGCTTTTACTTCTTTGCGAACGCGTTGTTCGACTGCTGTGTTTCCTTCAGGATTTTCAACTAATCCATCCAGTACGTCGCCAATCCAGTTCCCGATGAGTCTAAATTCTTCAGCGCCAAAGCCGCGGCTTGTACCCGCAGGCGTCCCTAAACGGATGCCCGATGTAATCATAGGCTTCTCTGTATCAAATGGGATGCCATTTTTGTTACATGTGATCCCAGCACGCTCAAGCGCTTCTTCTGCTTTATTGCCTTTGAGTCCTTTTGGCCTTAGGTCAACCAGCATTAAATGCGTATCGGTTCCGCCAGTCACAATGTCACAACCGCGAGTTTGCAATACTTGAGCAAGAACTTTTGCGTTGTCGATCACTGAATCGATATAACTGCTGAACTCTGGTCCCAAAGCTTCACCAAAAGCGACAGCTTTTGCTGCGATGACGTGCATCAGTGGGCCACCTTGCAAGCCGGGGAATACTGCTGAGTTGATTTTCTTGATGATGTCTTCGTGGTTGGTCAAGATCATACCGCCACGAGGGCCGCGCAATGTTTTGTGTGTAGTGGTTGTCACAACATGTGCGTGAGGAAGCGGGCTAGGGTGCGCGCCTGTTGCGATAAGGCCGGCGATGTGCGCCATATCGACCATAAGAATCGCGTTGACTTCGTCTGCGATTTCTCGGAATTTTGCAAAGTCGATAGTACGTGGAATAGCACTACCACCTGCGATGATCATTTTAGGTTGGTGCTCAAGTGCTAGCTCACGAACGTCTTCGTAGTTGATTTCTAGCGTTTCTCGGTCAACGCCATATTGAACGGCGTTAAACCATTTACCAGAAAGTGCAGGGCGCGCGCCGTGTGTGAGGTGACCACCTGCGTCTAGAGACATACCAAGGATGGTGTCGCCCGGTTGAAGCAGTGCCAGTTTCACGGCACCGTTTGCTTGTGCGCCTGAGTGTGGTTGAACGTTTGCGTATTCACAATTGAAAAGTTTCTTAGCACGTTCGATAGCAATGGCTTCCACTGTATCAACGTGTTCACAACCACCATAGTAACGGCGACCTGGGTAACCTTCAGCGTATTTGTTGGTCAGGCATGTGCCTTGCGCTTGCATTACCGCTTTAGATACAATGTTTTCTGAAGCGATAAGCTCAATTTGTTCATTTTGACGTGTGTTTTCTGCTTGAATACCGGCAAAAACGGCATCATCCATGGCAGACAAATTGGTTGAAAAAAAGTTTTCAAGGCTGTGGTTTTGGTACGTTTTGTTCATGGTAGATGACCTTCCATTTAGCCACCGAGTAAATGTGGTTTATTTCAACTTGTCGTCTTTACTCGTCAGTTCTTTATTCTGCTAATCCGTACAAGCAGATCAGCGTGAAATCCATTCCCAACAATCGGGACAAAACCCGGCGAAGTGTTGTGAGCTCAACCCACGTTCGCGCGGTAACAGCATCTCTCAATCTAACAAGTCGGTAACATAACGGTTGATTGTGTATTAATCAATAAAAAATTTCCTATAGGAAACATGTTTTCTTTTTTTGTTATCGAGAGCACGCTTTATTTCGTCATCTAACCTTTTTTCTACTATGGGCTTCATGCACAATGAAACCAGACAGGAAGTAAGCAAAATAAATGAGGGATCTATGCCGGAAGATATCTACGATGAATATCCGTCCCTGCAATTAGCAAAAGAATCACAAGAGCAAACCATTGAACCTTTAAAGTTAGGTCAGCGGATAAAGGACATCCGTGGCAAGTTAGGTATTACGCTTGAAGAGGCGAGCCAAAGAACAGGGCTGGCACGTTCCACCTTAAGTAAAATTGAGAATGAACAAATATCACCTACTTTTCAGGCAATGCAGAAACTGGCGCTTGGCTTGCAAATTGATATGCCACAACTCTTTGAACCACCAAGAAAAAAGGTTGCAACAGGGCGCCGGGATATCACTCGTTCCGGGCTTGGAAAACCGCACCCAACTCAAACTTATGAGCATGAACTGCTCGCTACAGAACTTTCCAACAAGAAGATGATGCCGTTTAAAAGCCGAGTGCGCTCGCGTAGCTTTGATGAATACAAAGACTGGGTAAGACACGATGGCGAAGAATTTTTGTTGATCATCTCTGGGGAAGTCATGTTCTATTCCGAGTTTTATGAACCCGTTCGTATGAGTGAAGGTGACAGCGTCTACTATGACGCAAATATGGGGCATATGTTGGTCTCGGTCAGTGAAGAAGATGCCCATATTTTGTGGGTGACGGCTAAATAAAGAACATTTTTATTAAATTTCCAATAATAAAAGCAAACGTTTGCTTTTGGCGGATAGATAAGTAAAATGGCGTCGATTCAACAACTGGAGTTGTTAATCGGCGCTTCTTTTTGCTTCTTTGAATGTGATCAAAACGTTAATCATCACATTTTCTCTTGTTCTAAACTTGTAAATGGTGCAAATTTTCTCCACTCTTGTTTATTATTGGAAACAAGGTTTCCTGATAAGGAAAACGGACCTGAACAAATGGAGACAACAATGACTCAAGAATTACTTAAAACACCACTGCATACGCTGCATGTTGAAGCGGGTGCAAAGATGGTTCCGTTTGCTGGTTATGACATGCCAGTTCAATACAAACTTGGTGTAAAGAAAGAGCACTTACATACTCGTGATTCTGCGGGGCTATTTGATGTTTCTCATATGGGGCAATTGCGATTGCATGGTGAGGGTGCGGCGGCATTTCTTGAGTCATTAGTGCCAGTCGATATTATCGATCTACCACAAGGTAACCAACGTTACGCGTTTTTCACAAATGACGAAGGTGGCATCATGGATGATCTCATGGTGGCAAACCTTGGTGATCATTTGTTTGTTGTGGTTAATGCGGCGTGCAAAGAACAAGATATTAGCCATTTGAAAGCGCATTTGCCGTCAGATGTGACATTAGAAGTGATTGAAGACCGTGCATTACTCGCACTGCAAGGACCAAAAGCCGTTGATGTGCTAAAACGCTTCGCTCCTGATGTGGCTGATATGTTGTTTATGGATGTGAAGAAGCAGACTATTCTTGGTGTGGAATGCATTGTCAGCCGCAGTGGCTATACCGGTGAAGATGGATACGAGATTTCTGTACCAAGTACTCATGCTGCTGAACTCGCGAACCAGCTTACATCAGAAGATGAAGTCGAGTGGATTGGTTTGGGGGCGCGTGACTCTCTTCGTTTAGAATGCGGTTTGTGTTTGTACGGGCACGATCTGGATACAACAACAACGCCGGTTGAAGCGAGTTTACTCTGGGGTATTCAGAAGGTTCGTCGTGCTGGTGGCGAGCGTGAAGGAGGCTTCCCTGGCGCAGACATTATTCTCAAGCAAATCGAGACTAAAGATGTCGCGCGTAAGCGTGTTGGCTTAGTTGGCCAAACCAAAGCGCCGGTTCGTGAAGGTACGGAGTTATTTGATGCAGAGAACAACAAAATTGGTGTGGTAACCAGCGGTACGGCCGGACCAAATGCAGGAAAACCCGTTTCAATGGCATATGTGAATTCGAACCTTGCGGTTATCGGTACTGAGCTTTTTGCAGAAGTTCGCGGAAAATTACTCCCGATGACCGTTGAAAAAATGCCTTTTGTTCCACAGCGTTACTACCGTGGCTAGCGCTAGATTTAATGAATCTTAATGTTGAAACCTCCTTCGGGAGGTTTTCTTTTTTTCATTTTTCGATAAAGTTATAAGATCTCGAAAATAAGAAGGATAGTGGTATGTATAAGCTTACCGCATTGATAGGGATAGCTTGTTGTGTTTCTTCACTGGCTTCGGCAACGAATGTTGAGCCTTACATTGTTAATGGCTCGCAAGCCGATGTTGTAAATTTTCCCGCAACGGCCTCACTGTTTTTTGATTCTGCAGAGTTTGATAATAAATTCTATCCAGACAGTTATTGTGGTGGAACTATATTGGATGATAACCATATTCTAACGGCTGCTCACTGTGTATATGACGATGAAGCTGCCAGATTGTTTACGGTGGTTGTTCCTCAGTTGCAAAATGAATCCGATTTCCCATCCGCGGGTTACATACAAAGACATCGTGTCAGCCAGATTTTCTACCCATCCAACTACATTGATTCGAGTGTCGAGCTTTATCCGAATGATATTGCAATTCTCAAGCTGGAAACGAGTCTGAACCTTGGCATTTCGGTGAGTCGTGCGAGTAATGAAGATTATCGTCATCTAGGGGGAACCTTTACCGCGGTAGGGCATGGCAATACGGTCACTGGGCATGATCTGGATGACAGGTTGTTGCAGACAAACTTAGATGCTGCTGATAATTCAACTTGCCAAGCTGCTTTTGTTAACGGTGATACGAAGATAACCGATAAGCAGATCTGTTTCTCTGGTGCTTTTGACAACGATACCAATCTCAGTAACTCAACGTGTAACGGGGACTCGGGAGGGCCAGTATATTGGAGTGATGGTGGTATCCTTTATCAAGTTGGCATTACCAGTTTTGGTCCAAAAAATTGCGGGACTGGTCCAGTTACCTCCGTGTTTACAGAAATAACTGACTATGCAAGTTGGATCAATCGAGTGCTTAATGGTTCTGAATCACCATCCATGACAGCGACGGATGCTGAGCGGCAAGCTCACATCGATCAATATGGAAAAATCACATTCATCTCCGCATCAGAAGCTAATACAACGGTATCCTCACAGGAATCAGGTGGCGGTACATTAGGTTGGCTATCACTGTTAGCACTTTTAGGTCTTGTGACACGAAAAGGTCGTTATTCAAGCTGACTTAGCTCTCACATTTGACCCCTTTCCTGCCTGCTTGAGCAGATTAAACTAAACTTAAGTTTAACGACAAGCGTCAGGGAGAAGGGGTCATGAAACGGTGTTTATCTCTAATTTCGCTTCTACTTTTATCTAATTCTGTCAATGCGTTAGAAGTGGAACCTTATATTGTAAATGGCAATACGGCGAATATTGTTAACTATCCTTCTTTTGCTAGCCTCTTCTATCGCAATAACTCGGTTTACAGTTCATCCAGCTATTGCGGAGCCACAATGATCAATGCGAATTACGCATTAACAGCGGCACACTGTATTTATGGTGATAGCAACTTAATGCTTTATACCGTTGTAACCCCGCAACTCGAAGATGAAGAAAACTTCCTTTCTAATCAACAAGCTCGCGCATCTGAATTTTATTACCCAGACACTTATGCCGACTCGAGTACAACGCTTTGGCCAGATGATATCGCTATTATTAAAGTAGAAACCCCACTCAGCGTTTCAGATTATTCCTCGCTATTAAACACCACTACCAATGATGTCTATCCCAGTGGTGGAGACTATAAAGCCATTGGTCATGGACTGGAGAACGGTAACACAGCAGGAGGGACGCAACTTCTTGAAACGACGCTGACTTTTGTCAGCAACAGCGCATGTGCTAGTTATTATGGCGCGAACCTTACAAGTTCACAGGTTTGTTTCTCAGGAGCCGTCTCAAATGGGTATCAGAACTCTACCTGTTCCGGTGATTCTGGCGGGCCAGTGTATTGGTACAACGGTAGTCAATACATACAAATAGGGATCACTAGCTTTGGACCGACTTTGTGTGGTGACACCAGTGAACCCATCTCATCCGTTTTTACTGAAATCTATGATTATCAAAACTGGATTAATCGCGTTATTACAGGATTGGAATCACCCAAATACTATGTGCAGACTGTAAATGGCCGACGAACTTTGATAGAAAATTCAAGTGGTAACGCGGTTGAATCCGAAACGGTAACAGAACAAAGTGGCGGTGGTGGGGGATCTGTAAATTTGTGGTGGTTGTTTGGGCTATTTTTCTGCTTTTTATGGCGAACAAACGAGCAAACTAAGATTTATATAAGAGGATAAATGCTATAAAATTCGCCAGCTTTGGACAATTGAGTAAAATCTCAAAATTAAGATACAAACTCTAAATAATTGATATAAAATGTATTTCACATTTTTATTTTGCGTAGCAATTCGCGGGCTATGTTGACTAATCGTATCTAAACGATAGTTTTATGTTACGCATAAAGTTGAGCTGGAGAGTTTTATCATGACAATTAACGCGACTCATCATTTAACCCTGTTGTCCGATGTCAGCATGCAGTCAAAGCTGTTTAAAGACTCCTTAGAGAAGGGGATTCAGCTCAGTGTAAATATCGTATCGGTCACTGAGCTTGCTCAGGCTGAAGATCCAAATTCGATGCTGGCTGATTACATTCTAATTGATTACTACTACCTCGATGATTCTAACTTCGATGTGTACAATCAAGCTAAAGTGGCAGGTGGTAATACTGCTAAAGAGATTGTAATCAACTGCCCGAAAGACGTGCCTTCTACCAACCTGTTTAAATGGCGTAACCTGGTTGGTGTTTTCTACGTGGATGACGATATTTCTCTGCTTCTGAAAGGCATGGAAAAGATCATGCAGGATGAAATGTGGCTATCGCGTAAGGTAGCACAGGACTATATTGAACATTTCCGTTGTGCAAATACAGTAACGACATCACAGGTTTACGCAAACTTGACTAAGCGAGAGAAGGAAATCATTCGCTTGCTTGGTCACGGTGCATCAAACCTTCAGATTGCCGATGAACTGTTTGTGAGCGAAAACACAGTGAAAACGCACCTTCACAATATCTTCAAGAAGATTAATGCGAAGAACCGTTTACAAGCACTGTTGTGGGCGAACAATAACATTGCACTGGAAGAACGTGTTTAAATGAAAAGGGAGCGCAAGCTCCCTTTTTTGCGACTAACGGGTTAGCTCTCTAGTCGTAAATCGTTGGAATGGGTTGACGCTTATGTTGTGTTGCTTTGTAAATTGCAACCAATCGTTGAGTGACGTCTTCTGAAACAGGTTTACCTTCTAAGAAGTCATCGATCTGTTCGTAGGTAAGGTTTAGTGCATCTTCGTCTGCTTTTTGCGGATCAAGCTCTTCTAAATCAGCCGTAGGAACTTTTTTAACGAGTTGCTCGGGAGCACCTAATGTTGCTGCTACTTCGCGGACTTGACGTTTATTTAAACCAAACAGAGGGGCAAGATCGCATGCGCCGTCACCAAACTTGGTATAAAAACCCGTGATGTTTTCCGCTGAATGATCAGTGCCTAATACAAGGCCGCCTACATATCCCGCAATTTCATATTGTGCGATCATACGTGCGCGAGCTTTCACATTCCCTTTCACAAAGTCGATCTTACTTTGGTCTTGCGGTAGAAGGGGAGTATCTGCGAGTGCGACATGAGATGCGGCATGCAAACCGTCTACACCTGCCTTGATATTCACAGAGACGGAATGTGTTGGTTGAATGAAACTGAGCGCAAGCTGAGCTTCATCTTCGTCTTTTTGTTCACCATAGGGTAGGCGAACCGCAATAAACTGATAGCCACCGCCAGTGTCTTCATTCAATTGGTTGATTGCTAACTGAGCTAAGCGACCGCAGGTGGTAGAGTCGACACCCCCACTGATACCAAGTACTAATGATTTGCAGCCTGCTTGCGTGAGCTTTTGTTTGATAAAGTCAACACGACGAGAAATTTCGAAGTGTGGATCAATTGAAGGTAATACGCGCATTTCATCGCGGATCTGCTGTTCCATGAGATTTCCTTCCTGCAGCATTGTTATTTCAAGATTTGTTGGTGGTATCATACCGTAATGAGCAGATTAGAAAACTGTGAAGTGGTAAATCAATAATGAAAGGAAATAAAATGCTCAAAATAGCAGTTTTTGGTAGTGCATTTAACCCGCCAAGTTTAGGACATAAAAGCGTGATCGAATCGCTAAGTCACTTTGATCAAATACAACTTATCCCAAGTATCTCACATGCATGGGGTAAAGAAATGTTGGATTATGACAGGCGTTGTGAACTGGTTGATGCATTCATTGCTGATCTCTCTATGCCACAGGTTGTACTTTCAACGGTTGAAGAAGAGTTGTTTATACCCGGACAGAGCGTGACCACCTACGCAGTTTTAGAACGACTACAAAAGAATTTTCCGGATGCTGACATTACTTTTGTCCTTGGGCCAGACAATTTTTTCAGCTTCAGTAAGTTTTACAAAGCTGAGGAAATCACCAAGCGTTGGAATGTGTTAGCTTGTCCAGAGAGAGTAGCGATACGTAGTACTGATATTCGCCTTGCTTTACACAATGGGGAAGATATTTCTCACCTCACTACATTAAATGTTCAACGTATATTGGTCGATTCAAAATATTATTGATAGATGTGCCTGAAGGGGTATCAATGAATCGGTTTTATATCGGCTTAAGTATTTGTTCTGTTTCTCTTCCCTCCTTGAGTTGTGAGTTGTATCAAGTGAATGGTGAACGTGAGTCTGTCATGTTTCATTCCCCAAATGGTGTGTGCTTTTCGTTACTTGAGGGTGTTGAATACACAGTAGATAAAATCGATTTAATTGCTGAAATTGCTAACGAACAACCTAAACCTGAGACAAGTTATTGGTCTGATTGGGTACTGAAGACCGAAACAGATCCGCTGATCACCCAAAGTCTTGCTCATAGCTATTTTGGTATTGGGGTTTGGATGCCATCTCAGTTGGAAGAACGCTTTAATTCAATGACCACTCAAGAGTGGATTATGAATCATGGGCTGCAGTTCAGCCTAGGATTTGGTGAACGGCGCATTGGAGAACCACGACTCCGATTAGACTATCGGTGGCATGATAAGCTTGATGGCGACATGATGATGCAGGTGGAATTACCATTTTAAGTTTTTGTGAGCAATATATTGCCAGCGAGGCAATATATTGCTTAGCTCAATGCAGAGCATTGCCTACCTCGCTGTGAGTCTCACGATTTCTAACAGAAATTTATGGCGTGAAAATTGAATCATTGCAACGAATCAATTCGATAGCAGATAGGGACGAACAATGGGTAAAGGTGTTAAGGTTGGTGATATAGGCACAGATCATGATGGCTTTCCGCCAACACCCGTGACGGCGGGTTCTCCAGACGTAAAGTTCGACTCTGTACCAGCAGCTCGGGTTGGTGATCCTCTTGCACCACATGATAAACCCAAACATCCACCTCATGGCAGAAGTATCGCATCAGGCTCTGGTACTGTGAAAATCAACGGGAAGGCAGCGGCAATTACGGGTGGAAGTGTCGATTGTGGCGGAGTTACGATTGGTAGCGCCACAGTTAATGTCGGCTCATAATACTTCAATAAAGTACAACCAATGTGGGAGGTATCACCTCCCATTTTTTGTTTTTGAATATCAAAATCCTGACATTAATCTAAAGAGAAACAAGTTGTCATTTGGGCCGATTTGTTTAGAATGCTCGGATGTTTGCTGGAAGGTACATCCGTATTTGTGCTGAACAGTAACCGAATTCGTTTTAAATTTTTACCTTTTAACCTCGTAATTGGTTAAAAAACAAAGATTTACTTTCAATGCATGTGTTGCTTGGTGTGCAACACCACTGTAAAGGAAATATAATGCCTATTATTACTCTTCCTGACGGCAGTCAGCGTCAATTTGACAACCCAGTTTCTACTCTTGAAGTCGCTCAATCTATCGGTCCGGGTCTTGCGAAAGCAACCATCGCTGGTCGTGTAAATGGCGATCGTGTTGATGCGTGTGATCTGATTGAACACGATGCAAGCCTTGAAATCATCACAGTGAAAGATGAAGTTGATGGCCTTGAAATCGTACGCCACTCATGTGCTCACCTTCTTGGTCATGCGATCAAGCAGCTTTTCCCTGAAGCGAAAATGGCGATTGGTCCTACGATCGACAACGGTTTCTACTACGATATCGACTTAGAGCACTCTCTAACGCAAGAAGATCTTGAGAAGATTGAAAAGCGTATGAAAGAGCTTGCGAAGACTAAATACCAAGTTATCAAGAAAAAGGTTAGCTGGCAGGAAGCACGCGACGCATTTGAAGCGCGCGGTGAAACATACAAGATGGAAATCCTAGACGAGAATGTCGCTCGCGACGATCGCCCTGGTCTTTACCATCATGAAGAATACATCGATATGTGTCGTGGCCCACACGTACCACATATGGGTTTCTGTCAGCACTTCACGCTACTTAATGTAGCGGGTGCTTACTGGCGTGGTAACAGTGACAACAAGATGCTTCAACGTATCTACGGCACAGCATTCCACGACAAGAAAGCGCTGAAAGCGCATCTAACTCGCCTTGAAGAAGCAGCGAAGCGTGACCACCGTAAAATTGGTAAGCAGCTAGACCTATTCCACATGCAACAAGAAGCACCAGGAATGGTGTTCTGGCACCATAATGGCTGGTCTATCTTCCGTGACTTAGAAGTATTCGTACGTCAAAAACTGACAGAATACGATTACCAAGAAGTAAAAGGTCCATTAATGATGGATCGCGTTCTTTGGGAACGTTCTGGTCACTGGGACAAATACGCAGATGCGATGTTCACAACGTCTTCTGAGAACCGTGAATACGCTATCAAGCCAATGAACTGTCCGGGTCACGTACAGATCTTCAACCAAGGTCTAAAATCGTACCGTGACCTACCGCTACGTATGGCTGAATTCGGTTCATGTCACCGTAACGAGCCATCAGGTGCACTACACGGCATTATGCGTGTACGTGGCTTTACACAAGATGATGCACACATCTTCTGTACTGAGAGCCAAATCCAAGATGAAGTAACGGGCTGTATCAAGATGGTTTACGATACATACCAAACTTTTGGCTTCTCTAACATCGTAGTGAAACTGTCTACGCGTCCTGAAAAGCGTGTAGGTTCCGACGAAATCTGGGATCAATCTGAAGAAGCATTAAAGCTGTCTTTGGAATCGATGGATATTCCATACGAGATCCAAGAGGGCGAAGGTGCGTTTTACGGTCCTAAGATTGAATTCACGCTATACGACTGTTTAGACCGTGCATGGCAATGTGGTACTGTTCAGCTAGACTTTAACCTTCCGGGGCGTCTAGGTGCTACTTACGTAGATGAGAATAACGAACGCCAAGTGCCAGTGATGATTCACCGTGCAATCTTAGGTTCACTAGAGCGTTTCATCGGAATTCTGATCGAAGAATACTACGGCTTCTTCCCAACTTGGTTGTCGCCAGAGCAGGCGGTAATCATGAATATTACTGACAAGCAATCAGATTATGTTCAGGAAGTGGCACAAAAACTACAAAAATGTGGAATTAGAGCTAAAGCGGACTTGAGAAATGAGAAGATTGGCTTTAAAATCCGCGAACATACTTTGAAGCGTGTACCGTATATGCTTGTTTGTGGCGACCAAGAGATGGAAGCAGGCGAAATTGCAGTACGTACTCGTAAAGGCAAAGATCTCGGCAAGTTTAAAGTGGATGACTTTATTTCATACATCCAAGACGAGATCGCTAGCCGTAAGCTCAATCTGGAGGAATAAGCTATTAAAGGCGGAAGACGCGGCCAACAACCGGCCAAGCAAAATGCTCATCGTTTAAACGGTGAAATTCGTGGCGTTCGTGAAGTTCGTTTAACAGGCGCAGACGGTGAATCAGTTGGTGTTGTATCAATCCAAGAAGCAGTAGCAGCAGCTGAAGAAGCGGGTATGGATCTGGTAGAAATCAGTCCAAACGCTGAGCCACCAGTATGCCGTGTGATGGACTACGGTAAATTCCTCTTTGAGAAGAGCAAAGCTGCTAAAGAGCAGAAGAAGAAGCAAAAGCAGATCCAGATTAAGGAAGTAAAATTCCGTCCTGGAACTGATATTGGAGACTATCAGGTAAAACTACGCAACCTGACGCGTTTCCTTGAAGAAGGCAACAAAGTGAAGGTAACAATTCGCTTCCGTGGCCGAGAAATGGCACACCAAGACATCGGTGTTGACGTTCTAAATCGTCTTAAGGAAGACACTGTTGATTTAGCAGTAGTGGAATCTTTCCCTAAGAAGATCGAAGGTCGCCAGATGATCATGGTTCTTGCCCCTAAAAAGAAGTAATTAACGGCTTTGCAAGTAATGAAACTCAGCTGCCGTAAGGTGGCTGGGTTTGTTCGCCCTAATTACTATTGTTAATACAACTCAACAATGCGGAGTTATTCATCATGCCTAAGATGAAAACCAACAAAGGTGCTGCTAAGCGTTTTAAGAAAACTGCTGGTGGTATTAAGTTTAAGCACGCTACTAAACGTCACATCCTGACTAAGCGTACTACTAAGAACAAGCGTCAGCTACGTCCAAATGCAATCCTTCCTAAGTGTGAAGTGGCTGCAGTTGCTCGTATGCTACCATACGCATAATTCTTTTTAGTTTATTAATCGTTTAGTTTAGGAGAAGCATAATGCCTCGCGTAAAACGTGGTGTACAAGCTCGTGCACGTCATAAGAAAGTTCTAAAACAAGCTAAAGGTTACTACGGAGCACGTTCACGTGTTTACCGCGTAGCTTTCCAAGCAGTTACTAAAGCTGGTCAATACGCTTACCGTGACCGTCGCAACAAGAAACGTCAATTCCGTCAACTATGGATTGCACGTATCAACGCTGCATCTCGTCAAAATGGTCTATCTTACAGCCGTTTCATCAACGGTCTTAAGAAAGCATCTATCGAGATCGACCGTAAGATCCTTGCTGACATCGCGGTATTCGACAAAGCTGCATTCGCAGTTCTAGTTGAAAAAGCGAAAGCTGCTCTTTAATTAGAGTTAGTTATTAGGATTAAGGAAAGGAGAGCTTCGGCTCTCCTTTTTTGTCTTTATAAATTAGAAAGAGGACTAGTTACCCCACTCGCACCACGCTCTAAGACATGAGTGTAAATTTGGGTAGTTTTTACATCACTATGGCCCAACTGCTCTTGGACAGTCCTAATATCAGCGCCTGACTCTAGAAGATGAGTAGCAAAGCTATGGCGTAATGTATGGCACGACACATTTTTTTCTATCTCAGCGTTACGAGCTGCCGCTTTGACAGAGCGCTGTAGCACTGCTTCATTAATGTGCTGTCTGCGTTCAAGATTTGATTCAGGATCAATGCTCGTTCTAGATGATGGGAAAATATAGTGCCAACCAAATTCAAATTCGCATCCTGGATATTTTCTTCGAAGTGATTCTTTTACCCAGGTTCCACCATAACCTTTTGAGTTCATATCTTTATCGTAGTATCTTCTCGCAAGTGCTTCATGTTCTTTTAGCATAGGATTAAGTTCTTTCGCTAGCGTGACCGTTCTGTTCTTACCGCCTTTCCCTTGCCATATTCGTATTGCACCATAGTGATAATCTATATCATGTACCCGTAGCCTTACACATTCCATTAAACGTAGGCCTGAGCCATATAGCAGCATTATTTGTAGTTTGTATTTCGGATTAATATGTAGAACAAAACGCCGCATTTCCTCTTTAGTAAGAACTACTGGTAATTTTCGGTCTACTAATGATTTTTGGAATTTTAGCTCTGTATTTAGAGGTGTTCTAAAGTATTCGCGATATAAAAAATGAATTGCATTTAGCGCTAAAGATTGCGTTTTGGCTGCAACTTTACCATTCATTGCAAGGTGAGATAGAAATTTCTCAACATCTTTATCTCCAAGCTTCGAAGGATGAGTCATATGATGAAATACGATATACTTCTGTATCCATATAAGATATGCATCAATAGTGCGTGGAGAGTAATGGCGTGTATGCATGTATTCTTTCACATTCAATAGGAACTGACTTTTCATATAAATACCTGTTTATTTATCCAGTCATTTGACTTTAAGCTATTTGAAATAACTAAGAGACTTTTAGTCGTATAAGTTGAAGTGAAAATAAGCTTTCTAATACATATAAATCACAACTTTTCATTCGGTTATGTGAAATTAGTCATATGTACTCTTAAAGGAAAAGCTACATGATAGTCAGAGTGAAAAGAGACTTTTTGTAGTATAGAAAGCGTTAGTCGCCAGAAAAAGCTTGAAGTCAAAATCATGTTTCTAAGCTCAAAATTTAGCAGCTGTTTACTTGGTACATCGATTAATCGTCGATCATCAGAGCTTAGTTCTAGCTGTTTTAAGTCCAAAGTTTTGCAAGTGTCCAAGCGGTTGTTTTGTTCTTTGATGCTGACAGAGCAGGGCAATCGAGAGTCTGTTTTTGGTTGCAAATCCGCTCGGTGAGTTTGTTGGGTACAAAAGCAGATTTACTCGCTGAAATGACGTTTTCTCTGGTGTGGTAAGTTCCACGTGGTTTCAGTGACTTTGTTGAAAGTCCGCACTGTGAGATTGGCGTTCCAAAAGCGCTTTTTGGTGTTGTCAGTCCGTTTTCTGCGGCGTTGGTTGTTCCAAGTGGTTTCATTGAGTAGCCGCTTTGAGACTACGCCTGACTTAAATGCATCAAAGCACATAAAGTTTGTTGTTCGCAAAGTTTAGTTCGGCTTAAAATTGTCGCTCGGTGCCTCGCGACTAACAAACTGCTCAAGAGGGATTCGCAACGCGTGGCATTTTCACTATGCGTTGAATTTAGTGATTAAGGTGGTTTGCGGTAGCATTGGTATTGCGTTGCTCACCCCTTAGCAGGGCGTTAACTGGCAAGGAGAAAAATGGAAGTTCAGCTAGTAAAAATAGAACGAGAAGAGCGGCATATACTTGAGAATTTGTTCTGCTACTATGTATACGACATGTCAGAGTATATGAATTGGAATCCAGCTAAAGATGGTACGTTCGGAGGGTACGATGTCTCAAAGTTCGACCCTTATTGGAATCGAGATGATCATATTCCATATTTCATAAAGGTGAATAACGAACTCGCAGGCTTTGTTCTGATTCGTCGTTACCCTAGTGACTTAACACTTTACGACGTTGCCCAATTTTTTGTTCTACGTAAGTTTAAAGGTCAGGGCGTAGGAAAGCTTGTTTTGGCGCAAGTCGTTAAAGCTTTTCCGGGTAAATGGCAAATCCGAATTCTTTTGGAAAACTCAGGGGCACTCAGTTTCTGGAAGTCTGCTGTTTCCAATATCGTAGGTGAAGACTATACGTTGTCAAAAGCGAATGATGTGGATCTTGTCATGTTCTTTATCCACTTTGAGGCAGCCAGTTAACAAGCAATTTAAGAGGGATTCACAACGCTTGGCATTTTTGCTTCTACTTCAAATTTAGTGTTTATGGCACAATGCTTTAGGTGTGGGTGGTAGCGTTGTTCACCCCTTAATTGGGCGTTATGTTTACTTGTAATTCAAAGGCTTAAAGTTCTTAGGCTCTAGTTCTTTGTCCCTCTTGCAATTCGTCCCTAGTAGACTCAGCAAATCCGCATTGTCTGCCTAAGTTCTTGAATCTCTCAGGCCGTAAAACATGCCAATGTTCGTGGGTTGCTTCATTGTCAGGTCGTGGCGGTCGGCTTTTGGTTTAACTGGCTCAAAGTCGCTTTTAGGTTCTTAGCCAATTAGCATTTCAGTTTGGCAGTTGCCTCGGCAATTTTCTATTGTCTTGCGCTTTGGTTGGAATGATAGGGCGCTTGTTGTTACTTGGCTGGGTTGCCTCATTGGGCAGGGAAGTGGACTTACTCGTTTTAGGTTGGTCGCTTTTGGTGGCCAAGTTGGTTCTTGCCTTGTGGTTTGTTTCATAAAACTGGTCAGAAATAGCAGTTCTTTCTCAATTAAGTCAGTAACTTGTGGTAAAACATAACAAACAATTCAACAGTGATTCGCAACGCTTGGCGCTCTCACTTCGAGTTGAATTTAGTGTTTACGGCGCAGTTTTTGGGTTCAGTGTCTGCGCTGCTCACACGTTAATTGGGCGTTATGTGTAAGAGTTTAAAAATAAGAGAGAATTTTTGATGAAGCATAATAGTATTTTACTGATGTCTTTACTGGTGTCGACATTTACTAATGCGGCTACTTGGGAGGCAGAAATTTCAAGTATTCAAGCTGAAGGGATTAATGACCCATATAATGTTATTTATTTAAAGACAGATATTTCAAACTCGGCGTGTGAAAATAGTAATAGAGAGGATCGATTAACCTTGGTGAACGAGGTTCAACATAGTACTGCTTTGGCAGCTTTAATGGCAAATAAAGTAGTAAAAGTTATGGGGACAGGTATTTGCAATACTGCGGGTTTAGAAAATGTGAACTTTATACAGATCTACAGTCACAAATAGCAATACACATAACAAACTGTTTAAGAGTGATTCGCAACGCGTGGCATTTTTACTATGCGTTGATTTTAGTGTTTAAGGTGGTATGCGGAAGCATCGGTATTGCGTTGCTCACACCTTAACAGGGCGTTATAAATCAGAAATATTTATGAGAACTATTCAAGAACAATTCAATAAAATCCTCGAGGATTTGGTTGCTGATAACCCAGCTAAAGCGCGAGAGCTAGATATCAAAAAGCTGGTTGCTGACTTAACTCCAGAATTTGTAGAAATGATCGGTAAATCATTGCATTCCTCAATGCCTGAAATGCTTTCACATCGCAGGTCAGATTTTAGCTCGTTTGCGGATATGAATGTTGAAAAATGGCAATCGGCTTTTGATCTACTTGAAACGCATATCGTAATCTGTACTGAAGCGGGAGCAACTCTAAATTCAAAGTATCGCCCAGAAGCAGCAGAACAAGGGGACTTGATATTTGACCTATTAGTTCGTCATCACGCTAGAGCCTGCCACATAGCAAACGAAATTTTATGCTTATTAAAGAATGGGTTCCCTGATGCTGCACACTCAAGATGGAGAGCGTTACATGAAGTGAATGCCACTGCCTTATTCATTTTTAATCACGGTCAAGAGTGTGCCGAACGCTTTTATTTTCATGATGTTGTGGATGCTTATGACGCTATGAAAGAGCATCGTAAATACGAAGACCGGTTACAAGCAAAGGGACCAACAGATATAGAAATGAATGAATTGAAAAAGGTTTATGATGATCTCATCATAAAATATGGTAGAAGCTACGCCGGGCATTATGGGTGGGCTGCATATTTGTTTCCGGGACATAGTCGCGTAGGATTCGGTGCTATTGAGAAAGACGTGGGGCTTGAACATATGCGCCCTTATTATAAATGGGCAAGCCAAAATATTCATGCAGGCTCGAAAGGTTTGAGAAACCGCTTAGCGCTTGTTGATTGTAGCGAAGACATATTAGTAGTTGGGCAAAGCAATTCAGGTATGACAGATCCGGCTCATGCTACAGCCATTAGTTTACTCGGGGTAACGAGTACATTACTGACCTATAAGCCCTCGATGGATACAATTGTAATGCTGCAAATAGCGGCAAAGTACTCAGATAAAATTGGTCGTGAGTTTCTCAGGCTTTCGAGGAATACTGATTTATAACAAACTGTTTAAGAGTGATTCGCAACGCGTGGCATTTTTACTATGCGTTGGTTTTAGTGATTAAGGTGGTATGCGGCGGCATCGGTATTGCGTTGCTCACACCTTAACAGGGCGTTATACATTCGGAGTCAGTATTTGGAAACCAACGATCTTATAGCCTTAATATTTAGTGGTATCGGAGCTGTTTTTATATGCATATATTACATGGACAAAAAGCAGTCAGTTTGTTGTGAATGTAATGAAGTAATCAGTCATAGGAAACAGAATAGATATACTCTTGAAAAAGGTGGGGCTAAGCTTGCCCTATGTAAGAAGTGTTTTAACAAAATAAACAAACAAGCTTCGTTAAAAGCGCAAAACTGCTCTTGTTGTAAGAAGCCGTTTACGACTCGCATGAAAATCTCTGAATGGAAAGGAGAGTTTCAATCATACTTCTTGTGTGTTCAGTGTGAAAAGAAAGTGTCTAAAAGAGTTGAAAATACATTTCTACTCAATCAACTTTTGTCGCCCGACTTTATAAAAAAGCACTCTAACTTCTCTGATTTGGAATCAATGGTCGAGTACTCTGGTGTAGAACTGCAAACACAAGATGATCTTAACTCTGATGCATGGAACACGTTTATTGCTACCAATACTTCATTTTCCTGTTGGCATGAGATGAAAGTTGGTGCGGAAGTGCTAATGCTACAAAGGCAAAACGACATTATTGTTCAGAGCTTGCGGAAACAGAATGTATAACAATCTGTTTAAGAGTGATTCGGCACGCGTAGCATTTTTACTATGCGTTGGTTTTAGTGGTTAAGGTGGTATGCGGAGGCTTCGGTATGGCGTGCCTCACACCTTAACAGGGCGTTATGTGTCAGAGAGAGATTATGAGATTTTTGCGATTATTTATCTTGATCTTAGTAGTAGGGTGTTCAAGTTCTGTAGAAAACACTTACTCATCGGAATATTTAGATCTAGAGCCAATAGAGTTTGTATCGCCGAGATACCCTAAAGTTGCAGTAGAGAATAACCTGTCAGGGTATGTGGTCATGACGTTTAACATTACTAAAAATGGAGATGTGGCTGATATTGTTGTAATCGATTCCACCCCAAAGGGGATCTTTGAAAAGGTAGCTGTACAAGCGTTGTCCAAATGGAAATATGAGCCACTTGAAGATGTTGAGCTTATTGCTCAAAAACAAAAATTAGTCTTTAAAATCTAACACATAACAAATTGTTTAAGAGTGATTCGGCACGCGTGGCATTTTTACCATGCGTTAGGTTTAGGGTTTAAGGTGGTATGCGGAGGCTACGGTATTGCGTGCCTCACACCTTAACAAGGCGTTATGTTTATTCAATAATTTGGTAACTTTATGAGAGATGATTTTTCGGATATTACGAAAAGAACGTTAGCAGAAAGAGTTGGGTGGATTTGTTCTTATCCAGAATGTAACCAAGTTACTGTAGGTCCTCACTCTGATGTTACGAAAAGAATCAATATCGGACATGCTTGTCATATTGAAGCAGCGGCTCCTAATGGACCAAGATTCAATCCGCTTATGACAACAGAGCAGCGGAAATCTATAGAAAATGGCATATGGATGTGTCGGAATCATTCCGGTTTAATTGATTCAGATTCAAGTATATTTAGTGTTGAGCAGCTAAAAACGTGGAAGTTGGATGCAGAAAAAAGAGCACTTCGCGCCTTAGGCGAAGCAAGGGCTCCAGAAAACGTAGACCTTTACGTGTCAAATATTCTAGCGCATAGAGATCGTTTCTCAACTCTAAGAGATATGAACTTTTTTAGTTTGTATTGGTGTAATATCAATCACTTGTATTATCTTCAAGGTATGGGTGGTTTTGATATCGTAATTAAAGATAGCATAATTGAAATTGAGTTTTTAAAAGATCAGGGAGGGCATTGGTTCAGAACAGACTTTAGGTATATTGATAGAGTTGAGCTTCCAATGTCTAAACTGATTGATCTGGTAGTGAGTTCACATGATCATAGTGAGTCAGTATTAAGGTTTGACGTTAGTCTTGATTTCAGACGTTTACATGTTAATGAAGTGTACTTTTCAATTGGCTCCATAACAGAAAATGCCCATTATGGCTCAAGTGACTACTTGATGAAAAACAATACACTTTACGATGATCTAAATCGGAGAATTTCGCCAACATTTGAATGTATATACTTAGACATCATCCAGATATGTTTTAGTTTTTATAGACGTATTGCACCATAAACATAACAATCTGTTTAAGAGTGATTCGCAACGCTTGGCATTTTTGCTATGCGTTGCGTTTAGTGTTTAAGGTGGTATGCGGCGGCATCGGTATTGCGTTGCTCACACCTTAACAGGGCGTTATGTTTTTCGGGTTAAGACATGTAATAATCATTTGCAAGTACACTAGTAACAAAGGGAAAAGTTATGCCATTTATTGCTTTTGAATCAGGTCAGTTAACGGATGAAGTAAAAGAAAAACTGATTGAGAAATTAACTGAAGTTTCAGTTGAAATAACGGGAATACCTAAAGAATTGTTCTTAGTCTCTATTCGAGAGCAGCCGGATAATAATATTGCGGTTGGTGGCAAAAGCGTGGAACAAATCAAAAAAGAGATAGCAGAACAAACATAACAAAGCATTTAAGAGTGACTCACAACGCTTGCCGACCTCAGTTTAAACTTAGCTTTAGTGTTTAAGGTGCAGTGGTTTGGGTTAAGTGTTTGGCGTTGTTCGCACCTTAATGCGGCGTTATGTTCTTTAGCTGGAGAATGCATGGAAACAATAAAATTACTTAACTTGGAGTTTTCCACAGCTGATGCAGAGTACCCAAGTATCCATCAGGAAGAGGGCGACCTTCTAGTCGATTTTAACGATTGGCAAGAGAAAGCGGTCAGGCTTCATTTTTCAGATATTGTAGCATTTAAGTGGCAAATGGTATTTGACTTACATGAGGGAGAAAGGGATGACCGTTGTTATGAAATTTGTGGTTCTTCGTGGCTTACAAAGCACGTTCAGTCAGAAATTATTCATGACCATGAAGGCTACAAGCATTATCGTTTGAATTTTAATGAAGTAGGACAACTTGATGTAATCGCACTAAATCTTCGAGTACGAACATAACAAGGCGTTTAAGACGGATTCACAACGCTTGGCGATTTCACTCCCAGTTAGGTTAATTGTTTAAGATACAATGGTTTAGGTTTGGTGGCTGGCGTTGTTCACCACTTAACGCGGCGTTAGTACGGGTTTGACATCAGAGGTCATAAGTTTTGGTGTTTATCTGTTTTGGAGCTCGCATTTACACCTTTCAGTTAGTGCCTTTCACTTTCTTTCCGGTGGCACTATATGCGGAGTGTTCGCTTTGATTTCTGCGTTTACGGCTTCTAACTCTTAGCCTATTTCTTTGGCGCTTCTTCATTTTTGTGTTGGCTTTTGAGAGAACCCTGATTACTTTTGGTGTGGCTGTTGAAGTACGAGGAAAGAATCCTTTTCTAATTTGAAGCTGGTGAAAGTAGGGCAGTTCAGTGTGTTTTTCTTCTAGCCAACTTTCGTCTTCCAATCGGGGTAAAGTTTTGTAGTTGCCCGTCTCACTTCAGTGTTCAAAGCCTTTCATATCATGCCAGTTTTCAATATCTTGGAGCGCATAAATAGAAGTAGCGCATGTACTAACAAATTGCTTAAGAGTGATTCGTAACGCGTGGCATTTTTACTTTGCGGTGGCTTATGTGATTAAGGCGCTGTGCGGTAGCTTTTGTATTGCGTTACTCACACCTTAGCAAGGCGTTATGTTTACTTGTAATTCAAAGGCTTAAAGGTCTTAGACTCTAGTTCTTTGTCCCTCTGGCAATTCGTCCCTAGTAGATTCAGCAAATCCGCATTGTCGGTCTAAGTTCTTGAATCTCTCAGCCTGTAAAACATACCAAATGTTCGTGGGTTGCTTCATTGTCAGGTCGTGGCGGTCGGTTGTTTGTGTAACTGGCTTTAAGTTGCTTCTAGGTTCTTAGCCAATTAGCATTTCAGCTTGGCAGTTGCCTCGGCAATTTGCCATTGTTTTGTGCTTGGGTTGGAAAGAAAGGGCGCTTGTTGTTATTTGGTCGGGTTGCCTCATTGGGCAGGGAAGTGGAATTACACGTTTTTGGTTAATCGCCTTTGGTAGCCAAGTTGGTTCATACCTTGTGGTTTACTTCAGAAAACTAGTTAGAAATCGCAGTTCTTTCTCAATTAAGTCAGTGACTTGTGGTAAAACATAACAAACAATTCAACAGTGATTCGCAACGCTTGGCGCTCTCACTTCGGGTTGAATTAAGTGTTTACGGCGCAGAGTTCAAGTTCAGTGCATGCGCTGTTCACACGTTAATTGGGCGTTAGGCGACGGGCAGAAAAGTTCTTTGTTCTCATCTTCTTAGTTCTCTTTGAGCATTCGTTTTTCTAAGTCGGCAATTAAGCGTTGTCGGCTCAAATTCTTGAATACCTCCAACCGTAAAACATGCCAAAGTTCGTGGGTTGCCTCATTCGTTTTTGGTGCTGGTTGGTGGTGAGTTTTACTGGCTCAAAGTGTGGCAAAGGCAAGTTAATCGAGACTCTGGCTTTTGCTGTCATTTCGTAGCTTTAGGTTTATCAGGTTTAAAAGCTACTTTGTCGCTGAAAGGTCGCATTTCGTGGTTGTTGAAACCTTGGCTGAAACATAGTGAGTTTTGTGGTTCTTGAATCGCAAAAAGTATGAGTGCATTTGGTTGGTAATAGGGTTTCGGGTAATCTGCTTTCAAAACCACTTAAACACTGGTGGGAAACTTCGCCTAACAAGGCGTTTAAGGCGGACTCACAACGCTTTGCGCTCTCAGTTTCAGTTGAATTTAGTGTTTAAGGTGCAATGGTTTAGGTTTGGTGGTTGGCGTTGTTCACCACTTAACGCGGCGTTAGTCGCCAGAAAAAGCTAGCAATCAAAATCATGTTTCTAAGCTCAATATTTGGCAACTGGTTGTCCGGTTCACAGGTTCATCGACGTTGGTCCAAACTCATTTTCAGCTGTTTTAAGTCCAAATTTTGCAATTGTCCTAGCGTTTTTTTGTTCTTTGTTGCTGACAGAGCAGGGCAATCGAGTATCTGTTTTTGGTTGCAAATCTGCTCGGTGAGTTTGTTGGTTTAAAAGCTTATTTACTTGCTGAAAGGACGTTTTCTCTGGTGTGGTAAGTTCCACGTGGTTTCAGTGACTTTGTTGAAAGTCCGCACTGTGAGATTGGTTTTCCAAAAGCGCTTTTTTGGTGTTGTCAGTCCGTTTTCTGCGGCGTTGGCTGTTCCAAGTGGTTTCATTGAGTAGCCGCTTTGAGACTACGCCTGACTTAAGTGCATCAAAACACATAAAGTTTGTTGTTCGCAAAGTTTAGTTTGGCTTAAAATTGTCGCTCGGTGCCTCGCGACTAACAAACTGTTCAAGAGTGATTCGCAACGCGTGGCATTTTTACTATGCGTTGGTTTTAGTGATTAAGGTGGTATGCGGCGGCTTAGGTATTGCGTTGCTCACACCTTAACAGGGCGTTAGGCACAGTAAGAAATTTCTTGGTTTATTTCTCTAATTTCTCTTTGGCTATTTGCCCCAGTTTATCGGCAATTTAGCTTTATCTTCCCGAGTTCTTGAATTACTCAACCCGTAAAACATCGCAATGTTTACGGGTTGCCTCATTCGGTTTGCTAGTCGGTTTGTTGTTAGTTTCTTTGGCCTAAATCGCTTCAATTTTATTTGTTTTCGAAATACGTTTATTGGCTGAAACTTTGCTCTGAAAGTTAGTCTTTCTAATTCCCTTTCTATGTGCTGAATTGCCGCTTTCTTTGGTGTTTTGGTTGCAGTGGGTTTCAGAAACTTAGCCGCTTTAGTCTTTGGGTTTTAATTAAATTCGGTGGGTTACGTGTGTTTCTTTTTCCAAAAGGTGGTTTTCTAAATCCAATTTTAACTATTTGCGTGAAGCGCCTAACAAAGCATTTAAGAGTGACTCACAACGCTTGGCGATCTCAGTTTAAACTTGGCTTTAGTGTTTAAGGTGCAGTAGTTTAGGTTAGGTGTTTTGCGTTGTTCGCACCTTAATGCGGCGTTATGTTTACTTGTATTTCAAAGGCTTAAAGGTCTTAGGTTCTAGTTCTTTGTCCCTCTGGCAATCCGTTCCTAGTAGACTCAGCAAATCCGCATTGTCTGCCTAAGTTCTTGAATCTCTCAGCCCGTAAAACATGCCAATGTTCGTGGGTTGCTTCATTGTCAGGTCGTGGCGGTTGGCTTTGGATTTAACTGGCTTAAAGTCGCTTTCAGGTTCATAGCCAAGCAGTATTTCGGCTTGGCAGTAGCCTCGGCAATTCAGCACTGTTCTACGCTTTGGTTGGAAAGAAAGGGCGCTTGTTGGTGCTTTGTCGGGTTGCCTCATTGGGCAGGGAAGTGGAATTACTGGTTTTGGGTTATTCGCTTTTGGCGGTCAAGTTGGTTTCAGCCTTGTGGTTTAGCTCAGGAAATCAGTGAGAAATATCAGTTCTTTCTCAATTAAGTCAGTAACTTGTGGTAAAACATAACAAACAATTCAACAGTGATTCGCAACGCTTGGCGCTCTCACTTCGGGTTGAGTTTAGTGTTTACGGCGCAGTAGTTTAGTTCAGTGTATGCGCTGCTCACACGTTAATTGGGCGTTATGCCTAATAATAAGTTGGAGAAGATATATGTTTTACATTGGAGTAGTAATCATACTGATCTTTATAGTGCAGTTTTCTGGCTTATTTCTACCCGTAGTATCTCCATATCTAGGTTTTGGGCACCAGCTATCGTTGTCGGTAACATCGCTTTTTGTTGGTATTCAAATCTGTTTAGCTCATCAGAGAAAAGCTATTTCAAATGAATTAACTTTATCTCAAACGTTCAGCAAACTTCTTTTGCTTTTGTATATGTTTATTACTTTCTTCCTTTTTTGGGGAGGATATTGGGAAGCTTTTTGAACTTAGGCATAACAAAGCATTTAAGAGTGACTCCCAACGCTTGGCGAGCTCAGTTTAAACTTGGCTTTAGTGTTTAAGGTGCAGTGGTTTAGGTTAGGTGTTTAGCGTTGTTCGCACCTTAATGCGGCGTTATGTGCTTCAAAGGAGAAATGTCAGTATGAATAGAAAAGAAACGATGCATAAGCTTATTGAAGTCTTAGCGTTTGAATTAATGCAAGAAATTAAAGAACGAGAAGCTCAAGGCAATGATCGTTGGGTGGCTGTGGCAGACATAAATAACGACTTAGAGCTGAAGTTTGTGGCCGTACCTAAAAGTGGTACTCAATATGGTGAAAAAGGTTGGTTGTTTGCAATTCTCGCCAGAATGCTAGAAGACAGAAACTTGGTTGAGTTTAAAAAAACCGGCAACAACTCATACTATCGAACACGCACATAACAATAAATTTAAGCAGATTCGCAACGCTTGGCACTTTTGGTTTGAATTACCTTTAGTGTTTACGGCACAATTCTTTAGGTAGGTGGCAGCGTTGCTCACTACTTAATTTGGCGTTATGTGCAAATGGAGTGTTAATGCAAAACGTAGATGAGATATTAGATAAAGGGCTTACAAATACTGAGTTGCTCACAGAAGAAGAGTGGCTTATTTTTGTTGTCGCTTATTTAGAATCAATAGCCGACATGGAAGGTTGGGACCATTTTTTTACTCACCATATGAATTGGTATCCAATACTAATTAATTCTTTAAAGCTTGCTAGCGATGAAGCATCGTTAAAAATAATTGAAAATTATAAGCAGCACTTTGTAATACTTGGGGTAAATTTCAACCCAGAATCAATTGATTCTTTTCTTGCATCTGCAAATAGTAGTTATCATGAAAGCTGTCCTGATTGGAGGGAGCAGTTTTCAGAAGCTAGCGAGCAAAGGTGGCTTAAGATTGGGTCTTACTTGTCGAGTCACGGGATAAAAATTCGCACATAACAAGCAATTCAAGCTGATTCGCAACGCTCGGCGCTTTCGGTTTCAATTTGTCTGGTGTTTACGGTGCAGTGTTTTAGTAAAGTGGCAGAGTTGCTCACAACTTAATTGGGCGTTATACAAAACTGGAAGGTAACAACATGATACGAAAGATAAGACCGATTCTAATTTTAAGTATTTGCGTGGTTTTCATGATGGCTGGAGCTGCAAATCAAGGTATTACTGGTTTTATTTTTTCTCTGCCTTTTGTGGGACTGTTCATTTATAAATTAAAGACTTTTTCTGTAAAAGTTAAGATAGTATCAGTTATTACTGCGGCTCTTCTCATTGCTCCATTAGCTTGGAACCATGAAAAAAACAAAATTATTTATCCTTGGCTTGGAGATGAATTTATAGCGAGTTGTGGTTGGGAGGCAATAAAATATGAAAAAAAATTTACAGGGTATAGCTACACAACGTTAGTGCCTAGAGGTGCTGAAATATACGAGAAATATGTAATTAGTAGGGATCCAATTCCTTGTGATGTCCCATGGAAGCTAACTCGTGTATTAGTAATGTATCCGTCTCTTGCTACAACGTATTATCCTGTATTTTCAATAGCGGGTTATGAAGCAGTGATATCAGGCTATGAGCTAAATAATGCGTTTGAGTCTCAATTGATCATGCATCATCAAATAAGTTCCTCTTATGAGCTTCAATCTAAATGGACGAACTATTTAAGTGCCTTAATGATGTGGCCAGCAATCCCAATGTGGTTACAGTCATTAGCCATGTACTTTTTTGTATAACAAAGCATTTAAGAGTGACTCACAACGCTTGGCGATTTAAGTTTAAACTTGGCTTTAGTGTTTAAGGTGCAGTGGTTTAGGTTAGGTGTTTTAGCGTTGCTCGCACCTTAATGCGGCGTTAGCATACAAGGATGAAATATGTTTATTCCAAGGAAATTCAGGCAAGAAAAAATAGAGGAGTTACTTGCCGTCATACAGAAGTACTCATTTGCCACACTTGTCTCTTATTCAGATAACGGTATGGAAGCTACTCATCTTCCAGTACTGTTAGAGTCGGTGGGCGAGACGCTTATTTTGAAGGCTCATATAGCTAAAGCAAATCCGCTGTGGAAAAAAGTACAAAATGGTTCGGATGTACTTGTGATTTTTAATGGCCCTAATTGCTATATTTCGCCAAACCATTATCCAACGAAAGCGGAGCATGGCAGGGCAGTTCCAACATGGAATTATGTCGTAGTGCATGTGAAAGGCTCCATTTCATTTGTAACGGATCCCGATTGGGTATATAGCGTAATTGATGGGCTAACAACTAAACACGAAGCTGGTTCATCTAATTCTTGGTCTATATCTGATGCTCCTAAGGAGTACATTCAGAAAATGCTTCCAGCTATCGTTGGCGTTGAAATAGAAGTTAATTCCCTTGAAGGGCAATGGAAGCTTAGCCAAAATCAACCAGAGCTAAATCAGCAAGGTGTTATAAATGGTTTATCATCATTAAATGAACCAGCTTCTCAAGCAGTGGCATCAATGGTCCGAGCACAAGTTGAGTAAGTATGCTAACAAAGCATTTAAGAGTGACTCACAACGCTTGGCGATTTGAGTTTAAACTTGGTTTTAGTGTTTAAGGTGCAATAGTTTGGGTTAGGTGTTTAGCGTTGTTCGCACCTTAATGCGGCGTTATGCCTAATAATAAGTTGGAGAAGATATATGTTTTACATTGGAGTAGTAATCATACTGATCTTTATAGTGCAGTTTTCTGGCTTATTTCTACCCGTAGTATCTCCATATCTAGGTTTTGGGCACCAGCTATCGTTGTCGGTAACATCGCTTTTTGTTGGTATTCAAATCTGTTTAGCTCATCAGAGAAAAGCTATTTCAAATGAATTAACTTTATCTCAAACGTTCAGCAAACTTCTTTTGCTTTTGTATATGTTTATTACTTTCTTCCTTTTTTGGGGAGGATATTGGGAAGCTTTTTGAACTTAGGCATAACAAAGCATTTAAGAGTGACTCCCAACGCTTGGCGAGCTCAGTTTAAACTTGGCTTTAGTGTTTAAGGTGCAGTGGTTTAGGTTAGGTGTTTAGCGTTGTTCGCACCTTAATGCGGCGTTAGGCACAAATTCATAATTATCGTTAAAACGTAGAGGTTATACATGAGCAACAACCCTGTTGATGAAATTTATAAAAATGTCCCTGGGGATGGCAGCCCTGATTGGGAACATACATTTTATGGCCACTTATCCGAATATGGCGAGTGGGACATTGAGAAATTTTGGATTTTTCACAAAGCGCTTATAGAAATAGGAATGCTTGTTAAAGAAGGTACCAATGTCGACAGAAATCTAGCACACGCACTGCTTTATATTCAGCATGGAGTCCTTGTTCGTATCAGTTCCCACTTTGATTCTCGTGTTAGTTGGAAATTCGAGTCAATTGATGATGAAGAGTTACACGACTATGCTGAAAGGTTTCAGTTAGCAATACTTGGTGCGATTTCAGGGGATATTGTTCCAGAATCGTCTTTTGCCCTCATAAACCCGTTGATCAAGTAGTGCCTAACAAAGCATTTAAGAGTGACTCACAACGCTTGGCGATTTCAGTTTAAACTTGGCTTTAGTGTTTAAGGTGGAGTGGTTTAGGTTAGGTGTTTAGCGTTGTTCGCACCTTAATGCGGCGTTATAACACTTTAGTCTATCCGTCTGGAATTTGTGGATTAATAAATGTTATTATGCATATTGATTCATTTCCAGGGAGGTAGAATGAGTAATTGGTCTAAAGCGGGTGAAATTGGTCTAAAAGCTTTGAAATTTGGTGGGAAAGCGGTGGTGTACGTTGGTAAGGAGCTTATAAATGTATCCCGAGAAGCTAAAGGCTTAGAGCCAGCTTTCAAGGAAAAGTCAGATGCAGAATTAAAGCAGCAAGTAAAAACAGGTAAGTTAGAAAAGCGCTTAGCAGCATCACGCGAGTTAAAGCAACGCAAGGAGCAAAGTTAAAATGAGTGGAAAAATTAAGTTACCACATACCTGCCCAAATTGTAAAAAAACTAAAGCAAACACACACCAAGAACTAGGTGTAAAATTTGGGTTTCGCAATGTCCCTGCCGGAGCTGCAAATCAGAGTTGGTGTCGGAAGTGTAGGTAGCTATAAGGTGCTATAACAATCTGTTTAAGAGTGATTCGCAACGTTTGGCATTTTTGCTATGCGTTGCGTTTTTTGTTTAAGGTGGTGTGCGGGAGCTTCGGTGCTGCGTTGCTCACACCTTAACAGGGCGTTATGTTTACTTGTACTTCAAAGGCTTAAAGGTCTTAGGCTCTAGTTCTTTGTTCCTCTGGCAATTCGTTCCTAGTAGACTCAGCAAATCCGTATTGTCGTCCTAAGTTCTTGAACTTCTTAGACCGTAAAACATGCCAATGTTCACGGGTTGCTTCATTGTCAGGTCGTGGCGGTTGGCTTCTGGTTTAACTGGCTTAAAGTCGCTTCTAGGTTCTTAGCCAATTAGCATTTTAGCTTGGCAGTTGCCTCGGCAATTAGCCATTGTCTTGCGCTTTAGTTGGAAAGATAGGGTGCTTGTTGTTTCTTGGTCGGGTTGCCTCATTGGGCAGGGAAGTGGAATTACACGTTTTAAGCTGGTCGCCTTTGGCGGCCAAGTCGATTCATACCTTGTGGTTTGCTTCAGAAAATCAGTTAGAAATAGCAGTTCTTTCTCAAGTAAATCATGTGTTTGTGGTAAAACATAACAAACAATTCAACAGTGATTCGCAACGCTTGGCGCTTTCACTTCGGGTTGAGTCTAGTGTTTACGGCGCAGTGTTCAAGTTTAGTGTCTGCGCTGCTCACACGTTAATTGGGCGTTAGCAGTTCAAGGAGAACGAAATGATTGAAAGGAAGCGAGGCATTTATCAAGGTCGAAATAAGTCCTCTGCATATAAAGACTTAGTTTGGACGGTTGCGACTTCATCGGATACAACATTAGATATTATTGGCCAAACCAAACTGACGCTGGAAACGATTGAGAGAAATCTAGAGGAGTTGAGTTCAAATAAAACTCAAATTGTCAGCGCTCAAGTGTTTATCGCAAATATGCTAGACAAACCCAAAATGGATAACGTTTGGTGTGAGTGGTTAGGTGAAAATTCCGAACATTGGCCTCAACGTGCATGTCTTGGTGTTACGTTAGAAGGCGATGTGCTTATTGAAGTTACAGTAACTGCGGTAAGGCGTTAGTACACTGCTAACAAAGCATTTAAGAGTGACTCACAACGCTTGGCGATCTCAGTTTAAAATTGGTTTTAGTGTTTAAGGTGCAATGGTTTAGGTTAGGTGGTTTAGCGTTGTTCGCACCTTAATGCGGCGTTAGGCAAAGGGCAGAAAAGTTCTTTGTTCTAATTTTCTTGCTCCCTCAAACCATCTGTTTTTCTAAGTCGGCAATTCAGCATTGTCGGCTCAAATCCTTGAATCTCTTCAACCGTAAAACATGCCAAAGTTCGTGGGTTGCCTCATTGGGTTTCAGTGTTGGTTGTGTTGAGCTTCACTGGCTTAAAGTGTGGAAAGGGCTAGTTAGTCGAAGCTTTCGTTATTGCTGTCATTTCGCAGCTTTGAGTTTCTCAGGTTCAAAAGCTACTTTGTCGTTGAAAGGCTGTGTTTTGTGAATGTTGAAAGTGAGGCTGTAACATAGTGGTTTTAGTAGTTCTTGAATCACAAAAAGTCAGTGGGTGATTGGTTGCTTATCGTGTTTAAGGTATTCTGTTTTCAAACTAAGTTAGTGAGTACACAGAAAATTTGCCTAACAAACAATTCAAGCTGATTCGCAACGCTCGGCGCTTTCGGTTTCAATTAGTTTGGTGGTTACGGTGAAGTGCTCAGGCAATGTGGCAGCGTTGCTCACAACTTAATTGGGCGTTATGTTTACGATTTGGGATGTTCGCTTTGTCGTCATTAGACAGTATTTCAATTAGTTGTCGAGTTTATAAGGGTAGATTGTGGATAAGAAAGAATTTTTAGCGTTGTCGGAAGAATTAGCAAAGCCTATCGATTTTGATGAACTTGTTGCTAGTGGTGCTCTTATTCAAAAGGGGAAGTCATATTATCTTGGCAACAAAGATCTATTACCAAAATATGTTAGTCGTAAGATTAAATCGATGGAGCAAAACCGGAATGGGATAAAGGTTACTTTTCGCAAGTAGTCATAAACATAACAAGCAATTTAAGAGGGATTCTCAACGTTTGGCACTTTTGCTTCTACTTCAAATTTAGTGTTTTCGGTACAATGCGTTAAGTTGGGTGGAGGCGTTGTTCACCCCTTAATTGGGCGTTAGGTTTCATATCCAATTCATTACTTACAAGGAATGTATTAAGTGATCACCAAAAATAGGGTTGTTGAAATTTTCTCGTATCTGGAGATCGGCAGACCAGAGGATTTTTTCGCTCATGTCAGTGATGACGTTAAGTGGGAAGTAACCGGAAGTCATCCACTTGCTGGAGTCTATTATACAAAACAGTCGTTTATCGATGGGACGATCGTGAAATTAAACGAAGTCTTGGAGTCAAAATTAACACTAAAAGTACTCAACTGTTTTACTGATGGTAAGGAAGCTGCGGTTGAGTTGGTCGCTGACTCGTATACAAAGACACAAGTTCACTTTAACAACCGCTACTGTTGGGTTTGCCAGTTTGAGAATGAGAAAATCATCAACGTTAGAGCATATCTAGATTCAGCGTTAGTGTCTTCGGTGTTGCTGCCAAGTTAAGCGTAAGGGAAATAATTAAACCTAACAAAGCATTTAAGAGTGACTCACAACGCTTGGCGATCTCAGTTTAAACTTAGCTTTAGTGTTTAAGGTGCAGTAGTTTAGGTTAGGTGTTTAGCGTTGTTTGCACCTTAATGCGGCGTTAGGTTTAAGGAGTTGTTATCAACAGATTACTAGTATTAACGGGAGCGTTTGTTGCGTTTATCGCGCATAGTAATCCCGTAATTTCAGAATATTGCTCAGAGACAGTTATTCAATCAAATAGGTTAGAAGCAGGTCAAATGGTAAGAGTTCAACAGGGAGAGTTAAGGGTCAATGTCTACAGACGAAGTAAGGTAGAAATTGCTAAGGTGAAAAACAAGTTGGTAATAGTTTCGATGAAAGATACCCTTCTTGGTGGCCTAAAGACAAATACCCGCTCAATTATGTTTCCGCAGTAGAGCGTTCAGTTGTTCCAGAATATTTTGTTTTTTGGGACCGCAGTCCTGTTAATGGAGCGATAGTAACTCTGATTAATCCAGAATGGTACGATGAATCAGAAGACCTAAGTTATCTTGGTGATGGATGGCAGTCTGGCTTTATCGACTACGACAATCAAGTTTATTATGACACGACAGGTCGGCCTATTAAGTGGGGAGCAAAATCAAAAGGCTTGGAGTTATCAAAACTGCCACTGCTTATTCCAAATCATGAATACGATGAAAAGACAGGAAACATAAGACTCCTTTGCCAATAAACCTAACAAGGCATTTAAGAGTGACTCACAACGCTTGGCGTTCTCAGTTTAAACTTGGCTTTAGTGTTTAAGGTGCAGTGGTTTAGGTAAGGTGGTTGGCGTTGCTCGCACCTTAATGCGGCGTTATGAGTATCCGCAATTTTAGAGACAAGGAGTCAATTATGTTCAAGCTTTATTACTATCCAAACAATGCGAGTCTAGCTCCTCATTTTTTGCTTCATCATTTAAAAGCCGACTATGAGCTATTGTTAGTTGATAAAAAATCGAACTCTCAAAAATCAGCGGATTACCTTAGGCTCAACCCAGCAGGGCGGATACCGACCTTAGTTGTTAATGATCAGCCAATTTTCGAAAGTCCAGCTATCTGTATATACATCTGCGAATTGCACCCTGAATCCGATTTAATGCCATCGTTAGGTGAGCCGACTCGTCCTTTGTTTTATCAATGGCTCGCGTTTCTCAATAATACGCTGCAAGCTGAACTTATGGTTCGATATTACCCTCATCGCCACACCAACGATGAAACTACCATTCCAAATGTAATCGCGGCGCAGGACGAAAGAATTGCTGATGCACTGTCAATCATCAACGACCAGTTAGAGCATCATGAATACTTGTTGGGTGACACCTTAACCGCATGTGACTACTTCTTGTTTATGCTTGCAGAATGGTCGTTACCAATTGAAAAGTCACCGCTTGATTTCAAACACCTAGCAGCGTATTTAAAGCGCCTTTGTTTGAACCCAACGATTAAAGCGGTTTGCGTCATCGAGGGTATAGACCTCACACCATTTGAGTCATACTCATAACAATAAATTTAAGCAGATTCGCAACGCTTGGCACTTTCGGTTTGAATCGGCTTAAGTGTTTACGGCACAATGGTTTAGCTCAGGTGGTGGCGTTGCTCACTACTTAATTTGGCGTTATCTCTCTAGGAGAATATTTTGAATAAATTTGTCTTTTTTATATTGTTCTTAACTTCAATGTTTGCGAATGCTTCAGTCAATACCTTTATGACTGTGCATAGTGAATCGGAAGCTCTGAAAGAAACTACTGACTTTATACGAACTTTGTTTATTGAAAATGATGTAAAGGCTGCTTATGAAAAATCTCATGAAGTAATGAGAAGTAAGCTGACATTTGCCAAGTTTAAGGCGGTGGCTGATAGTGTAAACAAAGAGAATGAAAAATATGAAATCACACATATATTAGTGAATAGAGAAAATAATAAAATTTCAGTGTATGTGGAACAAATTGATCAGAGCAATGAGACGTTATATTTTGGTGTTTTGTTGATAGGTTCTTCCATAACGGGGTATCGAGTTGCAGGAATTCGATATTCATCACACGATATTAGGCCCAAAGAATTAGAGAAAATAATCGTTGTAAAATGAGAGATAACAAAGCATTTAAGAGTGACTCACAACGCTTGGCGATTTCAGTTTAAACTCGGTTTCAGTGTTTAAGGTGCAGTGGTTTAGGTTGGATGTTTAGCGTTGTTCGCACCTTAATGCGGCGTTATATTTTCTAAGATTCATCGCACCAAATGTGACTTGATTCATATCTTTGTATTGATTGCATAATTGTCCTAACCATAAAGTGGTCTTTATGATAAATGTGTTAACTAGATAGATAATTCTTCATTATTACATGAAGTTGCAGACTGCTGTGACAAGGAGGCTAGGTGGAAACTAATACTATCGCAGTTGAGAAACATAATGTTGCGCCATACTTATCTGTTTTATTGGGCGCAAAATCAACTAAAGAAGAATCATGTTCCGTTCATGAAGTAATTCTTCAACTATTGAAAGAAGAGTCTTCCGATGAAATGACGGTAGGAGCAACTGTCAATGATGAAGTAGGAGAACTTGGAACAGTAAAAATCACATCATACACCATCTCAAAGGAACCTAGCTGGGCTAAAGGTTTGCCCCTTAAAGACTTAGAACACCACGTCTTCGTTAGCTTTAATGTTAGGGATCACTTAGCTTTCTATTTCTCTGAAAAAGGTAAAAAAGATACCATCCGAGAGTTTTTTGGGAAAAAACGATTGCCTAACTTGTTCCCAATTCCAATAAGTAAACTCAATGGCAACTTCATTAATGAAGATGAAATCAAAATGTTGTGGTTGTCAGGCATTCACGGTAGAGACAACTTTAAAGCAGACTCCAAAGTTTTAGGTGGTAAAAGTGTTGCTGACACACTTGACCCACTGATTGATCAATCGTACATGATGTCAGCTGTACGAACTGAAGTTTGGGGAACAAAATCAAAAAGCTCTGTCGGAATTAACCCGTTTAAATCGTCAATATGGCGAGGGCCTTGCAAAGATTGGAGTACTTTTGAGAACAGAGTACTAGAAATCTTAGATATACTGTCTGTTAACAGTGTTGAGTCAGAGAGCCCTATAGGGATTTTGTCTTATCCAATATCTAATCCTGATGACTTAAAAAAGCCATATGATTTTTCTCTTGTAGATTATGACTTTCTGCCAGAGGAAGACGGGCAACATCGTAAAGAATTGTTGAAAAAACTACAGTATGACTTTCATGTTGAACTGGTAAACAGTTTCATTGAAAGTGATGTTTCACTCGATATCTTCCACACAGGCAAGAAGGTGGGAAATATATGTGTAGAAGTTGAAGTTGACGACTATAAAGTTGCCTTTAAAGTTAAAAGTGAAACACCTTTAACCAAAAGTAAAAAACACTTCGACTTATTCAAGCGAGTGTTTTTGTATCCTGAACTTGTCAAGTGTTGGTTTGAGTCAGGGCACGCTGTAGTAAATGGCATGGTTTTCAGAACTGGTTATCAAGATGTAGAGTATGACAAATTCTTGTGGGCTGACTTTGAAAAATACGATATTAAAAAGGAAAAGCCTGGAGCAAATGCCCAAAAACCATCGTTAAAGGACATTGGAAAAGAAAAGTCTTTATTTTGCTGGGTTCAAAAATGCTGGAGTGGAAATTGGCTAACGTCAGATGACTTTAACACCACAGAAAAACCACAAGGCTGGCTTTATTGTGATGATGGTGCTGGTGAAAAAGCCGACTTCATTCATTATGTTCAGCATGGCTCTCTTCACCTAATATCTTTAATTCACGTCAAAGCATCAAAATCAAGTGAGGCGTCCCGACGAATATCCGTAGGTGCTCACGATGTGGTACTAAATCAAGCTGTTAAGAATCTTAGGTATACTGCAAGGAAAGTCCTTGTTGAGGATCTAAAAGCAAGACATGACAATGCTGCTCACAAGGGATGTTGGTGCAATGGAGTCGAAGCAAAAGCTGAAGATTTCTTTGATGTGCTATTGGCTTTAAAAGATAACAAACATGTTAAAACTCGCGTTATTGTCGTTCAACCTCATACGCAGAAAAGTGTTTATCAAAAAAGTACAGGTAGCAAAATCAAAACTCAGCTAGATGTATTATTGGTCAGTGCTGAAAATGCAATTAGGTCTTCAGGAGCAGACTTTCATATTATTGGCCTTGCGGACAAATAAATATAACAAAAAGTTTAAGATGGATTCCAAACGCGTGCCGACTCGCTTACGCTCAAACATAGCACGCGTTTGTCACCACTTAACTTGGCGTTAGGCGATTAGGAGATACATGATAGGAATATACGATTTATGGGCATCTTCAGTGTTCTGGATAATTACGCTATGTGTATTTTTAGCTCTTCTTACAATCCCATTTTATAAGTGGAGGAAAAGAGGTGTAGTGGTAACTGTATTATTTTGTACTGCTGCTTTCAGTTTTCTATCGCAATTTCTATTGAGCTACCTAATAAAAAATGAAGTATCAAATCTAATTAGTGAAGGCAGTTTTGTAGTTGGAACTTATGAAGGTTTTGACAATGAAATGCTTCTTAACGCTTTAAAGAATAAACAATACGTAAGTACTCATAAAACTCGACCATTGGAACGGAGTAACATACGGATAATTGTTCATCTTGGGGAATTAGAACTGCAAGTTGCTCAAGATTCTAAGTATCCATATTTGTATTGGGTTTATTATCCTAAATATCGTTATAGTAGTGGAAATGAACTTGGGAAAGTACGAATAAAACAATATGAACAATAATCGCCTAACAAAGCATTTAAGAGTGACTCACAACGCTTGGCGATCTCAGTTTAAACTTGGCTTTAGTGTTTAAGGTGTAATAGTTTCAGTTAGGTGATAAGCGTTGTTCGCACCTTAATGCGGCGTTAGGCGATTAGGAGAGTTCATTGTTCGAAGTTGGTAAAATCTATAACCGTCGCTCTGATATTCACGGCGTATACAAAGGGCAACAGTATGGTGGTATTGCTACGCCAGCTAATCATCCTTATGTATTTATGTTTACCAGTGATGCTGGTGAAGAGTTCGGCTATTCCGATGGTTTTGGCCCTGATGGTACGTTTAGGTATACAGGCGAAGGTCAAGAAGGTGATATGCAGATGGCCAAAGGTAATTTGGCAATCTTCGAGCACCAGCAAAACAAAAAAGAAATCTTGTTGTTTGAGTCGACGGCCAAAGGCTTTGTGCGTTTTGTCGGAGTATGTAGTTACATTGAACACCACATCGAGCAGCGACCTGACAAAAATGGTCAACTTCGAGATGCTTTCATTTTTCACTTGGACGTACTTCCGCAACCAAGGCTTCCGGGAGTGGAAAATGGCAAGGCTCCTTACTTAACCAAACCGACTAAAAGCAAATCACTCAAGCAATTGCGCGATATTGCTATGGCTGTGACCCCGAACGATGTGGACGTTAAAGAACAAGTTGCTCATGTTCGTTATCGCAGTGAGGCTATAAAGTTATATGCTAAAAAGCGCGCAAATGGGGTTTGTGAAGGTTGCAGAAGCAAGTCACCCTTTGAAACTAAGGCAGGACCTTATCTAGAAGTCCATCATTTAACTAGGCTTGCTGACGGTGGTGCTGACTACCCGGAAAATGTTATCGCTCTATGTCCTACGTGCCATAGGAGAGCGCATTATTCAATTGACAGCAAAGAGTTCAACGAACAGTTGTTAAGAATAGCCCTTAGCATCGAAGAAAAAATCGCCCAACAAAGCATTTAAGAGTGATTCGCAACGCTTGCCGTTTTCGCTTCGCTCAAAGTATAGGCAAGTGCTGCTCACACCTTAACGCGGCGTTAAGTTTATTGGAGAATATCGTGGATAAATGGTTAGATTTTTATAGACCGTATTTTGATTTAGAAGAAGAACTTGTTGCTTTCGTCGAGCAGTGTGAGTCACTTACCCTTGAAGACAAAAATCATCGAGCGAAGATCATGATGCATCAGGGACAACGTCTTTCTACTATCTCCGGTGCAATGGAGGATATCGCTGCAGGACGAGATCCTCTAAAATTACTTTTTCTGCTAGTTGCGGCAGAAAATATCTCCAAACTACACTTATCTACTGATGAAGAAGGTCGCTCTAAGTTTCATGTTAAGCGATTTTTTAAAACGTTTTGTTGCGGTCAACCCCAAAAAAATCTGGTTGATAAAATAGAAGTTATCAAGAAACCACGAGATCTTGATACGGTCGTAAGCGCACTATATACCATTCGTTGTGATGTTGTTCATGAGGGGCACTATTGGGGTTTTGATTTTGCCACAGATGCTAGACCATCTGTATTGTCTTCAAAAGATGGGTCGCAGCTTTTAAGAGTTCGTCTAACATTCGCAGAGTTTCAAGAAATAGTAGTTAAAGGTGTGATCTCGGCAGTTAAGGATATTCTTTGACATCATAAACTTAACAAGCAATTTAAGAGGGATTCACAACGCTCGGCATTTTTGCTTCTACTTCAAATTTAGTGCTTATGGCACAATGCTTTAGGTTTGGGTGGAGGCGTTGTTCACCCCTTAATTGGGCGTTAGGCTTCTCACATCAAACTAGCAAGGTGAATTATGAATGAGTGGTTTCCAGCTATTACGACAACATCAATCTTAGGTGGTGTGATATGGCTCTCTAAAAGTTGGCTTTTAACACGCTTAAAAGGTTCTATTGCTCATGAATATAGTCAAGAACTGGAAAGTGTTAAGTCACAGTTGAGAAAGACCGAAGATAATTATAAATCAGAGCTTAACAAGAGCGAGCAACGAATAGATGTTCTCCAAAGTGAAGTTCTTTCTCAAGTAAGTGCCAGATATACAACACTGTATTCTCGCCAAATGACAGCTATTGAACAGCTTTGGGAGGCTGTTTTAGTTTTAGGAAGTGCAAAGTCCACATCTTCGACAATGTCGCAAGTTGATTATGACGCAGCCATCAAAGCTGCTGCTACTGATCAAAAGGCAGTAACGTTTTTCGAAACCGTGTGTAAATATGATATGGAAAAATTAGGAAATGCTATGTCATTGGCTGCAAAGCAAAGACCATTTGTATCAGTAGTTTCTTGGGCTTACTATGCTGCGTATCAGGCTATTCTGACATATTCAATTGCACAGGTGGAACTCCTGAAATTAGGTTTAGATCAAGATTTTACAGACAGTAAGAGTGTAGTAAAACTAGTAAAGCTAGCACTTCCCCACCAAAGTGAAAACATAGACAAATTTGGAGTTAATAGTTGTCACTACTTACTGGAAGAGCTTGAGACTAAAATGTTGGAGTCTTTTGCTGTTACATTAAATGGTGATGTTGCTGATAACGAATCACTTGAGCGAGCAGCAAAAATAATTTCTCAGTCAGAAGCTTTGCTTAAAGAAGCTCAAGGGGTAAATTCCAAAGCCTAACAATCTGTTTAAGAGTGATTCGCAACGCTTGGCATTTTTACTATGCGTTGCGTTTGGTGTTTAAGGTGGTATGCGGCGGCATCGGTATTGCGCTGCTCACACGTTAATTGGGCGTTAGGCTATATGGATAGATCTATGTATTGCTTTCACTCTTAATTTATATAAATAATTTATATACTTGTTATTATTCTAGACCTTTATTCCTCCTAAATCAGGTTAAGAAGGGGAGTCTGGAACTTATGAGTTTAACGATGATTAATAATTTGAAAGGCGAATTTGAAGGCCCAAAAGATGCGAAGAAAACACTAAAATTCACATTCTTCATTTGTTGCATACCTCTTGCGTTGTTGTCTTTGCTTCAAATATTTGCCACTGATATTGTTATTGAAGCTGCAGGTGGGGATGGATCTTATTTATATGTTGCATATGCTTTAAATATGGTATTCCCCATACTGGGAGCTTTTATATTAAAGGAAAAAATTTGGGCTGCAAATCTTGCCTGTTTTTTGCACGTCGCAGGCTTAATTACTATGTACTTTCTTGATGGTTCAGTACCAGGATTCTTAGCTGTCATCCAACTCTTATTTTTCGTAAGTGCGATTCGAGCAGTTAATTATTTGAATATGCAACAATCATAGCCTAACAAAGCATTTAAGAGTGACTCACAACGCTTGGCGATCTCAGTTTAAATTTTGTTTTAGTGTTTAAGGTGCAATGGTTTAGGTTAGGTGTTTAGCGTTGTTCACACCTTAATGCGGCGTTAGGCGAGATAGGAGAAACTTGTGAATCCAGGATACGTATATATTTTGATAAATGAATCTATGCCCGGCTTATTAAAAATCGGCAAGACTCGGAGAGATAGTAGGTCAAGGGCTAGAGAGCTATATAAAACAGGAGTCCCAACACCTTATCACGTGGCATTTGAATTGTTTTGTGATGACTACAATCATGCCGAAAAAGCTATTCACGAAGAACTTTCTGATTTTAGAGTCAATAATAATCGTGAGTTTTTTAGGTATCCTTTAGACAAAGCCATAAAGTTGGTACAGACCTTTGCTGGGAACACTTCTGAGGAAGATGCATTTTCTGCTATAGATATAACTGAAGGATTAATGTCAAAATACTCTCAATGGATTAAACCTGATATTGTTTCGGTTCGTATCGTTCAACCAAGAGAACGTGTATGGCTAGAAATCACTCAAGAAAAAGAAGTTGGTGGTTATTTAGTAGATCAGATTATTACTCGCTCTGATTTAGGGTTCATCACTGGTGGTAAAGGCGAAAGTGAGTTGTACTTTTCACCTGATTCGTCAATATCTTTTAATGCACAATTGTTTATAAGTGATTTTGACCCCTTCTCTATTATTAACACTACAGACTTATTTCATGAGGATGGCGCAAATGAGGTGAATGAAAAATATAACCCACATCGCGCCTAACAATCTGTTTAAGAGGGATTCGCAACGCGTGGCATTTTCACTATGCGTTGATTTTAGTGTTTAAGGTGGTCTGCTGCGGCATTGATATTGCGTAGCTCACCCCTTAACAGGACGTTATACGCAATATGGGAACATGGAATATTATTGTGGAAGCTAAAGAAAGAAAACTGTTCAAAGAAATAGCCACCATATTATGGAATGACTGGGATCCAATCGGTGTTAATGATGGTGAAAATGAGTGGAATGACGAATACGACAGTTATGTACCTCATATATTTCGATTAGCGCTAGAAGGAAAGGATGCATCGAGAATAGCTCTATCTCTTTCTTCTACAACTGAACAAAGTATAGGTTTGCCTGCATCCCCGCAGCATGATTTGAAAGTTGCGAATAAAATAGTTGAAGCTAAGGTGCGTATTTTCGGCTAGCGTATAACAAAGCGTTTAAGGCAGATTCCCAACGCTTGGCGTTCTGTATTCAAAGTTGGGTTATGTGTTTATGGTGTAAAGGTTTAGGTTAGGTGGTTAGCGTTGCTCACTACTTAACGCGGCGTTATGTGCTTTGAGGTAGTAATGAAGAATAACGAAAAATTCAAAGAACAAGTTGAATCAGTAATGAAAGAGCCAATGGCTATTGAACCTACTGATTATGAAGAAAAAATAAGGCGAAACTTGATAATCGCTTCAAGTATCACCTTAGTGATGATTAAACTTGGGCTTATGCCCGCTGCTGATTCAAGGTTTTTAGGGGGAATGAAGTTTGACAATTTAACCCCTGATACAATCTATACGATTTTATTCGTTATTGTTGCATATGAGCTTGTCCATTATTCATGGCTATTAATCAACAAATTTTCATACTGGAGAATTAGACTTACAGGAACCAAACATACTGAGTTTCGAGGAAACAGAGGCTCAATGGGAAGTACATATGAGCAGCTTGATTTTACGGGTAAAAGTGAAAATTCTAATCTTTATGTTTGGATGTTAGAAAATAACACAGCTTCAAATTCAGTTATTGAACAACTGAATAAACACTGGTTGGAAGTTGAAAGTCTCTGTCAAAACATAAAATCAGACTCTTCCGATCAGTCAAAGCTTAATGGCTTGTTAAAAAAATTGAATGACATAGACAATACCAGTAAAGGTTTGGAGCAGCATCTTACGAACATTCGTATTTCTGCTTCACTACATAGATTTGATAATTGGTATCACTTTTTAGTTCGCAGCCAGAGTGCTAGGTGGCTAATTCTCGATGTCGTTTTACCTGCTTCAATCGGTATATACAGTTTATATTGTCTAGGTGGTGCATTATTTTAAAAACGCACATAACAAAGCATTTAAGAGTGATTCCCAACGCTTGGCATTTTTCATTCCATCGTTTGGTTTTGTGTTTACGGTGGTATGGTTAAGTTTCGTGGTTGCGTCGCTCACACCTTAATGCGGCGTTATAAAGATTAGGAGACTTTCGTGATAAATGGACTTAGTTGTTGAGTTACTAAAAAGTGGTGATTACTGGATTGCGATTGTTGTAGTGATCGTAACTATTGCTATAAATGCTCCTAGAGTAACCGAGTACTACTTCTTACTTAGAAAAAATAGAATGGCTCAAATTTTATCTGCTTTACAAGAACCGAGTGTCTCGGAAGAACTAAAGACTCATTTAAAAAATGAGCTAGATATTGAGTGTTTTAAAGGTATTCATGGTACCCGTGTTAGCTTCCCAATGTTAAAAGCAGTTTATGTACTTAATGAAAGGGTTGGGGCGACGGTCTCTTTCAGACATGTTTTGAAAACAGTCCAACTTTTACCTGATATTTCTGATGTAGAACTTTTGTCGTACCGGATCAGATTAAATATCCTAGATAAGGTTATTGCTTCTTATAACTTGGTGTTTGGATTGCTCATAGCTGGCTTTGGGTTCGTAACATTTTTACTATCGATTTACTCCATTGTTACTGGATTTGAGCCAAGCCTTCTTATTTCTGGTGTTATCTTCCTACCATTAGGCTTTTATATGCTCAATGATGGTAGTGCCTTGTTTTCTGTGTATCACATGAATAGAGCACTCAAGGACTATGAAAAGGCAACTGAGAAAAAATCTTTATAACAAATTGTTCAAGAGTGATTCGGCACGCGTGGCATTTTTACTATGCGTTGGTTTTAGTGGTTAAGGTGTTATGCGGGAGCTTCGGTATTGCGTGCCTCACACCTTAACAAGGCGTTAAGCGCAATTTTAAAGCATTACAGGTTAAAAAGGAGATTGTTTTTGATTGAAGAACTTTTACTGCAAACACTGTTTACTTTAGTAGTGTTTTTCTATCCGGTGTACTTGATCTACAAACGAGCAGGGCTTAATACAAATTTAAGTTTTACGCTTTTTATCCCGTTTGTTGGTTATTTTGTTTGTCTATTAATTTTGATTTTTTCAAAGTGGAATATTACTAATAAAACAGAGGGAGTAGAGTAATGGGCGGTATAAGTATTTGGCAGCTAATTATTTTGTCCTTAATAGTACTGATTCCCATATTACTGTTTGGGCCTATTCTCAAAAAAGCTGGTTTTTCAAAGTGGTGGTCTTTCATTATGTTGGTACCTATTGCCAATATCATTGCAATATGGGTATTCGCTCATATCAAATGGCCAGCTGAAGAAAATCGCGCTTAACAAAGCATTTAAGTGTGACTCACAACGCTTGGCGATATCAGTTTAAACTTGGCTTTAGTGTTTAAGGTGGAGTGGTTTGGGCTGGCGGTAAGCGTTGTTCGCACCTTAATGCGGCGTTATGTTTACTTGTATTTCAAAGGCTTAAATGTCTTGGGCTCTAGTTCTTTGTCCCTCTGGCAATCCGTCCCTAGTAGACTCAGCAAATCCGCATTGTCGGTCTAAGTTCTTGAATCTCTCAGCCCGTAAAACATGCCAATATTCGTGGGTTGCTTCATTGTCAGGTCGTGGCGGTCGGCTTCTTGTTTAACTGGCTCAAAGTCGCTTTCAGCTCCATAACCAAGCAGCATTTCAGCTCGGCAGTTGCCTCGGCAATTCAATACTGTTTTGCGCTTTGGTTGGAAAGAAAGGGCACTTGTTGGAGCTTAGTCGGGTTGCCTCATTGGGCAGGGAAGTGGAATTACTTGTTTTGGGTTAGTCGCCTTTGGTGGGCAAGTCAGTTCTTACCTTGTGGCTTAGCTCAGAAAATTAGTTAGAAATAGCAGTTCTTTCTCAAGTAAATCATGTATTTGTGGTAAAACATAACAAACAATTCAACAGTGATTCGCAACGCTTGGAGCTCTCACTTCGGGTTGAGTTTAGTGTTTACGGCGCAGTGTTTAAGTTCAGTGTCTGCGCTGCTCACACGTTAATTGGGCGTTAGGCAAAATTCCTTTAGGATCTTCAATGACAATTTTGAAATTAACTTTAAGTTCGCTTTTGCTTATTAGTATTGCAGCATGTTCACCTTTTGAAGCATTTCAAGATATGGACAATAAAGAAAAGCAGTTTAATGAGCTAAGCATCAAGAAACTCGGTGCTAAGGCTGAAACAAGTTGGAATATCCATAATGGTGAATTAACTGGTATTACGGTCATTTACCGCGCTAACTCGTTAAATGACGTGACAGTAAGCAAACTGGGAAGTGAAGTAGAATCAATGGTTAAGGCCATTTATGGCGATGAATCGTATGCAATAAGTGTTGCAATTAACTTAGGTGGTGAATAAGTCTTTAGCAATGGTGTTTATAGCTAACAGAGAAAATAAAGGAAGTTATGAGTACGAGTCGAACCCTAAGGAGCCGGGCGGAACATTTGCCTAACAAAGCATTTAAGAGCGACTCACAACACTTGCCGATTTCAGTTTAAACTTGGTTTTAGTGTTTAAGGTGCAATTGTTTAAGTTTGGTGGTTTAGCGTTGCTCGCACCTTAATGCGGCGTTATGTGAATTGGAGAAATTATGAGCGGTAAATTTGGTATGCCAGATATGTCGGGAATTACAAAAGTGTTGAGTTCATTGGAACGTAATCAGCCTAGCTTGTCTGAATATAGCCCTATAATTACAGATAAAAGATCCCGAACGGAAATCCGTGAAGATTTTGAAAAGGAACTTAAAGCTTTAGATAAAGCCGCAATAGAAAAGCTAAAAGATGATATTTGCGCTATGGAACAGTATTCCGAGGAGTACAGCAATAGCTAAAGCTAGAGGCTAAGCATGACTGGGCTGAAAAATTTCGGTTATTTTTCTTTAGAGTTCTCGCATCAGTCTTGTTCATAGTTACCTTATTTACCATCGGTTATATCGAAAAAGAATATGATTGGGCTACTTTACCTATGTCTAAATACATATCAACAATGCCTTCGCCTGTGTCGAAATAATTCACATAACAAAGCATTTAAGAGTGATTCCTAACGCTTGGCATTTTTCGTTCTAGCGTTGAGTTCAGTGTTTACGGTGGTAAGGTTGAGTTTCGTGGTCGCGTTACTCACACCTTAATGCGGCGTTAGGTGTTTTACCAAATTATTGAGGTACTAATGGAAATTTTTTTGGCTTTAATTGCTTTGATAGTTGCAGCAATGACCCTATTCATTCAGCGTCAACATAACAGAAAACAGATGCTTCCATTACTAAATGTCTATTTTTCACAGAAGTTCAACGAAGAACACAAACTTGTCGAGTACAAGGTTAGAAACGATGGACAAGGGCCTGCATTATTAAAAGCCCTATACGTCACTAATGACGCTAGCGAGTATGTAAAGGTTAGGCATAACAATGAGCTGTATAAATTTATACATGAAGAGGCTACCGATATTCATGGTTTAAGTACGAGCCTGCCTTTTTGTATTCAACCCAATTCAGAACTCACACTGTATAGCTATAGAGTATTGGCTACGGGTAGCGATGGGTTAGAAAAATTTAATATCCGTCTCGTGTCTCAATCACTATATGAAGATATCGTTGAAACAACAAATGAAGGGTTTACCGTTACTAGTAACCCAAGAGATGCAATGTTCGAAAAAATATTTGAGTACATGTTTTCTCTCAGTAACAAAATGAAAGCAAGAATAAAAAACACCTAACAATAAATTTAAGCAGATTCGTAACGCGCGGCACTTTTGCTTTGAATCAGCTTCAGTGTTTACGGCACAATGGTTTAGGTGCGTGGTAGCGTTACTCACTACTTAATTTGGCGTTATACGCTTACGTAAATATCAAGTATGGGAGAATGAAAAGTGAGGTATTGGAATGTATTTGGCTTCATATTGTTACTGGCGTTACTAGCTAGTTTTTTCTTCTCTGGTATTTCGATTTTTAAGGCGCAGCAGTATGTCGAGTTATTAACAAATAAAGAACAAGCATTTACTCTTTATGATGAAGCAAGGAGTAACTCTAATGCTTCGCCTCAAGACCTTACTCAAGCGACAAAATTGATCGCAGCTGAACTGTATCTTCTTGGTGTTGGCGAGATTTACTATATAGACTTGCTTGGGAATGAAACTCTGTTTGAACCAACTGAAGAACATAAAGAGCAGAGAGGGTTAAGGCTTCTTGCTGAAAATGAGGCAAGGAATTATATAAAACGGCACCTTTGGCAGAATACTATTTTTATTATTATATTGCTTTTCTACTTTTGGCTTTATAAACGCCGTAAGAAACGCGTATAACAAAGCATTTAAGAGTGACTCACAACGCTTGGCGATCTCAGTTTAAACTTGGGTTTAGTGTTTAAGGTGCAATGGTTTAGGTTGGGTGTTTAGCGTTGTTCGCACCTTAATGCGGCGTTAGGTGCTTTGAGCAATCTTCAATAAGTTAGGTATATAAATGAAAGCACTAAGTAACAGAGAAAAGAGTCATATTAGCGATGAGTTGTATAATCCTGATTCAGAGGGTTTACCTGAAGATAGGCTCAAAGCTGCCAAACTGTGCCATCAAATTAGTTCGTGCTTTGATTCCGTAGAGAAAAACGACTTAATCCAAAGCCTCTTTGGTCGCTCTGACCAAACGACTCAATTAAATGGAAACTTCTTCTGTGACTATGGCTACAACATCGAAGTTGGCAAAAATTTCTATATGAACACCAACGGTGTCATTTTAGACTGTGGCAAGGTTATTATCGGCGACTACGTGATGATAGGTCCGAACGTAACATTGTGTACAGCCGGTCACCCAATTGATGCTGCAACTCGGTATACCTATGAAGAGTTTGCAAAGCCAATCTATATTGCAGATAAGGTATGGATTGGAGCTAATGTGGTTGTTTTACCTGGTGTAAGCATTGGTTTTGGTGCTGTAGTAGGTGCAGGAAGCGTTGTAACCCAAGACGTCCCTAAAAATACAGTCGTAGTAGGTAATCCGGCAAGAGTCGTGAAAGAAAACATCAATACGGAACAGGCTGGAAGACGCACCTAACAAACTGTTTAAGAGTGATTCGCAACGCGTGGCATTTTTGCTATGCGTTGCGTTTAGTGTTTAAGGTTGTATGCGGGAGCTTCGGCATTGCGTTGCTCACACCTTAACAGGGCGTTATGTGTTTGTGCGTGTGGTTTCCTATGTTCCAGCTAAGCTTATTGATGAGTGTGAATCGTCATTGATAACTATGGAGCATTAGATGGGAAACTACATAATTACGCTTTTGTCATTATTACTGATAATCAGTTGTTCGTATAACAATGTTTACTCTATCAGTAACAGAGAGTCTGGTGAACAAATACAAGGAATAAAAGGTCGTTATGATTCAGGTGCAAGTACAGTAAATATTGTTTTTATACATGGAATGGGTTTTCACCCTCTTGAAGAGGAACTCGCTGATAATGGTTCAACTACAAACTATCAAAATAGAATAGCTAAAGAGTTAGGTTTTACTCCTACAGATGAAGAATATGGCAGAGTGAAGTTTAATTCACAAAACCCATATAAAAAAATAGACTTACACCTCAGTAATGGGAAAATTTTAGGTGGTCATGTTATTTGGCGTAAATTTAAGTCGAGTGATGGCAGACGTCTGAATCTATTTGCCCTTTCGTGGGATGAGATTACTGTAAAAATTCAAAAATCGCTTCTTGAACTTGATGGAGAGTTTTACGAGAAAAGTCAAGGTGAAAATAGAGAAGAAAATAGGGCGTACCTGAATAGGGAACTTAAAAGGTTTATTAATCGAAGTTTTTCCGATCCGGCTATATATTTGGGATCATTTGGCGATGAAATTAGATTCTTAGTTGCTACTGGGGTTAAAGCTATAAATTCAGCTATAAATGAAAATGAGGGCTCGACATTAGAAGAAAACAATCAAATAATACATATTTCAGATAGTCTAGGTAGTTCCATTGTATTTGACACAGTCGTAAAGTCATTTGATCCTTTTAGTGAAAATAAAGAGTTGTCTGTTTTTAAAAATGAATTAGCAACATTTGCTGGAAGGTCTTCATTAATATTTATGAATGCTAATCAGTTGCCACTTATTGAGCTCGGTAATATAAAACCACCACTCGAGAATGATACAGAAGATGAATGGTTAAGTAGATACCCTTGTAATAACTTGAATTTTTCAAGTATTCATGGGTTTACGAATAAAGGCAGAGATTATAAAGAGCTAAACTCCAACTTTTATAAAATGTCTATGTCATATCAACTAGTTGCTTTTTCTGATCCAAATGATGCTCTTAGCTATCATTTAACTAATAGATTTATTTCTAAGTGTGGGGGTGATGATTTAAAAATATTTAATGTAAGTTTGACAAATGCAAAGTGGAATTATTTTTTTATTTTAGCTCACCCAGGGAAAGCGCACTCTTCTGGATTTAAAGTAAATGATACAGCTATAGATATACTTATAAATGGGGTCAATTGACTTCAGCACACATAACAAACTGTTTAAGAGTGATTCGCAACGCGTGGCATTTTTACTATGCGTTGCGTTTAGTGTTTAAGGTGGTTTGCGGCTGCTCTGGTATTGCGTTGCTCACACCTTAACAGGGCGTTATGTTGCAATGAGCTTTCGATATGCTCTAATGTTACATAAATCGTTATTGTTCCGAGAGAAATCGAATCATGTATCAACTGCGCTGCACTAAGAAATCACAAGACTTGCTGGGTCTTAGACCCCAAGACCTGTCAGATATTGAAAGCGAACATCATATTCTCGGTAATTGGTATATGCATACATTCACTCAAGAGCGTCGAAAATGTCTCTTTTTCATGGAAGAGAAAACTCTAATGTCTTTTGTGCTTATCGGTTTCAAAAAGTCAGAATTCAAGCATTTTAATAAAGCTTTCAAAAGCGGGTTATTGACCTTACTAGAGCTTGAAAATGCTCCAAATGAGATTCTTTCTTCGTTTGAAAATGCAGAGCCGAATATTAGCTTTACCAAAACTGACAGTCGAAAGTTACTTGGTCACGTTAACGATAAGATGTCGTTGTACCAAGATTTCATATATTCAGATGGCGGTTTTGAGCATTGTGATCTAGCGCAGATCACCGCAAAAATTAATAGAATGCCTCAAAAAGAGTTGGGTTGGGCGTTATCAATAGATGTCTTCAATGAGCTCTTCAACTAGCAACATAACAAACTGTTCAAGAGGGATTCGCAACGCGTGGCATTTTCACTATGCGTTGGTTTAAGTGATTAAGGTGGTATGCGGCGGCTTTAGTATTGCGTTGCTCACCCCTTAACAGGGCGTTATGTTCTTATAGGTTATGTAATGAAAGATTCGACTAAAGAGTGGTTAGGCATTAAGCCTGCTGACTTTATTATGTATGCAGGATTTATACTATTAATTCCAGTAAAGCTATTAGATTCCAACTATATAAAAATCTTACTCGTAATTGTCGGTCTTTTATTGTGTGTATTGTCTTGTAAAATTGGAATGGTTGGTAATTCAAAGCTAAGTAATTTCAATAACTGGGTAAAAAAAGTGGCGTATCCAGTCTGTAGCTTGCTATATGTGTTTTTAGCATATTTGAGCTTTACGTAGCCCGAAACATAACAAGGCGTTTAAGGCGGATTCACAACGCTTGGCGATTTTAGTTCAAGTCAGTTTAAGTGTTTAAGGTACAATGGTTTAAGTTTGGTGGTTAGCGTTGTTCACCACTTAACGCAGCGTTATGTTTAATTGAAATTCAAAGGCTTAAAGTTCTTAGGCTCTAGTTCTTTATCCCTTTGGCAGTTCGTCCCTAGTAGACTCAGCAAATCCGCATTGTCGTTCTAATTTCTTGAATCTCTCAGCCCGTAAAACAAGCCAATGTTCGTGGGTTGCTTCACTGTCAGGTCGTGGCGGTTGGCTTTGGGTTTAACTGGCTTAAAGTCGCTTCTAGGTTCTTAGCCAATGAGCATTTTGGCTTGGCAGTTGCCTCGGCAATTAGCCATTGTCTGCGCTTTGGTTGGAAGGATAGGGCGCTTGTTGTTTCTTGGTCGGGTTGCCTCATTGGGCAGGGAAGTGGAATTAAACGTTTTGGGTTGGTCGCTTTTGGCGGCCAAGTTGGTTTCAGCCTTGTGGTTTGCTTCAGAAAATTAGTTAGAAATAGCAGTTCTTTATCAAGTAAATCATGTGTTTGTGGTAAAACATAACAAGCAATTTAAGAGGGATTCACAACGCTTGGCATTTTTGCTTCTACTTCAAATTTAGTGTTTATGGCACAATGTTTTAGGTTTGGTGGAGGCGTTGTTCACCCCTTAATTGGGCGTTATGTTTTAAGGAAGATTACATGAAAAAATTACTTTTATTATTAGCTTTAATTAGTACTAATGCACTTGCAGCATATACATGTTCTGGTTATGTAAAAGGTGTTTCAATCGAAGCTAAAACAGGTGATGTTATAGTCGAGCAAATAGGGCCATTGAAGTGGCCAAGAATGTGTAAGGTGGACAATGAGCATGATGGTATTAGTGCAGATGCTTGCAAAGCAGTATATTCAACTCTGTTAGCGGCGCAAACTAGCAAGAGGCAAGTGATGTTATGGTTCAATGATTCTAAAAGCTGCACAGAACAAGTGGAATGGCAGTGGATGCCGGGTTGGTACTTTGGTCCGAGTTTGCGTGATTAATTAACATAACAAAGCATTTAAGAGTGACTCACAACGCTTGGCGATCTCAGTTTAAACTTGGCTTTGGTGTTTAAGGTGCAATGGTTTGGGTTGGGTGTTTTGCGTTGTTCGCACCTTAATGCGGCGTTAGCTGCACAGAGATATATTATGAAGATCGAAGAACTAACTGAATATCTGTATGAAGACCTAAATGGTCAAATAACCTCGATTGAAAAAGGGGATGTTCTCAAGATCCAATTTGAATGTGAGGACAGGGATGGCAATGATGTTATCCGTAAGTTCGTCATAAACTGCTTTGATGTTGAGGAGTCGGATATCAATGTATCCAAGTCAGAAACGATGGATTTTAGTAATGAGCATCCATTACTAATGAAGTATAACGAACCGCAAGGAGATCATCTATAGCAGCAAGCAAATATGAAGTTTTGGGAAGGATTTACGAGGCCCACGAATTAGTTGTTAGTGGTTGGAGGCCTTTAAGTGATCATATAAATACATCCTATGCAGGTCAGTATATAACATTTTGTGAGGGCTCTTATGGCTTGCTAGCACGTGGTCCACAATCGTTACTCAATATCTATGCTGCTTCAATAAAAGACTTAATCACAACGAATTATGTGTCTTCTTTCAAGCCTAAGGGCTCCTTTAAAGCTTTAGTTTTTGACCATGGTTTTGTTATATGTAAATCAGTAGAAGTAAGCGAAATGTGCAGCTAACAAAGCATTTAAGAGTGACTCACAACGCTTGGCGATTTTAGTTTAAATTTGGTTTTAGTGTTTAAGGTGCAGTGGTTTAGGTTGGGTGTTTAGCGTTGTTCGCACCTTAATGCGGCGTTATGTTCTAGAGGAAATATGGGACTAAAAAGGATTAATCACTACGTTGAAGTTCTACCCAAAATGTTTGTCGGGTGGCGTATGGGTGAAGACCTCGAAACATTGTCTGAGCTGCCCAATGGTGTCTTGTGTATTAACTTACTCGATGGAACAGTTTCCCATTCGATTGCTGGTGAGCTAGAACTGTATATTTCCAATGAGCTATCAGCGTGGTTTAGAAGCGAATCTATAAAGGAAAATATCGATTTATCAAAGTTATTGAAAGCTTGTTTAACAGTTAAATTAGATACGGATAAAGTAAAAACCATTAAAAAACGTGTAGTGCTGTTTAATTTTGACTGCACAGCGCATGTGGCAACAGTGAATAAGGTTTATGAAAGTAGATTCTCGGAAGTAACTAGGTGGCATACGAGGCTACGAACATAACAAGGCGTTTAAGGCGGATTCACAACGCTTGGCGATCTCAGTTCAAGTTAAATTTAGTGTTTAAGGTACAATGGTTTAGGCTTGGTGGTTGGCGTTGTTCACCACTTAACGCAGCGTTATGTTTAATCAAAAAAATTAGAGGGTTAATCTTAATTTCGCCCTCTCCTACTTCTTCTCCTTCGGCAACTTGAATTTCGCTCTCGCTGCGGTTGGACACTTATCCGATAGCGCTTTTTGTTCCGCGAACTTGCCTCATTCAAGCCCAAAACAACCAGCATTTCCTTCCAACTGTCCGCTTGTGTTTAACGCTATAATCATGGGCGCTTATCAAGTCATTGCCAATTAGCTTATCCAATCAGCCATTGAGGTCGGCAATTCTACTTTGTGCTGCGCTGTAGTTGGAAAACACGAGGGTATTTGCTGTAACTTCGTCGTGTTGCCTCATTGGGAAGGGAAGTGGCATTAAACGCCTCAAGTCGGCCACACTTGTCGGTCAAGCTCAGTCATCGTGTGACGACACTCCGAAATCTCATTAAGCAGCGTAATTCATTGCCAAATCAGTCCGCGCTTATGGTAAAACATAACAAACAATTCAAGCAGACCCTCAACGCTTGGCATTTTCAGTTTGCAGTAGTTTCAGTGGTTATAGCGCTATGCAGAAACTATCGCTGTGCGTTTCGGGCTACTTAATTGGGCGTTATGTACTTTTACGGAAAATCAGAAATTTATGGATGAAAATACTGAAATTTGGCGTCAGTACTACGAAAAGGCACTGTCTCGCCCGCATTCAAAACGTACTGAATTTGCTGCCAGGTTCAGTGAATCAAACCTCAAAGTAGCCACTGACTGTGGTTGTGGAACCGGCAGTGATATCGAATACCTAGAGCAACAAGGTTTTCAAGTTCATGGCTTCGATATTAATCCTGATTCAGTCGCTATTTGTAGAGACAGGTTTGGGTCAAAGTCATTAGTGGATATCGCAGAGTCATCATTTGAGTCGTTCAACTATCCAAAATCTGGTGTAGTTATCGCAAATTCTAGTTTGTTCTTCGCTGACCCAAACCAATTTGAATCGACTTGGAGCAACATTGAATCTTCAATTGAAATCGGTGGGGTATTCGCTGGTGACTTCATGGGTTTGAAAGACAGTTGGGCTAACAACTATCGCAGCCCAACAACAGCTTTATCGGAACCAGAGGTAAAGGCTTTGTTCTCAGGTTTTGAAATAGTCAGGTTCTTTGAACGTGACGAAAAAGCGAAAACTTCATTGGGCAGAATGAAGCATTGGCATACATATTCCGTGGTCGCAGTGAAACGTACATAACAAAACGTTTAAGGCAGATTCCCAACGCTTGGCATTTTCAGTGTTTATTGTTGGGTTTAGTGTTTACGGTGGTAACGCTTAGTTTAGTGGTAGCGTTGCTCACTACTTAACGTGGCGTTATAACTCATGGAGGCATGTATCAAATATTTAGATTTAAGAGAAACTGAATTGGTTGTAAAACTGGTCGATGAAATTCTTGGTGAATCATATATTCGTTGGCTAAACTCTGAAGAAATTGAAGCTTGCCACTCTGATGATCTATCTTGGCTTCCTGAGTCTTTCGATCTTCAACGTTTTACTGCTGATCTAGCCCGTGAAACAGTTGGGCTAAAAGTATTCCATGGCTGTCGCCCTGAGTCAGTCGATATTTATTATCAAAATGGCTTTCTTTCAGAAAAATCTGATTGGCTCAAAAAAACTTTTGATAAGCTCTTTCCAGAAATTGATGCTCATATAAAACAGAAGGCTTTTGAACAGGTTTATTTACTTCGCTCTGATGAAGATGTCAAAACATACTTCATTTGTGATACGGAGCGGTTAGCAAATGGCGGTTCAGGTCATTATTTGATCTACGGCAGTGAGTTCTTGCTTAATGCTACAAGAGTACTTGAAGAGGAGCTTAATGTGCCTCTTATTCATAAGCTTAAGATGCATGGAACACCTACGGTTTTCGAGGTTAATCTACCCTATAGCGTAATTCCAGAGAGCCAAGTTAAGGAGCTTGCGTGCCTGCTGCTTGAAATATGGGGTAAATGGCATCTGTTCCCTCAAGAGCTTTATAGTATTGAATTCGTAGTGATTACACGCGGTCATTTAAGTGCTGAACATATCTTAGGTCATTATCATCCAGAAAAGATAATGGATAGAATTCAATGGCCACCAATGTATTATTATTTCAAAACTCAAGAGGTAGTTCTTGCGCTTGGAAATGAGTTATAACAAAGCATTTAAGAGTGACTCACAACGCTTGGCGATTTCAGTTTAAACTTGGCTTTAGTGTTTAAGGTGCTGTGGTTTAGGTTGGGTGTTTAGCGTTGTTCGCACCTTAATGCTGGGATCTGATGAAATTACTCAGTGAACGGCAATGAACAAGGTTGAATTAAATATTCTTTACTAACAGTGGTTTAGTGTTCATTAATTTGTTTTTAGTTGTTCATTGAAGTTGGTGTTTGTACAATTATTCTGCTACATATTTGCTACACTTGAGGTTTGTGTTATGGCACTTAAGCAGAAAATCACCAACACTTCTATTAAAGCATTGACCGTTGAACAGAAACGATTAAATGACACTGACATCAGCGGTTTTCATGCCCGTATTTCACCAAAAGGCTCGATTAAGTATTACCTCTATTATCGACTTAATGGTAAACAACGTAATTATCTCATTGGTTCAGCACACTCTTTAACACCGGCTCAAGCCAGAGATTTAGCAAAGGAAAAAGCAGGGCTCGTTGCCAGTGGTGTTGATATCCAAGAGTGCCGACATGAAGCCAAAAGACTCGATATGCGCAAGAGCCTAACTCTGGGTCGTTACCTTGAAGAGCACTACCAAGGTTATTTAGTCGCCATGAACCCCAAAAGGGCAAGGCAGTCTTATATGTGCATTGCCAATACCTTTAAACACCTAGCGGATAAACCGTTGGATGAAATCACCGCATGGGATATCCAGCAATGGGTTGCTGAGCGGCGCAAACAGGGACGAGCACCTGCGACTATCACCTATGCTTTTAATCGTTTAAAAGCCGCATTCAACCGAGCGGTAGAGTGGGACTTTATTGACTCGCATAACCTCAATAACGTCAAACTCATCAAAGAGGATAACACCCGTATTCGATATCTATCGAAGGAAGAAGAACAAACCCTATTGAGCTGCTTAAGTCTACGAGATAAAAGACTCAGAGATGCAAATCAGGTTGAAGGGCGGTATGTGGATTATTTTGAGCCGCTCATCATCATGGCCATCAATACGGGAATGCGTAAAGGGGAAATGTTGTCGCTTCGTTGGGAGCATATCTCAATGACTAACCGTTCTCTCACTATCCATTCTATAAACGCCAAATCTAAAAAGACACGCACAATCCCACTGAACGACACGGTATTTGACATGTTGGAGCAGTGGCGAGCTCAAAACCTAGAGGCTGAGTATGTTTTTATGGTCAATGGTGATGTCGTTAAGAGTAGCCAATACCCATGGGAAAACCTGCTTAAAGCCGCGGATATTCATAATTTCAGGTTTCATGACTTGCGGCATCATTTTGCCAGTAAGTTAGTTATGGCGGGTGTCGATTTGAATATTGTTCGAGAGTTGCTTGGTCATGTCGATTTAAAAATGACGTTACGATACGCACACCTTGCACCTGAGCATAAAGCCGCCGCGGTGAACTTAATTGGGTAGTGGCTTTTAGCGCTTGCAACGCTGTCCTTACTGGCTTGAGCGCAATTTTTACTGAGCAGTGTTATACCGTTGACGTCGGTTAGTTTAACGGTTACATGACTGCTTGAGCCATGTATAAACGTGTTATCAATCTGGCTGCGGAGCCAGTAACCAGCATTTCAGCACTCCAAACCAACAATAGTGTGATAAAGCTAAGACTTTTACGTCGGTTGGTGGTGCTTTTTAACCTATAGGTTAAAGCCCGTTGAATCGTGTAAGAAAATTGTTTTTGATGGTTTTAAGAATGAACCATGAGGAACACAATTATGACAGATGCTACCGTTGTGAAACGCGCATACACGGAACAAGAGACGGCAGAATACATTGGTATGAGTCGTTCTTTTTTACGTCAATCACGCATGGAAGGGCAGCGAAAGAATCGTACATTGGCCCCGCCATTCATTAAAATTGGTCGAACCGTTCGTTATCTTAAAGAAGATTTAGATGCTTGGTTAGATAGCCATACTAAACGAGCGCATCTTTCTCAGGGAGGGTTAACGCATGGTTAATCTAACGCCTGAGCAAAAGACGCTACTAAATTGGATGAGAACCGGACGCACCTTTCAGGTTTGTTCGGATTACTGTCCGTATTATGGTGAGGTTCAGCCTAAATCCCGCTTGCCGATTCAAATACATCGTAAAGCCATACACAAGCTCATCAAAGAGGGCTTGATTTGTTATGACAGCCAAAAACGCTTTGGTTTGCGCTGGGATGTTTTCTCCTTAACCACAAAAGGGAAGGGATTCACATGAACCACATCAATCTAATGAGCGTTGACCTAGATGACAGAGCCTTTGTGATGCAAAGGCTTTCTCGATTTTCAACAGATGTTCAGCGGCTACTACTCAATGAATATCTAAGTCTTTCCTCGAAGTTTGAACGCAATAGCTACTTACGGGTAATGACTGAGCAGTTAGCCAGCCGACTTGCCATTCCGTTTTCTAAGCTTGAACTCAATGTGTCTGAAGATGAGCTCAGAGCGAAATCCAAGCATTTAGCTCAATCAGTCCTTGCACTACGCCGTCACTATCAAAGTGATGAACAAGCCCTTGATACCATACGTGCCTTCGTTCGCCAGCATGGATGTAAGGCCTATGAAGGGCAGTACACACTCTTGGGTGAGCTAGGACGCTACAGTGACCCAAAATGGTGGCTAAGGAAGCTCAGAGTGGCATTAAGGCGTAATATTGAAATAGTGATGCATCATTTGAATCGCATTAACAAGCAACGCAGTCTTTATTGCTCAAAACCAACACTGATTGCCCGAATAAAGCAACGAGCTTACCAGCGTGCTTATTTGGAAAGTACCATCGCAACTAACGAACTGGGGCAGCGTTTTTCCTTACTGGAGCTTTCACGAAAAGGTGTGTCTGACCCTAAAATACGCAAAGGGGAGCTCATGATGCGAGCTCGAGGTTTTGAAGAGCTGGCAAAAGAGCTGAATCATGTAGCAACGTTTCTCACCATTACCTGTCCGTCGAAGTATCACCGCAGCTATTCAACTTCGGGTCACGCCAACCCTAAGTGGGGTGGTTATAGCCCGTCAGACGGGCAATGGTACCTGAATAATATTTGGCAGCTGATGCGTTCTAAGTTGAACCGACTGAATGTTCGATTCTATGGTTTCCGTGTAGCAGAGCCGCAACATGATGGCACCCCACATTGGCATTTATTGTTGTTTGTCGACCGTCATCACCACAAAACCATGGTGACTGTTATGCGTGACTACGCCATGCGAGAAGACCGAGAAGAAAAAGGAGCCGCAGAGCACCGTTTCACTGAGGTGAAAATTGATGCTTCGAAAGGGTCAGCGACGGGTTACATTGCGAAATACATTTCAAAGAACATTGATGGAAGCGACCTCGACGCAGGTGTGTATGGTGAGGACCCAAAAGATGCGGCAGCGAGAGTTGATGCTTGGGCCTCATGCTGGGGTATCCGTCAGTTTCAGCAACTTGGTGGTTGTTCGGTGACAGTGTGGCGGGAATTGAGACGGCTTAAAGGTGAATTAGGGCTGTCCAAACAACAGCAATCGGTGGTGGATGCAGCAGATAAAGGAGATTGGAAGACGTTTACTCAGTTGATGGGCGGCGTGTTCTCTCTGCGCAAAGCGCAATTGTTTAAGCCGTACTATGAACTTACTATTGATAAGGAGACGGGCGTCATTAAAACCAGCATGTATTGCAGCGAGGAATGGGTCAGGTCATTAAAAGGGGTGGTCAGTCGGGGACAGGAAATTATCACAAGAGTTATGCAATGGCGTATAGCTTCCAACACATGCTTAATGTTTTAACTTGGTGATTTGAGGTTTGATATTAGCTTAAGTGTTTAGGACATAATGAGTAAGGTTTTGTCGGTGTTCACGTCTAAAACGGGAACCTTATACAGGCTCCCGTTGTCCTCTAATCATTAGGAAAACTGCCTATGATGTTAATTAAATACAACTCCTAGGCTTAACAATATCATCACCATAATGGTTAATATCGCTAATAACGGACCGATAAACTTCAGCCACGAAGGATATGCTACTCGTCCTATAGCTAAGCCGCCCATGACTACGCCAGATGTTGGAGTGACGAGGTTCGGTAGTCCTGATGCTGATTGGTAAGCGGTTACAACTAGCTCACGACTCACGCCAGAAAAATCAGCCAACGGTGCTAAAATGGGCATCGATAATACTGCTAAGCCAGATGATGACGGAACAACTAAGCACAAGACCGCTTCGATCCAATAGATGGCGTTGATAAATGCTACTTCGTGCAGTCCACCAAGTAAACTTTCAGCGTAGTTCAAAATTGTGTGAGTGATGTTCCCATTGTCCATGACTACAACGAGACCGCGAGCAATTGCGATGATTAATGCTACGCCCAGTAAATCACGAGCACCGTTTACGAAACTATCGGTGATTTCTGCTTCTGACATACGAGCGACTATACCGACGACAATACTTGAACCTATAAACAATGCAGACAACTCAGCCATCCACCAGCCTGCAATAGATACGCCCCACATCATAATCACAAATGTAATGCCAAAAATAGCTAAGACAGCTTTACGTGTAGCGGTGAACTCAGGTGTTTGTTGTTTACCGTGCAAAAAGTGATTGATATTTGACTCCCGCTGGTGGGCAACGATAGACAGTTCTGGGTTACGTTTTACTTTTTCAGCGTAACGCATTACATAGGCCACACATGCTATCCAACCAAGCACCAAAATGGTCGCACGTAGTGCAAAGCCTTCCATAAAATTGATTTCAGCTGCATTGGAAGCAATTACTGTTGCAAATGGATTTATTGTTGAACCTAAGCAACCAATACCTGCGCCAATCATAATTATAGCAACGCCAACGATACTGTCGTAACCTGCGGCGATCATGACCGGAATTAAAAGAGCATAAAAAGGGATTGTTTCTTCCGCCATGCCATATACAGTGCCGCCAAGAGCAAACAGCCCCATCAAAATCGGAATCATCCATTTCTCACGTCCAGTAAGACGTTTCATTGTACCAGCGATGCCTGCGTCAATGGCGCCTGTATGGGTAACGACAGCAAGAAAGCCACCGATAACCAAAACAAACAGAGCGACGTCAACCGCTCGCGCGGTATAGCTGATTGGATCATAGAAGCCTTGAATAGGCGCCATCAGAATATCGATTAATCCCTGCGGGTTTGCATCAACAGTGTGATACGTACCAACTACAGGAACCATTCGGCCCAAGGTTTCGTTGGTTTCCATTTGGTACTGGCCTGCCGGAATTGCCCAAGTTAAGATTGCCATTAATACCGTGAGCAACATTAAGATCGTATAAGCGGAAGGAAATTTTAGTTTTGTCATAGGGTTGTCCTTTTGTTTTTATGGGCACGAAACCCATAAATGTTCAGTCACGATTACGTACGTCACGGTTTAGTTAACGAAATCCATAATTTCTTGAGCAGACTTATTGTCTAACCCCATAAGTTTTAGTGTTCTTCCATTTTCAAAATAGTTGGTATCGTTGTAAGCATTATCGATATGCAAACACGAGGTGATTATTGGTGTGTTGACCCCCAGCAATTGCGCGAACTCGTAGCAAGGGACTAGTAGGTAAGCTGCATCTTCAGTGATATAACGGTTGTTGGCAGAATTCGGAGCACTGTTTAGTTTACCGTGAGTTTCTGAGGTGCGGTTAACTTCATACACGCTCTCACATTTCATATCGTATAAAGCGTTCATAGCATTTAACTCAGGTAGAAGGTTAAGGCCAAGTGCGTTGCCGATAGATTGGCGTTCTGCTTCCATTACCGCTGCGGCTTTTGCGGTGGAGACAGAACAGCAATCTTTGTAGTAATTAAACTTACCGTCAAAGTTTTCAAGCAATCCCATGTTTAACGTAGTGAGTAGTGGATGACCGCCAAAGTTAATGTTCTCTAATCCGGCCTCAATAACGTTGCCCAATGGTTTTAATGGCAACGGCATCACTTGTTGAAGTCTTTCTATCGCACTATTGATTCGCTTTGCCGGAAAAGCCGCTACTGGGAGAAACTGTTTCATACCCAAGATAGCTATTTCGGCTGGACCAACAATACGCGTCGCCCATGGGATAGAAATTGCGTCAACAAAGGTAATGTCAAGCGAGTGATAACCTAGGTCGTGTTTGATGCGATTAAGAACCAATGAACCGTAGTTACCCGGCATTAGCATGATAATTTGACCATCACGCAGATGGGGCAACATCTCAATGAATAATGGTTCTTGAGCGAAAGATGGAACTGGTAACACCAGAAGATCGGCGTACGCGAGCGTTTCAGCCAAGTCTCTGCTAATTTTATCGCATTGCTCGAATCCCGCGTAGGTAAGTGGTGTTTCGTTAAAGTGTTCTAAGGCACGAATACCGCCGTGCTGTTCGATATCCGTAAGTGGTTGATCAAATTCGGGAGCACCGTATAAACACACATCTGCACCATTTAATGTGAAGTGGTAAGCCGCTGTAAGACCAGCATTGCCAGACCCGATGACTGATACACGAGGTTTCATAAATCCATCCTTATTGACGTCTGATTTAACTACTATCAAGACTAAGGAATTGCGGTGCTAACTCACCAATGACAAAGTTGTAGGCTAGTATGCAAAAAGGTAATGCTCTTAAAGATATTTGGATGTAATTATTTGAAAAATAATTACTTTATTTTTATCTTTATATGTTGATTACCAGTTATCTAATTGTGAGGTCTCGCATTGGGCCAACTTTTAGGTAGATGTCCATTTGGTCTGCCAATAGCATAAAATATTCTATGAATTGCTCAGCATGACGATGAATTGGCTTGAGTGCAGGATAAAGAATGTCAAACTCAAAAGGTAAGCTAAACACTAACGGGCGCATCACCACGTTGACATGCTCGCTCTCGATGTGGGCTGTAAATGGATCGGTAATTGCGATCCCGATACCTTCACGAACTAAAGTTGCAGCGGTACTGGCGAGAGAGACTTCAATTTGTTCGATTGTCGATAGGTTGTAGCGACGCAGCAATGCGTCAATACGTCGTTGGGTCATATCTCGCTCATGGCGAATCAAAACTTGCCCAGCAATGTCATACAGGTCGATCACTGTACGTTTGGCAAGCGGAGAGGTTGCGGGGATCAAGCAGACGCACTCACATTCAACTTTTTGTGCCTTTACACCGGCAAGGTGTTCGTCAATAAAGGCGAAACCAATATCGGTGGTTTGACTTTGGATTCGATTGATCACTTCCTCGGAACGGTACGTTTTGAAGCTGATTTTCATCTTGCCAGTTTGTTTGAGGAAGGTGGCTAAGATATGTGGTAGGAAGGCATTAGACAGTAGTGGCATTGCTGCGATATTCAAACTACCGAAATGACGTGAGCGAATGGAGGATGCTGATTGCGATAATCCAGATACCGCGTCGAATACTTTTGCGACTTCAAGATAAAAGGCTTGTCCCTCATCACTTAATTCAAGACGGTTTGCTTTACGAATAAATAGTTGAAAGCCAATACGTTGCTCTAAACCAGAGAGCAAACGACTTACAGCTGGTTGACTCAAATTTAAGCGTTCTGCAGCAGCTGTCACGGTCTGACATTCGACTACAGCTTTAAATGCGTTCAACTGGGTTAGTTTCATAAAGTAGATGTCGCCAAAAAACAAGTTTGGCGTACCTTAACAAGGTCCAAAGACAAATACTTTGATACTGTCTTGATAATCTAGCTTGAATTAGTCCACAACTTGGAGTTCTGTGAATAACTGTATTTAGGCGTGATGCTGCTCCATCAATAATGAGAATTTACGTTAGATAGCGATTGAGTTGCGATACTATCGATACCCAATAACACCTTGTTTCGTGGGCAAATTTTTGCCCAGAGCATTTTTGTATTAATCTGGTTGGGTTAGTCAGTTCGGTAGTTGGTAAGTACTTATGTATTATGAGATTTTTGATAAGAGTAAATTGTATCGATGTCCTATAGGGAGCTCTAATCCCGAGACTTGTCGTTGCTCCAGTTGTTTCCGTACCCGTGAATGGGCAGAATCTCAGGCGGCATTGAAAAAAGCAGAAGGTGCTAACTTTGCTTCAGGCTCATCCATTCCTGCGTCCAGCCCATTGCCTGAACGTCCTACCCCGAAACCGACGACAAAAGAACGACTCGAGCAGCAAAGAAAAGCCAACCATGCAGAGAGTGAGCGCGCTTTTAAACAAATCGAGGCAGAGAAAAAAGCAGAGCAAGAGACATTTCATCTTGCTTGGATGCAATCCCCCGTGACACAGTCACAAACGGACTTGTGGCAAAGCCTTTTTACCTTAGATACGACAGAAGAACAAAAGCAATTCGTGAAACAATGCAATGTTCACCTTAACGAGCCGGTTCGTGAGGGTGAAATTGTTGTCGTGCCAACGAAACAGCCAGAAACAGAAGAAGAAAGAGCGCAGCTTTCTGAGTTAATTGAAGAAGCTAAGATAGCGAGCCAAGAGTTAGAAAAGCTAAATGATGATGAGGTAGCGACCCTCAATCGTCACTTTGATGTACTCTCGTACGAGCTGGATAAACGTATTCGTGAAGATGGCCTGCCTAAAGATTATTATGCACAAGTGGCAACGGGTGTTGGGGCAACCGCTGCACTTGTTGAGCAGAACTTAAAGAATATTCAGGGCGTAGTGATGGAGATTAATGCGCTTTACACTTCGCAAGTAGCGATGGCGAGCAGAACGGGTGGCATCAACTATGGAACGTTTACTGCTGAGCGTGCCGAACTGTTTAAAAAGCTTGATGGCTCCTTTGCGATGCTTTCAAAACGCAACGTTAACCTTCCTGTCTACACACAGGTTAAACGTAACCTGAAACTTTCTAAGAAATCGGTTGTTCATAATGCCGACGAGATATTAAAAACCGGCTATGTAAAAGGTTTGGGTAAACGTATTGCCAATCTTTCTATAGGAATTTCCGCATCGAAAGGAGTTGGCTATATAGGCTTAACTGTGGGTGCAGTAAGTGGTGTGGATTCAATCTATGAAGCTTGTAAAGTAGACGGAACGGGTGAGTGTGGTAAAACAACAGCTCGTGAAGTTACTGGATTCCTTGGTTCATGGGTTGGAGGTGTAAAAGGAGGTGCAATAGGAGCCGCTGGAGCTACAGCTCTTGTAATTGGTATATCTGCTTCTGCTCCAATTTTGGCTATCGCTGCTATTGGTGGTGCAGTTTTCGGTGGTGCAGTTGGTGGTGTTGTTGGCTCCACGACGGGCAAAGCGTTTGTAGACGGAGTGTATCTTGTTTATGAGTGGGTTACGGAGTAAATATGTCTGATGCTGTTTGGTGGGAGATGTTAATTATGTTTCCTGCTGCAATTTTTGGTACCTATGCTATTGCTTGGTCTATCCCTGCCTTAGTCATGAGTGCGATTGTGTCGTTAGGTAGCTTGAAACATATTATTTTTATGGATAAACAATTGGCTAAAGATCTGGGCAAATATTACGACGATAAAGGGTATATGCGTCCTCAGTATCAAATGTCTTGGGCGATCGGTAGTCGTTGCTTTGACTATTGGGTGATGTATCCATTTATTCGTAAAAGGGCTACTACGAATTCCAAAAAATTTAAAATATTCATGTGGATTAATGCACTGGGTATGTGGAGCTTTATTCTTGCCGGAATTCTGATAATTTCAGCTGTAGCTTTGGGTATCATTTCATGATCACACAGACTCTCACTATGAGTGAAAGAAGAAGTTCTCTAATGCCGCCCCTACTTGGGCTTGTATTAAAGTTTATTTTAATAAGTGCTTGAGTGCATCTTATTGTTAGTAAGGTGGCTGGTTAAATGGTTTGGTAATTGTTTTAAGAATTGAATATAACTATCAAGAAATAGAGATTGTAAAGCTTATAGAAGTTGAAACCTAAACAAAAATAATAAAAATTGAGGTGATTGGTACATTGATGTTTTTGTTAATAAAAACAATAATTTTATCAGTGTCAAAATCTCAAGATAGATTGATTTTCGAACTAAAAAAAATGTGTCACTATCCGCATAGCGTATCATCCTACACATAAAGTGCAGAAAATCATGGCAGAAACCGTCCACAACCCTGATCAATACATGTATGACTTCCGTCATCTAATCACTCATAGCCGCAAGAAAATTGGAATTCTAATCGGAGCAGGTGCTCCTGTTAGTATCAATGTCGGTAGCGAATTAGCATGGGAGTCTTTAATTCCCGACATTAAGGGACTTACTGAAATTGTTGAGCGTAGCCTAAATGAAATAGAGAAGGTTGCATTTGACGCAATAGCTGCTGAACTCGAAGACAAAAATATTGAGTTAATCCTTTCAAGGGTGAGAGTCTTAGCTGAAGTCATCGGTCAAACCCCAATTCATGGCTTAGATGCTGAAGGCTATAATGAGCTTTCTGTAAAGATATGTAAGACTATCAAAGAGGTGGTTACCAAGAGACTCCCCGAGACGGAGAATCCGTACAGTCATTTAATATCGTGGATTAATGGGATTAATCGTGATTTTGCCGTAGAAGTGTTTACAACAAATTATGATTTGTTAATCGAAGAAGCAATGGAGAGATCTCGCACTCCTTATTTTGATGGATTTACAGGTTCGAAATCGGCTTTTTTTGACCCTTCGACTATTTCTAGTAATGATCTACCTTCAAGGTGGATCCGGCTTTGGAAACTTCATGGGTCGATTAACTGGTCTAGAAATGAAAAAGGGGAAGTTATCCGGAAGCAGGGTGAAGAAGATGGAAGCATGGTATACCCATCGCATGTTAAGTATGACCAAACTCAAGCAGCCCCTTTTTCATCAATGTTTGAGAGGCTCAAAAGCTTCTTATTGGAACCAGATTCTTTGCTCATAACAACTGGTTTTTCATTTGCAGATGCACATATAACTGCGAAACTCGATGAATGCTTATCTGAAAACCCATCGTCAGCAATACTAGCGCTTCAATATCAGGATTTAGCAAATGAACAAGCGGCTGTTACTGTTGGTCTAAGAAGACCAAACTTAAGCATTTACTGCCGAGATGGTGCAGTGGTTAATGGGGTCAAAGCCAAGTGGAAAACTGGCGAGCTGCCTAGTAAAAACTGGAGCGTTATTCGAGATGAGTACTGGCAAGACCAAAAGTTTACGCTTGGCGACTATGTATCTCTTTGTCGATTTTTAGCAGGCTCAGGTGGTGGGAAATCTGTGTCATTAACACAGAATACTGTTGAGGCTTTACCTGATGAACAATGAGCCAACATATCTCGGAAAAGTAACATCTGTTTCCGGCTCGTCTGTGACTATCGAGCTTACTCCGAAAGTGCGATCTGGTCTGCTCGTTATAGAGGGGAAAACACATAGAATAGGTCAAGTAGGCAGTTTCATACGTATTCCTCAAGGTTATAACAACCTGTACGGACTGATTTCAGAAACGAGTGATACTAGCACTGACTTAGATGCTGCCAACTTATCGAGTGAGCGAAGAATTGTTAGGGTCGAATTAATTGGTGAGTCTGTAGGTAAAGATTTTGAAAGAGGTATCTCTCAATACCCTGCGATATATGACGAAGCCCATTTGGTCACAGAAAGTGATTTACATACGATTTATGGCCAAAATGAACATGGTCAAATCAAAATTGGAAAGCTATCTACATCAGACAGTATTGATGTGAGTATTGACTTAGATAAACTGGTCAATAGACATTCAGCAGTTTTAGGTTCAACTGGTTCTGGAAAATCAACTAGTGTGTCTAGCCTACTTCGATCAATTGTGAATAAGCCAAGTGGACAGTTGCAGACACCTTCATCAAGAATAATTCTTTTTGATCTGCACGGAGAGTATTCTTCGGCCTTGCAAGATGTAGCAAAGGTTTTTTCTGTTATGCCTTCTGATAGTGAAAATCGTTTAATTATCCCATATTGGTGTGTTGCCCCTGAACTGCTTATTGAATTCCTATGTGGTCAGAATGATACTCTTAAGAACAAGTTCATTGAATACATTATTCAAGAAAAACAACAGTTTGCTGAGAAGAACGAAACCCTAGGAATAGATAAAGATAAAGTTACTCAATATACCCCGCTCCCATTCAATCTAAGAAAAATATGGGGAAAACTTTGCTTTGAAGATAGGGTTACATGGCAAGAAAAAGAAAAAGAAAACGCTGCCTATAAGGATGGCAATGAGGGTGATTCTAGCAAGCTAATCGCTCCAGTTTTTGAACCCCCAGCGACAGGTTCTAATCCACCTTTTACAGGAGGAAAGAACGTATGGACAAAACAACTAGAGTTGATGCGTACCCGGTTGCTTGATAGCCAATTTGACTTTTTCTTATCACCCAATGAGTGGAGCCTAAAAGACGATTACACTCTTGAGAAAGATATTGCGGATCTCTTGGGTCAATGGCTGGGGCACGATAAACCAATTACAATCATAGACTTATCACTACTTCCATCAGAAAGACTTGATCTTTTATTAGGCTCTTTACTAGATATTCTTTTTGAGAGCGCTCTTTGGGGACGTAATCATAACGAAGGTATGAAAACTTACCCATTACTACTTGTAATGGAAGAAGCACATAGATATTTATCAAATGATTCAAATGGTCTGACAAAGCAGATGGTAAGAAGAATAGCGAAAGAAGGCCGTAAGTTTGGGGTTGGCTCGATGTTAGTAAGCCAACGACCATCTGAAATTGATGAAACAATCTTATCGCAATGTGGAACACTTTTCTCATTAAGAATAAGTAACTCGACAGATAGAGCTAGAGTAAAAGCTGCGATGTCTGATGGGCTTGCTGGTGTCATTGATTCATTGCCAATTCTAAGGACTGGTGAAGCAATAGTTACTGGTGAAGCAGCAAGGCTACCAATGAGATTTAAGTTTAGGCTACCTAAAGAAGGGCAATTCCCGAATAGTAGCGACCCTGATGTTTCATCGAATTGGACTAAGCCTTGGCAAGACATGAACTTTGAAAAGCTAACTCATAGTTGGCGTACGCAAAACCCTAAGAAAAATGATTAAACTAGGAGAATACTAATGGAAAGAGTAAGCGTGTCATCAAGTAATTTGGTTTCTGTGGGGTATGATTCTGATAGCCTCATTCTGGAAGTGGAGTTTAATAGTGGCATTTACCAGTACTATGATGTACCTGAGTACGTCTATGAGGAGCTCATGGGATCTTCATCTTTAGGTTCTTATCTACATCATAATATTAAGAACACTTATGAGTGCGCTCGGGTCTAAGGCTTTCTATTTATATGACTAACGAAAACTTACACTCCATTAAACCTAGTGCGCCAGAATCTAAAGAGCAGCTAGAATCTTTAATTCAAGACTGGTTACCTAGGCTACACAATGCACAGGTTGGTCATTATACGAGATCTGAAGCACTATACAGGAGAGCAGACGTATCTGGATATGCATTAATCGTTAGTTCAACCGTCGTTACAGCAATGCTATTTTTGCAAACAGATGGTTATCTAAAAATGCTACTTATTGGCATGAGTATACTATCTGCGACATTGTCTGGAGTTGTGTCATTTGCTCGATTTGCTGAAAAAGCTGAACAACATCGTTCTGCAGCAGGAACATATGGAAAGCTTCGTAGACAACTAGAAAAGCTGGGTAAAACAACTGACAAATTAAGTTTTGAACAACTGGACTCCAAATTGAAAGTTTTACGGATTGAGTGGGAGTATGTTTCTCAGAATGCACCGCTTACGCCTATCTCTGCGATAGCAAAACAAAAAAAGGATGGCTAAGCCATCCTTGGTTGTTCTCGACTCTATTGCTCTATTTAATTATAAATGTGAATCGCTGATGTTATAACTCTTGGCTAATTTGTACGATTTTAGAGCTATATATTTGCTACATAGCTATTTGAAATTACACGAAATTAGTTATTAACCAATTGATTTTTAATTAATTTGTTTTGTGTTGGTCACGCATTAATGCGGCGTTATGTGGAAATGAGGAATATCGAATTGAGTGTAACAAATCATGAATATGTAAGGTTAGCATTACTAAACTTAGGAGGTAGTGCTAACTTATCTGATATCTATAGTGAAGTTCTCAATATATTAAAACGAGAAGGTAGTAATTATAAGCCTAGTAGGGCTACTTTAAGAGATGCGATGCATAAATTTTCTCGCGATGTTCCCTCTAAATGGAATGGCAAAGTAGATAAAGAGCTATTTAGGCAAGTTGCTCCTGGGGAAAGAACTGGAAAATGGAAATTACTCACCACAATTGAAGATGACATACAAATTATACAGAACTCTCCAGAGCTAACTAATACAGAAAAACAGCGAGAAATATCTGTAAGAATGGGGCAAGGAAGATTTAGACAAGATTTAATCAAAAAATGGCGTGGTTGCGCTGTTACTGGTTGTAAAGAATCATCGCTATTAGTTGCAAGTCATATTAAACCTTGGCGGGATAGTGATAATCGAGAGCGACTAGATTTAAATAATGGTCTGCTTTTGATTGCAACTATAGATAAAGCCTTTGATAACGGTTTAATTACTTTTGACGGCAATGGAATAATAGTTATTTCTCCTCATTTTAAAGAGTATGAGGTATGCGGTATCAAGCCAGACATGGTAGTGGCGATTAATTCAGAGAATAAACGCTATCTAAGTTACCATAGGGAGCATATTTTTAAATCCACATAACAAGCAATTTAAGAGGGATTCACAACGCTTGGTACTTTTGCTTCTACTTCAAATTTAGTGTTTATGGCACAATGCTTTAGGTTGGGTGGAGGCGTTGTTCACCCCTTAATTGGGCGTTAAATTACAGAGGATGAATGAGAAATATATTAATACTACTGTTGTTCAGTATCTCTACGGCAGGGTTATGTAATGAGGGGACTAAGTACTCTGATTTCGAATGGTCGAAAACAGAGGAGCAGTCAATAGATTTTTCAGAGGCTATGAAAGGCTTTAAAGAACTGCAAGCTTACAAGAACACGGCTCTAGGGATATGGCAGTGTAATGCTTTGAGTTCTCAGAGTGGGACTTCAGTTCTAAGTTTACAGGAAAAACAAATTACTTATTACAATGATGTGGATAAGTATGAATTTAAGTTATTCGGAGAAAGTCCTCATAAAGAGGTAGAGCTAATGCTAGAAGGGCTAAAAGTTACACGAAAAATGAAACACAGAAATGCTTCAGACGAACTTGAATTCGACTATGCAACCCAAATTGTTAGTTTCAAATCTTCTTCAAACATTTACGGCACTTTTGCCAATTATCAATGTACAAAGAAAAAGTAATTTAACAAGAAATTTAAGAGTGATTCACAACGCTCGGCGCTTTCACTTCAAGCTAGTTTAATGTTTATGGCACAATGCGTTAGGTAAGGTGTTTGCGTTGTTCACACCTTAATTTGGCGTTATATGAATAAAGGAAGACTTGATGATCAGAAAAGTAGAAGATAACTGTATTAATATTGAAAATCTTGATCAAAAAATATACCGAGTGTTTAGCTATGACAGGTTTGAACAATTAATAAATGACCAAGAGCTCGTTTTAGTCAAACCGTCTATGTGGGAAGATCCTTTCGAAAACTTTTTCTTTAAGGCTGAAGTCGACTGCGGTAACAATGAGGTTGCTACACTAGATAATTTGGCAAAAGATTGGTACGGACAGTGTTGGACTACAGAAAAAGATACTGATGCCATGTGGCGTATATATAGCCATGATAAACAAGGGGTAAGAGTCTCAACCACTATACGTAAACTATTTGAGCCGATTTTTAACTCTCGTGAAGATTATCGAGGTCTGTGTTACTTCATAGGAAAGGTCAACTATTGGAGTGAAAGTGACATTTTTGGTTTTCTGTCAAATATAACTTTCACAAGTCTAGCTATGGGAGGACAAAATGATAACTTCGCGGAGTTATTATGTATTAAACGACCTGAGTTTTCGCATGAACATGAAGTACGACTTTTAGCGAACGATTTTGACGAAACTCGCGGAAGTAATGGTCTTTATCGGATTCCTTTCGATACCGACCTTCTGCTTGATGAAATATGTATAGACCCGCGTTTGAGTTCAGTTGATGCAAATGATTTAATGACGAAAATAAAAGCTCTTGGTGTCAAGACTCAAATCATACAGTCTCCTTTATACAAGATTAAAAACATGCCGCGTATAAAGCTCGAATAAAAATTCATATAACAAACTGTTCAAGAGGGATTCGCAACGCGTGGCATTTTTACTATGCGTTGGTTTAAGTGATTAAGGTGGTATGCAGCGGCTTCGGTATTGCGTTGCTCACCCCTTAACAGGGCGTTAGCCGACAACCGGAAACTTGAGTTATGGAGAACAAAGTGAACGTAAGGAAAGCGATCAAGGAAGACTCCAGTAAGTTGCTAGAACTTATTGGACACAAAGCTGAGTTTGACCGAAGAATGAAAGGGTTCGACGGTGAAATCTCCACGACGAAAGAGAAGATAGAACGAACCTTATTTGGTCACTATCCGTTTGCCCATGCTTTGCTATTGGAAGTCGATGGTGAAGTTCAGGGTTTCGCCTTGTTTCATTATCGTTATTCATCCTTTCGCGGAGAGCCGTCTATTTGGCTGGATGATCTTCTAGTTGTTAGTAATCATCGGTCAAAGGGGTACGGTGCAGAACTTATGCATGCTTTGAAAACGGAAGCTCAAAAGTCATTAACTTCTCATATTTCTTGGACAGCTAGTCCACACAACACCAAAGCACACGAGTTTTACAAAAAGTTAGGCGCAGAAGTTGAACGGATGGATGGTCAGCGTCCGTATTTCCGTTGGGCAATGTACGGCTAACAATAAATTTAAGCAGATTCGCAACGCTTGGCATTTTGCATTTCAAGTTGGGTTTAGTGTTTACGGTGTAAAGGTTTAGGTTAGGTGGTAGGCGTTGCTCACTACTTAACGCGGCGTTAGCTTTCTACAGACATCAACAATAAATATATACCTCTATAGTGGTTATAAGCTTAAAATGTCGGCTTTGTTGTTTTGATGCTATTACATTATTTAAGGTGAGTTTATGTTCCGTTCAAAGATAAAAGTCGGTTTAGTTGTTGTTGCTTTATCAGTATTGAATGCATGCGCATCAGGCTCGGCTATTGTTACCGGTGTGAAAAAGCCTGCACTAGATTTCAATCAAGTTCGACTTTATCTGGAAGCACCTGAGCAGTACGAAACTATTGGTATAGTTAAAGCATCTAGTGACGCTGGGATTACACAACAAGCTAGTCAGGATTACGCTGTTGAAGAACTCAAAAAACAGGCAGCAAAGCTTGGCGCAAATGGGGTTATTTTGACCACAACAGGTGAAAACACTTCATCTATCATTTCAACTAATGCAGATGGCAGTATATATACCATTCCAGTTTCAGCACAAACGGTCTCTGGGAAAGCAGTTTTCGTCAAGGAATAAAAAGCTAACAAAGCATTTAAGAGTGACTCACAACGCTTGGCGATCTCAGTTTAAACTTGGCTTTAGTGTTTAAGGTGCAATGGTTTGGGTTAGGTGTTTTAGCGTTGTTCGCACCTTAATGCGGCGTTAGAAAAATACAAGGGGTCATATGAGTTACAAAGTGATAAGCCATGTTCCATTTAAAGTGTACTGTAAGAATAAATTTCCGGTGTTATTAAAAGTACCAACTTGGCTTGGAGCTTTGCTTTTTCTGGTGGCATTACCGCAAGCTTTTGACCAGTTGATTGAGCTGTGGGCTAAAGTGATTATGTTGGTACTTATTCTTCTTTTTATAGCTTTTAGTTGTACGATATCCAGCAACGAAACATTGGAAGTCAATAACAATGATTTAGTTTACTCTCGTGATGTACTGGGGGGGACGTATTTAAAGAAAATTTATGGTAGAGGGCATGTAAAGAATATTCGTGTGTATCCGAATATAAATCAGAAAACACCCTTTGATCCTAAAGGTTTGTTTTCTGAAAAGCTGAGGCTTTACAGTTTAGGTGGCTCAATTGTTTTTGATTATGGTCCATTAAATCGGTCTGTTTTGTTGTTTAAAGGGCTAGATAAGGGGCAAGCGTCTGAAGTAGTTGCTCTTATCGAACAAGGAGAGTGATTTTTCTAACAAGGCGTTTAAGACGGATTCACAACGCTTGGCGATTTCAGTTTAAATCAGTTTTAGTGATTAAGGTACAATGGTTTAAGTTTGGTGGTTGGCGTTGTTCACCACTTAACGCGGCGTTAGAAGCCACTCAAACTTAGGTAACTTAAAATGGCAATGGAATTATTTGTAGTTTTGGCATTAGAAACCTTGCCAAACACTTCTCAAATGAATGAACTGGCAGAGAAAGTATCGATTCCGATAGTTTATGAAGCTGGTATCGATCTTCGAGATATTAAGGGGTATCTGCCAGCCAAAGTAGCGGGTAGAAAGTCAGGTTTGGAAATTCATACATCTGCATATGACAAAGCCTCAATCAAATTGTCTTCTTTTGACGCACAGCAATACCAACAACCGGTGGTAGTTACTCTGAGGTGGGGAGGCGATTTCTCTGAAATGACATCAGCTCTTTCAACAGCGTATCTATTATCTGAGGGCTATAGTGCTACGACTTTTGAGCCCCAAACAAATACGTATTTGAGCACTACGGAACTGAAAACAAGTGTTTTTTCAATGCTAGATACTGTGAAGTGATGGCTTCTAACAAATTGTTCAAGAGTGATTCGGCACGCGTGGCATTTTTACCATGCGTTAGGTTTAGTGTTTAAGGTGGTATGCGGAGGCTTAGGTATTGCGTGCCTCACACCTTAACAAGGCGTTATGTTTACTTGTATTTCAAAGGCTTAAAGGTCTTGGGTTTAAGTTCTTTGTCCCTCTGGTAGCTTGTCCCTAGTAGACTCAGCAAATCAATATTGTCGCCCTAAGTTCTTGAATCACTCAGCCCGTAAAACATTCCAATGTTCGCGGGTTGCTTCATTGTCAGGTCGTGGCGGTTAGCTTCTTGTCTAACTGGCTCAAAGTCGCTTTGAGGCTCTTTGCCAATTAGCACTTCAGCTTGGCAGTTGCCTCATTGGGCAGGGAAGTGGAATTAAACGTTTGGGTTGGTCGCTTTTGGTTACCAAGTCGGTTCTGTCCTTGTGGTTTTGCTCAGAAAATTCGTTAGAAATAGCAGTTCTTTCTCAAGTAAATCATGCGTTTGTGGTAAAACATAACAAACAATTCAACAGTGATTCGCAACGCTTGGCACTCTCACTTCGAGTTGAATTTAGTGTTTACGGCGCAGTATTCAAGTTCAGTGTCTGCGCTGCTCACACGTTAATTGGGCGTTAGGCAATATCTTTGAAAAGGAGTAGAAATGTCAAAGTGGTATCACGACAAAGAAAAGCTAAAAGATGTTTTTGATGGTATTACAAACTATATACTTTGTGGCGTTGTTTGTTACATAGGCGTTCACGCTATTTTCCAGAAAACCGAAATGTGGTTTCTTAATTACGCATACAATTTTTCTGGTGTGATTTTTATTTTGGCATCTATATATCTTTTCTATGCAAATACAAGCTATCTAAAGCATAAAGTAATCAAGCTATATGAGTTCGATGGCTGGAAATTTCACGTGGCTAACACATTGTTTTCATTTGTTCTAATTTTCGGTATTGCAGTCCTATTTAATGAAGCGCTAAAGATTCCTGTAGGTAATGTGCCTCTAGGGGACATTACATTAGTTGAACTATTGAGTGAGTAGAAGGCTAAGTATTGCCTAACAAAGCATTTAAGAGTGACTCACAACGCTTGGCGATTTCAGTTTAAACTTGGCTTAAGTGTTTAAGGCGCAGTGGTTTAGGTTAGGTGTTTAGCGTTGTTCGCACCTTAATGCGGCGTTATGTTCTTTAGCTGGAGAATGCATGGAAACAATAAAATTACTTAACTTGGAGTTTTCCACAGCTGATGCAGAGTACCCAAGTATCCATCAGGAAGAGGGCGACCTTCTAGTCGATTTTAACGATTGGCAAGAGAAAGCGGTCAGGCTTCATTTTTCAGATATTGTAGCATTTAAGTGGCAAATGGTATTTGACTTACATGAGGGAGAAAGGGATGACCGTTGTTATGAAATTTGTGGTTCTTCGTGGCTTACAAAGCACGTTCAGTCAGAAATTATTCATGACCATGAAGGCTACAAGCATTATCGTTTGAATTTTAATGAAGTAGGACAACTTGATGTAATCGCACTAAATCTTCGAGTACGAACATAACAAGGCGTTTAAGACGGATTCACAACGCTTGGCGATTTCACTCCCAGTTAGGTTAATTGTTTAAGATACAATGGTTTAGGTTTGGTGGCTGGCGTTGTTCACCACTTAACGCGGCGTTAAGCTTCAATGAGAAAACTATGGATTACGAAGAACTAAAAAAGCAAGGAATCGAGAGTTTTCTTGCCGACGAAGAACATAATAAAGCCGATAGAATTGAACGTTTTGTTGAGTTAAATGAATTGTTTGGACCACAAGGTGACAAGTTGTTAACCGGTGGTATGCAATCACAACTTGCGTTGCATGAAGTAGCTAATAGCTATGTCAATGGAAACTACATGGCTGTTGTACTCCTTGCTCAAGCGTTTATCGAGCACTCTCTATCTGGCGAATTCATAATGCGAGGTCAAAACACGATTGCAGAATCGTCATTTAAAAAGATTATCGATAACTCGCTGAGCGAGAGCATTATAAGTGAAGAACTTTACGTTTCACTGGAAGTACTAAGGAAAATTAGAAATCCGTATGTGCATGCTAAAGCTGGCATCAAATCAGGCTCCCTTATAAAAAAGATGATCGATGGGCGCTTTGAGTCAGCTGAGCTTTTGGCCAAGTCAGATGCACTAGAATCACTGTCTATCCTTAAAGCCTTTATGGAACAAAAAGTAGTTATGTGGTTCTCTGAAGATGAAGCTTAACAAGCAATTCAAGCTGATTCGCAACGCTCGGCACTTTCGGCTTCAATTTGTTTTGGTGATTACGGTGAAGTGTTTCAGTGCGGTGGAAGCGTTGCTCACAACTTAATTGGGCGTTAGGCACAGTAAGAAATTTCTTGGTTTATTTCTCTAATTTCTCTTTGGCTATTTGCCCCAGTTTATCGGCAATTTAGCTTTATCTTCCCGAGTTCTTGAATTACTCAACCCGTAAAACATCGCAATGTTTACGGGTTGCCTCATTCGGTTTGCTAGTCGGTTTGTTGTTAGTTTCTTTGGCCTAAATCGCTTCAATTTTATTTGTTTTCGAAATACGTTTATTGGCTGAAACTTTGCTCTGAAAGTTAGTCTTTCTAATTCCCTTTCTATGTGCTGAATTGCCGCTTTCTTTGGTGTTTTGGTTGCAGTGGGTTTCAGAAACTTAGCCGCTTTAGTCTTTGGGTTTTAATTAAATTCGGTGGGTTACGTGTGTTTCTTTTTCCAAAAGGTGGTTTTCTAAATCCAATTTTAACTATTTGCGTGAAGCGCCTAACAAAGCATTTAAGAGTGACTCACAACGCTTGGCGATCTCAGTTTAAACTTGGCTTTAGTGTTTAAGGTGCAGTAGTTTAGGTTAGGTGTTTTGCGTTGTTCGCACCTTAATGCGGCGTTAGGGCTTTCTCCAAAAAATTCCTTCAAAGCTATACTCATGGTGATGAATATAGGAGTTGGTTATGGAAAAGTCAGAAGCACTCAACATTGCACGAAGTAAATTCGGTTTAAATGCGACAAATAGAAATTCTCATTTTTCTAAGGTGAATGCCAGCAAGGATGTATGGTGGATAGAAGTATCTGTAAAGAAAATTACTGATCTTAATTGTCCTAATCTCTACTTCTTATTGCAGAAAGGTAGTTCGATTGATGTGTTGGATATACCTACAGAGTTTTTGCGCGAGTCAGCGGATGGTTTCAGAACTAGAACAGACAAAAGAAAAACTGCATGTGCTTCGAAATTGATATTGTGTCTTATAAAGATGTTGTAGGTCCAAAGAAACTAGATTTGCGCCAGTTTTTAGTTTCACCCTAACAATAAATTTAAGAGTGATTCACAACGCTCGGCGCTTTCACTTCAAGCCAGTTTAGTGTTTATGGCACAATGCTTTAGCTAAGGTGTTAGCGTTGTTCACACCTTAATTTGGCGTTATGTGTAAGGGAATAAATATGAAAAAACTAATAGCAACAGTTTTAAGCTTCTTAGGAGTGACCTCAGCTAATGCTGAGTATGTGCCTGATTATTCAGCTATCGATTCAAGAGAGAAGGCATTGGAATTAGTCCAGAAAGGTGAGTTAGTTGAAACTCTTCTTTTTCCAGCTGAATTAGGCGGGCAAGATGTGCCTCAGAACAAAGTATTTGTGCCCGTTGGTGTACCGGAGATTCAAACTCAAATAACAGGGACCATCGTTCGCTTCGCCCAAGATGGATTGATCGATAATATGCAAGTAGACCCTGAGTATAAAGGGGAGAGTTTTGTGCCTTCCAAGATTAAAATATCTACGTCGCATTCCGGAAAAGATGGAAAGTTCAATCCAGTAATAGAGATTTGGTAGTTACAGGCAAGCAGATTTACACATAACAAAGCATTTAAGAGTGATTCGCAACGCTTGGCAGTTTCGCTTCGCTCAAGTATAGCCAAGCGCCGCTCACACCTTAATGCGGCGTTATGTGATTGGTGGACACTTCATACCTATTGGGGCTAAAATGCCCGCTCGCGGCTGCACATGAATTTCAGTCAACTTTAGAGAAAATACGATGATTGTAGAAAATGTGCTTCCTGAAAATTACGCAGAAATGCTTAGTGTTTGGGAAAATTCAGTCCGAGCAACTCATGACTTCACATCAGAAGAAGATATTGAGTTTTTTAAACCAATTATCATTGAGCAGGCTTTTCCTGCTGTCACGTTAAGATGTGTGAAAAATGAAAGTGGTTCAATTTTAGGTTTCGTAGGTATCCACGACTCAAAGGTTGAAATGCTGTTCATCTTAAACGAGGCAAGAGGGCAAGGTGTTGGTAAGGTGCTACTGCAATACGCAATAGAGCAGTTAGGCGCAACCAAAGTGGATGTAAACGAACAAAACCCGAAAGCCGTAGGTTTCTACGAGCATATGGGTTTTAAAGTAGTTTCTCGCTCACCGCTCGATGATATGGGAAAACCTTTTCCCATTCTGCATATGACACTTTAGAGCTCGGTTTGTCGTAACCAGTTTGCTAGAAGAAACGGCCAGAGCTAATAACTTTGGGCGTTTCCGTATGCAATGAAAAAATCACATAACAATAAATTTAAGAGTGATTCACAACGCTTGGCGCTTTCACTTCAAGCCAGTTTAGTGTTTATGGCACAATGCTTTAGGTAAGGTGTCCGCGTTGTTCACACCTTAATTTGGCGTTAGTCGCCAGAAAAAGCTAGCAATCAAAATCATGTTTCTAAGCTCAATATTTGGCAACTGGTTGTCCGGTTCACAGGTTCATCGACGTTGGTCCAAACTCATTTTCAGCTGTTTTAAGTCCAAATTTTGCAATTGTCCTAGCGTTTTTTTGTTCTTTGTTGCTGACAGAGCAGGGCAATCGAGTATCTGTTTTTGGTTGCAAATCTGCTCGGTGAGTTTGTTGGTTTAAAAGCTTATTTACTTGCTGAAAGGACGTTTTCTCTGGTGTGGTAAGTTCCACGTGGTTTCAGTGACTTTGTTGAAAGTCCGCACTGTGAGATTGGTTTTCCAAAAGCGCTTTTTTGGTGTTGTCAGTCCGTTTTCTGCGGCGTTGGCTGTTCCAAGTGGTTTCATTGAGTAGCCGCTTTGAGACTACGCCTGACTTAAGTGCATCAAAACACATAAAGTTTGTTGTTCGCAAAGTTTAGTTTGGCTTAAAATTGTCGCTCGGTGCCTCGCGACTAACAAACTGTTCAAGAGTGATTCGCAACGCGTGGCATTTTTACTATGCGTTGGTTTTAGTGATTAAGGTGGTATGCGGCGGCTTAGGTATTGCGTTGCTCACACCTTAACAGGGCGTTAGGCGACGGGCAGAAAAGTTCTTTGTTCTCATCTTCTTAGTTCTCTTTGAGCATTCGTTTTTCTAAGTCGGCAATTAAGCGTTGTCGGCTCAAATTCTTGAATACCTCCAACCGTAAAACATGCCAAAGTTCGTGGGTTGCCTCATTCGTTTTTGGTGCTGGTTGGTGGTGAGTTTTACTGGCTCAAAGTGTGGCAAAGGCAAGTTAATCGAGACTCTGGCTTTTGCTGTCATTTCGTAGCTTTAGGTTTATCAGGTTTAAAAGCTACTTTGTCGCTGAAAGGTCGCATTTCGTGGTTGTTGAAACCTTGGCTGAAACATAGTGAGTTTTGTGGTTCTTGAATCGCAAAAAGTATGAGTGCATTTGGTTGGTAATAGGGTTTCGGGTAATCTGCTTTCAAAACCACTTAAACACTGGTGGGAAACTTCGCCTAACAAGGCGTTTAAGGCGGACTCACAACGCTTTGCGCTCTCAGTTTCAGTTGAATTTAGTGTTTAAGGTGCAATGGTTTAGGTTTGGTGGTTGGCGTTGTTCACCACTTAACGCGGCGTTAGTACGGGGTTGACATCAAAGGTCATAAGTTTTGGTGTTTATCTGTTTTGGTGTTCGTCTTTACACCTTGCAATTAGTGCATCTCACGTTCTTTCCGGTGGCACTATATGCGTTGTGCTTGCTTTGATTTCACCGTTTACGGTTTCTAACTCTTAGCCTATTTCTTTGGCGCTTCTTCATTTTCGTGGTTTTTACTAAGTCAAAATTGTCTTTCTTTGGTGTGGCTGTTGAAGTACGAGGAAAGAATCCTTTTCTAATTTGAAGTTAGTAAAAGTAGGTGAGTTCAGTACGTTTTTCTTCTAGCCAATTTTCGTCTCTCTATCGATTTTAAGTTTTGTAGCTGCCCGTCTCACTTCAGTATTCAAAGCCTTTCATATCATGCCACTTTTCAATATCTTGGAGCGCATAAATAGAAGTAGCGCATGTACTAACAAATTGCTTAAGAGTGATTCGTAACGCGTGGCATTTTTACTTTGCGGTGGCTTATGGTGATTAAGGCGCTGTGCGGTAGCTTTTGTATTGCGTTACTCACACCTTAGCAAGGCGTTATGTAAATTGGTTAAGTTCGGAGATATAGGTTGTTCAAGATTAGCGAAGAAGTTCAGAAGTTAAAAACTCAAACATTGACTCTTTCTGGAATCGCACTATTCATTTCGATTACAGCGGCATTGCCAGAAAAAATTGCAATTATCGGCTTAGACCTTTCCGGAAGCAAAGAAACAGCTGGCTGGTTCTTGCTCATAATTCTTGGCTATTTCCTTCTCAAGTTCTCCGTACTTTCCATTTTTGAAGTCGTGAAAAAAGCGCTTCCTCGTTGGATTAGCTATAAGGGTAAAGATCTTCGTGGCGATGTAATGGGGTTTTCTGAAAAAGATATCCATGATGAATATGAAAGGCAAGGTCAATATCACGTAAACGAAGACCTAGGTACGCTTTCAGGAGAAGCTGCTGACATTGAACGTAAACGGAACAAATTGGATCGTGACTATAAATCTAAGTTTGTTGCGGCATACAATTTATGGCTATATATCAGTGACATAATTTTCCCAATTGTGTTTGGCTGTTTCTGTTCTTGGGCTCTTTATCGTTTCTTAGAGTACGGTGTGGTCTTCAAATTTACATAACAAAGCGTTTAAGACAGATTCGCAACGCTTGGCATTTTTGGTTTGATTCGGCTCTAGTGTTTACGGCACAATGTTTTAGGTGTGGTGGTGGCGTTGCTCACTACTTAACGCGGCGTTATGTTTACTTGTATTTCAAAGGCTTAAAGGTCTTAGGCTCTAGTTCTTTGTCCCTCTGGTAATTCGTCCCTAGTAGACTCAGCAAATCGGTATTGTCGGTCTAAGTTCTTGAACCACTCAGCCCGTAAAACATGCCAATGCTCGTGGGTTGCTTCATTGTCAGGTCGTGGCGGTCGGTTGTTTGTGTAACTGGCTTAAAGTCGCTTTGGGATTCTTAGCCAATCAGCATTTCGGCTTGGCAGTAGCCTCGGCAATTTGCCATTGTATTACGCTTTGGTTGGAAAGAAAGGGTGCTTGTTGTTTGTTGGTCGGGTTGCCTCATTGGGCAGGGAAGTGGAATTACACGTTTTCGGTTGGTCGCCTTTGGCGGCCAAGTTGGTTTCAGCCTTGTGGTCTAGCTCAGAAAACTAGTCAGTAATTGCAGTTCTTTCTCATGTAAATCAGTCGTTTGTGGTAAAACATAACAAACAATTCAACAGTGATTCGCAACGCTTGGCGCTCTCACTTCGGGTTGAGTCTAGTGTTTACGGCGCAGTTTGTGGGTTCAGTGCTTGCGTTGCTCACACGTTAATTGGGCGTTAGGTTTTCACTCGGCTCTTGGTGCAAAAATTAAATAGTCATATATTAATTTTGTTGCTTATGCATGATATGGAGGTCATGTTTGAATAGTTTAGTTGGTTTGGCTCTAGGTTTTCTGTTGGTTATGCCATTGGCAGTGTTACTTCACGAGTTAGGTCACGTAACACCTCAGTTAATGGCTGGTCATTCGGCAGAAATTCGGTTAGGTAGTGAGAAAGGCTCTAAGGAATTTCGACTTGGTAAATTGAAACTCTTAGTCGTTCCTTTCTCAATGAATGTCGGTTTTGCCTCAATCAAAAGAGACGTCAGTAAAAATTTACAAATTCTATCGTTATTAATGGGCCCTGTTGTATCTTTAATTCTATGTGCCGGTCTTTACCTGATTAGTCGTCATGAATTGCCATATTTAACTCAATATTTGGTAAGCTTTGGAATGTATTTTTCACTAATTCAGTTCCTGTTTACATCCATCCCTATCTACTACCCAAGCTACTTCGGTGCGTACGAGGGTATGCCCAGTGATTGTAGGCAAATACTGGAATTACTTGGGTTAATGAAAGGTCAAGATGCATAAACCTAACAAACAATTTAAGAGGGACTCCCCACGCTTGGCATTTTTGGTTTGGGTTTGGTTCAGTGTTTACGGCGTCCAAATTGGGTGTCGTGGTCGCGTGGCTCACACCTTAACAGGGCGTTATATGCCAGATTCAATTAATTCCCCTACTAGGTAGGGGAAAAGTTTCTGATATCAGAGACTATTTTTTGATACAAAGGATTATCGGGAATGATGCGCAGAGCTACCGCTGTTTCAAGGTCAAGGATGTTTTTACGACATTGCGAAATAAGGTTTTCTTTCTTGTCCCCTTCATGATGATCTTTAATATCGTCAATTACAGGTCTAACGAGTTGAATGAGCGCCCTGTTTGCAACTCGTTTCATTTGAGACTCAAAGTTATGACCTCTATAAAATAGGAACATATTTTCCGGAGTCAAGCCTATCTCTTCAGCTTTGGAAAGTGCCTCTACTGGTGGCTCAGGTGTTGGAGTTTCTTCCTCCTTAACTCCTTCGTATTTTAAATTGAGAACAAGCTTTTTAATGGAGTTCCTATCGCCATTATGGAGGTGGGTTAAGAAAGCGTTAAAGTACTTTGTTGACCAATCATTAACTAATTGCTCCAAATCTGGAATGGCGTCTTTTGAGTAGTGTCCTGCAATATTGCAGCATAGGCTCGATAGATTACATGGGTGGAAGTGGAAATTTTCGATCGAGTATGCATACGTTTGGAAGCAGAAGTTACTATTTAGTATATCTTGATTATTGTCCGTAAAGTTATCATAGTCACTATCTATACATACCAAGTTGTATGCACCTAGTGTTATTTTTCCTTCTTTCAAAAGACTAATTATTGTATCTTTCCCATTGGCTTTTGCTTCAACGCCTACGGCATCAATGTTGAAAGTCCCGAACCCATTCTCCGAAAGTAATTTCCCCCAAAAGCGCTTGTCGTCAAAACCCTCTACGAACACTTTAATCGTAGGAGTCTCCCCAAATTCTTCGTACGCTTCTTCTAGTGCATCATCTTCATCGAAGTCTGAGCCACCGATATTGATATTCACTAAACGCCAACCTCAATACATTTACTTCTCCAGTTTTCTTTCACCAGAGTAGGAGAGTGGGTTGCAATAATAAATTGATTATCTGGAGCAATGCTCACCAAATCTTTAATCAAGCGTTTCTGCCATCTAACGTGCAATGCGATTTCAGGTTCATCCAAAATGAAAACTCTGACTTTATCTCGATAATAATATGTCGAAAATAAGAGGTATATTATTGTTTTTTCACCTCTAGATAATAAGTTCCAGTGGATTGGTTCGGCGTTATCGATGTTTGCTAGTGTGAACTTGTTTTGTTCATCTCTTACAAGGTACTTGTTACTGTCCTCAAAGTAGGAGTTTAGTAGGTCTACAATAGATTCGATGTCTTGACTTCTCTGTGTTGCATACTGATATTCTGCTGAAGAAGCTAGTTTTTCAAATTGTCCGTTAGCATCCCTAACTTCTTTCGCTACTACTTTATCTAAATGAGACTCAAGTACTTGCATGAAATCACGGCAATAGGAGAATCGCTCATCGATTGAACTTTTGTAAAGGCTCCAATAGCTACCTGTAAACTCTACGCTAGCATTATCCATATTGTGCATGCTCATTCGGTCTTCTTGAAACAAGAAGCCCAAAGGTGCTTTTGTTAACTTGTCTCTAAGTTCTTCCGAATTGAGTTGTTCTGGAATTTCTAATTGCTTGCGCCAACGTTCGCCTTTTTCATTGTTGGTATAGCTAACATAGCTTCGAGAAAAATCTTTACTATGTTCATTATAGAGGTTTTGTAAGTAGTTCAGGAATTCATAGTTATGAGTGTCTTCTTGATTATCAAGCAAGTCCATAACTCTATCATCGAATTCTTTATCATCGAATGACGCTGGTATAAGTAGCGTACTCATCGTGATTTCATTAGAAAACGTTAGCTTTGATGACCAGTAGCGGTTTTTAGATGTCGATGGTTTTCTACTCTTGGTAGCAGTATTCAAGCTATCAAATATTATGTTTAATAGTGAGCTTTTTCCTGAGCCGTTTACACCTGTAAGCAAGGTAACGTCGTCATAGAATGGGACGGTTATACGCTCTTTGCCCCATAAGTTCACAATTTCCAATTCTGATAAATGCACTTTATTTCCTATGTGTTACAAGCTTCTATACAGTATATAGATGTAGGGTGTTAATTACTTGATTTTGCCATAAAGCAGTCCGGCAGACCATAGGGACGTTAACGCAAATGGCATATAACAAAGCGTTTAAGACAGATTCCCAACGCATGGCATTTTTCATTTCATCGTTGGGTTATGTGTTTACGGTGGTGTGCTTAGGGTTCAGTGGTGGCGTTGCTCACTACTTAACGCGGCGTTATGTGAATAGGAGGTTTCAGTGAACAAGGTAGTCAAAGAACGCTTCGATGAATATCCGGAAAATGCTCGTATTAGGCTAGAGGAGCTACGAAATCTAGTCTTTCAAATCGCATCTGATTTGGAGCTGGGTGAAGTCGATGAAACTCTAAAGTGGGGTGAACCTAGCTATAGTGTAAAAACAGGCAGCCCGCTAAGAATGGACTGGAAGCTAAAATCTCCTAACAACTATTACTTGTTCTTTAATTGCCAAACTAAGTTAGTCGATACATTTCGAGAATTGTATGGTGAAGAACTGGTGTTTCAGGGAAACAGAGCAATCGTTCTGTCCATATCGCAAGTGTTGCCAGAAACAGCAATCAAGTCCTGTTTAGAGTTAGCTTTAACCTATCAGCGGCGTAAACATTTACCTCTTTTGGGAGTGTGAAAAGTTCACATAACAAAGCGTTCAAGAGGGATTCCCAACGCGTGGCATTTTTACTGTGCGTTGGTTTAAGTGATTAAGGTGGTATGCGGCAGCTTCAGTATTGCGCTGCTCACCCCTTAACAGGGCGTTAGCTTCTTGGCATCGGAAATGAATTTCTAGGTGTGTTTTTTAACCCTAAAATCCTGAGATAAAGTGTCATTGTTTGTCTCGAGTCATTGGCAAGTTTGCGTGTCTGAAATCAGCAATTTCTATTCCCGGCTTCGGCGTGTGAATTCTCGCAGACGGCTCCCAGCGTGGCGGTTTTGGTTTGGCTTCAAGCAAATTCACAGTTTTGTAGAGGCTCACAAATTATGGGGTAGCTCGTTGTTTTTATAGGTAGGCTAATTCAAACTCCATTTGTGAAGTGCGGTAGTTCATCTTTAAGCTAACAAAGCATTTAAGAGCGACTCTCAACGCTTGGCGGGTTTAGTTCACAGTTTAAGTTTTGTGTTTACGGCACAATGGGTTGTGTTCGGCGGTAGCGTTGTTCGCGCCTTAATGCGGCGTTATACCAATCAACTAATTCATAGACTTAGAAGTCGAATATTAAGTTTAAATTAATGCAACTTTGCTCGATTTTAACGCTGTATTGGCCTAGAACATCACTTGCTCCGGAAAAGCTTTCGTCATACGTGTTTACCCATTCTATTTGTAGGTCTACTGGAGAATGCTTTGTAACTTTAACTCCTATTCCATAGGCTATATCATTGTCTCTTTCACTAATCCCAAAAGCACTAACTTGTTGCTTTCCCGCTCCTACTAGCCCATAGACTTCAATATGATCATTCACTGGAATAATAGCTTTTCCAAAAACAGCGAAGTAGTGATCAACGGAAACATCGTAACCAAGAAAATCACCTTCAGAAACATTCCCGTATCCTCTAAATTCGATAGCAGCGTATGAAGTAAATTTGTAACCGATGATAATCCCCAATAAAGTGTTGTTGCTGACACTTGTTTTGTAATCAGTACCGTCTACAGTAGCTGTTAAGTCAATATCAGATGAAGAAAGGCCAATACCAATGTAAGGCGTCGCTGTATTTGTTCCTGCTGCGAATGCAGTATGGCTTAGACATAGAGCGCATATTGCAAGGATAAGGTTGTTTCTCATGATAAATCCATTTAAAAAGTGTGGTCATATAATCTAGTTATAGTTTACTGGTTGCATATATCAAGTGAAGGGCAATATTGGTATAACAAAGCATTTAAGAGTGACTCACAACGCTTGGCGATTTCAGTTTAAACTTGGTTTCAGTGTTTAAGGCATAATGGTTTAGGTTAGGTGATTAGCGTTGTTCGCACCTTAATGCGGCGTTAAGCGCAATTTTAAAGCATCACAGGTTAAAAAGGAGATTGTTTTTGATTGAAGAACTTTTACTGCAAACACTGTTTACTTTAGTAGTGTTTTTCTATCCGGTGTACTTGATCTACAAACGAGCAGGGCTTAATACGAATTTAAGTTTTACGCTTTTTATCCCGTTTGTTGGTTATTTTGTTTGTCTATTAATTTTGATTTTTTCAAAATGGAATATTACTAATAAAACAGAGGGAGTAGAGTAATGGGCGGTATAAGTATTTGGCAGCTAATTATTTTGTCCTTAATAGTACTGATTCCCATATTACTGTTTGGGCCTATTCTCAAAAAAGCTGGTTTTTCAAAGTGGTGGTCTTTCATTATGTTGGTACCTATTGCCAATATCATTGCAATATGGGTATTCGCTCATATCAAATGGCCAGCTGAAGAAAATTGCGCTTAACAAAGCATTTAAGAGTGACTCACAACGCTTGGCGATTTTAGTTTAAACTTGGCTTTAGTGTTTAAGGTGGAGTGGTTTAGGCTGGCGGTAAGCGTTGTTCGCACCTTAATGCGGCGTTATATGCCATCGGAGTAATAAGGAAAATCATGCAATTGGAACTAGATGGTTACTATCTGCGTTCATTGAATGTGGAAGATGGAGAAGTATTTTACAATTGGTCTTGTGACCGTGAAGTTACACTCTATAGCCTTTCTTCGTATGCGTATCCTCAATCAAAATCAGATATCGAAAAATGGCTTTTATCCATAAATTCAAGCGCTAAAAATGTGTCTTTCGGTATATGCGATAAAAAGAATGATCAGCTAATTGGTTATGCAGGTATATCTGGGATCAGTTCTCTAAATCGTAGTGGCGAATACTTTATTCTTATTGGAGAAAAAAGTTATTGGGGTAAGGGAGTTGGTACCTCAGTCACGAAAGTCGTAACAGATTACGCGATAAGGACTCTTGGTTTACATAGAGTTCAGCTTACAGCAAGCTCTCTTAACTACGGCGCAATTAAGGCTTATGAAAACGCAGGTTATCAACATGAGGGAGTGATGCGCCAATCAGGTTTTCGTAATGGTGAATTTGTCGATAAAGTACTAATGTCAGTCCTGTCTACAGAATGGGCAGGCATATAACAAAGCATTTAAGAGTGACTCACAACGTTTGGCGATCTCGGTTTAAACTTGGCTTTAGTGTTTAAGGTGCAATGGTTTAGGTTAGGTGATTAGCGTTGTTCGCACCTTAATGCGGCGTTAGGCGCAGTAAGAAATTTCTTGGTTCAAATCTCTAATTTCTCTTTAACCATTTGTTCTAGCTTTTCGGCAATTTAGCTTTGTTTTCCCAAGTTCTTGAATCACTCAACCCGTAAAGCATGTCAAGGTTTGCGGGTTGCCTCATTAGGTTTAGTCACTGGTTTGTTATCAGTTTCTTTGGCTCAAGTCGCTTCAATTTTATCTGTCTTCGAAACGTATTTATTGACTGAAACTTTGCTCTGAAAGGTAACCTTTTCAAATTTCATTTTTATGCGCTGATTTGCCAATTTCTTTGGTGTTTTGGTTGCAGTGGGTTCCAGAAATTTAGCCGCTTTAGCATTTGGGTTTTAATCAAATTTAATGGGCTACGTGTGTTTCTTTTTCTAAAAGGTGGTTTTCTAAATCCAGTTTTAACTATTTGCGTGAAGCGCCTAACAAAGCATTTAAGAGTGACTCACAACGCTTGGCGATCTCAGTTTAAACTTGGTTTTAGTGTTTAAGGTGCGGTGGTTTAGGTTAGGTGTTTTAGCGTTGTTCGCACCTTAATGCGGCGTTAGGAAAAATATGCATTCAAATAACGATATTAGAAAAGTCAGAGTCCTTGATGGTTTAGCTGTTGCTTTTGGTATTATTGAATACAACTATGACGGTCTTCTAGAGTCATGTAATCGCATGCAAGGTGAAGAAGCGGATATGGCAGAAGTTCTATCGAGAAGTTGGTCAATCATAGATAGTGTGCATCGTGTAAATCAGTTGATTCAAGCTACTCCAGGACTAAATCAAAGGCAACAAGTCGTCAAAGACTACTTGTCCGTGTCTCTAATAGCTAAAGAATTTAGAAACTATGTTCAGCACCTAAGTCGTGAGTTAGGAAAGAAAGAACCGGATCCATTCCCTGTTTGGGGTTCGATTTCATGGGTTGATTTGAGTGATGATAAACTTTGTCACACAGCCCTGATTGGAACTCAAATCGAGGGTACAACCTTAAGCTCGTGTGTTTATGATACCGAAGAGGAAAAGTGGGTAAGCAAAGTTTGCTTGAGTGTTCGTGGTCTAGCATTTAACTTTGATATTGTTGTTCAAGCGGTTCGAGAGCTCAAAAGGTTTGTTATCCCTTGGATTTTGAATAGTTACGAGCCAGGTATAGACCTTTCAACTAAGTTTCCAATCTATTCTGCACGCGTTGAGTGATTTTCCTAACAATAAATTTAAGAGTGATTCACAACGCTCGGCGCTTTCACTTCAAGCCAGTTTAGTGATTATGGCACAATGGTTTAGGTAAGGTGTTAGCGTTGTTCACACCTTAATTTGGCGTTAGGTGCTAGAGGGAAATAATGAATTCAAAGGAAATCGTCCTAGCTTTTTGGGTCGCGATGAAAACTAATGACTTTGCAAAAGCTAGTGAATGGCTGAGCCCTGATTTCGAAGGTTTTTGGCCCCAATCAGGTGAACTTATAGTTGGTAGAGAAAACTTCACAGCCATTAATTCCTACTATCCCGCAAACGGTGTTTGGGAGTTTGAAGTTCATTCGGTAGTCTGCGATGGTCAAATGGTCGTAACTGATGTCTCGATTACAGATAGTGTCCAAAAAGCCCGTGCTATTACTTTTCATACCGTTGACAACGGTTTAATCAGAAAGCAAAAAGAGTTTTGGCCTGATCCTATGGAAGCGCAAGAATGGCGGTCAAAATGGGTAAAGATCGTACAAGAATAGGCTACGCACCTAACAATCTGTTTAAGAGTGATTCGCAACGCTTGGCATTTTTGCTATGCGTTGTGTTTGGTGTTTAAGGTGGTATGCGGAAGCATCGGTATTGCTTTGCTCACACCTTAACAGGGCGTTATGTTTTTCGGGTTAAGACATGTAATAATCATTTGCAAGTACACTAGTAACAAAGGGAAAAGTTATGCCATTTATTGCTTTTGAATCAGGTCAGTTAACGGATGAAGTAAAAGAAAAACTGATTGAAAAATTAACTGAAGTTTCAGTTGAAATAACGGGAATACCTAAAGAATTGTTCTTAGTCTCTATTCGAGAGCAACCGGATAATAATATTGCGGTTGGTGGTAAAAGCGTGGAACAAATCAAAAAAGAGATAGCAGAACAAACATAACAAAGCATTTAAGAGTGACTCACAACGCTTGGCGATCTCAGTTTAAACTTAGCTTTAGTGTTTAAGGTGCAGTGGTTTGGGTTAAGTGTTTGGCGTTGTTCACACCTTAATGCGGCGTTATATGAAAAATCGACATAAATCATATAATTAAGATCAATTTAATGAAGTGTACAATCCTTTTGGTTAATATGTTTGTAATTGCATATTTTACTTGAGGTATACATGGAAAATAATAATGAATATACATCACACTATAGTGATGACAGCTTTTGGGATAAGGTAAAAGGTTTTGCAAAAGTTGCAGGAGAGGCTGTTCTAGAACCTGCGTTAAAATTATATTACGCAGCAAGTGACCCGGATACTCCTGTGTGGGCTAAAACGGTTGTTTACGGCGCGCTTGGTTACTTTATTTCCCCTATTGATGCAATCCCTGATATCACTCCTGTTGTTGGTTTCACTGATGATCTTGGCGTTCTTGTTGCTGCTACTGCAACAATAGCCGTTCATATCAAAGACTCTCATTCAGCTAAGGCAAAAGAGACATTAAAGCAGTGGTTTGATTGATAAGGTAATTTTCATATAACAAAGCATTTAAGAGTGATTCCCAACGCTTGGCATTTTTTATTCCATCGTTGGGTTTTGTGTTTATGGTGGTATGGTTAGCTTTCGTAGTAGCGTTGCTCACACCTTAATGCGGCGTTATACAAATACAGGGATGAAAATGGAAATTACAGTTAAGAAAATATCGAAAAGGTCTCTTTTCAAAATGCTCTTTATCGGCTTTAGCTTAAGCTTCTTTGTTTTCTTTTTGATGTGTGGCATCGCATCCATATTTGGTGTGGAGACTGTAAAGTGGGAAGAAACTCCAGTAACGGGTGTATCAGGTCTGTTACTAGCATTAGCAATGTGGCCAATATTTAGTTTTTCCCTAGCATTGTTTATGTGGTGCTTTGTAGCATTTGGTTTGTGGATTTACTCTTTAGCTAAACCTCTTAAACTAGTCTTTAAAGAGACAGCAGAATCCAATTAACCATTTGTATAACAAGCAATTCAAGCTGATTCGCAACGCTCGGCGCTTTCGGTTTCAACTGATTTAGTGATTACGGTGAAGTGTTTGAGTAAGGTAGCAGCGTTGCTCACAACTTAATTGGGCGTTAGTTTTTAATCAGTAAATCAGTAAATCAGTAAATCAGTAAATCAGTAAATCAGTAAATCAGTAAATCAGTATTGAGGAATTAGTCTTGAACGAGATGATAGATATCTTAAAAGAATGGCCAACTCTTATCCAAGGGGCTATAGGTTCGGCGATATTTTGGTTGTTTCTATTAGTTGCACAAAAATTAGTTTCATCTGGAAGCAAGATCTTATCCACCAAGTCAAGAGAACAACGAGAAAGTTGGCTTATATCTCGTGCTGCTAAGCTTAGAGCTTTTAGTGGAACACAGGATAAAGCAGGTGCACAATTTGCTTTGTCCAGTCTAAAATATAGAGCCTTGAGACCAGTCTATAAAGGTTTTACTTGGTTGAGCTTAGGTTTAGCTGCTTACCCATTGTTTGAGCTTGGTCTGACAGTGGGTGCGCTAGGAGCAGTATATTTTTTCTTGAAAGCTTATGAAGTAGTTTCACCTATCCAGTCTGATGATAATGGGCAAGAATTTGATAATGTGCTCGATGAACTTCGAGAACTGGGTAAATTGCCTCAGAAAGATGTTGAAATAAAAAACTAACAAAGCATTTAAGAGTGATTCACAACGCTTGGCATTTTTGCTTCTACTTCAAATTTAGTGTTTATGGCACAATGTTTTAGGTTTGGTGGAGGCGTTGTTCACCCCTTAATTGGGCGTTATGTTTTAAGGAAGATTACATGAAAAAATTACTTTTATTATTAGCTTTAATTAGTACTAATGCACTTGCAGCATATACATGTTCTGGTTATGTAAAAGGTGTTTCAATCGAAGCTAAAACAGGTGATGTTATAGTCGAGCAAATAGGGCCATTGAAGTGGCCAAGAATGTGTAAGGTGGACAATGAGCATGATGGTATTAGTGCAGATGCTTGCAAAGCAGTATATTCAACTCTGTTAGCGGCGCAAACTAGCAAGAGGCAAGTGATGTTATGGTTCAATGATTCTAAAAGCTGCACAGAACAAGTGGAATGGCAGTGGATGCCGGGTTGGTACTTTGGTCCGAGTTTGCGTGATTAATTAACATAACAAAGCATTTAAGAGTGACTCACAACGCTTGGCGATCTCAGTTTAAACTTGGCTTTGGTGTTTAAGGTGCAATGGTTTGGGTTGGGTGTTTTGCGTTGTTCGCACCTTAATGCGGCGTTAGCTGCACAGAGATATATTATGAAGATCGAAGAACTAACTGAATATCTGTATGAAGACCTAAATGGTCAAATAACCTCGATTGAAAAAGGGGATGTTCTCAAGATCCAATTTGAATGTGAGGACAGGGATGGCAATGATGTTATCCGTAAGTTCGTCATAAACTGCTTTGATGTTGAGGAGTCGGATATCAATGTATCCAAGTCAGAAACGATGGATTTTAGTAATGAGCATCCATTACTAATGAAGTATAACGAACCGCAAGGAGATCATCTATAGCAGCAAGCAAATATGAAGTTTTGGGAAGGATTTACGAGGCCCACGAATTAGTTGTTAGTGGTTGGAGGCCTTTAAGTGATCATATAAATACATCCTATGCAGGTCAGTATATAACATTTTGTGAGGGCTCTTATGGCTTGCTAGCACGTGGTCCACAATCGTTACTCAATATCTATGCTGCTTCAATAAAAGACTTAATCACAACGAATTATGTGTCTTCTTTCAAGCCTAAGGGCTCCTTTAAAGCTTTAGTTTTTGACCATGGTTTTGTTATATGTAAATCAGTAGAAGTAAGCGAAATGTGCAGCTAACAAAGCATTTAAGAGTGACTCACAACGCTTGGCGATTTTAGTTTAAATTTGGTTTTAGTGTTTAAGGTGCAGTGGTTTAGGTTGGGTGTTTAGCGTTGTTCGCACCTTAATGCGGCGTTAGGGCTCTAATGTGAAAGTAAGATCAACGAAAATAAAAGCCCATAAGGGCTTTTATTATAAGTATTGCTCGTAGTGCTTTCCTATTATTATATTTCTTAGCAATAAAGACTTCCAATCATTAACACCAAAATCTTTTATCCTACTGAAGTATCTTTTGTACAAGATTTGCTTAACCTTTTTTGAGTCCAATATTCCTTTGAAAGATTGAATGTCTGCAATTATCTCACTAAGTTTTGTTGGAATGTGTTCTTTATATAACCCCAGAATGTCAAGTCTTTCAAAGTGCTTGACGATATGTGGATACGTCGATAGTAATTGAACATTAAGGTGATAATCGACTTTCAATATTCCATTTTGGTTGACAATTGTGCAATCTATAAAGCGGAAAGTTGGGATATGATCAGTATAAAAATTAATGATCACCACGGTGAGTACTCTCTTTCCAATAGGTTGATTTTTTTCCGTTACAGGTCCCACAAGTCCATATTAAATTTTTGGAATATATAGAGAAATCTGGATATATTTCTTTTGGAATGTAGTGATCAACAGTAATAGCTGGCAATAAACCACAACTAGGACAAATTTGCTTTAAGTGTTCCTCCTGATTGTCTTTAATTGAAATTTTTAAATTATCAACAATTTGTGAATTACCTTCATATAGATAAATGAGTGCGTCAGATTCAAGTTCATTTCTTGTGCAATCATTGATACTTAGTAAGTTGTTAGCTAGAAAACTCTGTTCATATTCGTCATAACGTTCCTCTACACTAGAAGCTAAAGAGCTTAATAGAGGTTTTCTTGTATTTGGAGCCTTTCTATACGTGTTTCTCATTGCATTGACGACATCTTGATATATTGCTTTGTCATTGCATTGATAGTAAATTCTATTTTTCATCTCAACGAAGGCTCTCTAAATACAATTGACAACTTAAGCTCAACTTTCCATCAAAAATATCGTTGATTTCTTCATTGGAATATTTTAACGACAAACTTTTAAGTATTTGTTTGTAAGGTTGTTCCGATTCGAAAGTGTTAAAAACTTCATGTGTTATAGCATTGAGGTTTTCTCCCAGTGTCTCTATCTCAAGTGTTCGTGTCGTTAGTTGACCGCTATAGTTATCGAAAACACGAACGAACTTGGAGGGAATTTGCTGAAGAATAATCGGCGAATGTGTTGCAACTATGGCATATGCATTTAACATCCATAGCATCTCATTTATAGCTGGTATTATATTTGAAATAGCTCTTGGGTGAAGATGTAGTTCGGGTTCATCGAACAAAACAAGTGATTCTTTCTTTGTCTCAGCTATTATTTGAGTGAAAGAGTATAAAAGAATACTTTCACCAGAACTCAAGAATGAATTTTCTAATACATTGGAATAAATTCTGTCTATGAAAAATTCTTGGTAAATTCTTTCTATCTTATGTTGAGGTATAAATTTAGAAAGAATTTTTTCCCATACATATTCAATATTTCTTTCTATTATTTTCTTACAGCTATTCTTGTAATTTTCTAATACTTTTTTTTCTATTCATGAATCCAGAGCTATCTCTTAATCCACAATATTTATAACTAAATGTTTTCTTCTCTTTTGGTATTTCAAACGAATCAAAGGCACTAAAAGATGCAGATATTATCTTGCTAAAAGAAGGGCGGGATTCAGTAAACTTACCTTTGTTTTCTCGACCGCTCATACTTAAAGCTAAATCAGCCATATAAGTTGTTTTTCCTGTGCCATTTTCACCAATTATAATGTTAACTCTAGAGCTTGTTGGGAATTTGCTATCGAAGTCAAAGTTACAGGATGTATTATGTGACTCGGTTCCATTGGAAAATTCGAAGGAAAAACTATCTGTGAATTCCTTGTTTTTAATAATATATTCACCAATCTTTAATGCGCGCTCTGCATCACTGTATCTAATTAATGAACTCTTAAAATTGCTGTTAGACTCAAATGTATCTCTTAAACCAGGAAGAATAGATAGGTCATTTAAGCTTTCTAGAACTTTTTCAGCATCTTTCTTCAATGAATTTTTAATGGATATATAAAAATCTTCAGATTGACCTAATGAACCTAATTTATCAGGTAGGTTTGTAAACTCTCCAGATATTGTTAGGTAACCATTTTCATCGTAATCTTCTGCATTTTTAGAAATTACTTTTATTTCTCCAATATTTTCATATGCATCAATATCACTAAAATAGATGCTCATATCGTAGGTTGATTTGGTGCCGTAGTCATCCCAGTTTCGAAAGTACAGCAATACATGATCTTCTGATTCAGGAGTAAAGCCAGAGTCAAAATTTGAAACTACAATTATTTTCATTTTATTTACTTACCTAAAACATAGGCTAAAGATTAGCATTAGTAATACAACAATAAATTAATGGTGTATTGTACCATTAATTTTATGCGTTACAGTGTATTAAAACGAAGCCATTGGAATAAAGAACAAAATTTGTAAGTTCGATCATACAAATGGCAACGAGAGCCCTAACAAAGCGTTTAAGGCAGATTCCCAACGCTTGGCATTTTCAGTTCAAGTTAGTTTTGGTGTTTACGGTGCAATGGTTTAGGCTAGGTGGTAGCGTTGCTCACTACTTAACGCGGCGTTATAACACAGGAGTATAATTGTGGATGAATTGAATAAACTAATTTCATTCTATATCACTAAATCTCAGGAAATAAAAAGTGCTTCAGAGCGCCTCACATCAAAAGAAAGAACTCTAGTAGACATGTTTAGTAAGCAAAGTGTTAAAGAAGCACAGTCTAGAATCCCCGAGTTTTATGCTTGGCTGTACGAGGGAGATGAGAGCTACTCGAAACACTTCTTAATTAAGCGAGCTTCTTTTCCGCCCGCTGCTGGTCCAACAGAAACTGAGAGACTTGCCGCGGAGTTGTCCGTTGTATCCAAATCTCGCGAAATCTTTGTTCAAAGTTTATCTAATTTTGAGCGGGGGATTACCGAAGTTGAGGGAGCTTTAAACTTCAGATTGACTACTATGCTCGCAATATTGGCAATTGCCGTATCCTTGGTTACAACAGTGTTATAACAAACTGTTTAAGAGTGATTCGCAACGCGTGGCATTTTTACTATGCGTTGGTTTAAGTGATTAAGGCGGTGTGCGGAGGCTTTTGTATTGCGTTGCTCACACCTTAACAGGGCGTTAGGCGATTGGGAGGAAAATGACAGAAATATATGAAGTGTGGGCATCTTCAGTCTTCTGGATAGTTGCACTATGTGTATTCTTATCGGTTCTCACAATCCCATTTTATAAGTGGAAGAAACGAGGAATCGTAGTAATTGTATTCTTTTGTATCGCTGCTTTCAGTTTTCTATCATTGCTTGTGTTGGAACACCTGCTGAAAAACAAGATAACAAATGAAGTATCGGAACTAATTAGTGAAGACAGCTATGTGGTTGAAACTTACGAAGACTTTGATAACGAATTGTTCCTCAAAGCATTAAAGAGCAAGCAATTCGTTTATACCCATAGAACTCGTCCCTTGGAAAAGTCGAGCATACATATAGTCAACCATCAAGTGGAGGTTAAGTTACAAGTTGCTCAAGATTCTAAGTACCCACACTTGTATTGGGTATACTACCCCAAGTATCGATATAGTAGTGTAAATGAATTGGGGAAAGTACGTGTAAATAAGGTTGAGTAATAATCGCCTAACAAGCAATTTAAGAGGGATTCACAACGCTCGGCATTTTTGGTTCTACTGCAAATTTAGTGTTTATAGCACAATGCGTTAGGTTTGGGTGGAGGCGTTGTTCACCCCTTAGCAGGGCGTTAGTTGGTATTTGTTTCTTGGTTTTAGGTACGAGTTTCGTGCACGTGGTTTGTGGTCTTTCTCCGTATCTCGGCAAGCATCAGATTACCACTCTTGGTTGAGAATCAGGGTTGCTTGCCGAATAAAGTTTGGCGTCTGGTTTGATGAACGGGCGCATCAGGTCTGTCGGTTTAGTTGCTCGGCATGCAATGAGGTCGCTTAACTTCAAATCTGTCTGCGTTAAAGCAGTGGCGGGCGCTAAGCATCTAAGCATTGATCGTTTACTGCTTTATAGACCGAGCCTTTTTCTACGGTGGAACATCGAAACTTCAGAGTTCGCTAACCAACTAACAATCTGTTAAAGACGGACTGCCAACACGGGGCACTTTTAGTACTGGTCTGGTATAGTGTTTACGGTGGTTTAGTTGAGTAACGTGGTAGGTTGGCAGCCACTTAACAGGGCGTTATGTACTAAGGAGGCAGGATGCCAAAAAAATATTCCGGTTCATGTCACTGTGGTCTCATTAAATTCGAAGTTTTAGCCGATATTGATCATCTTCGAGAGTGTAATTGCTCCATCTGTATCCGCAGAGGTGCGCTAAATTTTAGAGTGCCAGAAGAGAATTTGACGGTTCTAACTCCCCTCCAAAATGCAGTTTTATACAAATGGGGCAGCGAAACCGCAGAAGACTACTTTTGCCCTAAATGCGGTATTCTGCCATTTCGTAAACCTAGTCAATTAACCAAAGCTGAAATCGAGGCTGGCAAAGTCCCATTTACTGGTTGGGCTGTAAATGCTCGTTGTCTTAATGGGCTAAATATCGGTGAAATTCCGGTCTTAAAAATAGATGGAGCATCCCTTTGAGCACGTACATAACAAATCGCTTAACAGGGACTCCTAACGCTTGGCGACTTCAGTCGCAGTTTTAGCTCCGCGTTTAAGGCACAATATTCAAGTTGGGTGGTTTAGCGTTATCGCCCGTTAGCAAGGCGTTATGTGCCCGAGTGCTGCTGTTCGACTATGAAGCCTCTCTACCAGTTTTATGAAGGTAGAGAGGTTTGAGCTTTTTCTGCTGAACTCTATTTAATTAGTGCCATCTTTGAGCCGTAGTGTTCTGCTAATTGTTCAAAACTCATATTCTTAAACTTACTATCTTTGTCGTTTCGAAAAGTCTTATCCGTACGTTTTAAAGGTATCCTATCCCATTTCAATGTATTTCCATTAATAGATATGTTGGTCACCCAACATTCGTTTTTGGGAGAATAGTAGCTACAAATTAGAGCTTGCGCTGAATTATTCCCTTTCATTACGTAGGGGACAAACCCGCTCTCCGATGGCTTGTCCTTGTAAACAACACCATCATTAGTATATGAGCCTGGATATCGAACAAAGTTGGCTACTCCAGGCCTTGGGAAAGTAATAAAAATGCGTTCACTGCTTCCGTCATACACGTAACTCCCTTCCAACTGTTTGGCGAATGTAGAAGCTGATAAAATTAGGCTAAGAGCCAGAAAAAGTAGACTTAAACACTTCATTTTATTTCCCTATACAAATACAAAGTATAGTTGGGTTTTGTTGCTTATCAATAAGGCACATAACAAGCAATTCAAGCTGATTCGCAACGCTCGGCGCTTTCGGTTTCAACTTGTTTGGTGATTACGGTTCAGTGTTTTAGTAAGGTGGGAGCGTTGCTCACAACTTAATTGGGCGTTATGTTTACTTGTATTTTAAAGGCTTAAATGTCTTGGGCTCTAGTTCTTTGTCCCTCTGGCAATTCGTCCCTAGTAGACTCAGCAAATTAGTATTATCGGTCTAAGTTCTTGAATCTCTTAGGCCGTAAAACATGCCAATATTCGCGGGTTGCTTCATTATCAGGTCGTGGCGGTTGGCTTCTTGTTTAACTGGCTTAAAGTCGCTTTTAGGTTCTTAGCCAATTAGCATTTCGGCTTGGCAGTTGCCTCGGTAATTTGCCATTGTTTTACGCTTTGGTTGGAAAGATAGGGCGTTAGTTTGCATGGATACACTCTCACCCCAGTTATTATTTCTAGGGTGAAAGTCGTGTTATTTCAGATGATTCTGGGGTAGCTGTGATTGACCTAAGACAGCAACGACTAATATAAAGTCATCTTCTTTGGTGAAATAAGCTGTGTGTTTTCCAATCGGGAAATAAAAGCCATTTGGGTATAGCTCGTGACAGCTTCTTCCTAAACCTGGATTATCAGCTAGCATCTGAAACCCTGATAGCAAAGTGCCTTTATAGTTGCGCCACTGTAATTCAGAAAAGTTTTCAACAGTGTAGTTTTTGACTTTGCGCAAGTGGGATTGCGCTAAGTTACTTAGCTTGTATTTATTCTTTTGCATAAGTTAGTTACAGCGAATTTATAAAGCTTTCGCCGTCAACAGTGTTTCCATTGTTCAAGTCTTCTTTAGCTGACTTAAAGCAGTGTTTGAGGTACTCAACTTTCATAGCTTCTAGCTCTTCAAAGTCACGAATGGACATGACAACGACAGTATCTTTACTGTTTTTGCTGATTTTTACTGGCTCGCGTTGTGCGCTTAGAAGTAGTTCGCCGAAATTTCGTTTGGCATCATTGGCTGTTAATGTATGCATGGTCAGTTCCCAATTGAGTGTACAGTTAGATTATAATGCATCGCATGAAATGTTCAATTTAATTAAATCGTGCGATTTGTGCGAAATGCAAACTAACAAACTGCTCAAGAGGGATTCGCAACGCGTGGCATTTTTACTATGCGTTGAATTTAGTGATTAAGGTGGTATGCGGCGGCTTCGGTATTGCGTTGCTCACCCCTTAGCAGGGCGTTATGTGCAAATTCCCCAAGAGTTTCTGTATAGGTAACAGTCATTTATCTCAGCTTTAGTTGCCTTCGTGCATATACAGTTGTACTTTCAAGTGATCAGAACTTGAGAGCAATCACTTAGCTATGAAAAGGAAAAAACTCAAAACAGTAGATGTGTTGATTGACGAATATTTAACTTGTGCTAAGTCAGTCAACGAGGCTAATTTTCGACTAATTCAATCTAAAAGCGGTTTCAGAAATAGGAAGATTAAGCTCAGTATCGAAAAGGCTCTCATAGAGTATGAAAACTTTATCGCGGTGCTTGAGGAGTTAGAGCCGTCTTTTATCGGTGACTTAGAGATCTATTACCATACTGACATTGCTCATTTGGGGATAAAACAAGTTAATCAAGACGCAGCGGCACGAGCGAGAACCGTTTTTCTTGATAGTCTACAGCGTTTTAACAGCACGATATGCACAAAAGAAGAGAGCATTAATTTCAACCAAACGACTAATTTGGCAAGGCTAAGTATCCTGATTGCTGCTCTTTCATTTGTGATTAGTTTTGGTTACTCAATACTAGTGACTTAAAATTTACACATAACAATCTGTTTAAGAGTGATTCGCAACGCGTGGCATTTTTACTATGCGTTGCGTTTAGTGTTGAAGGTGGTATGCGGCGGCATCGGTATTGCGTTGCTCACACCTTAACAGGGCGTTAGTTTGCAAGAGGAAAAACGTAACTATATCGCAAGATCTAGTGGTAAAAGCTTAAAGTCGAAACAGTCATATCGGCACTCATTTCAGTGTTAACTTGCGTGGTGTAAACCCAAAATTAGCATCGTTTCAAAGGTTGATTTGTTCTTTGGTGCGGCGACTTTTGGGTTAACTGAGTCGAACTTTTTTGCTGAAACTCTGCTCGTTGAGTTTGTTGGTACAAAAGCCGATTTACTCGCTGCGAGGACGTTTTCTCTGGTGTGGTAAGTTCATGTAGTTTCAGTGGCTTTGTTGAAAGTCCGCATTGTGAGATTGGTTTTCCAAAAGCGCTTTTTGGTGTTGTGAGTTCGTTTTCTGCGGCGTTGTTTGTTCTCCGTGGTTTCATTGACTAGCCGTTTTTAGACTACGCCTGACTTAAGTGCATCAAAACACATAAAGTTTATTGTTTGCAAAGCTTAAAGTGACTTAAAATCAACGCTTTGGGTTTGCAAACTAACAAACTGCTCAAGAGGGATTCGCAACGCGTGGCATTTTTACTATGCGTTGAATTTAGTGATTAAGGTGGTTTGCGGCGGCTTTTTTATTGCGTTGCTCACCCCTTAGCAGGGCGTTAGCCGACAACCGGAGACTTGAGTTATGGAGAGCAAAGTGAACGTAAGGAAAGCGATCAAGGAAGACTCCAGTAAGTTGCTAGAACTTATTGGACACAAAGCTGAGTTTGACCGAAGTATGAAAGGATTCGACGGTGAAATCTCCACGACGAAAGAAAAGATAGAACGAACCTTATTTGGTGACTATCCGTTTGCCCACGCTTTGCTATTGGAAGTCGATGGTGAAGTTCAGGGTTTCGCCTTGTTTCATTATCGTTATTCATCCTTTCGCGGTGAACCGTCTATTTGGCTTGATGATCTTCTAGTTGTTAGTAATCATCGGTCAAAGGGACACGGTGCAGAACTTATGCATGCTTTGAAAACGGAAGCTCAAAAGTCGTTAACTTCTCATATTTCTTGGACAGCTAGTCCACATAACACCAAAGCACACGAGTTTTACAAAAAGTTAGGCGCAGAAGTTGAACGGATGGATGGTCAGCGTCCGTATTTCCGTTGGGCAATGTACGGCTAACAATAAATTTAAGAGTGATTCACAACGCTTGGCGCTTTCACTTCAAGTCAGCGTAGTGTTTAAGGCACAATGGTTTAGCTAGGGTGTTAGCGTTGTTCACACCTTAATTTGGCGTTAGTAATCAACGTGCATATTGTTCAGGCATTCGGTAAAATGACGTTTTAAACCAAAAGCGATGATTATCGTGAATAAGCTAAACAACATGCAAGATGCTCAAAATGAGCCTTTTGAAGAATCTCCTAAACCAAATAGCGAGGCAACAGTCGAAACTGAAGTTGATACCGAGCTAAATGACACTCAAGAAGCAAAGAAAAAGTTCAGGTTTGCTAGCGTCAAAATTCAAAGGTCTAAAGACTGGAATAAGAAGTCTTTCAAACAGATACGAAAAGATGTACACAAACAGTTTGTTGAGGCTGGAATCGATGAAGTTCCCGACGAAATCGTAGATAAGTTCGTTGATGAAATCACGGAAGATGTGATTAAAAAGAAGTATCGACAGAATGTTTTTTCAGCATTACGCATAGCCTTAGCACTAACTTTAGTAACTTTTGTTGTCTTGGTTACATCTTTACTTATTGATGTTAGTGGAAAGTACGTTGGTAAAACTGAAATTGCGTCTTCCATGACTAACACAATTAATAAAGACGTATCTTTGGATGATATAAAGATGGTTTATGCTAAAGAGCGCAGCGTAACAGTAGATAACTTTTGGCCAGTGTTTAAGCCTCATTTGTACTATGAGAAAACAGACCTTACCTTGCATAAGGTTTTGCAAGACATCAAAGCTGAGCTCTTGACTAAAGATGATAGCCTTACAAGTGAGGAGTTGACTTTCCTTGATAAATTAAATGGTTTGTTATCCGAGTATAACAAAGTCAACCCCTTTGATGGGCTTGATGAGCAAGACTTAAGAGATTTCAAAGGGCTTTCCATCAAGTTAGATAGTACTTCTTACCAAAAAGTTGAAGATGAGATACTAAGCCTTACATCCTCGATGAAACTAAAAAATAGCTTAATCCATCAGTATTTGAGTAGTAGTAATACCTCTCTCTATATATCAATTGCAGCTTTTGTTTTTTCGGTAATCATCAGCATTTGGCAACTTTTATCATCACGTAAATCAAGTCAAAAACAATTGATCTATGAAGCAATGAAAGAACACGGCCTTGCAAAGTAACTGATTACTAACAATCTGTTTAAGAGTGATTCGCAACGCTTGGCATTTTTGCTATGCGTTGCGTTTTGTGTTTAAGGTGGTATGCGGGAGCTTCGGCATAGCGTTGCTCACACCTTAACAGGGCGTTATGTTTACTTGTATTTCAAAGGCTTAAATGTCTTAGGCTCTAGTTCTTTGCCCCTCTGGCAGTTCGTCCCTAGTAGACTCAGCAAATCCGCATTGTCGGTCTAAGTTCTTGAATCTCTCAGCCCGTAAAACATGCCAATGTTCGTGGGTTGCTTCATTGTCAGGTCGTAACGGTTGGCTTCTTGTTTAACTGGCTCAAAGTTGCTTTTAGGTTCTTAGTCAATTGGCATTTTAGCTTGGCAGTTGCCTCGGCAACCTATCATTGTCTTGCGCTTTGGTTGGAAAGAAAGGGCGCTCGTTGTTTCTTGATCGGGTTGCCTCATTGGGCAGGGAAGTGGACTTGCTTGTTTTAGGTTGGTCGCCTTTGGTGGTCAAGCTTGTTTCTGCCTTGTGCTTTAGTTCAGAAAACTAGTTAAAATCAGCAGTTCTTTGTCAAGTAAATCATGTGTTTGTGGTAAAACATAACAAACAATTCAACAGTGATTCGCAACGCTTGGCGCTCTCACTTCGAGTTGAGTTAAGTGTTTACAGCGCAGTATTCAAGTTCAGTGTATGCGCTGCTCACACGTTAATTGGGCGTTAGCCCTCTTTATTAGATCTCATGGGTGAGGTGAGGATGGAATATAAATCAGTAGAAGAAGTCCCCGAAGATTTTAAGCATGTCATAAGTCTGTTTCTAGGTGAACAGAGAAAGAAGAGGTTAATTAAGCAGCTTCATACTGATGATTTCAATCGGCTTTTCCAAGTTGGTTATTACTTACTCATGGTCAGCGATGAAGCCATTGGTAAAATCAGTTCTAAAACTGAGTTTCAGCAAGTTGTGAGATTAATTGAAAATGCAATTTTCGAAGGTGCAGTCAGCCCTCAATTGGGTGATATTCTAGAGAAGAATATAAGTATTGAATTAGAAGTAATCTGTTCGGAATTAAAGTCGCTAAGAATCAAAATTCTGAGGAAAAAAGCATCTAGCTATGAATACATGATTTCACAGGGGAAAGACTCTGACGCGAAGCAGCTGTTTGAAAGCGAGTTATCTAAGCCAAACAACATTAAATTAAAGCGTCAATATGAAGATCTACTGTCGGCAAGCGAGCAAATTAAAAATACATCTTTTAATGCCGATATTAGTTTAATTACCACTAAGCTGAGTGGTGAGTATCCAACTAATAACATCGCATACCTAATATGTAACCCAGCACGGCTATCCCTAAATCGTTTATTCGGTCGAGATGTGTGGTTAAGGTTTCCCATGAAATGGGCAGTACAAAAGATGTCCGTCGCATCCCTTTATGACGTAGTTGAAGAGTTTGAATGTGGTACTGACGTATCTCACTATGTTTTTGATAAGTATAACTATAAAGAAGGGTTCGATACTTTTTTAGAGCTCGTTGACAGTTTAGTTGTGCAGCATGCTCTTGGTGGGTTCGATAACCAGCGAAAACAAGTGTTGCGAGAGATTGTCGCTGCTTATAACGCGGGACATTTTTCACTATGCGTATACGCAGCTCTTCCGATGATAGAAGGATTGTTATGGGATATTGCTAATTATGTTCAAAGGACCGGTGGAAGCATATTCAATTCGGAGTCAGATGCGATAGTTAAAGGTTCGGAAAAAGTTATTAAAAAGCCTAAGATACGCCAGATTGTGTCTGAAACGGATCTTTCTAGTGATTTAGACTCTGAGTTTATAAATTACTTCTGTTCTGAATTGTACGATGAAAGAAATGGAGCATTGCATGGTAGAGTCATACCAGATGTTTCAGCTGAAAATGCAGGGAAAAAAATCGTAACGATAGAATATTTGTTAGATTTCATAGCAACGTTACATCAAGATAAACTTTTCAAACATCTAGAAAACTCACTTTCAAGTGAATATATTGATGAGCTGTTAGAAAAAACTTCAAAATCAGAGGGCTAACAAAGCATTTAAGAGTGATTCACAACACTTGGCAGTTTCGCTTCGCTCAAGTATAGCCAAGCGTCGCTCACACCTTAATGCGGCGTTAGCCGTCATGGAGCTTGCTATACTCAAAGTGATAGAATAGTATCACTTTAGTATTCCTTTGGAGCAGCTCTCATGAAAGTAGAACTAGTTACATCACTCAAACGCCAAGCAACAAAGATCCTTGCCGATCTCCACGACACTAAGGAACCAGTGTTAATTACCGAACATGGTAAGCCATCGGCATATCTGGTTGATGTTGATGATTACGAGTTTATGCAAAATCGTTTGGCGATTCTGGAGGGGATTGCACGAGGTGAACGTGCATTAGCTGACGGTAAAGTGGTGAGTCACGATGAAGCCAAGGACAAAATGTCAAAATGGCTGAAATAATCTGGACTGAGCCAGCGCTATCCGACCTCAATGATATCGCTGAATACATCGCACTTGAAAATGTCGTAGCAGCAAAACAATTGGTTCAAACGATCTTTTCTAAAGTCGAGCGCTTAGAGGCTTTCCCTGAATCGGGTCGCATTCCGCCTGAACTAGAACATCTAAGTTATCGTGAAGTTGTAGTTAATCCGTGCCGCGTTTTCTATAAACAAGACGGCGACAAAGTATTTATTCTGTTTGTTATGCGTGCTGAGAGAGACTTGCGTAAGTTCCTACTGAGCAAGCAATAACCTTTGGGAATGAGCGGCTAACAAACTGTTTAAGAGTGATTCGCAACGCGTGGCATTTTTACTATGCGTTGGTTTTAGTGTTTAAGGCGGTATGCAGGGACTTCGGTATTGCGTTGCTCACACCTTAACAGGGCATTAAGTGCATTCTTTTATAGCGATAGGGTAGCAACGTAAGTTGTATAAATAGAGTATTAGTTACATGGCTAGTTTGTTTAAATCTTGGATGTTCAATCGTAAAGTAAAATTCGTTGCAAGGAAGCTCATTCCATGGCTCCTTATGTCCGGAAAAAAGGATAAATACTCTAAGGAAGAAATAGATTATGCAATCGTAAGGTCAGAACTACCAGAAAAGTATTTAGAACTGGCTTACGCGATATATCGCGAAGAATTGGTGAACTCTGACACTCATAAAAAAGAAGGCTATGAGAAATATGTCACTGACAAAAGTAAGTTTGGTATAGATACGATGAAATCTAACTCGAAAGCTTATGCGCCACAATCTACAAGTGATTTTTCTGGCGATTGTGGAGTTGGGGGAGAATAATGCACTTAACAAAGCGTTCAAGAGGGATTCTCAACGCTTGGCATTTTCAGTTTGATTCAGTTTTAGTGTTTACGGCACAATGGTTTAGGTTCGGTGGTGGCGTTGCTCACCCCTTAACGCGGCGTTATGCGTTTCAGGAGTGGATTAGGTCAAATGGAAGTATCTCGTTTTTCAAATAGCATCCTAAAATTGCAGGATGTACCGACTAAGACTTCTAAATATTTAGTGGAAGTCGGTTTGCCTAACTGGTGTGCACCTCATTTGTATTTCGGTGATTTTGACGAGGAATATTTGCCTCAGCTTAAGAGTTGGTGTTGGGCTTGTGATTGGCCTGAAGGTTACGACTCAGCTGTATCTAGATACCCTAAGGCACGCGTTTTAGGGGTAGCTATGGGTAACGAACCGATAATTTTTCTCCCGAACAACCCTAGAGTATTTATCTTTGATAACAAAGGTTGTGAATTGTTATTTTTAAACTCTGACGTTCAATCACTGTATCGGGTTATCGCGAAGTTTGACAGTATCATAGAGACTGCAGTGTCCGAAGACCAAGACGCCTTTATTAACAAAACTATACCGCAGACATTGATTAAGAGTTTTCTCGATCAAATCAGAGGTATCGAACTAAATAGCACTGTATGGTCTAGTTGGGCTGAAGCATGTGGAAAAAACGCATAACAAACTGCTTAAGGCGGACTATCAACGCTCGGCAATTTTGGTTTTAGTTAGGTATAGTGTTTACGGTGGTCTGGTTAAGTGTCGTGGTTTGCGTTGCTAGCCACTTAGCAGGGCGTTAACTGGATAAGGAGTTTCAGTGGGAGATTTACCAATTGGTGTTCGTGTTTATAGAAGCCGTTGGAGTTTGGTGGCCGCACTTATCGTTGCCCTTTATTTTCTAACTCCTACGGAAAACGTTGGCGAAGTAGTTGTAGTACTGTTGCTGCTGTTGTTGGGTTTTCGTGAAGTTATTGCTTGGGTAAACGGAAGAACGATATTAGTTGTAAGTCCCGAAGGTATATATCACTACAAGGCAGGGTTTATTTGTTGGGAGCAAATAGAAGGCATAGAATCACGCACCCCATTTAAAGATATTCATGTTTACGTACCAAGGTTAGAAGTCACATTATCTAAAAGGAATACTTACAATGCTTATTGGCTACCAAATAACCAAGTAGTATCTGAAAAGCAGATTGTAGTTTTAAGGTTGCTAGGAATTGATCGACGAGTAAAAGATATAGAAAAAGACTGCAATAGAATGATTGCAAGTCATCGTCGATACAGGGAGAACAATCCAGTTAACAAAGCATTTAAGAGTGATTCCTAACGCTTGGGACTTTTGGTGTTAAAGTTTAGTTCAGTGTTTACGGTGGTATGATTGGGTTTCGTGGTCGCGTTACTCACACCTTAATGCGGCGTTATGTGAATAGGGGAAATAATGACATTACGAGTAGTTCCAGAACTGTATTGCATCGATATAAATGTGAGTAAAGCTTTCTTCACAGATATTATTGGTTTTTCCGTCAAATATGAAAGACCAGAAGAACAGTTTGTATATTTAACACTAGATGGTGTTGATTTAATGCTAGAAGGTCTATCGAGTAAAAGCCGAAAGTGGCTTACTGGTAAACCCGAGTTTCCACTGGGCTGTGGTGTGAACTTTCAATGGGACGTTAACGATATTGAACGCTTATATAGTGAAGTTTACTCGAAATCTAACGACTCGATTTATCTAATGCTCGAATCTAAATCGTATGAATGTGGTACCAAGTCTGTTATACAAAAGCAGTTTATTGTGCAATCGCCAGATGGGTACTTGTTTAGGTTTTGTCAGGATGTCCTTTAACAGAATTCACATAACAAAGCATTTAAGAGTGACTCACAACGCTTGGCGATCTCGGTTTAAACTTGGCTTTAGTGTTTAAGGTGCAATGGTTTAGGTTAAGTGTTTAGCGTTGTTCGCACCTTAATGCGGCGTTATGTGCCCGAGTACCCCACGTTTAGTAGACACTTTACTAAGTTAGATCTAGGGTCTAATTGAGAGGTGATTTATGGCTAAACATCGTAATCCAGCGTACACCGAAGAGTTCCGCAAAGAAGCAGTGCGCTTGGCCAGTCTTCCTGGCCGAACAGCCGTCTCCGTTGCCAAGGAGCTGGGCATCAGTGCCCAGCAGATCCGGAACTGGAAGCGCCAGTTCACACGCCTATCTGATAAACAGTTTAACACCTTGGATGGTGTCGATTATTCGAAGAAAGAGCCCGAAGAGCTTCGAGCGCTAAGGCGCGAGAACAAGCGACTCAAAGATGAAATGGGATTCCTAAAAAAGGTCTCGGCGTACTTCGCGAAGCAGCAAGAGTGAAGTACGAGTTCATTGAAAGCTATGTCGGTGAGTACTCCATTAGCTTAATGTGCCGTACGTTAGAGGTGAGTCGAGGCGGTTACTATAAGTGGTGTCATCATACGCCGAGTAAGCGTTCAAAGCGGCGAGAGCGCTTTGAACAGCTCGTCATGTGTACCTTTGCCCAATATCGGGCACGTTACGGTTCAGTGCGAATAGCCGAAGAGCTAAACGAAGCAGGCTATGCCTGCTGTGTGAATTATGTGGCTGATATCATGAAGGAAAAAGGTATCAGGGCACGTAATGGCAAAGGGTTTAAATACAGCAAGGATGTGGCTGCGATGACGAATGTTGCTGACAATTTACTGCGTCGAGACTTTGAGTCTGAGACACCAAATCAGAAATGGGTTACGGACATCACGTATATCTGGGTGAAGAGCCGCTGGCTCTTCTTGGCGACAGTGATGGACTTGCATTCGAGACGCATTGTGGGTTGGTCTCTAGGGACAACGATGACCGTCGAACTCATCACCAATGCGCTAAAAATGGCGTTTGAGTCACGTAAGCCGCCTAAGGGCGTCATTATCCACTCGGACCGTGGTGTACAATACAGAGCATATAAATATCAAGACTTCATGCGCAAGCATGGAGGTGTACCGAGCATGAGTCGGCAGGGTAACTGTTGGGATAATGCGGTGATGGAGTCGTTCTACAGTCGACTGAAAGTCGAACTGATATACGCAGAAGACTATCAAACTGTCGAAGAAGCCCGAATGGGCATCTTCGAATACATCGAGGTATTTTACAATCGCAGAAGAAGACACTCAGCGTTGGGGCACGTCAGCCCAGTTGAGTACGAAAGTATGTAGTTATGTACTGTCTACTTTTTGTGGGGTACACCAGGCTCAAGGAGTTATATATGAAACAAGTTGTAATTTTGATTTTAGTACTTATGTTTTCAATTCCATCCTTAGCTGGAGAAAGAGAGCGATTAGAGTTACTAGTTGCAGAAGCTATGGGACTTCCAAAGATGGTAGATGATATGGTCTTAGAATCTTTTAGGGAGGTAATTCGATTGAATCCTTCGTTAACACAAGAATCAGTAGAGGCCAGTCTGGAGCCGCTTTTATTCTCTGCTAGGCAGGAGTATCTCGATGCCTACATTGATGCTTACTCAGTTTACAGTACTGATGAATTGAGGACGTTACTAGATTTTTATCGTACGGATATGGGACGTTGGTATTTAGAAAAAGGAATCGAATACAACGATAATGTAGTTGGTCGCTTAGCTGAAGTTAGTCAAAGTATAAATGATGAATTGCTGGAGTATTTAAGCAAGTGCCCATAAGTGCCATAACAAAGCATTTAAGAGTGACTCACAACGCTTGGCGATTTCAGTTTAAACTTGGTTTTGGTGATTAAGGTGCAGTGTTTTAGTTTGGGTGTTTAGCGTTGTTCGCACCTTAATGCGGCGTTATGTTTTAAGGAGGAAACTTAGAAACTGGTGTAACTATAAGCTTGGCTCAAATCCCGATCGTGAGAGGCGACTTATGTGGAAATATTGAAAATCACATTAGAATGATTGAGGAATCATCTTCTTACAAAGCTGATGTTGTCGTTTTTCCGGAATTATCATTGACGGGCTATGAGTTAGATTTGGTTGCTGAGCTAGCGTTTTCGCCTGAGCCGTCGAGTTTTAAAGGACTCTCTCAAGCGTCAGTTGAAAATGAGATTATAGTTATTGCAGGTTGTCCGCTAAAAACTAACAATTCCTCAAAACCAACAATAGGTGCGGTAGTTTGTTTTCCCGATGGCTCAGTCCAATTTTATTCAAAGCAATATCTGCATGAAGGCGAAGATAATTATTGTTCTTTTGGGGCGACGGATTACTTCTTTACTGTGAATGGGTATCAAATAGCATTGGCTATTTGTGCCGACTTTATAGTGTTGGAACATTCTTTTCGGGCTAAAAAGCTCGGTGCAGATGCTTATGTTGTAAGTGCTCTAATTTCTGGTAATGGTTTTACCCCTGACTCTAAAATCCTATCCGAAATTGCTTTAGAGCAACGAGTTCCAGTACTTCTAAGCAACCATATCTCAGAAACAGGTGGCTGGAAAACTTGTGGTAAAAGCTCAGTTTGGGATTCATTTGGGAAGCTCATTATTAGCTCTAGTGAAAAAGACAGTGGTTTGGTTTTGTGTACTATTGCTGGGAATGAGATCGAGGCTACTAAAACTTAGTATCAAGTTTGAAGTGCGACACTTTCTACAGATGCGCATGAATATACTCCGTTGGTGTCCTATACCCAAGTCTTTTGCGTGGGCGCGTATTTAATTTGTGTGTAATTTCATTGCAGAGCTTCTGTGTTACGTGTGACATAGAAGTTCGTTTTGGTAAGTATTGTCGTATCAAACCATTGGTGTTTTCATTGGTGCCTCGCTCCCATGAGTGGTATGGATTTGCAAAACAAAACAGACAGTTATGATGTTTTTCTAGTTGTGCATAACCATGAAATTCAGTGCCGTTATCCGCAGTTATCGTCTTAAAAGGTAAGTCAGAGCGGGTCATGATTTTGCTCATTCTTACGTTGAGCGACTCGCTTGTTCTGTCGTCCATTTGCCCAATAAAAGTGTAGCCTGTAATTCTGTCGACTAAAGTCACGATACAGTGCTTGGTTCCGCGGCCAACGACGGTATCAATTTCCCAGTGACCAGGCTCTTTTCGATGCTCAGCTTTTGCAGGTCTTTAGGTAATATGGCGCTTTGCTGCCAGTCGACCTCGGCTGTCTTTCGAGTTATACCTTTTACGCCTTTTCTTAGTGGATTGACGTAGGTGTTTCCATAGGGTTCCACCGAGAGTTTTGTCGTTCCAAATATGTTGATAAATGAGCTCGTGGCTCATTGTTGGATAGCCTCTTACCCTTAGGTATCCAACGATTTGGTCAGGACTCCAATCCAGTCGTAACAAGGCCTCAGGCAACCTAAAGTCGATTTCGCTGTAGCGCTTATTTCTGCGCGACCGGCGCAGCCGGTTGCGAGCCATTTGTTGGGCTCTCCATGCCTGATAGGAGTACCTTTTAAAGTGTCTGTTGTATCGGGAGTTGCGTTCAATTTCTCGATAGATAGTGGCTTTGTGACGCCCCAGTTGTTTAGCTATTTTAGCGGTACTAATTCCTTGCTTTCTGAGCGCAGAAATCATATACCTTTCGTTCTCAGTGAGGTGTGTGTATTTCATGTTTTTTACTTCTTGGCGGGAGCAAACTTCATGATTATCGCATCTCACTGTTTTTATGTTCAGAGGTGTCGCACTTCGTACTTGAATCCAAGACTAGTAACAAAGGGAAAAGTTATGCCATTTATTGCTTTTGAATCAGGTCAGTTAACGGATGAAGTAAAAGAAAAGCTGATTGAAAAATTAACTGAAGTTTCAGTTGAAATAACGGGAATACCTAAAGAATTGTTCTTAGTCTGTATTCGAGAGCAGCCGGATAATAATATTGCGGTTGGTGGTAAAAGCGTGGAACAAATCAAAAAAGAGATAGCAGAACAAACATAACAAAGCATTTAAGAGTGACTCACAACGCTTGGCGATCTCAGTTTAAACTTGTTTTTAGTGTTTAAGGTGCAATGGTTTAGGCTGGGTATTTAGCGTTGTTCGCACCTTAATGCGGCGTTATATGTTTCATCAATTTAGGAGTTATTTCAATGTCTTATTCTAAGGCTAGTTGCCTCTGTCGTTCTGTGAAAATTACGGCAGAAAACATCAATCCTAAGTTTACAGTTTGTCATTGTCAGTCATGTCGAACTTGGGGTGGTGCTCCATTTTTTGCGGTGAAATGTGGAACTCAAGTGAGAGTAGAAGGGGAAGATAAAGTAAAAATGTACAAGTCTTCCTCGTGGGCTTCTCGAGGTTTTTGCACAGAGTGCGGAACTCATTTGTTCTATAAATTTAAAGAAACAGGTGAGTACAATATGCCAGTAGGCTTGTTTCCAAATCTAGAAGGATTGGAAATGGACATGCAATATTTTAGCGATATGCGGCCAAGTTATTACTGCTTTGCTAATGAGACCAAAGAAATGACTACTGAAGAAATCATGGCCTACTTTGCGGATAAAGTGTAACCAAACATATAACAAGGCATTTATGAGTGACTCACAATGCTTGGCGATCTCAGTTTAAATTAGGTTTCAGTGTTTAAGGTGCAGTGTTTTAGTTTAGGTGTTTAGCGTTGTTCGCACCCTTGGTCTATATCTGACGCTCCTGAGGAGTACATTCAAAAAATGCTACCAGCTATTGTTGGTGTTGAAATAAAAGTTAGTTCTCTCGAAGGGCAATGGAAGCTTAGTCAAAATCAGCCAGAGAAGAATCAACAGGGTGTTATAAATGGTTTATCAATACTAAATGACTCAACTTCCCTCGCCGTAGCATCAATGGTACGAGAACAAATAGAGTAAGTATGTGACAACGCACTTTGAGTGACTCACAACATTTGGTGATTTCAGTTTTTAAGGTGCGGTGGTTTAAGCTAGGGTGGAGCATTGCTCAGACCTTAATGTGTTATGTAATGGTCACTTTTTATAGTAATGGAAATGAATAAATGAGAATGAAATCTACTCTTCTTGTAGGATTTAGCACAATAATTGTTGGTTGTGGTGGTGGAGACGGTGGCGCTATTGATTCAACTAGCTCTGAAATAGATGCATCCAGTTGTTTTGGTACTCAGCTATTTGAACCGGGTACTAGGTATACAGCTACAACTAGGAAAAACAATATTGATTCAGTACAAAATACTTTAGTCAAAAGTGCTCAGTTTCAAGGGCAGGATGTTATTGAACAATATAATGAAGATACAGGTGACAGTTTGTATTTAACTGTAGATGCAGCCAATAAGTCTTACTTTATAGTTGGTGGCACGGATGCAAACCAAGAGTGGTATTATTCACCGCCGTCTAAAGTAGCTTTTGATTTGAAATTAGGTGAGACAGATAGTGGCACACATACGATGATTTCAGGAACGGATCAGTTTGTTTACGATGAATCAAACAAGTTTGTCGGCATGGAAGTAATTACAATTGCTGCAGGGACATTTGATACATGCAAGTTTGAACACAATTCAGCCGTGACATTGCCTTCAGGAGAAAAAAAGTCAATTAGTTCAGAAAGGTGGGTTTTGTCTGGGTATAGTATAGCAATTAAAATTGTAGCAGGTGGTAATACAACTGAACTTGTTTCAGGGAGCATAAATGGCGACCCGATATCAAACTAATACGTAGAAAAGCATTTAAGAGAGAGTCAAAACTTCAGTTTAAGCCTGTTTATAGTGTGTTAGGCGAGAGGTATCAATCTCCTAAAGCTGCGTACGGTTTATTTTAATAGGCACCATAATCCCCAAAATATGAATAAGGAAGTTAATGGAAATACTTCAAGGTGGTCGGGACAATTCAATTTTTCGTTCTGAAAATAAGGTCTACAGACCTCGTGGAAAATGGTCTGAAACGGTGCATCGCTTACTGTTACATATTGCGGCGGAGGGTTTTACTTCAGCGCCTAAGCCGTATGGTTTTGATGATAATAACAATGAAATTCTTTCGTATGTTTGCGGTGATGTTGTCAATTATCCACTGAAGGGCAATATTGCTACCACAGAGGCTCTCATTACTGCGGCTCAACTTTTACGCCGATATCATGATGCATCTAGTTCATTTCTTTCAAAAAATACGCTCGAAAAACTGGAGTGGATGCTGCCGCGTAAAGAAGCAGCGGAGGTGATATGTCATGGTGATTACGCGCCTTATAATGTCTCATTGGTTGGTTCTCAGGTAGTAGGGAACATTGATTTTGATACCGCTCACCCTGCACCAAGAACTTGGGATATCGCTTATGTTCTATATTGTTGGGCTCCTTTTAAAACACATGAACATGATGCTATGGGTGATATAGCATCGCAGTCCTTGAGAGCAAAACAGTTTTGCGATGCGTATGGTTTAAGTCTTGGTGCTCGTAAACCTCTGGTGATGGAGATGATAGAAAGAGTGCAAGCCTTGATCGATCATATGCACAATCAAGCAAACTTAGGTCATGAAGCTTTTATCCAGAATATTGAAGATGGCCACCATTTAGCATATATGGCAGATATTGAATATTTAGAGAGTAACGCTCAATACATTACAGAAATTTTGATGGCTGAAACGTGCATCTAGTGCTTGATATTGTCCATTCAGGGACATGACTTGAATAGGAAGTAAGTAACTTTTAATGTGGACTTAAGCCGCAACTAATTTGGAGAATATATGACGGACCAAATAAAAGATAGCTGCAAGTACCTAGGCAGTGAATATCCAATGCCTGTTTGTTTGAGCTTTCCTGTTGATGGCGTCAAGATTGAAGAGTTAAGCAATGCAGAGCTTGCAGATTATGACACTCAAGGAGTCTATCTTTCAACAGCTTGCTGGCGCAATTATGTAGCAACATGGGAGATTCGAGATAACCAACTGTTTCTAGTCCAAATTGAAGGAAAGTATCGGCTAGTTAATGAGAAGCCTATTGTGGCGAACTGGTTTACAGGAGAGTTTGAATTACCCCAAGGAGACTTGGTTGACTGCAATATAGAGTTAGGTTTTCAGCTTAAATATACAAAAGCGGTCACCTTGCATTTCGTTTCTGGGGTATTAGTCGAAAGTATTGTGAGAGACATCGATTAACTTTATCACCTGCAGCTAGGTTTGGAATGACGTATTATCTGATTTGATAGTTGAGCTCGCGTTTTCAGTAGCCTAAAATAGGCGTTCAAAATCAAATGTTAGGTCATAAAAATGAGCGACAATAATATGTCAAAACCAGAACTGCCAGATCACTTAGCTGGTAACCCACGTAGTCCACATTACGTAGAGGAGTGTTTTGCGCACCCAATTGGTATTCGTTTAAACGGTAAAGAGCGTACAGACGTTGAAGAATACTGCATTAGTGAAGGTTGGGTGAAAATCGCTTCGCCAAAAGCAAAAGACCGTTGGGGTCAACCAATGCTGATTAAGCTTAAAGGTGAAGTGGAAGCTTTCTATAAGTAAAGTTTGAACCTGATATCTTAAATGGAGGGTCTGCGGTGCTGACTCTCCACTCTGCCTTGCTTATACAACCCTATGAGCAAGTCAAGGGAAGCTGAATACCCAACGGATGGCAATTTGCCTTCGCGTTGGGTTTCTTGTTTATAGCGCTGTCAATTTTACACGCTGTACAAGCTACCTTACTAAAATGCGAATACAAGGACAGTACGATGTGGTTACAAGAAGTTGAGCTTGAATCTGAGACAATAAGGTTGATACCGATGCGTGCTGAACATGCGTCAGCGTTGGTTAAAGCCGCATCAGACGGAGAACTATGGAACCTATGGTATACATCGGTTCCAAATGCAGAGAATGTTGAAAAGTACATTTCAGTTGCGCTTGAACAACAATCTCTTGGCTCGTCTCTACCATTCGTTGTGGTAGATAAAATGAGTGGAGACATCATTGGATCAACACGTTTTTGCAACGCGGACCCAGTGCACCATCGAGTGGAAATTGGTTATACGTGGTACAGCAAAAGGTACCAGAAAACATCGTGTAATAGTGAGTGTAAATATCTGCTCTTGACCCATGCTTTTGAAACCCTAAGCGCGATTGCGGTAGAACTCCGTACAAATTGGCATAACCACCCATCAAGAGCTGCAATTAGTCGATTAGGCGCTAAACAAGATGGCGTATTACGAAATCATCAAAAGCTTCCCAATGGAGGATATCGAGATACCGTTGTTTTTTCGATTATCAATACTGAGTGGTTGTCTGTTAAAACAAACTTAGAATATAAACTTAAGAAATATGGTTAACTGACAATCTAAAATAGGAACTCCTCTAAGATAAGATACTTTAATGTTCCGGTTAAAATGGACCGCTTTGGCTATTGCTTCGAAACAACTTAAAGATGAGCCCTCGCATTTTTGGGTATGGCCATTATGTTGTTTCAATATGAGCATTAAAGCCTGCCAGTAAACTCGTTAAAATATGAGACTAATGGGACAATCTGCTCGATTGTGCGTGCGTGAACTATTACTATGAAGCTAGCATTAAATCTCAACATATAAATGGTAGCTTATGTCTTCCCCTCCTTGTCCAAATTGTCAATCTGAGTACGTATATCAAGATCAAAATCACCTCGTATGTCCTGAATGTGCTTATGAGTGGGATCCTTCCGTTGTTGAAGAACAAATTAGTGTTAAAGATGCAAATGGCACTGCGCTCGCTGAAGGTGACAAAGTCACTTTGGCGAAAGACCTTAAAGTGAAAGGCAGTTCTCTTGTTTTAAAAATTGGTACCAAAGCTATCGTAAGACGGATTGTTGATGGCAAAGATCATCAATTGGATTGCAAAGTGGATGGTGCAGGAGAGATGATGGTCACTGCAAAGTTTGTCAAGAAAGCATAAGCCTCAATGCTTTAATCCCTTTTAATAAGACCACAGCGTATTAATCGAATAGGAATTTGTATATGGAAATTAAAAAAGTAACGTCTCTGGATGTGGAGTTACTAGCGCTTCTTTTTGACGCGTATAGAGTGTTCTATGAACAGGAAAGTGATCTGGCATCGGCAAGAAAGTATATTGAAGAAAGGTTAACCAACAATGAATCAATTATATTCATGGCAAAAAATTGCCAAGAGGAAGTGATTGGTTTTACCCAGCTTTATCCGAGCTTCTCTTCAATTTCTCTACAACGAACATGGATCTTGAACGACTTATATGTGCTAGAAAGTGAACGTGGTAACGGCGTTGGTAGAATGCTGATACAAGCAGCGACGGATTTTGCGCGAGGCACAGGTGCGAAAGGGCTTTCATTAGAGACAGCTCATGATAACTATAATGCTCAAGGGCTTTATGAGTCACAGGGCTTTGTAAGAGATTCTGAATTCTATAGTTATTTCTTAACATTATGATCATTCCTCAGTTCATGATATGGATATACAACGCATTTATCCCTAACCCATAAATAGATGGGTAACCTAGCCTCTCTATTCGCCTATCCAGCAAAGCTTTATGAAAAGGAGTGTTTAATGACGCGTTATTTAGTATTGGCTTTTACATTGCTTAGCGGTACCTGTTTGGCTGAGCCTCAGCAAGAAAGCGCAAAAGTGCTCGCTGAAGCATTTGGTGACCTTGATAAAGATGGTAAAGGAGAAAAAGTCATTGTGATTGATAACGGGTTATCGACAGACATGGGGACGGCTAGGAGTATCTTGATCTACAAACAGATGCCACAGGGTTGGAAACTGTGGCATACAAATGATTCTGCTGTACTACCGAGCTTGCATGGTGGAATGATGGGAGACCCATTTTCTGGAATTGATGTAGAAAGAGGGGCATTAGTCATCCGTCATTTTGGTGGCAGCAACCAAAAATGGAGCTATGTGCACCGTTTCCGTTATTCGAATAAGCTGAGTGATTGGCAGCTGATCGGTGCAACGGTCGAGTATGGCCTCATTGAGTGCGATTACACTCGCTTTGATGTTAACGTTTCGACCGGGAAAGCCATCTATCAAACGATTAATAATGCATGTTATGAGGGAGAACAAAAATCGAAAGAAACTCACGATCTTAATGTTCATTTTAATTCTACGATGTTAATGGACAACTTCTATCCAGGAGAGAATGAGTTGTTATTACCAACAATAAATCAAACCATTTATTACTAGGCACATCAATTAAGGAGCTAGGATGAAGTACAAAGGGATATTGGTATTTATCGCATTTGGTTTATTTGTTGTCATAGGAAGTAAACAGAATTGGTTTGGTAGTAGCGATCCTCAATCTTTCCCCAAGCTTCCAGCACACCCTGATTTTGTTATCTCGAAGAAGTACGACGGCCAATGGGAAGGAAGACGTATAAATGTCACTAATAACAATATGTGTGAGCGTACCACGATTACTGGCAAGATTGAGCAGGGCAAAGCATCACTTCTATTGACCTATAACGGAACAGCACTTCAAGGGTGGGTATCGGAGTCTGGAGAGCTCGTCTTATATGCGAATCATCGTCAATGGGATTATCGCTTCTCAGCGAATGGAACCCCGAACAAATTAGAAGGGAAATGGCACCTCACCAATGGGCCGTGTCGCGGTACATGGTTTATTAAAAAAATCTAGAACTCTCGGCTGGCATGGTTTAACAAGCTTTATGACGGTTTTGCATCGAATGAGTGGATGCTACTGACAAATTCTGTCACTTACATCAAGTATAAAAAGTTGAATCTAACTTGGATGGGATAAAGAAGTGCGTTTGATTTTAAGAGAGAAAATGATTGAAGTCTGTGAGGCTAAGATCGCGAAGAAAGGACAAAATGTAGGTGTTTCCTTCTATGCTTTTTTTCGCAACAAGAATGATACTCCTGAGCTACTCATGGAGGCTGCCACATGGTGGATTCAAACTCACAGGTTAGATCATTTCGAACCAGCAACAAAAATTCTCGAATTAATTAACAGCGAATGTTAATCGTTTGCATATGATAAATGGGTGCCACACAGTGCCTTGCCGATTTGTTATTTTTAAACTGCGCATAGATATTTGCTGTTCTTATAAACCAAAACAGTATTCTATGCTGTCCTTATCATAGGAAATAACACTTTTTTCTGTTTTGTCTGAGTAGTGTCAATTTTTATCGATATGCATATATTCGCATTTCTGTTGCTACTTTGTAGAGCTCGTTTGCCTTATTGTTACGTTAGAATTGATAATGAGGTAACACCCCAATGCGTTGGCGTAATTCTGAACAAAGTAACAATATTGACGACCGTAGAGGGCAAAGTCCGGTAAGTGCAGGTGTACCTGCTGCTGGCTTAATTCGGCTACTGCCGTTTTTAATGAGAAGTAAAGTTGGGCGAATCGTTTTGCTTGCTGGTGGCGCATTAATGGCGTACCAACATCTTACTGGAGGAGCATTGCCGGGCATGTCTCCACTAGCAAATGAGTCGACAATTGTTGAAAATGATGAGAATAAACAATTCGTGTCTGCTATCTTGGCAACGACAGAACAGGTTTGGAAATCGAAACTAGGCCCAAACTACCAAGAGCCGACTCTTGTGTTATACAACGGCATGACACAAACAGGGTGTGGGTTAGGTAAGGCGCAAACAGGGCCTTTTTATTGTCCTGCAGACAGCAAGGTTTATCTAGATCTCAGCTTCATGGATGAGCTTAAAAAGCTTGGTGCTCCGGGGGACTTTGCGTTTGCTTACGTGATAGCGCATGAAGTTGGTCACCATGTGCAGAATCAGGTTGGTACGAGCTCTGAAGTCCATCAATTGCAGCAACGCTCAAATCGAGTGGAAGCGAATAAACTGAGCGTGATGTTAGAGCTGCAGGCGGATTGCTATGCAGGGGTATGGGGACATGAAGTTGATCAGAAAATGGACATGTTAGACATTGGTGATCTAGAAGAAGGTCTCCGTGCTGCAAATTCTGTTGGAGATGATCATCTGCAGAAAATGGCTGGACGTGCTGTTCAACCTGATGCTTTTACTCATGGTACCTCGGCTCAACGAATCGAATGGTTTAAACGAGGATTTGAGTCAGGTGATATGAAGGTTTGTGATACGTTCAATAGCCTAAGTTAAGACGAATAAAAACGCGATGGCAGCATCGCGTTTTTTTAGATTTAAAGTTTCCAGCGCATAAAAAAGGCCACCGCATGGTGGCCTTTTGCTGTTCTTTATAGAAGATTACGCTTCTGTGCGGCGTCCACGGCCATGACCACGTTCACCACGATAGTTACCACGGTTATCACCACCACGGTTACGATCAAAACGACGTTCACCATCGCGACCACCTCGGCCGCCTTCACGGTTACCACGGTAGCCACCTTCACGGTTGCCTTCGCGGTTACCACGATAACCACCTTCACGACGGCCACCACCATCGCGATTACCGCGACCGCCGTCACGACCACCACCACGGCGTGGCTCACGGAAGTCGTTGAAGTCACATACTACAGCGTCAACTTGCTTTTGGCGGATACGCAGTTTGCGTAGTTTACCTGCCGTTTCAGAAGACATAGCTTTTGGTAGCTGAACGTACGTTTCGCCTTGTGCAAGTTTGATTGCACCGATAGAACCTTTTGTTAGACCAAGTTCGTTTGCAAGTGCACCAACGATGTCTTTAACTTGTACGCCTTGTTCGCGACCAACTTGTAATTGGTAAGTATCCCAATCTTGATTGCTAAAGTTACGATCACGACCGCGACCGTCACGACCACCCTCACGGCGCTCTTTACGACGCTGTTTGTCACGCTCGATTGCTTCAATCATTGGGTCTTCGCCAATGTAGAATAGTGGGCGTTTACCTTGCTGGCGTTTAAGCAAGATAGCAGCAAGTGTTGCTGCGTCTAGCTCTAGAGACTCTTGAAGTTTTTCAACAAGCTCAGAGAATTTATCTAGTGCTTTATGTTCTTTTTCCGTTTCTAGCTCTGTACCTAGTTTCGCTAAGCGAGCTTCAGCGACTTTGTCACGATGCGGAAGTTGGATCTCTTCCATTGAAGACTTAGTAACACGCTCGATAGTGCGAAGCATACGAAGCTGGTTAGTACGAACAAGAAGGATCGCTTTACCTTTACGTCCAGCGCGGCCAGTACGACCGATACGGTGGATGTAAGATTCGACATCGAATGGGATGTCGTAGTTGAATACGTGCGTGATACGTGGCACATCAAGACCACGAGCAACAACGTCAGTTGCTACTAGAATATCGATAACACCTTGTTTGATGTGATCAACCGTACGCTCACGTAGTGACTGAGGAATGTCACCGTGTAGTGCAGACGCTTTGAAGCCGCGTGCACATAGCCAGTCAGCTAGACGCTCAGTGTCTTGACGAGTACGTACGAATACGATTGATGCGTCTGTCTCTTCCGTTTCAAGTAGACGAGACATTGCTTCGTCTTTTTCTACGCCTTTAACAACCCAGAACTGTTGCTCTACTTTATCTACAGTATGGTTTTTACCAGCTACGTCTACCGTAATTGGATTACGCAAGAAGCGCTCAACAATGTTTTTCAACATTGGAGGCATTGTTGCAGAGAATAGTACACGTTGCGCAGAAGAAGGAGCGTGCTCCATGATCGCCGTTACGTCATCAACGAAGCCCATGTTCAACATTTCATCCGCTTCATCTAAAACGAATGTGTGTACTTCGTCTAGGTGTAGACGATCACGGTTGATAAGGTCTTGAACACGGCCTGGTGTACCTACCACAATGTGAGCACCATTTTTAAGTGCACGCATTTGATCAACGATTGATGTACCACCGTAAATCTCAAGCACTTTCAGGCCAGAGATGTTTTGACCTAGGTTCTTCATTTCTGCTGCTACCTGAATAGCAAGCTCACGAGTTGGTGCTAGAACAATTGCTTGTGGTTTACGTTGTGACAGGTCAAGCTTGTTGAGCAAAGGCAAAGAGAATGCGGCAGTTTTACCAGTACCCGTTTGCGCTTTACCTAACGCATCAGAACCTTCCATTAGGTGTGGGATTGCTGCTGCTTGGATCGGAGTTGGGGAAACAAAACCCATTCCGTCAAGAGCAGAAAGGATAGAGTCGTTCAGCGCTAAATCGCTAAACTGAATTACAGAATCTGTCATTGGGATCCTACTATATATATGTCAACAAAGGTCCCACGAGCTCTACCAATTCCAATACCAATCCAGAAAAGAGCTGATTCCGTTCAGATGCGGATAAGTCGTAAATCGCATCAAGCCGCTAGGGACGTAAATAAGGGGGCGGATTATTCCCTAAAAGCATAAAAAAAGCCAGAAAAAATTGAAATTCATCACATATTTTTCTCATAACTGGTAAAAGTGGCGAAATTCCCGCCATGAAGCGTTTTACAAAGGAAAAAGCCCTGTCCGGAAAGGCCAAAAATTGCTCGTTTGGAGTACCGTTTTAATTAGCAAATCCGAGTCGTGGTGTTATAGTGTGGCCAATTATTGATGTTAGACGATTAAAGATGTTTCAAGATAACCCGTTACTCGCTCAGCTAAAGCAACAGATTCAAGAAAACCTTCCTAAAAAAGAAGGGACAATCAAAGCGACTGAAAAAGGCTTTGGTTTCTTAGAAGTCGACAATAAAACCAGTTTCTTCATTCCACCACCGTACATGAAAAAATGCATTCATGGCGATAAAGTCGTGGCGATCATCAGAACCGAAAATGAACGTGAAGTGGCGGAACCTCAAGAGCTTTTAGAGCAAAGCATGACGCGTTTTATTGGTCGCATCAAATTATTTAAGGGCAAGTTGAATGTTGTGCCAGACCATCCGCTACTGAAAAAGTTATCGCTAAAAGCCAAAGTAACGAAAGGGCTTAAAACGGATGATTTTGCTGAAGGTGATTGGGTCGTTGCCAATTTAACTCGTCATCCATTGAAAGGTGACAATGGTTTCTTTGTTGAGATCTCGGAAAAAATTACCGATGCAGACGACAAAATTGCACCTTGGTGGGTAACGTTAGCTGAGAACGACTTGCCAAACAGTGAGCCTGCTGGCATCGATAACTGGGCGCTAATAGATGATGTGGATCTAGAGCGCGTTGATATGACGCACGTTCCTTTTGTCACTATCGATGGCGAATCGACCAAAGATATGGATGATGCGCTGTATGCGAAGAAGCTAGATGACGGTAGTTTTGACCTGACGATTGCTATCGCTGACCCAACGGCATACATCACTCCGGACAGTGATATGGATAAGGTTGCGAGAGAACGTGGTTTTACCATTTACCTACCAGGTCGCAACATCCCTATGCTGCCGCGCGATCTTGCTGATGAGCTATGTTCGTTGATGGAGAACGAAGTCCGTCCTGCGCTATGTTGCACAGTGAACGTCGATAAAGATGGTGTGATTGGTGATGACATAAAATTCTTCGCTGCGAATATCAAGTCTCATGCGCGCTTGGTATATGATCATGTCTCTGATTGGTTAGAAAATGGCAAATCAGAAAACTGGGAACCAAGTGAAGCGATTGGCGAAATTGTTCGTGACTTGTATGAATTCTCCCTAGCTCGAGCAAACTGGCGTGAAATACATGCCGTGGTATTCCCAGATCGTCCTGATTATCGATTCGAACTTAGTGAAGACAATGATGTGGTTGCGATTCATGCAGACATGCGCCGCAGTGCAAACCGTTTGGTGGAAGAGTCGATGATCACCGCCAATATTTGTGCGGGTAAAACACTTCAATCGAGCTTTAACTCTGGTGTGTTTAATACCCACGCAGGGTTCAAACCTGAAAAGATTGAAGATGTAGTAGCACTTGTGAACCCAGAAGGTGATTTGCCATTCACTGCTGAATCCGTTGCGACTCTTGACGGCTTTGCTGCGCTTCGTCGTTGGTTAGCGAGTCAAGAAACATCTTATTTAGATAACCGTATTCGTAAAGCGCAAGCATACAGCGAAATTGGTAATCAGCCGCTGCCGCATTACGCTATGGGCTTAGAGCTATACGCGACATGGACATCACCAATTCGTAAATACGGCGACATGATCAACCACCGTATGTTAAAGGCACATATCTTAGGTAAAGAGCCTGTTCAGACTGCTGATGAGTCGGTGGGTGAAGAGCTTGCTATCCACCGTAAACATCACAAAATTGCCGAGCGCAATGTAGGCGATTGGTTGTATGCGCGCACGTTAGCGGATGCGCCAGCGAAAGAAACGAAGTTTACAGGTGAAATTTTCGATATTTCACGCGCAGGGGCTCGTGTTCGTTTAGTGGAGAACGGCGCGGCAGCATTTATTCCAAGTTCAGTGATTGTTGATAACAAAGAACGTATCGAATCGAATGGTGAAAGCGGAACGATTTCGATTGATAAAGAGTTGGTTTATCGATTGGGTGACACGCTAGAGGTGGTTCTTATTGAAGTGAACCAAGAAACTCGGAGTTTGGTGGCTAAGCCAACACAGGTTTTCTCTGAGCCTCAACCTACGGACTCGAAAGAAAACGCGGCAGCATAAATAAGCCATAGTTTAAAAACAAAGCCAGTAATGAAAGCATTACTGGCTTTTTTTATCCCTATTGTTCAATGCATTGTGAAAGCGAAATATGACCTGCTTAATTCATCTGGTGAACCTCGCTAATGCCTAATGCTGTTTATTTGCTAGGGGAATTTTCAATGGCTAATTTTAGCTAAGGTAATTTAAGTAAAATTAACTACTAAAAAACAGAGATTTATATAGATTGGTTTGTCATCAGTAAACAGGTGACTACCCATTTATGAACATAGATAAGCCCAAGACTTTCGTGCTTTCAGTGGCTGTATTACTCATTGTTATTGCTGGATGTAAGCCTCAAGGCCTAGTTTTGAGTGATACTTCTTCGCCACCGAAGATATCAGATGACATAAAAGATAACGACGATACAGAAGAAACTGAGGCTGGTACTTCAGAACCCCAAAAAGAAGCGCTGCAGATAGAAATCCTCGATGTTTCGTTGTTACAAGGGGAAGTCATTGAAGTGCGAGCATCTCTTGTATCAGCACGTAATAGCCATTCCTCAAAAAGCATCGATTATCAGAATCTGAAAATTAAAATTGATGGTATCCCTGTCCAAGGTATTCCATCAGGAGACGTGCTTGTCATCCCTTGGGAAAAAGTGGGGGCTCAGACAATTGAATTTTCCTATGGCGAACTTGTTGTAAGTAAACAGCTCAATGTTATCGAAAAATCAATGCTCAATGAGGGTGTGTCTTTAATTAAGCTAGGTGAAAACGATGAGCGCTGTTTAACACTTAGCGAATCTTTAGATCAAGTGCGTGTTGAGGTGTGTGATATCAGTAATCCCAAACAGCAATGGCGGTTTAAAGACAGTTCATCAAAGTACTATATTGAGAATGTGTTTTTGCTTGAGTCTGGTGCGGACAAAACGTGTTTAGCGAAGAAAGGCAAAAACGGCCCTCCGTTTTTCCTTAATTGTATTGCCAGTGGAAGTGGCGACTTAACTGGCTTCCGTTTATGGCAAACTCCATCGTTGAATCAGTTTGATAATACTACTGAGCTGTCTCACTACTATACGTCTCGTTTAGGTGGGGATAATAAATATAACCGGTTGATGCTTGAAAATGACAACATCGTGGTGAAAAACATCCTCGATGCGTCAGACAGAACAACGTGGTTGATTCCTAATATCGAGTTTGCTGATTTTCGACAAAGGCGAGTGTTAGGCACAAAGAAAATACTGCTTATTGATACCTACTATTCTGAAAATGGGCCAAGCAGTGAAGTATATGCCGCAAGCGTTAAGGAAACGGTGTTAAGTCAGGAGCCTGATGCCAATTCACTTGCAAGAGGTGTCACTATTGCGTCTCACGGCCGCTTAAACCTTGTTGGTACGTTCATTCCTAACATTGATGTGGGGCCAAAACCTGATGCGTGTACCAGTAGTGTTGTTGGGCTGGCAAAAGATGCGGTGAAGAGCCTTGTTGATCTAAACGACTTTGATTATTACTTCGTGAATACTCAGAAAGTAAAGTGTTCATGGAGTGGATTAGCTGCAACGCCCGGAAAATGGACCATTGCTAATGCGTCTGGTCACAAGATGCAGCTCTGGAACCACGAGTTTGGTCATAACCTAGGGGGATTTCATGCTCGCTCTCTAGAATCTTGCTCACGAGAAGCGGGCGGTATCATTCTTGATGAGCAATGCGAGGAAAAAAATCAGAAAGATCCCTCCAATACACTGAATGGGGGAGGAGTGCATTTATTTCCTATCACTTACCATGCGCATACCGGGTGGTTAGATCTTTCAACAGAGCTTCCACGGATTACTAAGCCCGGGCGATACTATTTATCGTCGCTGTGGGGAGATGGATTGGTGCAGGGGTATCGATTATTACGCAAGGATGGCAGCTCGATTTTTGTCGAATATAGAAAGCTTCAAAACCAGTTTGAACAGTGGAGTGAAGACGATCCATACATCAATGGGGTGATTGTTCGAATGGCTAAATCTAGTGGGTCAACGATAACGAGTTACATCGTTGACACCAAACCACTCACAACAACCATTCAAGATGCGCCTCTTTCTGTTGGGGAGTATTTCGTTCTTCCAGACATTGGATTGAAAGTGACGTTTGAAACTGCCACCGACGATGGTGTGTTACTGAATGTAGAGGCCTATTAATCAGTTTTGAATCATCGAATAGCGAGCGGATGATTCTTTGCCCTTCCCACTGGAAGGGCTTTTTTGTGACTGGAAGCTAATAACAACACAGCGCGCTCGACTCCGTGCGTGACTGCGCCTATAACGCACATGGAACGCAGGAGAGTAAACGTGATACTGGACAATCAATTGGCGCAGCAAATTGTCGATCGTACGATGGCAATCATTGGCTACAATATCAATGTGATGAACCACGCTGGGATCATCATAGGGACAGGAGAACCCACTCGCTTAGGGCAAGTGCATGATGGTGCGATTCTCGCCCTAAAGCATGGAGATTCCATTGAACTGACCAAACAGAGCTGCGAGAGCTTAAAAGGGGTCAAGCCGGGCATTAATATGCTACTGCACAGCAACCAACAAGTGGTGGGTATCGTGGGCATCACAGGTGAGCCTGATGAGATCCGAGACTTTGCCAACTTAGTTAAAATGTCTGCGGAAATGATCATTGATCAAGCAGCATTGGTTGAACAGTTGCAGTGGGATCGGCGGCACAGAGAAGAATTCATCACTGCGTGGATCAATAATGAGCTGTCAGCACAAGAGTTGAGTCACTGGGCCGCTAAATTGTCTATCGATCTTTCTCAGCCTCGCGTTGCTGTCGTGATCCAATTCAGAGAAGGTCAGACACCCAAAAGCCTACAAAGTATTCGCAAAGTGGTCGATTTGCTTGAATACCCTCAGCGTGACAACTTAGTGGCGATTTCATCCATGACCGAAATCGTAGTCCTAAAACCTTGTCGGCAAGGGGAAGCGTGGCAAAGCGAACAAGAAAGTGTGCGTATTGATAAGCTGCTTTCTCGTTTATCAGAACACAATATCGATGGGTTTGATATTGCCCTTGGCCAACTCTTTACCTCACCTACAGAGCTATATCGTTCCTATCAAAGCGCAAAGCAAGTACTGCTTATTGGCAGACAGCGAAACCCTGAACAAGTTAAGCATTTGTACGAAGAGCTGCGATTACCAGTATTGCTTGCTCCACTCAATGACTATTGGCAAGGTGAACAAATGTGTTTGTCTATCCGTAAGTTACGAGAAAACGACCGCTCTGGACAATTAATGAAAACCCTTGATGTGTTCTTTCAATGCAATGGGAACTTATCTGAATGTGCTAACTCTTTGTTTATTCATAGGAATACGCTGAGATACCGTTTGGACAAAATCACTGAAATTACCGGACTATCAACCACGGAATTTATAGGTTTAGCCGAACTCTATATTGCGTCACAGATCTCAAAATTGAATTAGAATTGTGCGGATGCACAAAAATGTTATCTAATTGATAAAAATATTTGTTGTATTGCCCAAAGGAATAAACTAGCTTGATGCGGATAATAGACTCTACCCTACAAAGCCTCTTTATCTTCTCTATCCAGCCATGTTGGAAAGAGGGTAAACACAACGAAAAGGCATAGTGACTAAATGGAGTTTTTATGAGTCTTATACTAATCCTATTGGCGGTGATTGCGTTTATCGTACTCGCTACCACCAAATTTAAATTACATCCCTTCCTCGCGTTGATCATGGCGGCATTTTTGGCCGCATTTGCGTATGGCTTGCCCGCCGATAGCATTGCTAAAACCATAGCATCTGGCTTTGGTGGCATTCTCGGTTACATTGGTCTGGTCATTGTCTTAGGTACCATCATTGGGGTGATACTTGAGAAAAGCGGTGCAGCCATTACCATGGCAGATACCGTGATTAAAGTGCTTGGTGACCGTTTTCCAACGTTGACCATGAGTATCATTGGTTACATTGTTTCCGTTCCTGTGTTCTGCGATTCGGGCTTTGTTATTCTTAATTCTTTAAAAGAGTCGTTGGCGAAACGTCTTAAAACTTCTAGCGTAGCGATGAGTGTTGCCTTAGCGACCGGTCTATACGCCACTCACACTTTTGTGCCGCCAACGCCGGGTCCAATTGCCGCAGCAGGTAACTTAGGGCTGGAGTCAAATCTAGGTTTAGTGATTGGTGTCGGTATCTTTGTTGCTGGTGTAGCCGCGATTGCCGGTATGCTGTGGGCAAACCGTTTCAAAGATGTTGAGCCTGATGGTGATGAAGAGCTTGATGAAGTGAAACAAGATTGGAAAGCGCTCAAAGCTTCATATGGTGAGCTGCCAACAGCAAGCCAAGCATTTGCCCCAATCTTTGTGCCAATCATTTTGATTTGTTTTGGTTCGATTGCTAAGTTCCCAAGTCACCCACTAGGTGAGGGCTTTGTATTTGATGTTCTAACGTTCTTAGGCCAACCGCTGACAGCCTTGGTTATCGGCTTGTTCTTGTCGGTTCGTTTATTGAAGTCAGAGAAGAAGATTGAAGAGTTTGGCGAACGCATTAGCCAAGGTATTACTGCTGCGGCGCCAATTCTATTGATCACTGGTGCCGGTGGCGCATTCGGTGCAGTACTCAAAGCAACACCACTCGGTGAGTATTTAGGTACAACATTGTCGGCGCTCGGTGTCGGTATCTTTATGCCATTCATTGTTGCTGCTGCTTTGAAATCAGCTCAAGGATCGTCAACGGTTGCGCTGGTGACTACTTCGGCATTAGTGGCTCCATTGCTCGGTCAACTAGGCTTGGACTCAGAGATGGGACGAGTACTGACCGTGATGGCAATTGGTGCTGGTGCAATGACGGTCTCTCATGCGAACGATAGCTTCTTCTGGGTAGTGTCTCAATTTAGCCGCATGAAAGTGGGTTTGGCGTACCGTGCTCAAACCATGGCAACGTTAGTGCAGGGTGTCACGGCAATGACACTGGTATATATTCTTAGCCTAGTACTTCTATAACAACCATAACAGCAGGAGTGTGATATGAAAGTGGTTATCGCCCCAGATTCATTTAAAGAAAGCCTGACAGCGAAACAAGTATGTGATGCCATTCAGGCAGGCCTTGCCAGAGAGTGGACTGAGGCAAAATTTGTCTCTGTTCCCGTTGCAGATGGCGGTGAAGGTACGGTGCAGTCGTTGGTTGATGCAACCAATGGTCGTATTGTTGAAGTCAAAGTGACGGGACCACAACACAACGTAGTTGAGGCATTTTACGGTATTTTGGGCGATGACCGCACCGCGGTGATTGAAATGGCAGCAGCCAGTGGGTTACACCATGTTCCAGCAGAGCAGCGTGACCCAAAGTTAACCACCAGTTATGGCACGGGTGAACTCATCCTACATGCTCTTGAACAGGGCATTAGCCGATTCATTATCGGTTTAGGTGGCAGTGCAACAAACGATGCGGGCGTGGGGATGCTTTCTGCATTAGGTGCTCAATTTCTTAAGGCAGATGGTCAGCCGATCATGCCCACCGGCGGTGGACTCACTGAATTAACACAGATCGATGTATCTCGATTAGACGCACGTTTAACGCAATGTGAAATCTTGGTGGCTTGTGATGTCGACAACCCGTTGTGCGGTGAGAAAGGCGCTTCAGCAATCTTTGGCCCACAAAAAGGTGCGTCTGAGCAAGATATCGCGTTGCTGGACCAAGCATTACTCAATTTTGGCATGTTAACTGAGCAAGTGACGGGGCAAGATGTGCTTTCTAGACGCGGAGCTGGTGCTGCTGGTGGCATGGGGGCTGCTCTACTTGGGTATACCAATGCCATTTTGAAGCCAGGTATCGAGATTGTGCTTGAGACGGTCAACCTTAAAGAGATTGTTAAGGATGCAGATATTGTATTCACCGGTGAAGGGCGCATCGATTCACAGACTGTTCATGGTAAAACCCCAATGGGAGTTGCTCAGGTCGCAAAGCTGTATGACATCCCGGTGATCGCACTTGCGGGGTGTACAGGGCATGGCTACCAAGCGGTTTATCAATGTGGCATTGACGCCGTGTTCGCCGCAGTACCAAGAGCGATGTCTTTGCAAGATGCCATGAACGAGTCCGATTTTAATCTTGCTGATTTAGCGGAGAATGTTGCGCGGCTTTGGTCGCTAACACATTAAGTTGATCGTTTTCTTTCCTGTTTATTGCCAGCGTTGTCGCTGGCTTTTTTATGCTTGTATCTTGGGTTTGCTTTTTAGGGCTAAACATAATTGTGAAATAAATCTTACTTTCATCATTGTCGTGTATAGATAGTGAGACATTTATAAATTTATAAAACGAGGCTACTTTACATACAAACTGAGTGGTCTTAATTTTCCTTATTGTGAAACGAAGTTTTAAAAATATTAAATATAAATTTCAATATAAGGCGGTTTGTTTTGAATAGAACAAAATTATCTCTGTTAGCGGCTTCTGTCATTGTCGCCGTTGGGTGTCATGATGACCATGCAACTGGCACAACAGAGCAAGACCCTGTAGAAACAAGAACTTATCAGGCAAAAGCCATTGATGGTTACCTTAGAGGGGCCACAGTATGGTTGGATCTTAATCAAGATTTCCAGCTTAATGAAGGAGAACCTCATGCGACCTCAGGTGAAGGAGGGGTTGCACTGCTTGATGTGAGTGATATTGCAGGAGATCCAGAAGAGTATCCACTCATTACTCGTGTGATCAAACACCAAACGGTGGACGAAGACCATGGAGAGGTTGTTCGTAAATCCTACTTAATGACAGCCCCGGCAGGCGTAAAGAACATCACGCCGCTTACTCATCTCATTCATAGTAAACAACGTGCTGAAAACCTTTCTCTAGCAGAAGCCCAAGCAGTGGTTGCAGAAATGGTCAACATGCCAAATGTCGATGCTTTGCTGCAAGATTATGTAGAAGATGAACAAATACAACTCCACGCTTTTGCTCGCAGTTTTGCCGTTGTGTTGTCCGATCTAGAACAAGCTCCTACTCAACAAGAGTTAACCAAAGCGAATCAAGCGTTAGCTTCGGTTGCAAATGCGATGAATAGTTTCGTTGAGCAACAGGAAAATGCGGGTATTGCTGTGGATTACAATGCGATTGAGTTGAATTCTGTCGCATCGAATGAAGAGGTACTGACAGACACGGAACTATTAACTGAGCTGATTACATTACGAGACACGGATGGCGATGGCATTAGTGACGGCTTCGATGATGATGATGACGGTGATGGCGTTGTTGATACAGAAGACGCGTTGCCATTAGATGCTTCAGAAACTCAAGATTCGGATGGTGATGGCATTGGTGATAAAGCCGATCAACAGCCACATGATGCAAGCAATCAAAACCAGATTGTGCTTGACCTACTGACAGAGGAGTTGGACACCCAAATAAAAGGTGCTCAACTGCTAAAGCAAAAAGCAGAAGAAAAGCAAGAAGCAGCTCGCCAAGAAAAACAGATTCTGGAAACGGAACATCAAATAACGCTACTTAAATCGGAAAATGAACTAAGCCATTTAGAGCAGCAACTATCCGATGCTGCCAGTGAGGAAGAAAAGCAACAAATAACCCAACAGATTGAAGCAGTAAAAGTATCAATGAGTGCATTAAATCAAGAATTTAATGCGACGGTGGCTCCGCTAAACGCAAAGCTAGAGAAAGCGGAAAAACTAATCTCGGTTGCGGATAAGACAACGGATCAGGTTAAAGAGCAGCATCAAGCGATTCAACAACAGCACAATGTAGAATTGCCACCAGTTGTTATCGATAAACCAAGCAAACCTGATGTCTCTGTACCGCTAACGGATTTTGAAAAATTACAGCAGAGAATCGTACCGGATTTTGTTGTGCAAGAAGAGAAACGAGTGGGCAAGTCCGGCTCGACGATTGAAGCTCGCGCCAATGAGTTTGTTGCCACTCAACAAGAGGATGGTAGCTGGCCGGGTATTGATTATGCTTCAACCAGCCGAAGTGGATGGCCAGCAGAAATTCACCTTAAGAAGCTGAGAACTGTTGCGACTGCATACGCGAAAACAGGGTTAGCAGTCTATGAAAGTGCGACGGTTAAAGCATTAGAGCACTGGTTTGCGGTGAAGCCAAGCGCGCATTGGTGGTGGGAATACATCGGGAAACCAAAGTTCTTAGGCCCCGTTGCTCTTCAGTTGGGTGATGCGCTACCAAGTAATATTAAACAAGAAGTTATTCAAATCTTGCCGCAAGACATTGGCTCTCAACCATCTTTTGCACTAACAGGTGCAAACCGTACAGACATTGCACTTGGGGTGCTATACCGAGGTTTATTGAGTGAAGATGCCTCGATGGTAGGGCTTGCACTGAAAGACATTGAGAACACCATTGAGATCACGGTAGAAGAGGGGATACAGCACGACTGGTCGTTCCAACAACATGGCACGCAACTGTATACCGGAGGTTATGGTGAAGTCTTTCTAAATCCAGTGCTGCGTTGGGCGTATCATGTTCATGATCTGCAATGGAAGTTTGAACAGCACAAAGTCGATATGCTAGCAGGTTTACTTTTGGATGGTATGCGTTGGATGGGTCGATTCGGTCAGCTGGACTATAACGTCTCAGGTCGTGGAATCACGCGTCCGAAAGCAGAGCTGTCTGAGTTAAGTGGCGCGGTTAATACACCTAAATCGCTCACTAACATGGATATGGTCGCAATGCTCAGCCCAGATCGCGCTGAAGAAGCGATGGCATACAAAGCCCATGTTTATGATAGCGGGGCTGCAGGAATTGACGGCTTTAAGCATTTTTGGCGCAGTGATTACTCGGTTAAAGCAACTGAAGACTTTACCTTCGGCATTAAAATGAATTCCAAGCGTTTGAAGCCAACTGAAAATGGTAACGGAGAGAACTTACTCGGTTATTGGCTTGGTTTTGGCTCCACGTTTTTGATGCAAAGTGGTAAAGAGTATTACAACATCTTCCCAGTATGGGATTGGGGCAAAATCCCGGGAGTGACGTCACCTGAGTATATTGCAGCACCTGCTTACTGGGGCGAAATCATGCAATCTGTCAGTTTTGTTGGTGGCTTAAGTAACGGTAAGGTCGGTATTACAACCATGGACATGGACATGGATGTGACTCACTTAGAGCGCATTGAATCTGATTGGAAACTTGATCGAGGTAAGCGAACACCACTCACAGAAGGGGGCGGTAATACCAAAGCGAAAAAAGCATGGTTTAGTTTCAATGACGAAATCGTTGCTTTAGGCGCTGGTATCAGCTCGACGCACAGTGAAACGGTGAATACCACGCTAAACCAAACGTTACTGAATGGTGAAGTGACCATCGGTGATGGCCAGCAAATTCTGAGTGCGGGAGATCATGATGTAAACAGCAGCAATTGGGTTCACCATGATGGAGTGGGCTATGTCTTTTTAGGCTCTGGTGAGCGTCAGCTGTCGAACAAAGCACAACAAGGCAGTTGGTCTGCCATCAAACGTGGTACATCCGATGAGATAATTAGCAAAGACGTATTTACGCTGTCGATTCCTCACGGAGTTAAGCCGCAAAATGCCTCTTATGAGTACATTGTTGCTCCGGGAAGAACAGCAGAGCAAACCGCGCAATATCAACAAAACTTACCTGTACGTGTGGTTCAAAACACCAATACCATTCAAGCGGTTGAGCATAGTGGCTTAAACATGGTGAGTGCCGTGTTCTATCAAGCGGGTACGTTGGAAGTTTCACCGCAGTACACTGTGACCGTTGATAAACCAAGCGTGATATTGCTTGATAACTCGGGTTCTGAGCTAGTTGTGACGGCTTCGACGCCGGGAGATGCGTATAGCGTGGTCAACCTCACGGTTACTCGTGATGGTCAAACAGCGACACAACGCATGATCACTCCGGGAACGGCCGACCAAATGGGTAATAGCGTTCAGTTTATCTTTAGTCAGGGTCAAGATGTCACAGCATTAAACGATGAAACAGCGGTTGCTATTTTTAACGGTGCAACAATTGTTGATCAAAACACAGCTCAAGGCGCGGAAAAACTAAAAGCAGGCTTAACGCTTGCTCCACAAGAAGATGTTTTTGTTCAAGGAGGCAGCTCAGCTTCATCTACGTATGGTGGCAGCGGTTACATGCAGCTCAAGAACGGCAGTGGTGTTTATGACCGTCGTATTCTACTTCGATTTGATCTCAGTGAAATTGGCCGCAACAAAGTCGAAAACGCCAAATTACGTTTATATGTTCGTGGTGTGAAAACAGAAGGTGTTGACCGTTTAATTGTCGCTCGCTTAGTCGAAGGTGAAGCGTGGTCAGAAGCCAATCTCACATACAACACGTATCCGCAACTTTCGATGTTGGCGCAATCCAGTGCAACCGTTGTTTCTGATACAGATAAGAGCACATGGATTGAGCTGGATATCGCAGATGTGATTAACGCAGCCACTACACCAGACAATATCGTGATTGAGTTAGCCGATTTAGGGGCAAATCAAGGCGCAAACTTCATTAGTTTTGCAACCAAAGAGTATGGTGACAAAGGCCCGCAACTTGTTTTGCAAGGGGTACAAGGTGATGCGTCAAATACTGGAGATTCAGGTAGCAGCAATACCGATACTGACAGCAGTTCAGGTTCGGATTCAGGATCTGACAATGGTGATATAACAAATGGTAGCACCGATACTGGCAACTCAGGCAATGATGGTGTCGTTGACTCAACAGCAAAAGCTGAAGCCGAGAAAGCGCTTGCTTCACAGTTACAGCTGACGGTGGTGCAAGATGCGCGTGTCGAAGGTGGCGAAAATGCGAGCACGAACTTTGGTTCATCAGGGTATATGACAGTAAAGAATGGCCCAGGCAAGTTTGACCGACGTTCTGTACTACGCTTTGATATCTCTCAGCTTGCGGGAGCAACGGTTACCGCCGCCAAACTCAGGGTATATGCCAATGTCGCTGACCTCAAAACGTTGGACTCTGCTGGTGTACAAGCCGTCGAACTACAAGGTTTTGACTGGGATGAGAATGCTCTGAACTGGAATAGCCTTCCAGATATGACAGGCGCAAGTACGTCAGGAACGGCTGTAGTGACGCATACGATCAACAAAGATACGACAGGTGTTGAACGTTGGTTAGATCTTGATGTGACAGACTTAGTGAATGCGAATACGGGCAAGCAAACACTTGATCTATTACTTCGAAATCCAAACAGCAGCGATCAAATTGCCTACTTCAGCTTTGCAACCAAAGAGGCTGCTGGTGGTGCGAATGCTGCGCATTTGGTGATGACGAATAAAGCATCTGGCTTTATGGATGCAACAACTCTAGCTACCTATGACAATGCGTTACAAAACTGGCAAACCCACCTAGTCGGTAGTGATGCGCTAGCAAGTGATCCGAATGCTCAGGCGATCATTGATAAACATGTGCTTGCCGGCAAAAAGGCATTTGAATCCATGGCGCCGAAAAGCGAATGGAATGAGGCAATATGGAGTGACCAACCGCTTGCTGGTGCACGTGATGGACGTAAGATCAAAGAAACCTTCCGTAGGTTAAAATACATGGCGATCGCTTACCATATGCCGGGTGAGTTGAAAGACAATGTAGAGCTTAAGCAAGCGTTAAATGATGCGTTAGACGTGATGCTAACTAAGCATTTCACGATTGGAATGAGACATCTCGGCAACTGGCATGAGTGGGAAATTGGTGCGCCAGCGTTCTTAAACGATATCCTCGTTTTGATGCGTGAACAGTTACCTGCGTCTTTGATGCAGCAAGCCATTGAAGTTTCCCGCTATATGTTGCCTGATCCTCGTTATCAATATGGGAGTGAAGGCAGCAGAGGAAGACAGTTTAGTAATACGGGCGGCAATCGAGCTGATACGGTACTGATCAACCTTATTCGTGGGTTATTGGATTATCGTGAAGATGAAGTCAATCTTGCACTGGCATCGTTGCCAGTTGTATTGAAAGAAGTCACACGTGGTGATGGTTTCTACCGTGACGGAAGCTTTTTACAGCATATCGACATTCCTTATACAGGAACGTATGGCGGCGTGTTGTTGTCTGGTGTGAGCAAAGTGCTTTTTGCGTTGCAAGGCTCAGATCTACTTCCGACGGAGCTGTTGAAAATTTCAACCTTAGTTAATAAAGCCTATGAGCCTTTGCTATTTAAAGGGCAAATGCTAGACATGATGAATGGCCGTGCCATTGCTCGTGGATGGGCTCAGGCAAGCGGTGAAGGTGCGGGCATCTTGCGTTCACTATTAAGGTTGTATCCAGCAATTGAAGGGGCAGAAAAGCAGCGCCTTGGCGCGATGTTAAAGCAGCACCTACAACACAATCGAATGCAGAGTGCTTACGCGATTGCAACAGACTTGGTGTACTTGCCAATCATCAACGAGATATTGGCAGATGATACCTTAACGCCTCGTGGTGAGCTGGAAGGTAACTTCTTGTTCTATAACATGGATCGGGTGGTTCACCGTAAAGGTAACTATGTGTTTGGTATTGCAGGACATTCTTACCGAACAGGTAACTATGAAACAGGCAGTCGTGGTGAGAATGCTCGTGGTTGGTATACCGGTGACGGCATGACCTACCTGTATGATGCCGATTTAGCTCAGCACTATAATCACTGGCCTTTGATGGACATGACACGCTTAGCTGGAACCACATCCGATACGCGAGTATTAACCGGTAGTGATGGGCGTCGTGCAGCGTATAAGGGTGGTCGAAAAACCGCATTGCGTTGGGTCGGTGGCACATCAAACCAAGAGTTTGGCACCTTTGGCATGGACTTCTATAACTGGGATAACAGTTTAAAAGCGAAGAAATCTTGGTTTATGTTTGACGATGAAATAATTGCCATTGGTTCTGATATTCAAGGGGAGCGTGTCAATCAAACCGTCACGGGTATTGATGGTCGAAAACTAAACCCACAAGGTAACAATGTGGTGACTGTCGATGGTGTATCGTTGAAAGATGGTGTCGCTCCTGAGCGTACTATTCACATCGAAGGTAATACCGAAGGGAGTCAACTGGGTATTGTTCTTCCGTATGTTCAGTCGGTGAGTGTTGAGCGAAGCCAGCAAACGGGTGACTGGGCAGACCCATTTGTTGTCAATAGCAACAAGATGGATGATACCCAAGTGACGGGCTGGCGCTTGCTCAGTACCATTCAACATAGCGCGGAAAACAACCATTACGCTTACGTGCTATTACCACAAAGCAGTGCCGCTCAAACGCAGGCTTACGCCAATGATTCTGATGTGACGATATTGCACCAGAATGCGCAAATCCACGCGGTAAAAGAATCGACACTCGGTTTGTATGCTGCGAATGTGTGGGTGAGTGAAGAAGTGACAACTCCAGAGGTAGTAAGCCGAGGCAAAGTTTCGCTGCTTACTCGGGAGCATAATGGAAAACTTCATGTTTGGATCTCTCAACCTACACGAGATGCCGGGTCAGTTGCGGTGAAATTCTCTCAATTCTCTGGTGCAACCATCAGTAGCGATGAGAAGAATAGAGTCAAATGGCAAGATGGTTTCTTTGTGGTTTCGACTGAGCAACTTGGAGGCAGTACCTATCATTTCGTAATATCTCAGTAATGATTAAAACGCAGTATGTGTACGTTAAATAAGCCGGTTTATCCGGCTTATTTTTTTGCGGCATTGAACTTGCTATCCTTTCTTTAGCGGCAGTGTGGCAAGGAGTGCAGCATGAGGATCTGGGGAGTCATAGCGCTGGTGTTATTAACAGCGGTTGGATGCAGTTCGAGGTTTCTATACAACCATATCGACTGGGTTGTGATTGATTATATCGAAGACTATGTTGAATTGACCAAAGAGCAAGAACGTTGGGTTTCTGAAAGAGTTGACGTTTTGACCGCTTGGCATCGAAGTGAAGAGATCCCTCGTTATATTCAGCAACTGGATACGCTCATCGAAATGGATCCACGAACACTAACGGTTGAAGAGTTTAAGCAGCAAGAAGCTCAAATCCAACAACACATTGATCGATTGGTGGAAAGGCTAATACCAGAGATTCATACACTGTTAACCCAGTTAGATGATGAGCAAGTAGAAGAGCTGATGAACGGCATCCGTGTTCGACATAGTAAGTTTAAAAAGAAATACCAAAATTGGAGTGAAAATGAAATTCGCACCCGCAATTTTGAACGAGTGTCGGAGTCATTTGAAAACTGGATTGGTGATCTTAGCTCAGAGCAAAAACGAATTGCCAAAGAATGGGTCACTGAGTTAAATATCACAACGCTCGACTGGATAGCGCACCAGACTTTAATTCGCGTTGAATTAAAGCGCTTATTTGCCACTCGTTATCAGCCAGATATCTTTATGCCGTCCTTCAATCAACTCCTTTTGACGCCGGAAATATTGTATTCACAACAGCTGGAAGCGAAAATAATGCACAACCGCATGGTAAACTATCGTTACGCTGTCACGATAATCAATCATATGACGGATGCACAAATTGACCACTTTCGCTCCGAGTTACAAAAATGGAAAGAGAGAGCCAAAAGTCTAAATTAAAGATATATAAATTTTGTATACATAAAATTAAAACATAATAATAAGTTTTAACTACGTACATCCTTTCGCTGTATTTAAGCTACGTAATAAGCTTTATTTAGGAGTACAAAACATGGGAAATAAAAAAGAAGGCTTATTGGAATATATCTACATCATTACACAAACAATTTTGTTTGCATCTCTGATGGTTGTGTCTTTTTTCTGGTGGTTAGGCTCATAAATAACAACAGATCACCAAAATAGCGCTTTAGGGTCTTTATCGATCTCACGCATGATTGCAGTTAGGTCATTGCTTTGTGAGAGGTAAGGGTAGGGGCGCCATTTTTCCCCGTCATCGGTAACGTAGAGTTGCCACAAGTTAGAGTGTTGATCCCACACCACTTTGGCGACGGGGCTCATATAATCACAATGCGATGAGTCGAGTAGGTAGTGCTGCTTGATGAACACGACACCTTCTTCGATGATTTCATAGCTGGATTTACCCAACTCAACAGGCAGGCTGCGATTACGAGTTTGGCAAACCAGTTGCGCTCGGCTTTCTACTTGCTTTTGTAACAAACTCACAAGGCTCATAATTCATCCATCTTATCAACACGCATTACTATTATTATGTATTAGAAATATGCAAGTCTGTATAGCATTTCACAAAATTGTCATCTGACAGACATATGATGAGCGCAATCAAATATCTGGTTATGGAGAAAATTATGTTTCGAGCCACGTTGATGGTGTTGTTTTCATTCGTATTGATGCCAGTAACGGCATGGGCCAATGAGATAAATATCACCGGCTCTACATCAGTTGCACGTGTCATGGATGTTTTAGCTGAACAATTTAATCTTTCCCATCCTGAAACATATATTGCCGTGCAAGGAATTGGCTCTACGGCAGGCATTGCCATGGTGAAAAAGGGTGTTGCAGAGTTGGGGATGAGCTCCAGAGTGCTCACAGAAAGAGAGCAAGAAGAAACGCTAAAAGTGCAGCCATTGGCATACGATGGTTTGGCTGTCGTGGTAAACCCGCTTAACCCAATTCAGAATCTAACGAGAGAGCAGCTTTACGATATCTATCGAGGAAAGATCACTAATTGGAAACAACTTGGTGGAACGGACCAAAAAATTGCCGTGGTCACACGAGAAGCCTCTTCCGGGACCCGATACAGCTTTGAGAGTTTGTTAGGGCTGGTGAAAGTCGTGAAAGACAGACAAGTGTCGGCAATCAGCCCGAATAACCTTGTGGTGAATAGCAATAGCATGATGAAAACGTTAATCAACCATAATAAGCAAGCAATTGGTTTCATCTCGACAGGCTCAGTGGACCATTCAGTTAAAGCGATTCAATTTGAAGGTGTGGATGCTAATGCGAAGACGATAGCCAATGGCAGCTATCAGCTTTCTCGTCCTTTCCTCGTGTTCTATTTAGATGGAACACTAGATAAGAACACAAAACTGTTTGTGAATTTTCTAGGGAGTGGAAAGGCAAAAGCGTTGATTGAAGAATACGGGTATATTGCGGTGAAATAGAAATACAAAAAAGGAGCCAACAGGCTCCTTTTTTAATCCCATATTAAAAGTGCAGTTGAATCACTGAAACCACGACAGCCCCTGGGCGTCTTACGCCTTCGATCTCAACTTTAATTTCTCGCTCGATTTCCAAACCTTTTTTGATTGGCGTAACTTTAGAAAGTGTACTTACAGCACGAACACGATTTCCTGCTTTTACTGGGTAAGGGAAACGTACTTGGTTTAAGCCAATATTGACGACCATTTTAGCCGTCGGGAACATGTTGTTGTCTGGATCAACGCTGTCTGTCAGTTTCGGCAATAGAGCCAGCGTTAAAAAACCATGCGCGATTGTGGTTTTAAAAGGGGATTCAGTCGCAGCACGTTCTGGATCGGTATGGATCCACTGCATGTCTTCAGTCACACGTGCGAACTGATCGATACGCTCTTGTGACACATCAAGCCATTCACCGATATGAATAACGTCACCCAGCTGGTGCACCAGTTGGCTATGAAGTCGTTGTGCTTCAGGCTTCATCACAATAGGAGCAGGCGCAGCTGCTTCATCGTTAACCGCAGGTTGCTGAAAATCTCGAAGCTTAGTTAATAGCTGACGGCTGTGAGTTTTGTTCACGAGCTCACCCCAGTACTCACGTACTGTAGGGGGCATCCACTGCATAAACTCAGAGTGATGTTTAGACAATGATTCACTTCTATGCTTAAAAAGATCCGCGACTTTCATCTCCACCTCAGAATAACTATTGATGCGGTAACTTAGTAATTTTGAAGTACTTCACACTAGTGTGCAACGACTTTCGGGCGTACACTTGTTTCCTCAACTTTACTTTTTTATTTTAAAACAGCAAGTTAGCAATAAAACACTATTTTATTAGAACCTCTGTTAATAGAGTCTTTACTTCAACGCTTCCTATTCGAGCAAATTGGTCTTAAAAAGGCGTTCGCTTAGTTTGTCACCACTTAAACATTAGATAGCAAATTAGTACTTTACAAGAGTCGTGCCAGAATCTAATATGCGCCCCGCAACGGAGAGATGGCTGAGTGGTTGAAAGCACCGGTCTTGAAAACCGGCATACGTTAATAGCGTATCTAGGGTTCAAATCCCTATCTCTCCGCCACATTCGAAAAGCCCGCTGAGAAATCAGCGGGCTTTTGTCGTTCTGGATCTTTAATACGTCTTTTACTTATTGTCTATCCAGTTAAGAATTCTGAGGGGAGCCAATTTTATCGGTTTGCTCTGGTTTGTGATGAAATCATTACCAATGACAAGGAAGGGTTATTGGGGGGCTAACTCCATTTTTAGCTCGTAAATAAGCACTGGATGTAGAAATAAAACTTCAATCTCTTTAGAAGAATATAAGAGTTAATCCTTAGAGCTAAAATTGACAATCCATATTTGAAAATATTATATATTTTTCACATACTTGGTAAGTATTGAAAGAATACATTGGCAATTTTTTACAAGGATGTAAAGGTTTCTACAGTGCTTCAAAACGAGTTTTACCACATTAAAAACCATACTGCTTTTGATGGTATCGATGTAATTGATGCTCAATTCATAGAGACATCATTTGGCAAACATGCTCACAGTGAGTACGTGATATCGTTAGTAGAAAAAGGAGTTAAACAGTTTTTCCACAAAGGAAAAACACATACTGCTGGAGTGGGGGCAATTTCAGTAATTAGCCCTGATGAAATTCATACAGGGAATAAAGGTCAGTGGCAAGGTTGGCGCTACAAAGCGATATACCCAACAGAAGAACATATTAGCAATATTTATTACGAAATTTATTCTCGGAATGGATTACCTACATTCAAAGATAGTGTGATCATAGACTCTCGCTTTCAGAGCTATATGCAGATGCTATTTTCAAAAATGAATAATCATACAGAACAGCTTGAAATTGAAATATATCTGGAGTTGATTTTAGTAAAAATGATTCTACGATATGGCAGTGTAAACTTATCCCCAATAAAAGAAGCCGATGCGAAATCTAATATACAACGAGTCAGAGATTTTTTAGCGGACCACTATACAAAGAAAGTATCGTTGGATGATTTGTCTGCTTTATCAGGAGTGAATAAATACCATTTGATACATGAATTTAAACGGTATTTTGGTTCGACTCCTCACCAATTCCAAATTCAACAGCGAATAAGTAACTCTCAAATGATGCTAAAACAGGGCATAAAACCTATTGATGTCGCTTTATGTTGCGGTTTTCACGACCAGAGTCATTTTC